>NZ_KB899998.1 GCF_000378505.1 Modicisalibacter luteus DSM 23508 | reverse complement strand
TCCACCCCGGTGGGGCGGATCATTGCCGAGCGTGCGGCACGTCAGCTCAAGCCGGTATTGCTCGAACTGGGCGGCAAGGCGCCCTTCGTGGTGCTCGACGACGCCGACCTGGATGCTGCAGTCGAGGCGGCCGCCTTCGGGGCGTTCTTCAACCAGGGCCAGATCTGCATGTCCACCGAGCGCCTGATCGTGGTCGATGCCGTCGCCGATGCCTTCGCCGACAAGCTGGCGACGAAGGCCGCCAGCCTGCGTGCCGGCGACCCGCGTGGCGAGGGCAATGCGCTGGGCACGCTGATCAACCGCGAATCGGGCGAGAAGCTCAACTCGCTGATCGACGATGCCCTCGAGAAAGGTGCGCGCCTGGCCTCGGGCGGCAAGGCCGACGGCGTGATCATGCAGCCGACCCTGATCGATGGCGTGACCGAGGCCATGCGCCTGTATCGCGAGGAATCCTTCGGGCCGGTGGTGGCGATGATGCGCGTGGCCGACGAGGCCGAGGCGATCCGCATGGCCAACGACACCGAGTACGGCCTGTCGGCGGCGGTATTCAGCCGTGACACGGCGCGGGCGATGCGCGTGGCCGGGCAGATCGAGTCGGGCATCTGTCACATCAACGCACCGACCGTGCATGACGAGCCGCAGATGCCGTTCGGTGGGGTCAAGTCCAGCGGTTACGGGCGTTTCGGCGGCAAGGCGGGGATCGAGGAGTTCACCGAGTTGCGCTGGATGACGATGCAGCTCGGTCCACGTCACTATCCGATCTAAGCGACGACCTGGATCTACAGCACGCCAGCCTCACCATCTCATACGGAGAAATTACAACATGACGATAACGATAAAAAAGTCGCTTCTCGCCGGTGCGTTACTCGCCAGCGGGATGTCACTGGCGACAGCCAGCCTGGCGCAAGATACGGTCACGCTTCGCCTCCACCATTTTGCCGCTCCGACCACGCCGGTCCAGGTCCAGTATCTGGAACCTTGGGCCGAACGAGTCGAGGAGCAATCCAACGGTGCCATTCAGGTCGAGATATTTCCGGCCATGCAGTTGGGAGGGTCTGCCCCATCGCTTTATGACCAGGCCAAGGATGGAGTCGTCGACATCATATGGACTCTGCTCAGCTACACGCCCAACCGCTTCCCGGCCTCCGAAGCCTTCGACCTTCCCTTCCTGCCCACGACCGGCGAAGCAACCAGCATGGCTGCCCACGAGTATGCCATGCAGCACATGCAGGACTCGCTCGAAGGCATCTACCCGATTGCCGTCTTCGCCCATACTCCCGGAAAAATCCATACCAAGGACGTTACGATAGGCAGCGCCGAGGACGTCAAAGGCCTAACGCTCAGGGCACCATCCAAAGCCATGAACGGATTTTTTGCCAACTTGGGTGCCAGGGTCGTTGGCATGCCCTTTCCTCAGATTCCGGAAGCCGTCTCTCGTGGCGTCATTGATGGACTGACACTTCCGTTCGAGAGCGCCGAGGCCCTGGGCGTGCTCGATATGGCACAAAATCATACCTTCTTCGAAGGTAACCATGGTCTATATACCGCCATGATGGTGCTAGCCATGGATCAGGATAAATACGACCAGCTCTCTCCGGAGCTCAAACAAGTCATCGATGACAACGCGGGAATCCAAGAAGCCCAGCGTATCGGCCAGGTGATGGACCAGGCAGAGCAAGCCGCCATCGACAAGGTGGCGGCCCGCAATGACGGAGAAATGATCCATATTTCTCAAGACGCTCAGGATGCCTGGAAAGCAGCGGCCGACGATACGATCCAGCACTGGATCAGTGGCATGAGCGAGCGCGGACTAGACGGCCAGCAGCTTTATGATGATGCGACAGCGTTGGTAGAAAAATACACTCGTCAGACGCAGTAGCTTCTCTCCGGCCCCTCTGATACGAGGGGCCTTGCCTACCCGCCTTTCAGAATCAGGCCAGCGTGTCGAGCGCCAGCGTCTCGCAGCCATAGATTTCCGGCTGCCGTGGCCCTTTCTTCTGGACACCGATCGCCATCGAGGATCTCTGGCTGTTCATAGGCATCGGCCTGGTGCCGGCAGCCAGTTCGGCCTGATCCAGGCCATGCGCTTCGCCCCCGCTTCGTTGGCTTCTCCCTTCCTCTACGCCCAACTCATCTGGCCGTCGCTGTTCGGCTTTCTGCTATTCGGCGATGTGCCAAACCTTAATACGTACCTAGGCACCATACTGATCGTAGCGGCAGGACTATATATCGCGACTCGGCGACACTAATACCGTTCACATTCAGTAGCTGGTTCAATAAGGGTTATTCCGAGCAAGTCGCTGCTGTGGCTATTCAGCCTCGTTATGAGGGCCGTCCAGCCAAAGATGGCCAATATGGTTACGACTGAAGTTCTTCCTGCCAGCGATCCCAAGGGGGAGTGGGCGACACCGTCTCGAATAGATAATCCATGAAGGCACGCACCTTGAGCGCTCTGAGCCGACGCTCAGGGGTCAGCACATAAAGCTCGCGGCGGCCGGGCATGACCTCGCCGCGCCATGTCTCAAGCAGTGCCACCAAAGCACCTTTGGAAAGTTCTTCGGCGATTAACCAAGTGGGAAACATGACCAGCCCCTGACCGAGCAGCGCCGCCCTTAGCAGGCTCTCGGCATCATTGCTAGCGAGGCTACCGTCGAGCTCATAGGCAGCTTCCTTCGCCGCATCGCCCCGCTGAAAATACCAGCGCTGGCGGCCCAGTTCGCCCTGATAGATCAAGCAGTCGTGCTCGGAGAGCGCCTCGGGCGTTTCCGGCGTTCCATGTCTTGCCAAGTAGCCAGGTGACGCGGCGACGACGTAGTTCATCGGCGCCAGCTGCCGGGCAACCAGCGATGAATCGGACAGGTTACCGACCCGGAAGGTGATGTCATGACCTTCGCGCACCGGATCGACGACACGATCGTTCAACTGCAGTTCCGCCTTGATGCTGGGAAAACGACATTGAAAGCGATGAAGCAACGGCACGATCTGGCGCTGGCCGAAGGCCACCGGTGCATTGATACGTAACACACCGCTGGGCTCCGCATGGGGTTGATTCAACGCTTCGGTTGCCATGTCGAGGCGTTCGAGAATGTCACGCACCTCTTCATAATAGCGCCAGCCTGCCTCGGTCAGAGTGACGGCACGGGTGTGCCGATAGAGCAGCGGCTGCCCCACTGATTCTTCCAACCCGCGAATCTGTCGCGAGACCGACGATACTGCGCGGTGAAAGTGTTGCGCGGCGGCGGTGAAGCTGCCGGTGGCGGCGACGCGTTCGAATACGCGCAAGGCGTTAAGGTCCATTGCATTAAGGCTCATTGTGTTGCGTTTTACGCAATAAATATTTGCAGCGTTTTCGATTGTAGCAACGAATGCTCTCTATCAGACTGCCTTCATTGATCTGGCGTGAGGCTAGATCTTCTCGAACTTTCAAGAAGGGCATCGATCATGCGTAAAGGCACAGCGCTCGTTGTTGGCGCCACTGGCATTACCGGCGGCAATCTGGCTTCTTATCTGGTTGCCAGCGGATGGACCGTCTATGGTCTATCACGCCGCGCCACCGAGCAGAGCGGCGTGATACCTGTCGCCGCCGATCTGCTGGACAAACTGGCCACTGAGCAGGCGCTTGCGGGCCTGCCGATTACTCACGTCTTCTACTGCACCTGGATTCGTCGTGACAACGAAAAGGCCAACGTAGAGGCCAACAGCGCGATGATGCGTCATCTGTTCGAGGCGCTTGATAGCGATAACCTGGAACACGCCTCGCTGGTGACCGGTACTAAACAGTATCTGGGATCATTCGAGGCCTACGGTAGTGGACGCCTCGAGACCCCGTTCCGCGAGTCCGAGCCGCGCGTGCCGGGTGATAACTTCTACTACGCGCTGGAAGACGTGCTGTTCGAGGCCGCTGAACGTCATGGGTTTAACTGGAACGTGCATCGCCCACACACCGTGATCGGTTATGCTCGCGGTAATGCCATGAACATGGGCACGACGATTGCCGTCTACGCATCGATCTGCAAGGCGACCGGCCAACCCTTCGTGTTCCCGGGCTCGCAGACCCAGTGGAACGCGCTGACTGACATGACCGATGCGCTCGTTCTGGCTAGGCAAATGGAATGGGCAGCAACCACGCCGGGCGCGGCCAATCAGGCCTTCAATACCGTCAACGGCGACGTCTTCCGCTGGCGTCGTATGTGGCGCGAGATTGGAGAATACTTCGGCCTCGAGGTGGCGGACTGCCCCGAGACGCCGCAGCCGCTGGAGGAGCAGATGGTGGGCGCCGAAGCGACCTGGCGCGAGATTGTCGCGAAGCACGATCTGGTGGAGCCGGACGTCGACAAGCTGGCTTCCTGGTGGCACACCGACGCCGATCTGGGCCGCGATCAGGAATGCATCAATGACACCACCAAGTCCCGCGACTTTGGTTTCGACCACTTCCGCGAGACACGTGGCGCCTTTTTTGACCTCTTTGATCGCCTACGCGCCGAGAAGATTATTCCCTGATATTGGGAAGAAAGTCGATAAACGAGCCCGGCGCCGCATGATGCCGGGCTTTTTTCATATCAGCAGTAAGATAATGGTCCCCCCTGCTTCCTTCCGCAAAGCCCGCTACGGCAGCACGACGTGGCGGGCAAAAGGAGAGCCTCGAGTTCTGACACAACAGGTTAGTCCAGCGTGTCGAGCGCCAGCGAATAGCCCTTGCTGCCCAGCCCGGCAATGACCGCATCAGCACGCATAGAAACGTACGAATGATGGCGAAAGCTCTCGCGCTTGTGGATGTTCGAGAGATGTACTTCGATAACCTGCCCATCGAAGGCATTGAGGGCATCGAGGATCGCCACCGAGGTATGGGTATAGGCCGCCGGATTGATCACGATCAATCCAGTGCCGTCACGGCGCGCAGCATGAATGGCGTCGATCAGCTCGCCTTCGTGGTTGCTCTGCAGGCACTTGAGGTCCCAACCGTTGATCGCCGCCTTCTCGTAAAGGCGGTTATTGATGTCGTCCAGCGTCTCATAACCGTAGATTTCCGGCTGGCGTTCACCAAGCAGGTTAAGGTTGGGTCCGTGCAGGACGAGCACCTTGTGCGAACTCATTGGCCTTGCTCCTTCAATAGTTTCTGCTTGTAGTGGATGAATAGCGCTTCGGCTTGCTCGTCGGCGAGCTTACGCGTCTCGGCGTCCTCGCAGAAGAACTTGAAAGCATCCACACCCTGGAACACGAACAGGCTGACACCGCTCATCACCTGAGCACGGGCTTTCCGCGCGGCAGTAATGAACTCGGTGATCGCCGGCACGTAGACGGCATCGAAGATCCAGTGCCGCGATTCGATAAGCTTCTTGGGCAGAGGGCAGCCTGGGCTCTTTTCGTGGCCAATCGGCGTGCAGTTGACCAGCCCATCACAGCCTCCGACGGTCTCGGCCAGTGCGCCAAGAGTAACCTCCGAGGCGCTGAAACCGGCCTGACGCAGCTCATGGGCCAACTTGGCGGATTTGCTTTCGTCGAGGTCCAGCAGAATGATTTCCTCGGCCCCGAGCTTGCCTAGCCCGAAGGCCACCGCCTTACCTACTCCGCCGGTACCGATCACCAGCACACGTCCCGGCGCACGCTCACCCAGGGTCGCGCGATAGCCGCTGATGAAACCGCTGAAATCGGTATTCTCGGCCTGGATCTGTCCATTAGCGAAGACCAGCGTATTGGCCGCCCCGACCAGCCGAGCGCCTTCGGTGGCGCGATCCGCCAACTTAACGGCGGCTTCCTTGTAAGGGTAGGTAACGTTGACGCCCCGATAGCCCTCGGCCATGACCTTGCGAACCTGGCTTTCCAGCGATTCGATAGGCATCTCATTGGCATCGAACAGGTCGTAGGTAACCGGGATACCAGTTAGCTCACCGAGTCGGGTATGCAGGTCCGGTGCGCTGGAATTCATGATTGCCTTGCCGATCAGGCCAAGACGCATGGCTTTGTTCTCCTTATCGTGAAACGTAACGCCTCTAGCTGGCTGCGCGCCGCCAGGCTGGCCGATGGCACCCGGCAGAAAGTGTCTCAGCTCGTTAAGAGAGTGGTAAAGTAGGGCCGCGCTAGCGCTGACGCAGCCTTGGCGTGTCCTGCCTGGGCGTCCTCGACATGGATCGGGCCTCACCCTGAAGCGCAGCGACACCATTCGGCTTCTTCGCTAGCGCTGTTCCGATATGAACGTGGACCCGCAACACAACAGCATCGCTTATAATGCGACACCGATTTCACCGCAAATAATAATCAAAGACTTACAGAGGACACCGCCATGCTCAAGCAGGTTTTCGCAACGCTGGCTATTTCTGCCGGCACACTGACTGCGCTCTCGCCGGCCCTGGCCGATTATCCTGAGCGCAACATCGAAGGGATTATCCAATGGGGTGCCGGCGGCGCAACCGACAATGTCGCTCGTAGCCTGACCCCCCACGTCGAGGAAGCGCTAGGTACCAGCATTGTGCTGACCAACCGCTCCGGCGGAACCGGCGTCATCGGCATGAACACCGTCCTTACCAAGCCGGCAAACGGCTATACCGTACTGTACGGGGCCGAAAACCCGCAGCTTTACCCGATCATGGGCTTGGCCGATTTCACCTATGCCGACATGACACCGGTCAATGTGATCGGCCAGGGCCTGGTCGTGATTGCCGCACCGACGGATAAAGACTGGGAAGACTTCGGTGACTTGCTCGAAGATGCCCAGGCCAATCCAGGCTCGCTGCGCATGGGGGGCACCGGCGCCGGTGGTCTGCCCAACACCGTGCTGGCGATGATTAACGCGGTAGATGAACTGGACGTCCGCAACGTTACCTTCGGTGGTGACGGCCCCGGTATTACCGCGATGCTCGGTGGTCACATCGATTTCATGCCACTGAGTCTGGCCGCCGCTCAGGAGCATATCGCCTCCGGACGCCTCAAGGGTTTGGCCGTGTTGACCAAGGAACCGATCGAGCAGCTTCCGGACGTGCCGCCGATCACCCAGGCGTTGCCCGAAATCGAGTCCTACCTGCCGTGGGGGCCGTTCTGGGCAGTTGCGGTACGCAAGGAGACACCGGATGACATCGTGACCACGCTTGCCGATGCTTATGAACAAGGTGTTGCCAATGAGCAGTTCCAGCAGTTTCTGACCAAGAATGGCGGACAATCGCTCAACTTGCGGGGTGAAGAAGCCAAGCAGTTTCTGTCTCACTGGCAGTCCGTAACCGCCTGGGCCCTGGAGAGGGCGGGTTCTGCCAAGGTCTCACCCGAGGAAGTCGGCATTCCCAAGCCGTAACCTGGCGCGTAGAAACGGCGGAACAGCCTTGGCTCTTCCGCCGTTTCTCTATGGAGGGCACATGTCCAAGCAAACCAAACTCCAGCCAGGCGAGCGCGCATTCAACCTGCTGTTGCTGTTGTTCAGCCTGGGGATCTTCTACGAGGCCTACCGAATATCAGGCCCCGGTTTCGAGTCGATCAACTCACCCGGTGCATTCCCTATCGGACTGGGCATTATCCTGATGTTATCGATGATCGTGATCATCACCGGCCAGCTTCGCAAGCCGAAGCCGGACACTCAGGGTGCATTGGATGAAGCCCGCCAATTCCTGAGCGCGCACTTTCCACTGCCGATCGTGGTCTTTTCCGCAATGGCCATCGGTTACCTGCTGCTGCTCGAGTCGCTGGGCTTCATCATCAGTACCCTGCTCTTCCTGTTCGCTTCCATGGTCTATTTGCGTCATGGCCGCCTTGTATCATCGGCGGTCATTGCGGGAGTCTCCATTGCCATTATTTACATCCTGTTCACCCTGCTTTTCCAGGTCTATCTACCCTGACGAGATCCTCCCATGACTGATTCACTTGCCTACTTTCTGATGTCATGGACCGACCTGTCGCTGCTGTTACTGACGGCGGCCGGTACCTTCGCCGGCATCTATATCGGCGCCATTCCCGGTCTCTCGGTAACGATGGCCGTCTCTATCCTGATTTCCTTCACTTTCGCCTGGGACGTCAATGATGCCCTCGCGCTGATGGTGGGCGTCTTCTGTGGTGGCGTATACGGCGGTTCACGTACGGCCATTCTGCTCAATATCCCTGGGGCTCCCTCGGCAGTTGCCACGTCCTTTGATGGTTACCCCTTGGCTCAACGGGGCGAGGCCGGACAGGCGATTGGTCTAAGTACGGTCATGTCCGTGATCGGCGGCCTCATTGGGGTACTGGTCCTGGCCAGCACCGCGCCGGTATTGTCTGAGTTCGCCCTGCAATTCGCACCGCGCGACTATTTTCTGATTGCCGTACTCGGTCTGCTGCTGGTCGGTAGCCTCGCGGCGGAATCGCTGTCACGGGGCATCTTTGCCGCTGCCTTGGGTGCGGTTATCGGCCTGGTGGGCATGGATCCGGTCACCGCCGAAGGCCGCTTTACCCTGGGCAGCATGCAGTTACTGGGCGGCATTCACTACGTGGTGGTGATGATCGGCCTGTTTGGCGTCGCCGAGGCGTTCTTCCAGTTACATCAGCTCAGCGTCAAGCCGGTGCGCCAGAACGTCGAAAAAATCATTCCCTCGCTGAATCTGGTACTGAAATTCCTGCCGCTGTCGATTCGCACCTCGCTCATCGGTGTCATTGTCGGCGCCCTGCCCGGCACCGGCGGCGATATCGCCTCGCTATTCGCCTACGATCATGCCAAGCGTTCGGTCAAGCATCCTTCCAGGCCATTCGGCAAGGGTGCCTACGAGGGGCTGGTCGCACCCGAAAGTGCCAATAACGCCGCCGTAGGCGGCGCCTTCGTGCCCATGCTGACACTCGGCATGCCTGGCGATGCCGTCACTGCGGTCATGATCGGGGCATTGGTCATCCATGGGCTCAATCCGGGCCCGATGTTGATGGTGACCACACCGCACATTTTCTGGTTCGTGGTGGGTGCGCTGGTGCTGGCCAATCTCTTCCTGCTGATTTTCGGCCTGATGGGTATCAAGCTGTTTGCCAAGGTGGTCGAACTCCCCAAGGCAATCCTGATCCCATTGATACTGGTGCTTTGCGTGGTGGGTAGCTACTCGCTGAATAACAGCATGACAGAGGTCTACTGGATGCTCGGTTTTGGCATTGCAGGTTATTTTCTGAAGATTTTCGGTTTCGAGATGGGGCCGATCATCCTCGGCGTGATCCTCGGCCCATTAATGGATAACACCTACCGCCAAGCCATGGCCTCGGTGGGCGATAGCACGCCGGCCCTTTTAATCGAACTGGTGACCAACCCGCTGTCGATCATACTGACTCTCGCTATCGTCCTGTTGTTGGTAAGCAACCTTCCTCTGAAGCGCATGATACGAGGTAGCGAAAATGGCTAATGCCTAGGAGGAGGCATCGGATTCCCTTTTGATGCGCACCGATGAGGAGGAAGTGAAGTTACTCTCGTTGAGGTCCGCCACCATCTTGCGCAGCTTGCGGCGCTGGCGAAACGACGCCAGGCGCTTGGTATCCCAGGTCGTCGGAGCCAGTGAACAATAATGTTCGTTGTCGATGAGGTCGAAGCTACGCTCTGAACCGACCGGCATATCCTCGGATCCATATACACCGATGAGGCGAATCGTCAGGTATTTGAACTGCAGGTCACTGTCTTTGGGACGGTGACCATTCATCTCGATCCCCCCCTCACGGGCCAGGCGCTTGACTAAATCATCGAACGTGCCGATATGCAGGAACCCACCGGACTCGAGCGGCCCCTGACGCGTATTGTCGCTCACATTCACCGGCGCCAGTGTCCGCCTCTCCCGATTGCCTTCTTCATCGGCGGGTTCATCGTCATCGCTGTACTCCTGCTCGAAGTCGGTAACGTCCATGATGATCGTGCCTTTAGACGTCTTAAGTTCGGCAATGATGTATTCGATAAAGATGGCCTCGGCACTCATGTTGCTGATGATGCACAGCGCATCGATGTCTTTCTGACGACCACGGTTGATGATCAGGCGCGGGCGGCGCTGACGGCGAAAGCCTAGATACAGCAACTGGGCATACACCAGCCAGATAAGTAGCGTGCCGAAGTTGGTAAACACTGAAAGTACTTTCGAATGCTGGGATATCCAGTCAAGCATACGTCTCCCTGTCTTTTCTCAGCCGGGTCGCTTCGGCTTACGGCTTCCTGCTGCTTACTGGACCGATGCTGCATTCACCAGGATGGAGCGTCATCTGACCCGTAATACATGGCTCATGCATTATTCTGAGTCAATCATAGACCAAAAAGGCGCCACCCTTACGGATAGCGCCTTGATGACGACACCATGCTCTCAGCTCACTCCATCGGGCTCCAGCCAGCGCTGCCATAGGGTCCGCACAACCTCGCGATGTTCATGGTAGTCATTGTCTCGCACGCGGGCGTTGCCCTTGGCCAGGGCATTGCGATGCGATACATGCCGATAGGTCAGGTAAGCGTCACGCAAGCGGCCCGCGTCGTCGGAAGGTAACCGCCCGCTCGATTCCAGGGTCTCGAGAATTCGCATGTTATCGCTGTAATCCATCAGCGCAGGCGTCTCGGCACTCATGGCCAACACGGCGTACTGGCACAGGAACTCGATGTCGACCATGCCGCCATCGTCCTGCTTGAGATCGAACAGTCCCTCCTCGCGGTCGCTCTGGCTGCTGCCCAGGTGAGTGCGCATCTTGTGGCGCATCTTGACCACCTCGCTGCGCAACGCCTCGGTATCCCGCTCGCGGCCCAGGACTTCGCGGCGAATCTCGGCGAAGCGCTCCCCCAGGCTGCGATTGCCGGCCACCACCCGGGCACGCACCAACGCCTGGTGCTCCCAGGTCCAGGCCTCGCGTCGCTGATAATCGGCAAACGCATCCAGAGACGCCACCAGCAGTCCCGAATTGCCCGACGGGCGCAGACGCATGTCGACCTCGTAAAGTGCCCCTGACGGAGTGACGGCGGTCAGCAGATGAATGATGCGCTGGCCCAGGCGAGTGAAGAAAACGGCGTTGTCGATAGCGCGCTTCCCGTCCGTGCTGCCCTGCGGTGCGCCTTCATGCAGGAATACCAGGTCGAGGTCCGAGCCGTAGCCGAGTTCGATGCCACCCAGCTTGCCGTAGCCGACGATCAGGAAGTTAGGTTCAGTCGGTCGCGAGCCGTCCTTCGCCATGGGCAGGCCGTGCTTGCGCGTCAGGTGGCGCCACGCCATGGTCAGCACCTGTTCCAGCACGACCTCGGCGATATAGGTCAGATAGTCGCTGACCTTCATTAGCGCCCGGGCGCCGGCAATGTCGGAGGCGGCGACATGCAGCACCTGAGCATGCTTGAAGATACGCAACGCCTCGAGTTGGGCCTCCTCGTCCTCCTCCGGAATGCGCGCCAGCGCCTGACGCAGTTCATCGGCCAGCCGTGCCTTATCGGCCGGCGTGTAGAGCGTCGCCGGGGTGAGCAACTCATCGAGCAGGATCGGGTGGCGGGCGATCTGATCAGCGATCCACGGGCTGGCGGCACACAGGGTCATCAGGTGGCCCAGCGCCTCCGGATTCTCGCGCAGCAGCGCCAGGTAAGCGGTACGCCGCAGCACACCCTCGATGAGCGGGAGGACACGTTCGAGCACGGTGTCAGGCGCCTCGCTCTCTGCCACGGCGGTCAGCAGCAGCGGCATGAGGGCATCCAGCCGCTCGAACCCGATGCGCTGCATGCTCTGCACCGACCGTGAATGACGTAGCGTGTGCAACCGGCGTGCTGCGACGTCGGGATCATTGAAACCGGCACTCTCGAGCAACTCGCGGTCTTCTCCCTCGGTCAGCTCGCCACGCCATAACGCACGCCACTCATCGAGAGGAATCTCGTCGTCTCCGGTGGCTTCTTGGCTCGTTTCGGGAACGTCGCTGGTTTCCTCGGGGTCGGCAATCACGGCATCGAAATGCTGGCGAATCCGCTCGCGCACCTCATCGAGCACGGCCATCAACGCCGGCCAATCGCCGTACCCCTGATGTCCCGGGCGGCTCATTGCCAGCGCCAATCGCTCGCGATCAAGATCATCCTCGGGCAGGGTCTGGGTCTGGCGATCCTCCATGGCCTGCAAGGCGTGCTCCAGATCGCGCAGGAAGACATAGCCAGGCTCAAGTTCATCAACGACATGCTGAGGCAACAGGTCGAGCGCCGGTAGTCTCTCGAGTGCCATCTTGAGCGATGTGACCTGCAGCTCGGTGTCACGGCCGCCACGGATCAGTTGGAAGGCCTGAACGACAAACTCGACCTCGCGGATGCCGCCGGGGCCGAGCTTAATATTGTCGGCAATCCCCTTGCGACGTACCTCACGGTTGATCAGCGCCTTCATTTCACGCAGCGACTCGATGGCACCGAAATCCAGATACTTGCGATAGACGAACGGACGCAGACTGGCGAGCAATTCGGCGCCCGCCTCGAGATCGCCGGCCACCGGCCGGGCCTTGAGCATGGCATAGCGCTCCCACTCACGGCCCTGATCCTGATAGTAGCTTGCCAGCATATTGAAGCTACCCACCAGCGGTCCGCCATCCCCTAGCGGACGCAGGCGCATATCGACACGGAACGCGAAACCGTCGGCGGTCACTGCATCCAGCGCGGCGATCAGCTTCTGGCCCAGCCGGGTGAAATACTCCTGATGGTCGTACTCGCGCTTGCCGCCCTGAGTGGTGCCCTTCTCGGGGAAAGCAAAGATCAGGTCGATGTCGGACGACAGATTGAGTTCACCGGCGCCCAGCTTGCCCATGCCCAGTACGATCAGGCGTTGCTCGCTGCCATCCGCACGAGGCGAAGGGCGCCCCCAGCGCGGCGCAAAGTGAGCTTCCAGCCACCCCAGGGCACCGTCGAGGCAGACCTCCGCCAGGCGCGATACGCTGGCCGCCGTGTGCCACATGGTCAGGCCGTTCGGCCGGGTCAGATCACGCCACACGATGCCCAGCATGCGCGCCCGCCGAAAACGACGCAGGGCAGCATGCATCTGTGCTTCATCCTCGGCACGGTCCAGCGCATCGCAGAGCATCTGGCGCATCGCCTCGACGTCGGGGGGGCTGTCCAGTTCGCCGTCTTCATCGAGAATCGCGAGCCAGTGCGGGTGGCGCATCAGCGTCTCGGCGGCAAATTCGGAGACCGTCACTACGCGGGCCAGCTGCTCGCGGTGCGTCTTCGACAATGCCTGCCAGGCGTCGCTGGGCGGCTCCGCCTGCTGACGCTCTGCCAGATTATCTGCCTGGGCCAGCGCCTCGCGCAGGCGTTGCTCCACCTTGCGCAGCGCCTCGTGCAGCGTATCGGGAATGTCCGTCGTGGGCAGAAAGCAATCGGGAAGCGCCATGGGCATCTCATACTGAGGAAACGAATGCCCTCAGCATAGCGAACGGGCCATGGCAGAAGAAGGGGACGCGCGCCATCGTGGCACCTCGACCAAAGTTCACCTCAGGAACCTTGCCGCTTGACGCGAAGGCCATCCATAGTAAGCCGGGTACTGGTCTGTCTTTAGCACTGTATGACAGGTTGCATTCCATTCTCCCATGCTCCGCAGGGGTCGCCACACCATGAGACTCAACAACAAGACGGCGCTGATCACCGCTGCCGGTCAAGGCATAGGGCGTGCCACGGTCGAGCGCTTTCTCGCCGAAGGCGCCCGGGTGATCGCCACTGACATCAATCCCCGTCTGCTCGAAGACCTGGAAGGCCCGGGGTGCGAGATTGCCTCGCTCGACGTCACCGATCGCCAGGCCATCGAGCGTCTGGCCGGCGAGCTGCCCGGTCTCGACATACTGTTCAACTGCGCCGGCATGGTTCCCAGCGGCACGATACTCGACTGCGACCGCGCATCATGGGAGCGCAGCCATGCCCTGAACGTGACCTCCATGTTCGACATGATCCAGGTCTTTCTGCCGGGCATGTTGCAGCGCGGTAGCGGCAGCATCATCAACATGGCGTCGCTGGCGTCCAGTATCAAGGGCGTACCCAACCGCTGCGCCTACGGCGCCACCAAGGCCGCCGTCGTCGGCTTGACCAAGTCGGTGGCCGCCGACTTCATGACTCAGGGCATCCGCTGCAACGCCATCTGTCCGGGCACCGTGGAGTCTCCGTCACTTCACGAACGGATCGAGGCCCAGGCCCGCCAGCAGGGTTGCTCGAAGGAGACGGTCTATCAGGCGTTCATCGATCGGCAGCCGATGGGCCGGCTTGGGCGACCCGACGAGATTGCCGCCCTAGCGGCCTTTCTGGCCTCTGACGAGTCGGCATTCATCACCGGTACCTGTCAGTTGATCGATGGCGGCTGGGCCAACTGACACCGAGACATCCGCCAGAACAATCATAACCAAGGAGATCCTGCACCCATGCAAACCGTGATCTGCGCCCAACCGCGCCAGATGGAACTGCACGACGTGCCCGAACCGGCCTGCGCCTCCGGCGAGGCTCTGCTGAGGATTCGCCGGATAGGCATCTGTGGTACCGATATTCATGCCTTCGGCGGCAACCAGCCCTACTTCGAATACCCACGCGTCCTGGGTCACGAACTCTCCGGCGATATCGTCTCCGTGGGCGATGGTGTCGACAGCGAACTGATTGGCCACAGCGCCTACGTGATTCCCTACCTGCATTGCGGCGAGTGCCGCGCCTGCCTTCACGGCAAGACCAACTGCTGCCAGAACTTGCAGGTCATCGGCGTGCATCGCGATGGCGGCATGGCCGACTATCTCAGCGTGCCGGTCGATCACCTGGTGACCTCCAAGCGACTCACGCCGGAGCAACTCGCGCTGGTGGAATGCCTGGCCATCGGTGCCCATGCCATCCGCCGCAGTGACATCCAGCCAGGCGAATTGGCCGTGATCGTGGGTGCCGGGCCGATCGGCATGGGTATCCTGCAGATCGCCAAGGCCCGAGGAGCCCGCACCCTGGTAGTGGACACCAACCGGGATCGCCTGGCCTTCTGTCGCGACACCTTCGGTGCAGACGACGTGCTGCATGCCATCGACGACGACCTGGAAGCCTGCATCGCGCGTCACAACCACGGCGCCCTGGCGGACATCGTGTTCGATGCGACCGGCAACCCCGCCGCCATGAACCGCGGCTTCGACCTGGCCGGGCATGGCGCGCGTTACGTACTGGTCAGCATCGTCAAGGCCGACATCACCTTCAGCGACCCTGACTTCCACAAGAAGGAGCTCACCCTGCTTGGCAGTCGCAACGCCACCCGCGAGGACTTCGAGACCGTCACCCGCCTCCTCGAAAGCGGCGATTTGCAGCCTACAGCGATGATCACCCATCGTGGCCCGCTTGCAGAGTTGCCCACCCTGATGCCGCAGTGGTGCGATCCGGCCAGCGGCGTGATCAAGGCCATGGTGGTCTGCGACGGCAACTCCGCGTGAACGAGAGCGCGTGAAAGGGAGGCAATCCATGCCCAGAGACATTCCTGCCCAGGCGTCCATCATCCAGTTCGGCACCAGCCGCTTCCTGCTGGGCCATGTTGCCGCCTTCGTCAGCGCGTCGCTGGCTGCCGGGCACAGCGACCAGCACATCCTGGTGGTTCAGACCTCCTCCCGCGAAGAGGGCAAGCGCAAGGCTCGCGCCCTGGCGACGCAACGCACCTACCCGCTGCATCTGCGTGGGCGTCGCGACGGCCGGGACATCGATGAGCGATGGACCATCGACAGCGTGGCCGACGGCCTGATCGCCGATGAGGATTGGGCGACACTGGAGCGGCATTTCGTCGAGCATGCCACCCATGTTGTCTCCAATACCGGGGATGCCGGCTACGAGACCAGTAATGACAGTTGCCTCGCAGCGGTGCCAAGCAGTTTCCCAGGCAAGCTCACCAAGCTGCTCAAGGCACGCCACGCCGCGGGTGGTGCGGGCCTGACCTTGCTGCCCTGCGAGCTGGTCAGCAACAATGCCCAGCGCCTCAGGGAATTGGTGGTCGGCCTGGCACGGCGTGACTACGCCGGTGATACGGCCTTTATCGACTGGCTCGAGGCAGAGTGCCGCTGGGCCAACACGCTGGTGGACCGGATCGTCTCGGCAGCGCTCGAGCCGGTGGGTGCCGTGGCTGAACCCTACGCCTTATGGGCCATCGAAGATCAGCCCGGCCTGACCCTGCCATGCCGACATCCCGACGTCATGCGGGTCGACGACCTGACTCCTTATGCGATGCGTAAGCTGCACCTGCTCAACCTGTCGCATACCTTTCTGGTGCATCGCTGGCGTCAGGCGGGCCTGGAAACGCAACTGGCGTTCGTTCGTGAAGCCATGGCCGAGCCGGCCCTTTTCCGTGCGCTGGAACAGGTCATCGACAGCGAGGTGATCCCCGCACTGGCAACACGCCTGGAGCGTCACACGCTGGAGCGCTATCGCGACGAGGTCTTCGAGCGCTTTTCCAATCCCTACCTCGACCATCGCCTTAGCGACATTGCCCAGAACCACGCCATGAAGTGCCAGCGACGAATCCAGCCGGTCATTGATCTGGCCGAGTCGGCCGGCATCGTCACGCCCAGTCTCATCGACGTCATGCGGGCCAGCGAAGACTACCAATAGGATCGGAGGGTGCTGCCGCCTCTTGTGGCTTGGCCAAGCTCACGCCAAGCTAACCGGTATACGAAAAGTCGGAGATCGCCGCCGGCTTTCGAGGTTTTTACCAAGGAGAGGTACATGCAGCATCTCGACCTACAGGTCATCGAACGGGCCATGCGTTGGGCCAATGCCGGCGAGACCATATGGCTGTGCACGGTGCTTGCCACCTTCGGCTCGTCACCGCGCGAACCCGGCTCGATGCTGGTAGCTTGCGCCGACGGCAGCCACGCCGGCTCGCTGTCGGGGGGCTGCGTCGAGGAGGATTTTCTCGCACGGTTACGCGACGGCACCTTTTCCCAACCCGTCGAGATCATCCGCTACGGTGACAACGGTACCGACGGCCCGCAGGTGGTACTGCCCTGTGGTGGAGTTCTCGACGTTTTGATCGAGCGGCTGGAACCCAGCGACAGCAACCTGCTGCATCTGGAAGTGCTGCACGCCACTCTGCTCGGCCGTCGGCCGCTGATCCGCCGCGTGCTGCTCGAGGACGGCCGGGCGCATTTCGTCGAGGGCGATGCCCAGGGGCCGCGCGTGGAGCGCGACGCTCAGAGCGTCAGAATACGCATCGGCCCTGCACTGCGCCTGATCATCGCCGGCATTTCGCCTGTCGCCACGGTGTGTGCCGACTTCGCTCGTACGCTGGGCTTCGAGGTTATCGTCTGCGATCCACGTGCCGAGGCCCGGGCCGGTTTCGATGTGCCTGGTGTCGAGGTACAGAACGTGATGCCGTCGCTATTCATCGCCTCGGGTGCCTGCCACGCCGCCACAGCCGTAGTGGCATTGACCCATGATCCACGCATCGACGATCTGGCCATGATCGAGGCCGTACGCACCCCGGCGTTCTACATCGGCGTGATGGGCTCGAAACGGACCTCGGAACAGCGCGCCGAGCGGCTCAAACGCTCCGGCGGGCTGAGCGATGGTGAGATCGCCCGGATTCGCATGCCGATCGGCCTGAACCTGGGTAGCAAGACCCCGGCGGAAATCGCCATGGCAGTGATGGCCGATGTGCTGCGTGTGCAGCGCGGTCGCCCCCGGGATGCGCTATGAGCGGCCAGTCCGAGCCGACTCGCGTCATTGCGCTGGTGCTCGCCGCAGGCCACTCCCGGCGCTTCGGGGCCGATAAGCGACGCATCCGGCTGGCAAACGGGCTTACGTTGCTGGAGACCACGCTTGCCCTGGCTTCGTGCTGTTTTGACGATGTCTGGGTCGTCATTCGCCAAGGCGAACGGCCGGCCGATCTGGGCATCGATGCAGCCTATACGGTCGTAAATGCGCCCGGCGACGAGATTGGCCTGGGCACAAGCCTGAGCGTGGGAGCAAGAGCACTTATCGAGGCGAAGCCCAACGCCACTGTCGTCGCCGTCATGCTCGGCGACATGCCCTGGGTTCAGCCGGCAACGTGTCAGGCACTCAAGCGTATCGCCTCTCGGAAGCGTATCGCCCGACCCCGCCACGCAGGACAACCAGGCCACCCGGTGATGTTCGGGAGCGATTTCTGGCCGGTGCTGGCCAGGTTACGTGGCGACCAGGGTGCCCGCGAAGTGCTCGGCATGCATCCCCCTGCGTTCATCGATGTCGAGGATGCCGGCATCCTGCGCGACGTCGACGTGCCCGACGATCTCTATCCACCATGAAGGCGCTGCCACAGCAATAACCCCCAGGTCAGCCCGGCCATGATCAGCGACAGCATTACCGCCGCAGAGCCAATGTCCTTGGCGCGCCCGGACAGCACATGATGCTCCGGCCCGATGCGATCGACCACGGTTTCCACCGCACTGTTGAGCAACTCGACTATCAGCACGAATGCGCAGCTGCCAACCAGTAGAATCCACTCCACTGGGGTTTCGCCGATCCACCAGGCGAAGGGCAGCAGCAAGGCACAGATGCCCAGCTCCTGGCGGAAGGCTGCCTCGTTGAGAAAAGCGGCCTTGAGCCCCTTGAAGGAATAGTGGGTCGAATGCACCAGATGGCGCCAGCCGGTATAGCTCGGTTTCATGCGAGGGTTCTCGTGATGTGCCGAAGTCGATAATGTTTTATGAAAATGCAGTGCTGTCCCAGAGGCTGCCTATCCTACACACAACCTCATGAAGGGAAATGTCACCTGCGACAACTGCCAAGGTCTAAGGACCATGGTCGCGTTGCTCGCGATGAACCGCTGAGACTAGGCTAAACCTTCATTTGTCGCACCTGTCAGGAGAACGCCATGCCCCGTGTATTGATGGTCCGTGATCAACAACCACGCTGTCGGATTGAAGAAATCGACGACGAACAGTTGCCGGATCGCGCGGTCACCGTCGATATCGAGTATTCCGACCTGAACTACAAGGATGCCATGGCGGTGACCGGCAAGGGCAAGATCGTGCGCGACTATCCGATGGTGCCGGGTATCGACTTCGCCGGCACCGTGCGCGAATCGGCCAGTGACCGCTTTGCCCCCGGTGACCGCGTGATCCTCACTGGCTGGGGCGTGGGCGAGCGCTACTGGGGTGGCTATGCCGAAACCATGCGCGTCGATGCCGACTGGCTGGTGCCCTGCCCCGACCCGCTGTCCTCTCGCGAGGCCATGCAACTGGGCACCGCCGGATTGACCGCCATGCTCAGTGTGATCCGCCTCGAGCAGGCCGGTCTGCCGGCAGGCAGCAAGGTGCTGGTCACCGGCGCGACCGGTGGCGTAGGCAGTTGGGCGGTGCAGATGCTGGCCCACCTCGACTACGAGGTCCATGCTGTTACCGGCAAGCCCGAACAGAGCCAATGGTTGAAAACCCTGGGCGCCACAGAGATCCACGAGCGTACCGAGTTCGAGTCCGACTCCCGTCCGCTGGAAAAAGGCCGCTGGGCCGGGGCAGTGGACAGCATCGGCGGCAAGACACTTGCCAACATACTCGCCCAGATGGACTATCGCGGTCGTGTCGCAGCAGTTGGCCTAGCCGGCGGCGCCGAATTGCCCACTACGGTGATGCCGTTCATCCTGCGCGGTGTCTCGCTGCTGGGCACCGACAGCGTAATGATTCCCTTCGAGCAGCGCCGGGTCGCCTGGCAGCGCCTGGCCGCCCTGCCCAATGGACTGTTCTCGAACATGCACGTCGACGAGATCGGCCTCGAACAGGTCAGCGATGCCGCCGAGGCGATGATGGCCGGCAAAACCTACGGACGCGTACTGATCGATCCGCGCAAGTGACCTTGTAGATCGTTTCAGGCAGGAAGTAGAGGCATGACCGGCGCGCCTTGGTAACTCACTCCGGCTTTGCGCTAGAATCAACGCCTTGCGCTCTTAATGGATCGGGTTCGCCGCCATGCCTCTTCGCATCGCCATCAACGGTTATGGCCGCATCGGCCAGTGTGTACTGCGCGCCCTCGTCGAGCGGCGTGCCGAGGCGGACCTGCAGGTCGTCGCAATCAATGAACTTTCCGACCTCGCCACCATTGCCTACCTGACTCGCTACGACACCACACACGGGCGTTTTCCCGGCCACGTCGATACCCGTGGCGATGAGCTGCTCATCGACGGCCAGCCCATTCGTATCCTCTCCGAGCCCGACCCCGACCACCTGCCGTGGGCCGAGCTGGATATCGATCTGGTGCTGGAATGTTCAGGCAGCTTCAAGGATCGCGTTACCGCCGAGCGCCACCTGGCCGCCGGCGCAAAGCGTCTGTTGTTCTCTCAGCCGGCCGAGGCGGATGTGGATGCGACCATTGTCGGCGGCATCAACGAAGACACACTGCAGCCCGGCATGCGGGTCATCTCCTCGGCTTCGTGCACGACCAACTGCCTGATCCCGATCCTCACTGTGCTCGACGAGGCACTGGGCATCGAGCACGGCGTGACCACCACCATCCATTCGGCAATGAATGACCAGCCGGTGATCGATGCCTACCACAGGGCCGACCTGCGCCTGACGCGCTCGGCCCTGCAATCGATCATCCCCGTCGATACCGGTCTGGCGCGCGGCATCGAACGGCTGATGCCGGCCCTGGCCGGACGCTTCGAGTGCCTGCACGTACGCGTGCCGACCATCAACGTCTCCGCCATGGACATGGCGATTTCCGTGCGTAAGCGCACCGACGCCGCCGAAGTCAATGCGCTGCTGCGCGACGCCAGCCAGACCCGCCTGGCCGGTCGGCTTGGCTACACTGAAGAGCCCATGGCCTCGGTCGACTTCAACCACGATCCCCGCTCGGGTATCGTTGACGCCACCCAGACCCGAGTGGCCGGCGGCCAACTTATAAAAATGTTGAGCTGGTTCGATAACGAGTGGGGCTTCGCCAACCGCATGCTCGACATCGCCGAGCGTCTCGCCGGATTCGAGGCCCCAAGCGAACCCGCCCTGGCCCAACAACGCTGTGAAACGTAACGCCGGTTTGCAACGAGAAGAGGAACGAGCCACATGAACGTGCGCAAGATGACCGACCTGGACCTCGCCGGAAAGCGAGTACTGATCCGCGAAGATCTGAATGTTCCGGTCAAGCAAGGACGCGTCACCAGCGATGCCCGTATCCGGGCCTGCCTGCCGACTATCCAGGCGGCGCTGGACGCCGGTGCCAAGGTACTGCTGATGAGCCACCTCGGGCGCCCCACCGAGGGCGAGCCGGCCGAAGAATTTTCTTTGGCACCGGTTGCCGATCACCTGGGTGAGCTGCTGGACAAGCCGGTGCGTCTGGTAAAGAACTACCTCGACGTCTCTCTCGACCTGATTGCCGGCGAGGTGGTGCTGCTCGAGAACGTACGCTTCAACCAGGGCGAGAAGAAGGACGACGAGGCACTGGCCCAAACCTATGCCAAGCTCTGCGATGTCTTCGTGATGGATGCCTTTGGCACCGCCCACCGCGCCCAGGCCTCGACCCACGGTGTGGCCCGCTTCGCCCCCGATGCCTGTGCCGGCCCGCTGCTGGCCAAGGAGCTCGAGGCGCTGGAGAAGGCCCTGGCGACTCCCGAGCGGCCGATGGTCGCCATCGTTGGAGGTTCCAAGGTCTCGACCAAGCTCGAGGTACTCAACGCGCTGTCCGAAAAGTGCGACCAGTTGATCGTTGGTGGCGGCATCGCCAACACCTTCATTGCCGCGGCCGGTCACAATGTCGGCAAGTCACTGTATGAAGCCGACCTGATCGATCAGGCCAAGGCGCTGATGGCCAAGGTCGAGATTCCGCTGCCCACCGACGTGGTCGTCGCCACCGAGTTCTCCGAATCCGCCGACGCCGTGATCAAGCCGGTCGATCAGGTCGAGGACAACGAGATGATCCTCGATATCGGGCCCGAGACCGCGTCGCGCCTGGGCGGCCTGCTCAAGAACGCCGGCACCATCCTGTGGAACGGCCCGGTCGGTGTGTTCGAGATAGATCAGTTCGGCAAGGGCACCGAAGCGTTGTCCAAGGCCATCGCCGAAAGCAACGGCTTCTCCATTGCCGGCGGCGGCGACACCCTGGCTGCCATCGACAAGTACGGCATCGAGGACAAGGTCTCCTACATCTCTACCGGGGGCGGTGCCTTCCTCGAGTATGTCGAGGGCAAGCAACTCCCCGCCGTGGCTGCATTGGAAGCAGCTGCGAAGTAAAATACAGGGATAGCCAACCCTACCGTCTGCCGGGCCTCCGCCCGGCAGTTCACTTCAGGAAAGACATCCTTCATGGCCCTGATCAGCCTGCGTCAATTGCTCGACCACGCCGCCGAATACGGTTACGGCGTCCCCGCCTTCAACGTCAACAACCTCGAACAGATGCGTGCCATCATGGAAGCCGCCGACAAGACCGACTCGCCGGTCATCGTCCAGGCCTCCGCCGGTGCCCGCAAATATGCCGGTGCGCCCTTCCTGCGCCATCTGATCCTCGCCGCGGTCGAAGAATTCCCGCACATTCCGGTCGTCATGCACCAGGACCACGGCACCAGCCCCGCCGTATGCCAGCGCTCCATCCAGCTCGGCTTCTCCTCGGTAATGATGGACGGCTCGCTGGGCGAGGACGGCAAGACGCCGACCAGCTACGAGTACAACGTCGACGTGACCCGCCGCGCCGTGGAAATGGCTCATGCCTGCGGTGTCTCGGTGGAAGGCGAGCTGGGCTGCCTGGGGAGCCTGGAAACCGGCATGGCTGGTGAGGAAGACGGCATCGGCGCCGAAGGCAAGCTCTCTCACGAGCAGATGCTGACCGACCCGGAAGAGGCCGCGGACTTCGTCAAGAAGACCCATGTCGACGCACTGGCTATCGCCATTGGCACCAGCCACGGCGCCTACAAGTTCACCAAGCCGCCCACCGGCGACACGCTGTCGATCTCGCGCATCAAGCAGATCCACGAGCGCATCCCCAACACCCACCTGGTCATGCACGGCTCCTCCTCGGTGCCGCAGGAGTGGCTGGAAATCATCAACGAGTTCGGTGGCAAGATTCCCGAGACCTACGGCGTGCCAGTCGAGGAGATCGTCGAGGGTATCAAGCACGGCGTGCGCAAGGTCAACATCGATACTGACCTGCGCCTGGCTTCCACCGGCGCCATCCGTCGCTTCATGGCCCATAACCCGGCCGAGTTCGACCCGCGCAAGTATCTCAAGGAATCGGTCAGCGCGATGCGCGATCTGTGTATCGCCCGCTACGAAGCCTTCGGCACCGCCGGCAACGCCAGCAAGATCAAGCCGATCAACCTGGACGCCATGTTCGAGCGCTATGTACGCGGCGAACTGGACCCGCGGGTAAACTGACTTTCCTGCGTGTCAAAAAGGCCTTTCCCTGGGAAAGGCCTTTTTTATGACTATCCTTGCGGACTCATGCATGGCTCAAGGAGGAGTCGGTGACGGGAAGCGCATGGATCATCATTGCCGCCTTTCTATGGGGCATCGGTGGTGGCTTGGCAGGCATCCTGATCGAACGCGGCTGGGATCCGCTGGTCGTGGCCTTCTATCAGGGCGCTATCGGGTTTGTCTGCCTATTCGCTTGGCTGCTGCTTCAGCCAAAACGCCGTTGGAAAGGCAGCCGCGCACTGACCGGCTGGTCGGTACTTGCAGGCCTGGGTATCGCTGCCAACTTCGCGCTGTATTTTATCGGTATCGAGCAGGCCAACGTCGCGGTGGCAGCCACCCTGATGTACACCGCGCCGATCTACGTCTATCTGGTCTCGTTCATTGCCCGGCTCGAACGCCCAACGCTGGCTAAATGGCTGTGCATCCTGCTGGTCATGGCCGGCACCGTCCTGCTGACAGGGTTACTCCGCACAGACGCATCCAGCGTGTCTCTCGCAGGTATTGCTGCCGGTATCGGCGCCGGGCTGGCCTATGCCGTGTTCATTTTCAGCTTCAAGTACGCCTCCCTGTACGGGCAACCGCATCTGGCGCTGAACATCGTCCTTTTCACGGTTGTCGTGGCGCTGTTTCCCTTCATCGATTACGGTCAATCCGCTGCTGCGGCCGTATCCAGCGATATCGGCTGGTTCCTGCTGCTCGGCCTGTTCGGTGCGGGGCTTTCGTTTCTGTTCTACCTCTACGGACTGCGCCGTACCTCGCCCACGATTGCCTCGATCATTGCCATGGTAGAACCCGCCACGGCGTCGCTGTTCGGCGTCGTGATTCTCGGGGAGGCATTGAGCCTGGCACAGGGTGCGGGCATGGCCATCATCCTGCTGACCGTGACTTACCTCAGCACATGTCAGGCATGACCCCGTCGCCGCCATTGCAACTCAGCGTGATGTGTCGAACGCCAGCAGGTTGTCGAAGGCATCGCTGAAATAGCGCTCGTAGGTGTCTTTCTCCACATAGCCGAGGTGCGGTGTGGCGACAAGGTTGGGTAGCGCCAGCATGGGGTGCTCGATCAGCGGCTCCTGCTCGAAGACATCGATTCCGGCGCGCCCTGGCCGGCCCTGGCGTAGCGCCGCTTCCAGCGCGCCGGGGGCGATAAGTTCGGCGCGGCTGGTGTTGATCAACATCGCTTGGGGCGACATTGCCGCCAGATCGTCGGCACCGACGATGCCACGTGTGTCATCGTTGAGGCGAAGATGGAGCGAAAGCACATCGGCACGTTCGAACAGCTCCCGCTGGTTGGCAGCGACCGCGAGCCCGGCGTCTCTTGCCCGGGCCTGTGATCCCTCGCGGCCCCATACCAGTACCTGCATGCCGAACGCCTGGCCGTAGCGGGCAACCAGGCTACCAATGCGCCCGAGGCCGAAGATGCCTAGCGTGCGGCCATTAAGGCCTGTCCCCAGCGTGCGTTGCCAACGTCCGGCCTTGAGATTCTCGGCTTCCTCAGGCAGATGACGCGCCGTTGCCAGTACCAGCGCCCAGGTCAGCTCCGCGGCGGCATGCGGCAGGCCAGTACCCGTGACGACCTCTACACCATGACGATCGCATGCCTGCTTGTCGATGTGTGCGGCACCGCCGCCGGTCTGGCTGATGACCTTCAGGTCGGGCAAGCGCGACAGCAACGCTTCGTCGATGCGTGTTCGCTCACGAATCAATACCAGCCCCTCGACCCCGGCCAGGCGCTCAGCCAATGCTTGCGGATCATGGCAGGTGTCGTTGAAGACGAGCACTTCGTGCCCGGCAAGACGCCCGAAAGCGTCCAATGTACGTACCGCATCCTGATAGTCGTCGAGAATAGCGATCTTCATGGTGAACCTCGCAGCGTGATTAACGGGGACAGCGGCAACGCCGGTTACCAACGACACAGTACGAGCCGGATGGTTTGCCTGCTACACTTCGGGCCCTTGCCGTTACGCAGAATGCCCGTTCAGCAGCCAAGGACATAGCATGGCTTCACCTTCCCCGTCTCTTCACTCTTCGCTAACGGTACGCCATGGAGTTTGTCTGGTGGCCATCCTCACCGTGCTGGCCTATCTGTTGCTGGGCCCGACAGAACCCACGCTGTGGAGGGCCAGTGCGATCATCGTGCTCTCCATTGGCCTGTGGGCCACCGGCTGGTTGCCACAGTGGCTGACGGCGCTGGTCTTCTTCACGCTATGCACCGTGGCGAGCGTGGCCCCGACCAGCACTATCTTCGAGGGGTTCGCCTCGGCGGCAACCTGGCTGGTGTTCTCGGGGCTGGTCATTGGCGCGGCCATCCACCACACCGGATTGGGCAACAGCCTGGCCAACCGGGTCGGACCCCGGATCTCATCTTCCTATGCTGTAGCCATCGTCGGCGTGGTCACGCTGGGGCTGATGATGGCGTTCGTCATGCCCTCGGGCATGGGGCGCATCGTGCTGATGGTACCGATTCTCATCACCCTGGCCGATCACCTGGGCTACGCGCCAGGTCGCCGGGGGCGAACCGGCATCATCCTCGGCGGCATCATGGGTACTTTTCTGCCTACTTACGCCATCCTGCCCGCCAACGTGCCCAATACCGTGCTGATGGGGGCGGCCGAAGCCGTTCTCGGCGAGCCACCGACCTATAGCGGCTACTTACTGCTGCACTTTCCTGTGCTCGGCCTGCTCAAGGCAATATTGCTGACTGGGCTGATGCTAAAGCTTTACCCCGACACGGCCCCAACGCCGCTCTCACACCCTGGCCCTGAAAGCGCCTCGCTAGGACGTCGCGAGCAGGCGCTATCGTTATTGATCGCCATTGCCGTCGTGCTGTGGTTCACGGACAGCTGGCACGGCATCTCCCCGGCCTGGGTTGGAATGCTTGCCGCCCTGGCCTGCCTGTTTCCGGGCACAGGACTGATGCCGGGCAAGCCAATGCAATCGTTGAACTTCGAGCCGTTCTTGTATGTCGCCGGTATCGTCAGCCTGGGCGCACTGGCCCACGACAGTGGCCTGGGCGACCACATCGCCGCAGGCGTGTTGTCGCTGTTGCCGCTGTCGGCGGCGCCCGACTGGCAGGTATTCGGCATGCTTTCGGGACTGGCCATGACGCTGGGCACGATGATCACGCTACCCGGCGTACCCGCCGTACTGACCCCGCTGGCCCCGGAGCTGGCCAACATCACCGGCTGGTCGGCCAACGCCGTTTACATGACTCAGGTGATCGGCTTTTCGACTGTGCTGCTGCCCTATCAGGCGCCGCCGCTGATTGTCGGCCTGCTGATGGCGAAACTGTCGCTGCGCGAGGCAGCCCGCATCTGCCTGATAATGGCAGCGGCGAGCATAGTGTTGCTATGGCCACTCGATTACTTGTGGTGGCAGCTGCTGGGACAGATTTGAATAAAAGCATCGCAGCACAACATGCTTTATTGCATTGCAGCATACAACGGGGCTATTACTATGAGACATGCTTCCTTCAGTCACGCTCTTGCGGTGATCTCATGAAAAATCTGCCTCACTTTACCAATGCCAACTTTTCGCCCCTGGCCATGTTCGATATCTGGAAAGTCGGGGTCATGTCGTTCGAACTGTGGGCAACCTCGATGGCGACGATCGCCATGCGCAACCAGCTCTGGTACACCCAGGCGCCCAACAGCGCGCACATGATCAAGGAAAACCAGCGCATGATCACCGAGAAGCTCGAAGCGGGCATGGAGGTCGGCCTGGCCCTGCAGAAGGCCATGTTCAATATGGCTTCCGGTAGTTATGCCCCCTGGTGGGTCACCAGCCGCAGCGCCCTGCTGCCTCTACATCGGCGGACCACGGCCAACTCGCGCCGGCTTTCCCGGCGCCGTTGAGCAGGCATTGCGTTCCTCTTGATCTGGATCTTGGTAGGACATGCTGGCGCTTCCTACAGTGAAGTCAGGCAACGCGTCGCCAAGGAGGCCGGCATGACATCTCAGCCCATGTACCGCAACACCTTCGCCACCCTACTGGCTGCAGGCGTGTGGATATTCTCCGCCTCCGGTCAGGCCCAGGAGAGTGCCAGCGAGGCCATGATCCGGACCGTCGAGCGGGCCCCCTATGGCGCCTACCTGACGGACCATGAAGGCATAAGCCTGTACATGTTCGATAACGATACCCGGGGTAGCCAGAGCACGTGTGTCGACGTCTGCGCCAACGCCTGGCCGCCCTACACCACGCCCCAGCCCCCCGAGGCCGATGAGAGCGTCGATGCCGGCAAGATCGGCCTCATCGAGCGCGAGGACGGTGACCAACAGGTCACCTATGCCGGTTGGCCCCTGTACTATTTCCAGGGTGACAAGCAGGCCAGTGATGCCCTGGGGCATAACGTGAAGCACCTGGGCGCCTCGTGGCACCTCGTGTCGCCTGCCGGTGAACGCATCACTCAGGGCGAACGCAGCGGCGTGTCGCCCATGGAAGTCGCCCCCAGCCGCGGCGAGGAGCCAGCCAGCCGCGGCCAGGAAGTACATGACCGCACCGAGGACGTCGAAGGCGCGGATTACGACGCCTGAGTCCAGATGCCTTCCGATGTGTCGGGTGTATTAGCGCCCGACACGCTCCCTTCCCCATCGCTTACGTTCGTCTGCTACCATTCTCGGCTTCGTTGACTTCCGTGGTGCTGCCATGTTGTTACTTCGGGGCTTTCTGCTACTCACCGGTTTCTTTCTGCTCGGCGAATCGATCGCCTTCGTTTTCGACTGGCCCGTCAGCGGCGGCGTGGTCGGCATGATCCTGATGACACTGTTTCTGATGCTGCGTGGCCGCGTCAGTGAAGATCTTGGTATGGCCAGCCAGTCATTGATCGCCTTTCTGACCATGCTGATCATGCCCGGTGTCGTGGGGATCTATTTTTTGGGTGAAGAACTCGCCGGACAATGGCTGGCCATTGCCGGCAGCCTGGTCATTGGCACGCTGCTGAGCGTGCTGACGACGCTGTGGCTGATGGCTCGTTTCATGCCCCGCGCAGACCGGGAGCCCACGCATGACTGAATTGGTCCAGCGCTGGCAAGCCCTGCCCGCTCATTTGCTCGATACGCCGCTGCCGGCGATCGCCATTACCTTGCTGGCGTTCATGCTCGGCACGCGCATGTTCCGTCTGCTCAAGCAGCCCAGCTGGTGCCCGCCGGTACTGATTGCCAGTGCCGTTGTTGCCCTGCTGCTGTGGGGGCTCGACATCGAGTTCAGTCGTTATCGGGAAGGTGCCGCCTGGCTGATGTTGCTGCTCGGTCCGGCTACAGTAGCGCTGGGAGTGCCACTCTTTCAGCAGTTTCATCATATTCGCGCCCTATGGCGCCCCGTGCTGCTCACTCTGCCGCCAGCAGCGATGCTGGCGGCAGGCTATGCCGCCGGGCTGGCCTGGGCGTTAGGCGCCTCGCGCGAGGTCATCGCCTCGCTGGCGCCCAAGTCAGTGACCGCACCAATCGCGTTGGGCATCATCGACCAGACTGGCGGCTCGGCATCGGTGCTGATGGGCGGACTGCTGGCCACCGGTGTGGCCACCACGCTGGCGGTTAGCCTGTTCGCCCCACGCCTGGGCATTCATGACGAGCGCGTGCTCGGCTTCGTGCTGGGGATCAATGGCCATGCCATCGGCACGGTGCGCGCTTTCGAGATCAGCCCGACCGCCGGCGCCTTCGCCTCGTTGGGCATGGGCCTGACCGGCATCTTTACCGCACTCTTCCTGCCATTGGCCTGGCACCTGATTGCCGGTCAGTAACCCGCCGGAGGCTCGCTGGGTTCCACGTCGTTCCGGTAGCGCGCCAGGGTGTCCACCGCCGCCTGGCGTAGCAAGATGACATCCAGCGCTACGGCAATGAAGTGGCATCCCAGCGCCGCATAACGGCGGGCATCGGCTTCGAGCGGCGCGAGGATACCGCAGGCCTTGTTCGCGGCCAGCGTCGCCTGGATGGCATGTTCGATGTGGCGCTGCACCTCGGGATGGCTTGTCTCGCCGGGATACCCCAGGGCAGCAGACAGGTCCATCGGCCCGACGAAGACCGCGTCCACACCCTCCACGGCGGCGATCGCTTCGACGTTTTCCACGCCCAGTTGCGTCTCCACCTGCACGATCAGGCATAGTTCCTCATGCGCCCGCGCCATGTAGTCGGCAACATCGCCCCAGCGCGAGGCGCGTACCAGTCCGCCTCCCACGCCACGTATGCCATGGGGGGAGTAACGCATGGCACGCACCAGGGCGTGCGCCTGTTCGGCGGTCTCGACCATCGGCACCATCAATGTCTGGGCACCGACATCAAGCAACTGCTTGATCAGGGCCGGATCGCCGTTGACGGGGCGTACCACCGGCGCGGTGGCGTAAGGCGCCACCGCCTGCAGTTGCGCGAGTATCGAGGGCACGGTATTGGGCGCGTGCTCACCGTCGATCACCATCCAGTCGTAGCCTGCCGAGGCACCTAACTCGGCGGCGTAGCCGGTACCAAAACCGGCCCAGATGCCGTATTGCGGGCCGCCACGCGCGACTGCCGCCTTGAACAGATTGGGAGGCAATTCCATGGTCTTGTTCTCGTTGATTGTATGAAAGGATACCACCTGTAGTGTGTCCGCTCTGAGTTCGAAGGGCGAGGAAATCACGCTCAACGCGACTAACGTCTAGGTTGGCATTATTGTCTCGACGCCATGCGCCACCTAGGATGGGAACGGTTCCATAACACATGGTTGCCAAATATGCCGCCGTCATCGGCCTCGGCCGCTTTCCGTTCCACCATCATTGAAGTTGCCCGCGATGCCGGCGTTTCCAAGACCAGCGTGTCACGCTATCTGGGTGGCGAGCGCCATCGCCTGTCGCCCGATATGCAGGCGCGGATTGCCACCGCCATCCAGCGGCTGGGTTATCGCCCCAACCAGATGGCGCGGGGGCTAAAGGGCGGGCGCTCGAAACTGATCGGCATGTTGGTGGCGGATATTCGCAATCCGTTCTCGGTAGATGTGCTGCATGGCGTCGAACAGGCCTGCCGGGCCCGCGGCTTCTCGCTATTGGTCTGCAACACCGACAACGACCCGGCACAGGAGCGAGACCACCTGGCCCTGCTGGCGTCGTATCGCGTCGAAGGCATCGTCATCAATGCCGCCGGGCGACCCAGCGCCGAGCTCAAGGCGCTGGCCGCCCAGGGGACACCGATCGTGCTACTCGACCGCAGCTTGGGTGATGTCGATGCCGATGTAGTCGGGCTCGACAATGCCAGCGCCATCGACCTGGCCATCGAGCATCTAGTGGAACAGGGCTATCGTCATATGCTGTTTGTCAGCGAGCCACCCCAGGGCGCCAGTTCACGTCAATTGCGCCTGGATCGCTTTCATCAGCGGCTGGCCCAGATGCCCGAATTGACGGGTGACGCAACCTGCCTGCCCATGCAGCGGGATGCCGCCGAACTACGCCAGAGGCTAGGCAGCTTTCTGGCCGGGGAGGCCCAGGCGCCGCGCGCCATCCTGTGCGCCAATGGCAATGTCACCCTGCAGGTGGCGCTTGCGCTCAACGCGTTACATGCACGCCTTGGCGAGACAGGTCTCCTGGGTATCGACGAACTCGACTGGTGCGCACTGGCCGGCCCCGGCATCACTACCCTGGCCCAGCCGACCGAGGCCATTGGCCGAGCCACGGTCGAAAGCCTCATGCAGCGCCTGGAACCCATGGGCCGCCAGGCTCCGCCGCGGCGTACCGAATATGCGGCGCGTCTGATCGCACGGGGCTCGACGCAACGTTAACGGCTGTCCGCAGATACAACGAGAGGATGTACATTGCGATGGTAGCGTTCCCACGACGTTTCCCAGACCGCCCTTCCCTCTGGGTCGCGACGTCAGCTTATGGGCACGACATGACCCACCACCATGGCCAGGCCGGCCTGCTGCCCTGGCTGGCAGAGGCTGGCGCGGATGGCGTCGAGATTCGTCGCGAGCTGCTGCCCGAAGGATTCGACGATTTTGCCGGCCTGGGTCGGGCCTGCGTCGAGCATGGCCTTGGTGTGGTCTACTCCGCTGCGGATGCGCTCTGGCAAAACGATGCCGCCAGCCATGGCACCGTCACCCGTCTGGCCGAAGCCAAGGCACTGGGCGCCATCGCCATCAAGTTCTCGCTGGGCCATTATGAACAGGGCGGTGCCGCCGCCTGGGCCAGCCTGACCCGCTGCCTGCACGAAGCAGCCCTTCCCTGCGTCATGGTCGAGAATGACCAGACACAGGACGGCGGCACGCTGGAGCCCCTGGGCGCTTTTCTCACCGACGCCGAGCGAGCCGCCTGCCCCCTCTCGATGACATTCGACATCGGCAACTGGTGCTGGACCGGCGAGGATGCCTTGCAAGCCGCCCATCGCCTGGGGCGCCATGTGCGCTACGTTCATTGCAAGGGTACGCTCACGCGACGGGGCCGGCTCAGCGCCTGCGTGCCGGACGATGCCACATTGGCCGACTGGCAGGCGCTCATGGCGACGTTTCATAACGGCGTTGCGCGTGCCATCGAGTACCCGCTGCAGGACGCTGATCCCATCGCGCTGACCCGCCGACAACTTCAGCGCCTGGCGACCCTATAGCCAGCCACTAATGACGTTTCACTTTCAGGAGCCCCCATGTCACGACAGTCCGCCCCCGAGATATTGACCTTCGGCGAAGCCATGACCCTGTTCGCCGCCGAAGAGAACGGCGACCTTGCCGAGGTCGAACGTTTTCGACGCGGCATTGCCGGTGCCGATACCAACGTCGCCATCGGCTTCGCCCGCCTGGGATTCCATGTCGGCTGGCTGAGCCGGGTCGGTGCCGACAGCTTCGGTCGTTTCATCCAGCACACACTGGAAGCCGAAGGTCTCGACTGCCGCCATCTGCAGCATGACCCCGACCACTCCACCGGGCTGGTCTTCAAGACCCGCGCCGAGCGCGGCGAGGATCCGCACGTGGAGTACGTGCGCCGTGGCAGCGCAGCCAGTTTCCTGTCGACGGCGGATGCCGCCGAGGTGGAGTTCCCCGCGGTACGCCACCTGCACGCTACCGGTATTCCACCCGCGCTATCGCCCTCGGCGCGCGAGCTGTCGGTACACATGCTCGAGCGTGCCCGCGAAGCCGGTGCCAGCATATCCTTCGACCCCAACCTGCGCCCTAGCCTATGGAAGAGCGAACAGGAGATGTGCGAGACCATCAACGACCTCGCCGCCAAAGCGGACTGGGTATTGCCCGGGCTTGCCGAAGGCCACCGCCTGACCGGGCTGGAAAGCGCCCACGACATTGCCGGCTACTACCTCGATCGTGGAGCCAAGGCGGTGATCATCAAACTCGGCCCCGAGGGCAGCTTCTACCGCAGCCATGAGGAAAGCTTCACCATCGAAGGCTTCAAGGTGGAGAAGGTCATCGATACCGTGGGAGCCGGTGACGGTTTCGCCGTGGGGGCGGTCAGCGCACTGCTCGACGGACTGTCGCCGCGCGCCGCAGTCCGTCGCGGCAACCTGATCGGCTCGCTGGCGGTTCAGGTGCCCGGTGACATGGAGGGCCTTCCCCATCGCGATACACTGACCGCGCTGGAAGCCAAGCTCCCATCGCTGGACTGAAACGATAACAACCCAGGGATTCCTGTCATGAAGAAACGCATCGTCGCCTTTCGCCGTCTCAACGAGCAACAGATTGCCCAGCTACGCGAGCAATTCCACGTCGACTATTTTCCTGCGCTCAACGGCGTCGACGACCCCGGTTTCCGCGAGGCCTTGGCCGAAGCGCACGGTCTGGTCGGCGCCAGCCTGAAGATCACCCCCGAGCTGCTCGATGAAGCGCCACACCTCGAGGCCATCGCAAGCATCTCGGTGGGCTACGACAACTACCCCGTCGACGAGCTGACGCGGCGCGGCATCCTGCTCTGCAATACCCCCGACGTACTCACTGAAACCACCGCTGACACCGGCTTCTCGCTGATCATGGCCACTGCCCGCCGAGTGGTCGATCTGGCCGAGTTCGTCAAGCGGGGCGACTGGAAGGAGAGCATCGGCGAGGCGCAGTTCGGTTGCGACGTGCACGGCAAGACGCTGGGCATGATCGGCATGGGCCGCATCGGCGCTGCCGTGGCACGGCGTGGCGCCCTGGGCTTTGGCATGAATATCCTTTATAGCTATGCCTCGCCCAAACCCGAACTCGAGGCCGAGCTCGGCGCCCGGCGCTGCGAGATGGACGAATTACTGGAGCAAGCCGACTTCGTTTGCGTGACGGTGCCGCTGACGCCGGAAACCACGCACCTTTTCGGCGCCGAGCAGTTTGCACGCATGAAGACGAGCGCCATCTTCATCAACATCGCCCGCGGCAAGGTGGTCGACGAGAGAGCCCTGATCCAAGCGCTGAAGGACGGCCAGATCCGCGGTGCCGGCCTTGATGTGTTCGAGCAAGAGCCGCTGCCCTCGGATTCCCCGCTTCCGCACATGGCGAACGTCGTGGCCCTGCCTCACATCGGCTCGGCAACCCACGAGACACGTACCGCCATGGCCCAGCGGGCCGTCGACAATATTTCCCTCGCCCTGACCGGCGAGCGCCCGATCAGTCTGGTCAACGAGCCCGCCTGGAGCGCGCGCGCACGTTAATGGCGGCAAAGATCGCCTCACACGTCCCGGCTGCGCCGTAACGGGTAACGTAGCCGGGGCGATGCTCTTTCCACCCCTCATCAAATCGATCCGAGACAGGGGGTGGGCAAGCCGGCCACACCCCACCCTGCTTCCATTGTCTTCCCTATGCCACTAAAGACGCATTGGTGAGCCAGGCTCTCTCGCCTAGATTTAGACCCATCCAAAAACGACTCGGCAGCGGAGCTCGCATGGCCAAAGACAACGATAAGCGCCAGGCCGACGCGACACGAGATGGCAGCGTGACCCTGCAGGACATCGCTGCCCATGCCGGCGTGTCCCGCTCGACGGTCTCGCTGGTGCTACGCGAGAGCCCGCTGGTGGCCGAACGCACCCGGCAAAAGGTGCAAGCGTCGATAAAGGCGCTGGGCTACGTCTACAACCGCGGGGCAGCCGCCCTGCGCGGCAGCCGCACGCAGACCTTGGGAGTGGTGGTCTACGACATCGCCAATCCGTTCTTCGGCGCCATGGTCGCCGGCATCGATGCGGTGCTGAACCGCCAGAACTACGTGTCCTTTCTGACCAACAGCGAAGACTCCCCGGCTCGGCAACAGCGCTTCCTGGAACGCATGCGCGAGCATCGCGTCGACGCCATTCTGCTATGCCCCGCCGAAGGCACTGACCCCCGCCTCATCGCGACCCTGCAGGAATGGCGCTTGCCATGTATTCAGGTTCTGCGCCATGTGGGGCAACCCCCCTTCGATTATGCCGGGACCGACTTCGAGCAGGGCGTGCGCCAAGCCGTGGATCACCTTGTCACGCTGGGTCACCGGCGTATCGCGTTCATCGGTGGCCAGGCCGAGCATTCCGCTACCCGGGCGCGCTGGCAGGGGTATTTTTCCGCCATGGCCGGACATGGCCTGGACCAGACCTGCTGCCTGCGTACCGGCCTGACCCGCCAGGCCGGCTTCGATGCCATCCAGGCCCTGATGGCCGAATCGTCGCCGCCCACGGCAGTGATCTGCCACAACGACCTGATGGCATTCGGCGCCATGCTCGGGCTCAAGCGCCTGGGCATGACGCCCGGCATCGATTGCGCAGTGGTCGGTACCGACGATGTCGAGGAAACCGCGCTCAGCGATCCATCACTGACCAGTGTCGCCACGCATCCCTACGCCGTTGGCGAAGAAGCCGCACGGCTGGCGCTTCGCCGTATTGCCAATCCCGACGGGGCGCGGGAGCAAGTCATACTGTCGCCCCGACTCCAGGTACGGGAATCCTGTGGAGCCCACCGGCCCGCTGCCTTCTCCCGTCACGCCAAGCCACTCGTCACGCAAGACTGATCTGCCATGTGCAGACAACAACAAGAGGTGCACTCATGTTCAGGAAATGGATCGATCCAAACCAACGCCACCCCCTCACTCACGCAGCCAAGGGTTTGATGGCAGGCACCGTCCTGGCCGCCGGCCTGGGGCTGGCTTCCGCCGCTCAGGCCGCGGAGCTGCGCTTCGGCCACGGCGGCACCGAGGACACCGCCTATCAGGCCGGCGCCGAGAAGTTCAAGGAACTCATCGGTGAGAACACCGAAGGCGATATCGGCGTGACCATCATGGGCAATTCGGTCCTTGGTCACGAAACCGAGATGTTCGAGCAGCAGATGGCCGGCGCTCTGGATATGTCGATCATCAACCCCGGGCTGATTACCGACTTCTCGCATACCGCCAACGTCTTCTCGATTCCCTTCATGTATCGCGACGTCGATCACTGGCGCACCGTACTCGACGGTGACGTGGGCCGCGAGATCGCCGACCGTATCGAGGAGGAAACCGGCGTCAAGGTGCTGGCATTCTTCGGCGGCGGCAAGCGCCAGATTGTCAGCACGAGACCACTCGAAAGCCTGGATGACCTCAACGGCATGAAGCTGCGCACCAACCCCACCGAGCCGCTGATCGTGGCCTGGAAAGCGCTGGGCACCGAACCGACGGTCATGGCCTGGAAGGAGATCTATACCGGCCTCCAGCTTGGTGCGATCGACGGTCTGCTCAACGAGGCCGAGTGGATCCATCGCATGCGCTTCCACGAGGTGGCCCCGCATATCGGCCTGTCCGAGCACGACATCACCGTACGCCTGCTGACCATGTCGCAGATGAGCTGGGAGCAGCTCGACGACAGCCAGAAGGAGGCGGTGATGGCCGCTGCCCAGGAAGCCGCAAGCTATGCCCGTGACGTCCAGCTCAAGCAGGATGCCGAAGCCCTCGACACCCTTAAGGAAGAAGGCGCGACCCTGCACTCGCTGGACCGCGAGCGCATGAAGGAGATTGTTTCCGAACCGCTGCAGCAGGTCATCGACGACATGGAGCTCGGCGAGCTGCATCAGAAGATCGTTAACGCCGGTCAGTCCTGAGCCGGCGCGGGGTGCCCTAGCGGTGCCCCGCCCGCTTCATCTCCGACAAGGACACTGCCATGACCTCTCTTCTCACTGGTCTGTCTCGCCTCAATCGCGGGCTGGAGCGTATGCTCCACCTGGTGTTGCTGGCGTTACTGATGGGCTTCATCGTGCTGATCATCTACCAGATCGTCAGCCGTAACCTGCCTATCCTGCCTCGGCTCTACTGGACGGAAGAGTTCAGCCGCTTCGCCTTCCAGTGGATGATCATGCTGGGCACTGCCATCGGTGTGTATCACGCCGATCATTTTGTACTCGAAGCCTTTCCCCGCGGCACACGCCCTGACATGGCCACTCGGCTTTTCCGCGACCTGGCCTGCCTCGCCGTCGGTGTGATCTTCATTTATTACGGCAAGGATTTCGCAATATCCGGACTAAGGCGCAAGGCCACCGCCTCGAAGTTGCCGATGATCTACGTCTATTCGGTGTTCGTTACCAGCGGCGTGTTCATCGTGCTGTTCAGTCTCGAGCGCCTGCTATACACCGCCCTGCATGGCATGAACGCCATGGAGAAGGCCCTGAATACCCCCAACGAGTTGGATGAAATCGCCCATATCGATGATGACCGGCTCGACACTATCGAAAAGAGAACGACGCCATGATGCCGATGGATTGGATCTTCGTCCTGCCCTGGCTGCTTTTCGTCCTGCTCGGCGTGCTGATCATTGCCGGCGTTCCCATCGCCATGTCGCTGGTTCTGACAGCATTCAGCGTGATCCTACTCGACCCGCGCCTGACCTTCTGGGTCATGTTCCAGCGCATGTACAACGGCATGGACTCCTTCGTGCTGCTCGCCGTGCCGCTGTTCCTGCTGGCCGGCAACCTGATGAACTCGGCACATATCACTGACCGCCTGATCACCCTGTGTATGCGCCTGGTAGGCCATTTCAAGGGCGCCCTGGCGCATGTCAACGTCATGGTCAGCATGCTGTTCGCCGGCGTTTCTGGATCGTCTACCGCCGACAGTGCCGGGGTGGGTACGGTGCTGATTCCAGCCATGAAACGTGAGGGTTACCCTACGCACTTCGCCGTTGCCGTCACTGCCGCCTCGTCAGTGATGGGGATCATCATTCCGCCCTCGATCAACATGATTGTGTGGGGTGCGCTGACCAATACATCCATCGCTGGGCTGTTTCTCGGCGGCATCGTGCCCGGATTGATGATCGGCATCGCCCAGTTGCTGCTCAATATTGTCTATGTTCGTCGCTACGATGTGCCGGTCCGCCAGCGCGCCTCCTTCTCGCAACTGATGAGTTCCAGCAAGGACGGCCTGCTCGCGGCGGGCATTCCCATCGTCATCATCGGGGGCATCACCCTGGGGCTGGTCACGCCCACCGAGGCGGCAGTCATCGCGGTACTCTACGCCATGTTGCTGGGCTTCTTCGTCTACCGTGAACTGACCATCAAGCATGTGCTGGAAGCCTCGACCAGTACCGTCCGGCTGTGTTCACTGTCGCTGTTCAGCCTGGTGGGCGCGGCGATCTTCGGTTATCTGATCAGCTTCTATCAGATCCCGCCCAAGCTGATGGCCGGGGTCAACATTACCGATCCGGTTCTGCTACTGATCATCATGGCCGCCGTCATGCTGCTGATCGGCACCTTTATGGATTCACTGCCGGCCATGGCGATCCTGGCGCCAATCTTCCAGCCATTGGCCATGCAGGCCGGCGTCCACCCGGTGCAGTTCGGTGTCATTGGCGTCATGGCGCTGGGCCTGGGTCTGATCACTCCGCCCTACGGCCTGTGCCTGATGATCTCCGCCAAGATCGGGGGCATTCCGCTGCTCAAGGCCCTGGGCACCACCCTGCTCTACCTGGCTGTCATGCTGGCCGTCATCGTGCTGTTGGTCTTCTTCCCGCAGTTGATTCTCGCCGTGCCACGCTGGCTGACGCCGGACTTCGTCTGAGGCCTGCCTTTCTGCGGCCCGGGCTGTCACGCCCGGGCCGCCAGTCCTGCAACGCGAAGTTGCCGTACGACTTTCGGTCTAGATATGAGAAGCATGACGAGATAAGCTATGCTGTTAGAGAACACTGTTCGGAAAGTTCGTTAAATTTACCCTCAATACTGGGCTTTGCCCGCCGATAAAAGAAAAACAAGGCCCATAAGCTCAAGAAAGACCGTAAGAGGTCACCATGTCACAACCCCTGTGTTTGTTGTTCGACTGTGACGGAACGCTCGTAGACAGCGAACCCCTGCTCGGCCAGGTCATGGCCGACGTCCTGCCCCGTGCCGGCCTGCCCTTTTCTACCCAGCAATACATGGAAGAGTTTCGGGGCGTGCGCTTCATGAACATCGTCGCCGAGCTCGAGCGTCGCCATGGCGCCCTGGACGATGCCATCCGTGCCGAAGCAGAAACCGAAATGCGCAGCACCATGGCCGAACGCATGAAGCATGAGCTTCAGGTCATCCCCAACGTGCGAGAAACACTGGAACTGCTCGCCGAGCATCCGCGCTGCGTGGCGTCCAACGGCCCCGAGCACAAGATCCGCACCGCCCTGGACAGCACTGGGCTGCGCTCGTATTTCGAAGACCGGCTGTTCAGTGCCTATACCCTGAACGCCTGGAAGCCGGAGCCGTTTCTGTTCCTGCACGCCGCGCGTAGCATGGGCTACGAGCCCGATCAGTGCGTGGTGATCGACGACGCCGCCGTAGGTGTCACTGCCGGGCTGCGTGCCGGCATGCGCGTGATCCACATCAACCGGTTTGGCGAGTCGACACCTCAGGGCGCCATTCGCATGACCGACATGGCCCAGTTGCCGGGTATCGTGGCCAAACTGGACCAGCTCGAAGCGATCGCACGATGATTCCATTCTGACCCTCCCGTGGGGCTTCGCCGCCTGTCCCATGCTGCGCTATCATCGGCGTTCATTCGCTAGCGACAGGAGCCCCACATGGCGTCCCTTCAGGACCAGCTACGCGGCCTCGTCTACTCCACCGAGCACGGTGACACCTGCCCCGACTGCCGCCAGCCACTTGCCGAGTGCGAATGCGCCGACCGTGCCGAAGCCGAGCGTATTGCCGCGCTTGACGGCATCGTACGCATCCGCCGTGAAACCAGTGGCCGCAAGGGCAAGGGCGTGACCACCGTCAGCGGCGTCCCGTTGGTCGACGCCGAACTCAAGGCGCTCGCCAAGGACCTCAAGAAACGCTGCGGCACCGGAGGCGCCGTCAAGGATGGTGTGATCGAGATACAGGGCGATCACCGCCAGGTTCTCAAGTCCGAACTCGAGTCCCGTGGTTACACCGTGAAACTTGCCGGCGGTTGAGCCGTTCTCTTATTCCGGGGCTCAGCCCGGCGAAATCAGGAAATCCAGACATGCCGTTTCGTGTTCGCAGGTTCACTTTCGTCATTGCCCTTACGCTGGCCTTCGCCCTGATGGCCGGCCTTGGTGCCTGTGCGAGCGGGCCGAACTTCTCGACCCTCGAGGCTCGCGTCGTCAGTGATGTACCGCTCGATCTGCCGCCCGATGCCGAACTCAGCGTACGACTGGAAAACGTCAGCCAGGCCGGCGCCAATCTGGTCGCGGAAGCCAGCTACGTTCGCCTTGGTGACGGCCCCATTCCAGTCATGGTGCATTACGACGCCGGCGCCATCGATGAGAACGATGCCTACGTACTGCGCGCCGATATTCGCGCCGACGACCGCCTGCTCTATACCACGACCGATCCCGTGCCCGTGCTGACCGGCGACGCACCGGACAGCAATGTAAGCCTTCGCGTCGAGCACATCGATCATTAGTGACTTAACTTGTCAGTCGGTCAGTAGCCGGCCACGCTTGTGTTCGTTGATCATCAATGACATGAAGCGAGACAAGACATGCAGACCCTGCAAATTGCGGATACCGGCATCAGTGCCTCACGCATCGGCCTGGGTACCTGGGCCATGGGCGGACGAGAGTGGGGCGGCACCGACGATGCCCAGGCCATTCGCACCATTCATGCCGCCATCGACCGGGGAATTACCCTGATCGATACCGCGCCGGCCTATGGCTTCGGCCATGCCGAGGAAGTCCTCGGCAAAGCGATCGCCGAGTCGGACCAGCGCAACCACCTGGTCATTGCCACCAAGGTGGCGCTGGAATGGGGCGAGGGCATCGCCGCTGTTGTACGTAACGCCACGCAAGCACGGATCGAGAAGGAAGTTGAGGATTCGCTGCGCCGGCTGGGCGTCGAGGCCATCGACTTGTATCAGGTGCACTGGCCCGATCCCAAGGCGCCGATGGAGGAAACCGCGCGCACCATGGAGCGGCTCTATCGCGACGGCAAGATCCGCGCGATCGGCGTCAGCAACTTCTCACCCGAACAGTGCGACGCCTTTCGTGACGTCGCGCCCCTGCATACCGTCCAGCCCCCGCTGAACCTGTTCGAACGCGAGGCGGAGCGCAACATCGTCCCTTACGCCAAGCGCGAGGGACTGGCCATGCTGACCTACGGCGCGCTGTGTCGCGGCCTGCTGTCAGGCAAGATGCATCGCGACTCCGCCTTTAACGGCGACGACCTGCGCAACAAGGATCCCAAGTTCCAGCAACCGCGTTTTGATCAGTATTTGGCGGCAGTGGACGCCTTGGATCGCTTCGTCCAGGAGCGTCATGGCAAGCGTGTCCTGGCGTTGGCCGTACGCTGGCTGCTCGACCGTCACGACAACGGCATCGCCCTATGGGGTGCACGCCGCCCGGATCAGGTCGACCCCGTCGCAGACATCATCGACTGGCAGCTTTCCGATGGGGATATTAGCGAGATCGAGCGCATCGTTGACGAGCACGTCAAGGACCCGGTGGGCCCGGAGTTCATGGCGCCGCCCACTCGTGATGTGTAAGGTTCATTCGCCCTGAAACGACAACGCCCGGCCTGATAGGCCGGGCGTTGTTTTAACTGGCAACTCAGAAGGTATATTCGATACCTACGACGGCCACCGGATAGACGCTGAGTTCATCTGCTTCGTCCTGGAGGTCATCCTCTTCCTGCTGAATATCGCGCTGTAGCTGCGGATCGTTGGCTGCACCAGTCGCGCTGAGATTCACTTCAGCATCGGTGAAGAAGACACCGACCTGGCTGAACACGCCCAGGCCACTCTTGTGGCTGCCGCGCCACCCCAGGCCCAGGTAGGGCTGGATGGAATCGGCAAGCGTCACTTCCCCATGCACGCTGCCAACTCGAGAAGACGTATAAGTGTTACCGTTAAATTCATAGCTCTGGCCCGCCTTGGGACGACCCACCACGCTCATGGCGATGTCCGGGCGCATAGCGCCGGCGGACAGGAAGAAACGCCCCGCAAACGGGAAGTAATCCAGCGTCAGGCCGTACACGTCGACATCGAACTCGCCTTCGTAGTTAGCGTCGTCGGTCTCGTAATCCAGGCCGTCGTAAGAAAAACCGCTGTAGCCGGCAGTCACGGCCAGGTTGTCGTGGAAACGGTAGCTTACGCTGCCGCCATAACCCGTAGTACCGACGCCGGCACCTACCGACCAGTTATCAGCGGCCAGCGCGCCGGCTGGAATACTCAGCGCAACCAGCGCGCCCGCCAGTACGGCATGATTGATGAATCGCATCGTTTTCCCTGTCGTGATGTCGTTATCGAAATCGCTCCCTCTGAAGCGATAACTGCACTAACGGCATCCTTGGGAGAAACTTGAATCACTTCATCATCACAGCCGCGCGACCAATTGCTCCAGTGTCGACCCCACCGGGGCCTCGACCTTGAGGGCGTAGAGATCGTCGGCACGGGTACGCCCCAGGTTCAGGCAGGCGATGGGCTTGCCGTCACGTGACGCCTGGCGGGCAAAACGGTAACCGGAGTAGACCATTAGCGACGAGCCGACGACCAGCAACGCATCGGCGTCAGCCAGAGCAGCGAATGTCGCATCGACACGCGCGCGCGGCACGTTATCGCCAAAGAACACCACGTCGGGCTTGAGTACGCCATCGCCGCAGCGCGTGCAGTCGAGAACGCGAAAGGTCGAGAAATCCAGGCCATCAAGATCGGCATCGCCATCGGGGCCCACCGCGGCATTGAGATCGAGCCAGGAGGGGTTGATGGCAGCCAGCTCAGCATGCAAGTCGTAGCGCATGCGCTGGCTGCCACACCCCATGCAGCGTACCATCTCGGCACGCCCATGCAGGTCGATCACCCGACGCGAACCTGCACGCTGGTGCAGGCCATCCACGTTCTGGGTCACCAGGGCCGTCACATGGCCCAGTGCTTCCAGACGTGCCAGGGCATGGTGGGCAGGTCCTGGCCGTGCCTCCTCGATGGCTCGAAAGCCGATCAGGCTGCGTGCCCAGTAGCGCTGACGCGTCGCCAGACTACTCATGAATGCCTGATGCTGTACCGGCGGCTTGCGCTTCCACTCGCCACGCGTGTCGCGATAATCGGGTATACCGCATTCGGTACTCACCCCGGCCCCGGTCAGCACCATCAGGCGGGGGTATTGCTGAAGGAAATCGTACAGCGCCTGGCTGCCAGCGCCCGGCAAGGCGACGGGAGCACCCTGTGGCGCAAAATCATTGGTCGAGAGCATGCAGATCGATACCGGCTGTGTCACGGAGCAAACGGTCGTGGACGCACCTTGCGCCCGGCATCTTGAGACCACAATAACCTAGGCTAGTTTAACCCATAGTGTGCATGGCTCCCGCCGCGCCCCTTGGTTAAAATGAGCGTTCGGTTCACCCTCGGGCAAGGACACGTGATGGCCTGGCTGGAATACCTGTTACCACTGATCTTCCTGGCCCCGCTCGGGGCCGCCACGGTCGTCGTCCTGGCCCTGCGCAACCTGCATGATGCCCGGGTGCGCTCGCCGTTCGACGCCCACATGCTGCGTGAGCCCGGTCAGACGCTACGCGACCGGCTCGACCGAGCCTTCGCCCGTCTGTTCCTCAATGGCGCGCTGGGCCCCATCGCCGTGCTCACGCCGATGGTCTACGGTATGGGTCGCATGCTGTTCGCGCCGCATCAGAACTGGCTGGAGTGGATGATCTACGGCCTGCTGACCACGTTGTTGGCGCTGCTGTTCAGCTTCCTGCTGATGCGCGACTACCAGCATATTCAGCGCATCAAGCTCGGCCTGGCTTGCGAACTGGCCGTCGGCCAGGAACTCGCGCGCCTGATCCGCCCCGAGGCCCACCCCTATTTCGTCTTTCACGATATTCCCAGCGACACGTTCACCATCGATCATGTCGCACTGACGCCTTATGGCGTGTTCGTGATCGAGACCCGAGCACGCACCCAGCCGCTGAGCCCAGACGGCGAGCCTCAGCGCACGGTAGCGATAGAAAGCGAGCGCCTGCGTTTTCCCGGTTGGAGCGAGCGCCAGCCACTGCGCAAGACTCGTCAGGCAGTTCGCTGGATGCGCCAATGGCTGGCCCGAGAACATGGCCTCGATGTACCGGTGCGAGGCGTGCTGGTGCTGCCGGGCTGGCATATCGATAACGAGCAATCGCCCGACGACCTGTTAGTGGTCAGCGGCGAGGGCCTGGCCAAGCTACTCGCCGAGGCGCGGCTCGGCGAACTCGATGACGCCACGCATGACCGCATTGCCCGAGCCCTGGAGCACCGCGGGGAATTGCTCGACAACCGCCAGCTCGAGCGGCCGTCGGTCTAACCGCTCATCACGGGAATGCTCACCCGAGGCGCACAGCGCCCTCGCCGCAGCGACACCAGGCTATCCGCCTGCGGAAAGCCTGCCAGCCGCTCGGCATCGATACCGATACGCACCTCGGTCAGCACACGATTGCCGCGACCGTTGCATTGCAGGCTCAACGCCCGCCCGGTATTTTCACCGAACGCCGCTTCGAACGCCTGGATCAGGGCATTGCGCGGCACGTCGCTACCGCGGTGGATCATCACGTAGTCAACGAAAGCGCTGGCATTGACGACATCCAGCAGGTCGACCGCGGTCTCGTAGTAGTCCTCGGCGGGCAGCGACAGGCAGGCGGCATGCTTGGCGTACTCATAGCGATCCAGGCAACTGGCGCGTCCCGGCATGGCATGGTCGAGCTCGTCATCCAGCGAGTCCTCGAAATCGAACGGCGCGTGAGCGCGACAGAAGCCGCCATCGGCACGCGGCCGTTCGAGAAAGCAGCCCTGCGACCACCAGCGCTGGCGCGTCACACCCTTATCGGCGAAGCGCTCGGGCAGCGATGGCCACAGACCATGCAACACGAAGCCTTCATCGGCACTTTCACGCAACGACGGCTCCCGGCATTCGCGGGGCGGGCTTCCCTGGGTCTGGCAAAAGCCGGGATGCCAAGTCAGCGCCAGCGTGTAGTGATCGAACCCCTCGGCCTCAAGAGGTTCAACGGCAGCTGCCGGCCCTACGAATAGGCAGCCCAACACCAGGACCAGACAAGCCTTCACGGCGCTTTTCCCGTGTGTCACCCCCATGATTCCCTCTCCCTTATCGCCTCACGCAATGCTCGTCACCCCTTCAAAAAAGTCGCATGGCAGGGGCTTGCCGAGGAAGTAATGCCGGCTATAATCCGCCGCGTCGTAGCTATTCAGGAGACGGCGATTTCGCCATCCGCTGCCGATGAATATCGTCTCATTCGATGCATTTCGCACCCTGGGCCTGCCTGGCGTCCGCTACATCAAGCCCGAACGCATGTACGAACATCTCGACGATATCCAACGTGCCGACTGGGTGCTGTTTCCCGAATACTGGCAAGTCCATACCCTGGTCTATGCGCTCAAGAAGCGCATTTTCCCCAGCCTCGCCAGCTATCACCTGGGCCATGACAAGGTCGAACAGACCCGTGCCTTCATGGCCCTGTGCCCTGAGCATGTTCCTCCTACCGAGATCCGTGCCAGCACGCGTGACAACATTGAGCTGATTGACCGCCGTTTCGCTTATCCCATGATCGCCAAGCGTATCAAGAGCTCGATGGGTGAAGGCGTGTCGTTGATCGAGAATCGGGCCCAGCTCGAACGCCACGCCGAGGCGGAAACGGTGCTCTACATTCAGGAGCGCTTGCCCATCGACCGAGACCTGCGCATCGTCCTGGTCGGTGAAGAGGTGCTCACTGCTTACTGGCGAGTCACACCGCTGGGCGGCTACCGTTCCAACGTCAACCAGGGCGGCCAGGTGGACTACGACGCCATTCCCGACGAGGCCATCGCCCTGGCACGACGCCTGGCCAGGGAACTGGGCATCAACCATGCCGGCTTCGACATTGCCATGGCCTGGGGTCACCCCTTCGTCTTCGAATTCAACCGCCTGTTCGGCAATCAGGGCATTCCCGACAGTTCCCGGCGGCTGGGCCAGGCCATTCTGCGAACCCTGCAACGCGAAGACGACATGGGTCCCGGCAGCCGTCCGCCGTTCGGCCTGACCGGCTAGGTCATTCGCCCTTGAGGCGCCCGCCCATCTCCTGAGCCAGATCGACTGCGTAGTGGTCGGTCATGCCGCCGATGAAGTCGAGCATGCGCCGGTAACTGTCGTAGAGGTTCCATGAGGGGCGCGGCGTGTTCTCGCCTATCAACGCCAGCACGCGCTGATGCTTGAACGACGAGCTGCCGTGGTAATGCAACTCATGGGCCGCCCCAATGAAGGCCTCAAGCAGAATGCCCAGTGTGGTGTAGGCGCCAATCTCCAGCTTGGCCTTGCGCTCATTCTGGAAGATGCGCTCACGGGCCAGCTGCTTGGCGGCCTGCACGCCCCAGCCCAGATCGGGATGGCAAAGCTCCAGCAGGTCTTCCTGCAACGCGCCGTTGAGCACTTCCTGCTCATGCTGGACGAATACCTCGCCCACCTCGTTGACCGCCCGCTCCATCGCCGCACCACGCAGCGTCGCGATGCGCCGGCGCTGCGACACGCCATCCTGTTCCATGCGGGGATATTCCGGTGGCTCGCCGCCGGCGATCTGGGTGAGTACCTCCGCCACTTCGTCATAGCGCAGAATGCCCATTTCCAGGCCATCCTCGAGATCCAGCAGCGCATAGCAGATGTCGTCGGCCGCCTCGACCAGGTAAGCCAGCGGATGGCGACACCACGCCGATTCGCCGCGTGCGCAAAGGCCCAGCCGCTCGGCAACCTCGACGAGCATGTGCTTTTCCGACTGGTAGGCACCGAACTTGCCCATCTTGCCGCCGTGCTCCACCGTCCACGGATATTTCAGCATCGTGCCCAGCGTCGCGTAGGTCAGGCGCATGCCGCCCCGGAACTGGTTGTATTCGATCTGCGTGACGATGCGGAAGCCCTGCGCGTTGCCCTCGTAGGTGAGCAAGTCGGCGCGCTGGGTGTCGGTCAACCCCTCCAATAATCCGCTGCCGTCCTTCTCGGCGCGCTTGAACCAGTCGCGGATGGCGTATTCCCCGGCATGGCCAAACGGTGGATTGCCGATGTCATGCCCCAGACACGCCGCCTGAATGATCACTCCCAGGTCAGCCGGGGTGATCCACGCCGGCAACCGTTCACGCAGCCCCTCGCCGACGATCATTCCCAGGCTGCGTCCCACACACCCCACCTCCAGCGAATGGGTCAACCGGGTGTGGATATGATCGTTGTCGGTCAGCGGGTGGACCTGAGTCTTGCGACCCAGCCGCCGGAACGAGCCGGCGAACACGATACGGTCGTGGTCCTTGTGGAACGGGCTGCGCCCGATCTCATCCCGCGAGCCGCGGGGCTTGTCGTTGAGGCGATGCGGGTCGAGCAAGCGCTCCCAATGCATCTGCGTCATGAAGCATCCTCAGTCGGGGCGCGAAAGCGCGGTGACGAATGGTGGGGATAGTTTACGTCACACGAACGCTAAATGTAGGGTTCGTCAGGTCCGCTTCCGGCCATGAGCAGACATTAAGCCAGAGTAGATATAACGCTGGCGTAACGGGCCGATTTGTGGAGCGGCAGCGGAACAAAGCGGTCCCGTTGACGCACTTGTTCTGCTTTATTCATAGGTTTCGATGGGCAATTCAATATTAGCGTCGAGCTCAGCTACGGCTGACGTGAGTTCTGCCGTCTTTATACCCGCATGGAACGGCATACCTGACTGAGTTGTATTTTCTTCGAGAGACTCAGTCACAATTCCAACTACATGCCCAGATTCTGAAATAATCGGCCCACCGCTATTCCCGGGCCGAGCGACCGCAGAATAGAGGAAAACTTTATCTCCCGAAAACATTGTAACTTCTGGATTCGTCACCTCTCCCCGCTGCATTACCAGGGACGGTTCTGTGGACAACGGAATACGAGGATAGCCAAGGGTATACACCCCCTCTGAGATTAACGGGTCTCTAAACCCCATCCCCGGTAAGATTGGCAGTTCATTGTCAGATCGAATTATTGCAACATCCTTCGATTCGTGGCTGATGATGCCAGCTACGTTGTATGTTGTGTTGCTGGCTCTCTGGCAATGATCTATCTTCATTCCATTGGCAACATGTGCACAGGTCAGAATATGGGTTGGGGAGATAATTATTCCTGTCCCAGCGTGTACATCACCTGCAGGAGTAACCCCTGTAATTTGAACTGTAATATCCGAATAGGCAAATAGTACAAGCTCTGGGCCAAGCGCAGGCGCAAGCCACAAAAAACCTTTCTTTTCGATGTTGGTAAACTCGCGCATGCAGTAGTACGCGGGGCCGCTGGTCGGGTTCTTTCCTAGGCCGTAGAAAGTTAAAAGTTGTGCTCTCTCAAGGTCTGATAACAGCTTTCGAATAAGATAGATGTAACGATCTGCACCCGGTAGCTTTTCAGTTATCTCAAGATACCGAATAAAATCGTATCCATCGAAAGGTTCTATTCGTCCTTTTTCTAGAGTAATTCCAAGAACTTTGCAGTTTTCCCGGTAAGAAAGCGGCTGGAAAAATTTGATCGCCGACAGTGCTAAATCCAGACTTTCCCTGAAGTTAAGGGGTGCAAGCTTGGCATACCTTGATTTACGATCGCTCATTTCAGAAGTTTTACCTTATATGCAGAACGACAAACGAAGCGGCGCGTATCACGCGTCCGCCTTCCGTGACTTGTTATAAACCTAGCATTCAATTAAATGGTCTTTGTGGTCAATGTACATTTCGATATTCTCAAAAATCCATTTTCTAGTACTACTTGATCCTCGTCCATTTCTTTCACGGAGGCGAGCTTTCCACTGCCCGAAAAATATATACTCTTTTTCTATATCAATATGCTTTAGCAATGACGAATTCTTGAGCACTATCTGAGGCACGGGCTTTCTCACTATTCCATTCTCATCAGGCTCTATGAACGGCGAGTTCAGCTCGACAACATGGAAATTAAACTTTTCATTCGGGCTCCTTATTTCGTTAATGCGCCCTGATATGGCAAGCGGCATAGTAAAATCATCGGCGCCGTGTACCTGAACGAAGCGCTCTAAGTTCTCATGATCGAAGTAAAAGTTTTCCCACGTAACTTTCTTGGATTTGAGCTTTAAAGTAACTAGCTTTTTCAGTTCTTGGTTATCTTCGCATAGGGCTCTAAGCTCCAGCACTTGACGCAGGGTTTTCAAGTAGTTGCTGAGCTTGCCTTTGTTTGAGTATTGTTTATTTTGCTCTCCACTTCCGCCCCAGCCCTTTCCTTTAGTTTCGATGTTGCTATTTTTTAATTCCCATAGAGCCTTTATTAAAATGTGAAGCCTAAACTCATATTTAGAGTTCGATATCGCAGAAAAGACCTCTGACTCAGAGTCTTTTGCAATTATCTTGAGCTGCCCTCCAATATTGTATCTGCAGCTTAAATCATGGTCTTCATTTTTTTTGAGCCGAAAACATGGGGCAATTTCGATAGTTTTCTTTGCATAGCGTCTGTCATGGCGTTTAACGAATGAGAGTTGCGCATCGCACCCAGGTGAGCAACAAAAAACGTCGCCGAACGGTTTTTTTTCATAATTCAGAGCCGTGGTCTTTTTACCAGAGACCAATTTGGCTTCAGGGATTTTGCTACCCACCGAACACCTCCCTAGGTTTATAACGCCCGCCACACGGGCAAAGTTGAAGCGCAGCGTAAACTTTGTCCCCGTGCTGGCGATTGTTATGCATCTTCGTCTGGAACATTCAGGTCTGCTGAAGCAAGAGGATGGCTTTCCGAATTGAAGAAATATAGTTCCTTCCCTTTCAGGTCTAAGGTTAGCCGAGATTTCAGGGCAATAATTTCCTCTACATCTTGGTGCGGCCAAACACCGATTGCGACTTTACTGGAATCGCTCTGCAGGATCGCATCGATAATGTGCTGGTCATAATCTTTATGCAAAGAATGCCCAATCACTACCAATTCATTCTTGCTGCTTGCAAGCTTTTCGTAACAAAAGCGGAGATAGTCGTTCCGCTTAATCCGCGACAGCTTCCATTTAGAGCTGCCTTCGGTGATAAATAGAGGAAACTGCTCTGGGTGGTCTAAATCGAAGAGTTCTGATAGCCGGTTCAGACCATTGGCGGTTAGTTTTTTAGTCTTTCCATTCGGAAGCTCTACGAGGTGGATAGCGCCATGTAGGTAATGGAGTTTTGTTCTGTCTGCGGGAACAGCTGTATCAGATGAGTCAAAGCAACCACCTTCCCCCCAGAAATAATCTTTAAATCTCCATGTATCGGAGTCCATGATTGCCCAATAAGGGATCAGGTCATAGTTCGTGGTAAAAACATTCTTGTAATCCCTAAGCCTTGCATTAATTTCAGCGACGTTAGCAAGTGCTGGCGGTATGTGGGCAAAGTTGACAGCTGAACCCAAGGCATTCTTAGCGCTTTCGTATAGAGCTGTAATCTCGGCATCTTGAAGGCTACCAAGCTGCTCATCTACGAGCTTCGCGTGATACAGGATTCTCAAAACATCTTCAAAGTTAGCGCTGCCAACATGCTCAAAGAGGGCAAGACTTTGCGCAGTGAGTTGATGGTCTATATCTTCCCTCTGAGCAACCTCAAACAGTGTTCCATACCCAAATCGATTCCAGATATTGATACTAAAACCATTTCCAAGAAGCAGGTTTTTCCACTCCAACTCAGATAGCTCGTCCCATTCAACTAAGTTTTCGTCAATTTTAATCTCTGGCATCGATGCCCCTTTCCGAGAAACCATAAAATGCATAACAGATATTAGACAGCGCGCTCGTTTATTGACTTGAACGTGCTTGCGGCCGTCCTCGGACCATCCGCTTTGGGTCGTCATCAGACATTAACATATGCACAGCATTGAGCCACCCTACCCCCAAAGGCTCTCATGCGATAAGTAAATTTAGGCTTGGAACCTAGCTAAGTAGCGTATGCGTGGCTCTAGAATGCTTATCAACATCCTCTCCCGTAGTACCATTACCCACTTGCCTCCAACCCCCTCCGGTGTAGTTAAACTGCAACGACCTGTGCGGCTAATGGCGCTTTGTGGGGCATCTTGCCCTGGCCCATAGCGAAACCACGGCGCAGGGCAGTGATCGCTATCTCGACTCGTAGGCCTAACGCCCGGCTACAACCTGAGCGCCATGCATTGCATTGACCCAGGCGCCAGGAGCAAAGGTCTTGGAACGTTTAGTGATGCGTGGGACAAAATGTACCAAAGCCAATGTTTCTAATCGTCATGTTATATCTCATACCTCGTAAGTAATAAATGACAGTAGTGTCGGTGTGTCACGGTTTGCTTACGCTTGTCCACGTTGGCCAGTATCGAGCCGCATCAGCTCGCATATCCCTTTTCTCCGGCTTGCGATCCCATGGGTTAGCTCGGCATTATCCCGTAAGCGGCCATGCCAGCCATTGTCTTGCCATTCCAGAGGAATCCCAATGTCACCTGTCTTTCTACGTCTCAAGGAAGTTGGCTCACCTACTATCGGCTTAGGCTGCATGAACTTCTCCCACGGTTACGGAAGCCCAGTGCCTGAGTCCCAAGCACTTCGGGCGTTGGATGCAGCCTTCGACATGGGTTATCGCCACTTCGATACAGCCACTCTCTACGGGGCTACGGCCAACGAGACCTTGCTGGGCAAGGCGCTAAGGAACAAGCGAGACCAGGTTCTGCTCGCCAGTAAGTGTGGTATGTACATCGATCCTGACCTCGGTAAGAAAGTTATTGATGGGCGCCCCGAGACAATACGGCTTCAGTGCGAGGCGAGCCTTCTACGCCTTCGGACCGACCATCTGGATATCTATTACCTGCACCGCCTGGATCGCCAGGTTCCCATCGAGGAGAGTGTTGGCGCGCTGGGGCGCTTAGTGGAGGAAGGCAAGATACGGGGTGTCGGGCTTTCCGAGGTTTCAGCGACGACGCTGCGCCGAGCCCAGGCTGAACATGCCATCGCGGCGGTACAGTCCGAATATTCTCTATGGACGCGTAACCCTGAAATAGCCCTGATCCAGGCATGTCGAGAGTTGGGCACGGCACTAGTGGCTTTCAGCCCGTTGGGGAGAGGCTTTCTGACGGGAACCATCCGCGATGCCGCGAGCCTCGCTGAGGGCGACATGCGTCGAGGAATGCCGCGCTTTAACGAAGAGAACTACCCCAGGAACCTGAGCCTGTTGGAAGATTTTCTAGCCATAGCGAACGAATTGGGCGTTACGCCCGGCCAACTCGCCCTCGCCTGGCTAAAAGCTCAGGGAGATGATGTCATTCCCATCCCTGGCTCTCGTGACATCGAGCATATGCGGGAGAACTTGGCGGCGGACTCCCTTCATCTGGATTTGGAGACCGTGACTCGACTGAACGCAATGATGACCCCAGACCAAGTGGCCGGAGGCCGGTATAGCGAGGCCCAGCAGGCAGACATCGACTCCGAGGAGTTTGCTTCGTGATTCTGCCCTTTGCGAACTGAGAGTTCTCTTGGTGTGGCCTACGGCCCAATCGAAGGCGGCAACCACCCATATAACCTTGGCCAAAACCGAAGCTCAGATAAAAGTTACTGACGCCTTCCAAAACAAATCGCCCCGCATACGCGGGGCGACAGCAAGACTATCTTTCTGTCCGGCTCAAAACTCAGCCCACTCTTCCTCTTGTTCCACTGCCTTCTTGGCTGGCACGACTGGCTTTTTGGCCTTGGATTGAGGTTGAGGCAATGCCTGTGCCTGAGAAGAATGCATCGCCTTGGCCGACTCCGCGATCCGGAACGTGGCGATCAGGTTGGCGAGTTGCTGCGCCTGCTCTTCCAGCGATGCGGCCGCCGCGCTGGTTTGCTCGACCAGTGAGGCATTCTGCTGGGTCACGGAATCCATCTGGGTGATGGCGACGTTGATCTGCTCGATGCCGCTGTTCTGCTCGCGGGTTGCCGAAGAAATTTCGGACATGAGCTTGGAAACCTGACGAATCGAGGTAACCGTCTCGTTGATGGTTTCTCCGCTGCGCTCGGCCTGCTGGGCACCGGTTTCGATCTGGGCGGTCGTCGCTTCGATCAGGGCACGAATTTCTTTGGCGGATGCCGCACTGCGGCTGGCCAGTGAGCGGACTTCGCTGGCCACCACGGCAAAGCCACGGCCCTGTTCGCCGGCACGCGCCGCTTCGACAGAAGCATTCAAGGCCAGGATATTGGTCTGGAAGGCGATCGAGTCGATAACCGAGATGATGTCATTGACCTTGCGAGCGCTCGCGGCGATCTCGCGCATCAGTGTGACAGTCTGCTGCACTTCCTGCCCGCCATTCTCGGCAGCCTGAGATGCCAGCCCTGACAACCGGTCGGCCTCAAGGGCAGAGTCCGTGCTATGACGCACCGTTGAGGTCATCTGCTCCATGCTGGATGCGGTTTCCTGCAGCGCGGCGGCCTGCTCTTCGGTACGCGACGACAGGTCCTGACTGCCGGAGGCGATCTCGCCCGCCCCGGTGAATACGCTATCGCTATTGCTACGCAGTGATTTCACCAGCGTGGTCAGCTTTTCCTGCATGCCCTTCAGGCCGGCATACAACTGGCCGATTTCGTTGGTGCCGCGGTCTTCAACATTTCCGGTCAGATCGCCCTTGGCAATCGTGTCGAAATGAGTCAATGCATCGTTCAGCGGTCGGATCACGATTCGGATCAGCCCGACTCGCAGTAGGATCGCGGCGCCCAGCGCCAAGATGAGCAGTACGATTCCGGTAATTTCAACGAAATGGCTTGTGCGATCGGTCTCGGCAATCAGCTCCTGACCGCGCGTTTCGGCGTAATGAATGAACTCTTTTACCGCTTCGTCCAACGCAGTGGAGTGCTCGGCAAGATCGCCCAACGCCATGCGGATCTCAAAACGGTCGGGGTTATCGGCCAACAGCGGCTCCATCGTGTCGATTACCAATGCCTGGTATGCGGTTTTGATGGCATCCACATAGGGATCGCGACGGCTATCTTCGCCCAGTTTGATAGCCTCGAAAGCCGCGAAGCGTGCTTTCGCTTTTTCCAGTGCCTGCCTTGCATCGCCCGGTAGCCTTTGAAACTCTGGGTCATCCATGCTCACCATGCTGGCAGCATACTTCTCCAGCATGACTCGGGAACGCAAAATGTTGACCTGCGCACGGTTGAGCGTGTTGCTCTGCTTGACGTTGATTTCTGCCAATTCGCTAATCGACTTGGCACTGATACTATTTGAATAAAACCCCAAGCCACTGATGGTGGCACTCAGGGCAACTAGCAGTACGAGAGCTGCAGTCAGACTGTGCTTAATGGACCAGTTCTTCATCATCTACTCATTTCGTCGCTATGGGCCGGATAGCCTGGGGAACGGTGACCCGTTGGGACTATCGGCAGGTCAGACGAAAGGTGTAGAGAAAAATCACACTGACAGGAAATATTGCGGCAAAGAAAGCAAATAGCCAGTCGAGTGATTCATCCTCAGTAGCAATGAGCCATCGAGGCTTGTCGCTGCGAAATATGATGTTTTCATTGTTATACACAGCTCAGCGAAGGAATGTTTCGTTGTTGCTTATCTGTCGATGACTTTAGTCCCGTTTGACGCCCTCCTCCTCTCGCTTCTACGTTGCAGTTAATTACTCTCCATGCCGTGTAGGGCTTTGCCTGTACGGCATCCTGCCGTGGCGTTCGTCAGGGTCTGCCGATGAGCGCGGCGCAGGCAAGCAGCAGGCGGAGCCGGCCTGCCTCATCGCAACGATGTCCTTGCACCCCTTGGAAGTCTGGAGAAAGGGTCTCTCATGACACATCTACATCGCTTGATCCCGCTCTGTGCCGCTGCTCTGCCCTTCACGGCGGTGGCAGCCCCAGAAAACCTGAACGACTGGCAGAATCAACGCAGCGATCCCTCAACAGCATGGACGATGACTCAATTGCTGGGCGACGACGTGATCGCAGGCGAGAATACCGAGGTCGGCGAAGTCGCTGACGTGATCCTTGATGCTCAGGGAAACATTCAGTCGCTGCTGGTCTATTCCAACGGCAACCAGGTGGAACGCGGCTTTCGTACTGTCGAGTGGCCGGTAAAGCTCTTCGAGCCCGCGGATGCCCTGCTATCGATCAACCAGACATCTCAGGAATTCGGCAACCAGCAAATCACCCGCTCCCCACAGGAGTTGTTCGACCAGAACCGGCTCAGCGCCAGCTCCCTGCTGGGCATGGGCGTGCAGGTCGGCGGTTCGGCCTATGCGGAGGTCGAGGACCTGGTCGTGAACGATCAGGGCCAAGTGACCAGCGCCATCATCGACCCGGACGGCCTGGAAACCGACAACTACTGGATTCCCACCGAGCTTGGCTGGGTCAGTCCCGAGTGGATGCTTGTCGTACCCTATTCACAGAGCAACATCGAACAGACCGGATCGTATCAGGGCAATATCGGCACCAGCGGCGGCAACGGCAACAGCACCGGTAACCGCAACAGCGGCAGCGGCAGCGGCAGCGGCAGCGGATCGTCTTGAGCGGCTCATTGCGTGCATGACGCCCTTAACGGCGAAAAAAACGGCAGCTGGAATCAGCTGCCGTTTTTTCTTATCAGCATTCGCGCTATGGCTTAGCCACCGTAGACGTCGTCCACGCTGGTCAGCGGATAGTGCGAGGGATACGGACGACGGGCGACGCCAGTATCGACAGCAGCCTGAGCCACGGCGGACGAAACACGATCCAGCAGGCGCGCGTCCATCGGCGTGGGGATGATATAGCCACGGCCGAATTCCAGGGCGTCGACCTCGTAGGCCTCGAGGACTTCCTGCGGTACCGGCTCACGGGCCAGGTCCTTGAGCGCATGCACAGCGGCGACTTTCATTTCCTCGTTGATGCGAGTGGCACGAACGTCCAATGCACCGCGGAAGATGAACGGGAAACCGAGTACGTTATTGACCTGATTGGGGTAGTCGGAACGACCAGTCGCCATGATCACGTCGGGGCGCGCTTCGTTGGCCACGTCCGGGTGGATCTCGGGGTCCGGGTTGGAGCAGGCGAAGACCACCGGGTTGTCGGCCATTTTCTTGAGCTGCTCGGCGCTCAGCAGGTTGGGACCGGACAGACCAATGAATACGTCAGCACCTTCGATGACTTCGTCCAGCGTGCGCAGCTCGGTCTCGGTGGCAAACATCGCCTTGTACTGGTTGAGATCATCACGGCCGCTGTGAATGACGCCCTTGCGGTCGAGCATGTAGATGTTCTCGGCCTTGGCGCCGCAAGATACCAGCAGCTTCATGCAGGCGATGGCGGCAGAGCCGGCACCCAGGCAGACGATTCGCGCGTCTTCGATCTTCTTCTCGGCGATATCCAGTGCGTTGAGCATACCGGCCGCGGTCACGATGGCGGTACCGTGCTGGTCGTCGTGGAAGACGGGGATATTGCACTGTTCAATCAGCGCGCGTTCGATCTCGAAGCACTCCGGCGCCTTGATGTCCTCGAGGTTGATGCCACCCCAGGTATCGGCGATACGTGCCACGGTATCGATGAAGGCTTGAGGGCTCTCGGCGTTGACTTCGATATCGATGGAGTTGATACCGGCAAAGCGCTTGAACAGCAGCCCCTTGCCCTCCATGACCGGCTTGCTGGCCAGCGCGCCCAGGTTACCCAGGCCGAGGATGGCGCTACCGTCGGAGATGACCGCAACCAGATTGCCCTTGCCGGTATAGAGGTAGGCGTTTTCCGGGTCTTTGGCGATTTCGCGAACCGGCTCGGCAACCCCGGGGCTGTAAGCCAGAGCCAGGTGTTTGGCGGATGAGGTCGGCTTGGTGATTTCAACGGATAACTTGCCGGGAATCGGCTGGGAGTGGTAATCCAGAGCCGCCTGCTTTTTCGCGTCTGTCATGCGTCTAAATCCGGTATGATCTTTGAGAAGTCCGCCAAGAATATAGAAAAAAGCACAGCTGGACAACTTGATCCAAGTTACTGTCTTTCTTTGCTTTTAGCCGCTTGTTTGAAAACGTTTCCAGATATTCGCTGCAACTTATGCCTGTCACTTCCAGCATAAGTCGCAGCTTATTGCCGCCGAAACTCAGGCAATAAAAAACCCGCCACAAGGGCGGGTTTTTTGATCCAAGCGATAATTAGCCACGCTTGATAGCGGCACCGAAACGCTTGTTGAAACGCTCGACGCGGCCGCCGGTGGTCGCTTGCTTCTGCTTACCGGTGTAGAACGGGTGGCAGTTGGAGCAAACGTCCAGTGACAGGTCTTCGCCAGCGGTGCTGCCGACTGAATGAACAGCGCCACAGGAACAGGTCGCCGTGACCTTCTTGTATTCCGGATGGATACCTTGTTTCATCTTGATGCCTCACGAGTCGGTGTACCGCCACCTGATCCTGAATATGTTAGGTCAGGCACCGCACACGGGTTGAGTGAACCGGTTTCCTCCCACGGCGCGAACGTGCGGCGTCGTTCAGGAAGGCCGGGCATTATAGCAGAGCCATCAAGGGAGTCCAATTGCCTTCATCGCCCGCCATACCGTCCACGCCCAAGGTGCTGGGTGTTGCCGTTCCCACCCCGCTGCGCAAGCTGTTCGACTATCGCCCATGTCAACCGGGGCCGTCTGCCGGCTGGCAACCGGGCATGCGTGTCAGGGTGCCCCTTGGGCGTCGCGACGTCGTGGGCATCGTCGTCGAGTGTCGCGATACCAGCGATCTCGATCTCGCCTCGCTGAAACCGGTCAGCGCCTGTCTGGACAGCCAGCCATTACCGGCGGATTGGTTATGGCTGTGTCGCTTCACGGCGCGTTATTACCAGCATGCCCTCGGCGATACGCTGCATCAGGCAATGCCGGTACTGCTGCGCCAGGGCCGACCGCTGGAGGCGCGCACCCGGGAACGCTGGCAACTGACGGCCACCGGTCAGAGCAAAGACGCTGCCAGTCTAGGGCGGGCTCGCCGCCAGGCCGAACTGCTGGAATTGCTGCGTCAGCATCCGCGTGGCGTGGTGGGCTCGGTGATCAGCGCTCAGGGCTTCACCCGCGCCCAGCTCAAGGCGCTGGCCGAAAAGGGGCTGGCCGAGTGCCACGAGGAACCGCTCATGGCCTCGCCCGCCACGCCGGGCAGCGCGCTGCTCGCCGAGCCGGCACTCACATTGAATCGCGAGCAGGCCACGGCGCTGAGCGAGCTTCATCAAGGACTCAACCGCTACCATCCGTGCCTGTTGCAGGGAGTGACCGGCAGCGGCAAGACCGAAGTTTATCTGCAACTGATCGAGGCCATCGTCGCCCAGGGTCGCCAGGCGCTGGTGCTGGTACCGGAGATCGGCCTGACCCCGCAGACCCTGTCGCGCTTTCGCCGGCGCTTCCGGGTACCGGTGGTGGCGCTGCATTCAGGGCTGACCGATGCCGAGCGACTGGATGCCTGGGAGGCTGCCCGCGCCGGACGCGCACCCATCATCATCGGTACGCGCTCGGCGATCTTCACGCCGCTAGCCCGGCCCGGGGCGATCATCGTCGATGAGGAACACGACGGTTCTTACAAGCAGCAGGACAGCCTGCGCTACCATGCCCGCGACCTGGCTATCGCCCGCGCCCACAAACATGATATTCCGATCGTTCTCGGAAGTGCCACACCCTCGCTGGAAAGCCTGGTGCAGGCACGTGCCGGTCATTACCGCCACTTGCGCCTGACGCGCCGCGCCAGCTCGCATGCCCCGGCCCGCCTGGAGTTGATCGACCTGCGCGGTCGCTCGCGCCAGGGCGGGCTGATTCCACCGGTAATCGATGCCATCAAGGGGACGCTGGGGGCCGGTGGGCAGGTACTGGTATTCATCAACCGGCGCGGCTTCGCGCCTACGCTGGCCTGCCATAACTGCGGCTGGCTGGCAGAATGCGACTGGTGCGATGCACGCCTGACCCTGCACCGCCAGCCGCCGCAGCTGACCTGCCACCACTGCGAGCGACAGCGCAGTATTCCCGAGGCCTGCCCTGACTGTGGCAGCGCCGATCTGCGTCCATTGGGCACCGGTACCGAGCGCAGCGAAGAGAGCCTGGGCGAACTGTTTCCAGGTGTCTGCGTACACCGTATCGACCGTGACAGCACCCGGCGCAAGGATGCTTTCGAGAACACCCTGAACGAGATACGCCGTGGCGAGCCCTGCTTGTTGGTCGGCACCCAGATGCTCGCCAAGGGACACCATTTGCCGCATGTCACACTGGTGGTCGTGGTCAATGCCGACGCTGGCCTGTATGCCAGCGACTTCCGCGCCCTGGAGCACAGCGCCCAGCTGTTGATCCAGGTCGCCGGCCGCGCCGGCCGTGCGGAGCGACCGGGGCGCGTGCTGGTCCAGACCCTCCACCCCGACGATCCGCACCTGCGCCTGCTCGCCGAGAGCGGCTACGACGCGCTGGCCGAGAGTCTGCTCGAAGAACGGCGTATCGCCGGCCTTCCGCCCTATCGCCACATGGCCCTATTACGCCTTGAGAGCCCCCGCGAGGCTGACGGCCTGACACTGGCCGGCGAAGCGGCCACTGCCCTTCGCCAATGGCTGCCGGAACGCGGCCTGGCGGTGGACTGTCTGGGCCCGGTTCCTGCGCCGATGGAGCGCCGTCAAAACCGCTACCACGTGCAGGTGATGCTGTCTGCAGCCAAGCGCAGCCCGCTTCATGAGGCCTGTGCCTACCTGACCGGATGGATGGAGCAATCACCGCTGGCCCGGCGCGCCCGTTGGAATCTGGATATCGATCCACAATCGTTGAGCTGAAGCGTGAGTCGACAGAGGTTTAAAGCCGGGCCGCAATTGCCGATAATGAGCGGCCATGCTCGAAAGATGAGCGCCGAATTGACGCCGCTGCACCGCCGCGAGAGCCTCGTTCGCCACCCGCTCGCGCGCCGCCAGGGCCACAGGACAAGCACGCATATCCATGAAAGATACTATTTCCGCACTGCTCGAAGAGGCGCTGGCCTCGCTCAAGCAGCAGGGTCTCGTGCCCGATGACGTTTCTCCTTCCTTCAAGGTCGACCCGACCAAGGACAAGGCCCACGGCGACTACGCCAGCAACCTGGCACTGATGCTCGCCAAACCCGCTGGCAAGAAGCCCCGTGACGTGGCCGAGGCGCTGGTCCAGGCACTACCGGCCACCGACGCCGTGAGCAAGGTGGAGATCGCCGGCCCCGGTTTTCTCAACTTCTTTGCCGCCACCGATGCCGTGGCGCAGATCGTGCCTACCATCCTGAATACCGGCGATACCTTCGGCCGCAGTATGCGGGGCACTGGCGAGAAGGTGCAGGTGGAGTTCGTCTCCGCCAACCCCACCGGGCCGCTGCATGTCGGCCATGGCCGTGGCGCGGCGATTGGCGATTGTCTGTGCCGGCTGCTCGAGGCCACCGGTTATGACGTGACGCGCGAGTTCTACTACAACGACGCCGGTGCTCAGATCAGCAACCTGGCGCTATCGGTCCAGGCGCGCGCCAAGGGCCTGACGCCCGAGGACCCGAGTTGGCCCGCCGACGGCTACCGGGGCGACTACATTGTCGACGTGGCCAATAGCTATCTGGCCGGCGAGACCATCCATGCCGACGACCAGCATGTCACCGGTGCCGCCGATGCCGATGATCTCGAGGCGATCCGGCGTTTCGCCGTGGCCTACCTGCGCCGTGAGCAGGATCTGGATCTCAAGGCGTTCGGTGTCGAGTTTGATGTCTACTTTCTGGAATCCTCGCTGTACCGCGACGGCAAGGTCGAGCAGGCCGTGCAGCGCCTGATCGACAACGGCCACACCTACGAGCAGGATGGTGCCCTGTGGCTGCGCACTACCGATTTCGGTGACGACAAGGACCGGGTGATGCGCAAGACCGATGGTGGCTACACCTACTTCTTGCCCGACGTCGCCTACCACCTCGACAAGTGGCAGCGCGGTTTCAAGCAGGTCATCAACGAACAGGGCGCCGACCACCATTCCACGGTGACCCGCGTGCGCGCCGGCCTGCAGGCGCTGGAAGCCGATATCCCCCAGGGCTGGCCGGACTACGTGCTGCACCAGATGGTGCTGGTCACTCGCTCAGGCGAAGAAGTGAAGCTCTCCAAGCGTGCTGGCAGCTACGTTACCCTGCGCGACCTGATCGACGAGGTCGGCCGCGACGCTACCCGCTATTTCCTGGCAGCCCGGCGCGCCGACTCGCAGTTGACCTTCGACATCGACCTGGCACGTTCGCAGTCCAACGACAACCCGGTCTACTACGTGCAGTATGCCCACGCCCGTCTATGTAGCGTGATGCGCAAGGCCGAAACTGACGGCATGCCCTTCGATCGCGAACTCGGCTTCGCCAACCTGGCACAGCTCGAAGCGGATCAGGAAAAGGCGCTCATGAACCGTCTGGCGCGTTTCCCCGAGGTTGTCGAGCACGCCGCGCTCAACCGCGAACCGCAACAGGTCGCCCAATACCTGCAAGACCTCGCCGCCGATTTCCATACCTGTTACAACGCGGTCAAGGTCATGGTCGAGGATGACGCGCTGCGCAATGCGCGTCTCGCCCTGGGCCTGGCCACCCGCCAGGTGATTCGCAACGGCCTGGACCTGCTGGGCGTCAGCGCACCCGAGGAGATGTAAACCATGGCCCGCCGCAGCGCCTCGCAAAGCTCCAGCCGTCGTGCCCCACCCAAGGGTGCAACGACTCGCCGCGCCCCGCGCCAGAAGGAGCGGCGCAGCGTACCGGGCTGGCTATGGGGGCTTACCGGCCTGATCGCCGGTTTCGCGCTGTCGCAGTACCTGCAGGAAAGCGCGCCGCCGCTGGCTACCGTCGTACCCAAGCCGCCGAGCACCCAGCAGGCCAGCCAGCCATCGCAGGCGCCCGCAGGCGAGAAGCCGCCCGCGGCCGCCAGCGAGCCACGCATGCCGACCTTCGAGTTCTACACCTTGCTGCCGGAATCCGAGGTCATCGCGCCCAAGGTGGAGGATGTGCCGAGCACGCCGGCCACCACCGTTGTCGCCGATGTGGTCGAAGCCAGCGCGCCGGCCACGACAGCTGCCAAGAAGCCGGCCGCCCCGGCACCGTCCGAGAGCCAGGCGAGCTATATGCTGCAGGCCGCCTCCTTCAAGGAAGCGGCCGACGCCAAGCGGCTCGCCGGACGCCTGCAGGACTTCGGCCTGCTGGCCAAGATCACCGAGGTTAAGGCTCAGGGCAACCAGACCTGGCATCGCGTCCAGGTCGGCCCCTACAAGGACACCCGCGAACTCAATCGCGCCCAGGACCTGATGATGACCCAGGGTATCGAGCCCCTGCTGATCAAACTCCAGAATTGACGGTGACGCTACTCGCCAGCTTCGCGCCATGTTTAGGCATGGCCACCGCTTGATTTCCGGGCACCGTGCCCACACTTCCTGTCAATGATTCCGGATCGGGTGCGTGCCTCGTCGGCACGCACCCCCATTCATCGGGCGGGCCTTGCCTGCCCTCAGGGAGTTTTTTCACATGACGACGATCGTATCCGTGCGTCGCGGTGAACAGGTCGCACTTGCCGGTGACGGCCAGGTATCGCTGGGTGATACGGTAATGAAAGGCAACGCCAGCAAGGTCCGCCGCCTCTACCGCGGTCAAGTCCTGGCCGGTTTCGCTGGTGGTACTGCCGACGCCTTTACCCTGTTCGAACGTTTCGAGTCTCAGCTGGAGAAATACCAGGGTCATCTGGTCAAGGCCGCCGTCGAGCTGGCCAAGGACTGGCGTACCGACCGTGCCCTGCGGCGTCTCGAAGCGATGCTTGCCGTCGCCGACAAGAACGCCTCGCTGATCATCACCGGTACCGGTGACGTGCTCGAGCCGGAGCGCGGCATCATCGCCATCGGCTCCGGCGGCAACTATGCCAAGTCGGCGGCGCTGGCCCTGCTCGAGAACACCGATCTGGGGGCCCGTGACATCACCGAGAAGTCACTGAACATTGCCGCCGATATCTGCGTCTACACCAATCATCACATCACGCTCGAAGAGCTGTGAGCAAAGAGTCCGGAGCCATGTCCCAATCCCAGATGACGCCTCGTGAAATCGTCCATGCGCTGGACCAGTACATCATCGGCCAGCACGATGCCAAGCGCGCTGTGTCCATTGCCCTGCGCAATCGCTGGCGTCGCATGCAGCTCGATGAGACGCTGCGCCAGGAAGTCACCCCCAAGAACATCCTGATGATTGGCCCCACCGGGGTGGGCAAGACCGAAATCGCCCGCCGTCTGGCCAAGCTGGCCCGCGCGCCGTTCATCAAGATCGAAGCGACCAAGTTCACCGAAGTCGGCTATGTTGGCCGCGATGTCGAATCGATCATCCGCGACCTGGTCGAGATGGCGATCAAGATGGTTCGCGAGCAGGCCAAGGAAGAAGTGGGCAACCGCGCCGAGGATGCCGCAGAGGATCGCATCCTGGATGCCCTGCTGCCCCGGCCGCGTGGCAGCGAGTACGACAGCGCCCGTGACGATTCCTCCACCCGTCAGATGTTCCGCAAGAAACTGCGCGAGGGACAGCTCGACGACAAGGAGATCGATATCGAGATCACGCCGCAATCTGCCGGCATCGACATCATGACTCCGCCGGGCATGGAGGAGATGACCAGCCAGTTGCAGAGCCTGTTCTCCAACATGGGCAAGCAGAAGACCGAGACCAAGCGGGTCAAGGTCAAGGACGCCTGGCAGTTGCTGCGTGACGAGGAAGCCGCCAAGCTGGTCAACGACGAGGAGATCAAGCGTCGTGCCGTCGAGGCCGTGGAACAGAACGGCATCGTCTTCCTCGACGAGATCGACAAGGTCGCCAAGCGCGGCGAGACCAGTGGTACCGATGTCTCCCGCGAGGGCGTGCAACGCGACCTGCTGCCGCTGATCGAGGGATCGACCGTCTCGACCAAGCACGGCATGATCAAGACCGACCATATCCTGTTCATCGCCTCCGGCGCGTTCCACCTCTCCAAGCCGTCCGACCTGATCCCCGAGTTGCAGGGTCGCCTGCCGATCCGTGTCGAACTCGAGGCGCTGTCGCCGGATGACTTCAAGCGCATCCTTACCGAGCCTTCCGCCGCGTTGACCAAGCAGTACCAGGCGCTAATGGCCACCGAGGGTCTGGAGATTGAGTTCACCGATGATGGCATCGCGCGCATCGCCGAGATCGCCTGGCAGGTCAACGAAGGGACTGAAAACATCGGCGCCCGCCGTCTGCACACGGTGATGGAGCGTTTGCTCGAAGAAGCCTCGTTCCAGGGGGGCGACATGCAGGGCCCGCTGGTCATCGATGCCGACTACGTCAACTCCCAGCTCGGCGAGCTGGCGATGGACGAAGACCTGTCACGGTATATCCTTTAAGCCATGCGCGACGCGCGTCGGGCCGCACCGCCCGCCCGAGCGCGTCGTTCCATGCTCGCAGCCAGGAGACAGTCATGAGCGCCCCTATTCCTACCCGCGTGCACTATCACAAGCAGGCCCGCGAGCTCGAGCTGGGCTATGCCAACGGCGAGAGCTACCGGTTGAGCGCCGAGTACCTGCGAGTCTATTCACCTTCGGCCGAGGTGCGCGGCCATGGGCCGGATACCGAAGTGCTGCAGATCGGCATGAAATACGTTGGCCTGCAGAACATTACCCAGACCGGACGCTACGCGCTCAAGCTGCATTTCGATGACGGTCACGACACGGGGCTATACAGCTGGGAGTATCTATACGACCTGGCGACACACCACGATGCCTACTGGGAGCAGTACCTGCGCCGCCTGGAAAAGGCCGGTGCGTCCCGGGAGCCATTGGGCATTCCCGTTAAACAGGTTTAGAACCCAGTGCGGCAAAACCGCTGACCAACCGGCGACGAAAAAGACAAACGCTACTGGGCGACGCTACAATGTCGCCCAGTTCTTTTTATTCCGCCCGGGCCCGACAAGGATCGACGACCAACATGGAAAAGCGTACGACTCACTTCGGCTATCAAGAGGTACCGGTCGAAGAGAAGGCTGCCAGAGTGGCTGATGTCTTTCATTCGGTGGCGGCTCGCTACGACATCATGAACGACCTGATGTCGCTGGGCATTCATCGCCTCTGGAAACGCCTCACACTGGAGCGCGCCGGCGTTCGCCGCGGCCACAGCGTGCTCGATATCGCCGGTGGCACCGGCGACCTGACTCTCAAGTTCTCGCGTCTGGTCGGCCCCACCGGTCGCGTGGTGTTGGCCGATATCAACCAGTCGATGCTTCAGGTAGGTCGCGACAAGTTGCTCGACAACGGCGTAGGCGGCAATGTCGAGTACGTTCAGGCCAACGCCGAGCGCCTACCCTTCCCCGACAATACCTTCGATTGCATCACCATTGCCTTCGGCCTGCGTAACGTCACCGACAAGGACGCCGCCCTGGCCTCGATGGCACGCGTGCTCAAGCCCGGCGGCCGTCTGCTGGTGCTGGAGTTTTCCAAGCCGGACAACCCGGTACTATCAAAGGTCTACGACAACTACTCCTTTAACGTACTGCCGCGCATGGGCCAACTGGTCGCCAACGACGCTGACAGCTACCGTTACCTGGCCGAATCGATCCGCATGCATCCCGACCAGGAAACGCTCAAGGCAATGATGGAAAATGCCGGGTTGGAGCGGGTGGAGTATACCAACCTGACGGGGGGCATCGTCGCCCTGCATCGCGGCATCAAGCTGTGAGGATTTCATGTCGTTGACCCCGACACTGCTGTTGGCCTGTGCCGAAAAATGCCTCAACGCCATGCTCTCCCGCGACCCGGCCGCGCCCACCCGCCTGCGCCGGCTAGCTGGCAAGCGGCTGCTGCTGCGTTTGGAGCAGCCTCGCATGGACCTGTTGGTGGCCTTTCACGACCATGGCCTGAGCCTGATGCGCCATCCTCATGCCGAGGAGGGCGATGCCAACGCCATCGTCGAGGTAGACAGCGAGGCACTGGGTAACCTGTTGGCCGGTGAACCGCTAGAGCGCTTGATGTTTAACGGCCGTCTGTCCATCCGCGGCCAGACGCATCTGCTCGAGGATGCCCGGGCCCTGCTCATGGATCTCGATCTCGACTGGGAAGGCGCACTGGCCGAATGGTTTGGCGACCTGCCCGCAAACAGCCTGGCCGAGGGCCTGCGCTGCTTCGCCCGTTTCGGGATGCGCAGTCAGCGCGAACTGCGTGCCGATCTCACCGAGTACATCTTCGAAGAGGCTCGCTTGCTGCCCGGCCACGCCCAGCGCGAAACACTGCGCGACCACTTGACCGAGCTCGAGGTCGCCACCGACCGGCTCGAAGCACGCCTGGCCCGCTTGCAGCGCAAGCTCGCCAACCATCAGGAGGCCAGCGAGTGAGCCTGCGTCTACTGCGCATCTTCTGGGTAGTGACCCTCTATCGCCTGGACACCCTGATTCCGTTGGAGCGGCTGCCGCCGCTGCTGCGCCTGGCATTTCGGCTATCGCCATTGCGGCTGTTTCCGACCCGTGGTCATTCACGTGGGCGACGTCTGCGCCTGGCCTTGGAGTCGCTGGGGCCGGTATTCATCAAGTTCGGCCAGATGCTATCGACACGCCGAGACCTGCTGCCACCCGATATCGCCGACGAGCTCAAGCGTCTTCAGGATCAGGTACCGCCGTTTCCCGGCGAACAGGCACGTGCCCTGATCGAAGAAGAGCTCGAACGCACCATTGATGAATGTTTCGCCGCATTCGACACGGTGCCGATGGCCTCGGCTTCCATCGCCCAGGTGCATGCAGCACGTCTGCACACTGGCGAGGACGTGGTGGTCAAGGTAATTCGCCCTCGCATCGAGTATGTCATGCGCCAGGACATCGGCCTGATGTACGCCTTCGCTCGCCTGCTCAAGCGCGTTCCTGAAGCACGCCGCCTGCGCCCGGTCGAAGTGGTGGAGGATTACGAGGCCACTCTGTTCGACGAGTTGGACCTGCGCAAGGAAGCTGCCAATACTTCGCAGCTCAAGCGCAACTTCAAGTATTCACCGCTGCTCTACGTGCCCGCCATCCACTGGCCGTTGACTCGTCAACGAGTCATGGTGCAGGAGCGCATCCACGGCATTCCTGTCGCCGACATGGAACAGCTCGCGGCTCAGGGCACCGACCTGCGCAAGCTGGCCGAGCGTGGCGTTGAGATTTTCTTCACCCAGGTATTCCGCGACAATTTTTTCCATGCCGACATGCACCCGGGCAATATCTTCGTGTCCCGCGAGGATCCTGAGGATCCGCAGTACATTGCTATCGACTGCGGGATTGTAGGCAGCCTGACCCGCGAGGATCAGGACTACCTGGCCCGCAATCTGCTCGCTTTCTTCCACCAGGACTATTACGAAGTCGCCGTGCTGCATATCGAATCGGGCTGGGTCGGCGAAGGCACCCGGGCCAACGAATTCGCCGCAGCGATCCGCGCCGTGTGCGAACCGATCCTTGAACGGCCGCTCAAGGAGATTTCCTTTGGCCAGGTACTGCTGGGCCTGTTCCAGACGGCGCGCCGATTCAACATGGAGGTCCAGCCTCAGCTCGTCCTGCTGCAGAAGACCTTGCTCAACATCGAGGGCCTGGGCCGTCAGCTCTACCCCGACCTGGACCTGTGGACCACTGCCCGCCCCTACCTCGAGCGCTGGATGAAGGATCGCGCCGGGCCACGTGGATTCTGGGCCTCGCTGCAGAAACAGGCGCCCGAGCTCAGCCAGCAGATTCCCGAGTTGCCAATGCTGGCGCACCAGGCCCTGTCACGGGCGGACAACGACCTGCGCCAGCGGCGTCAACAGGCCGAGGCACTGACCCGCCTCGACCAGCAGTTGGCCAGGGCGGGACGCAGCGGTCGCCGCTTGCGCCTCGGTCTGCTGATCCTTGCCCTGGCGCTGGCTTGGCAGCCACTGTCCGCATGGGCCATGAATCAGCCGTGGCCGGTACTGGCCGCCGCGATTGTGGGCGTGGTTCTGCTCGCCTGGCGATAGGCCAAAACTAAGGTATTGAAGTGCTTTGCTTTCTTCTACACTGACTTAGGATTGTCATCGATGAGCGATATTCTTCACCAGCTCGCCGAGGTGCTGGACCAGCGCCGCCATGCCGACCCGGAATCGTCTTATGTCGCCTCGCTGCATCACAAGGGGCTCAATAAGATTCTGGAAAAGGTGGGCGAGGAAGCGACCGAGACCATCCTTGCCGCCAAGGACGCCGAAAATGGCGTTGAGCGCGAACGTCAGGCAGTGGTCGCCGAAACCGCTGACCTGTGGTTTCATAGTCTGGTGATGCTGTCGCATCTGGGCATCGACTCGCAAGAGGTGCTCGATGAGCTGGCACGCCGTTTCGGTATATCCGGGCTGGACGAGAAGGCCGCCCGCACAACGAAATAATTGGGTTCCGGCCCGACGGGAGAACGACATATGTTAGGTGGTATCAGTATCTGGCAGTTGCTGATCGTGCTCGGCATCATCATCCTGATCTTCGGCACCAAGAAACTGCGCAACGTGGGCGGCGACCTGGGCGGTGCGGTCAAGGGCTTCAAGAAAGCCATGAACGATGACGACATCGACAAGGGCAAGGATGACGACACCACCCATCGCCAGGTCCAGCATGACGACAAGGGCGAGACATACGACGTCAAGCCCGAGCAGCGTGTCGAAGACAAGGAAGAGCGGAAATAACCCGCCATGTTCGATATCGGCTTTCTCGAACTGTTGATCATCGGCGTAGTGGGCCTGCTGGTGCTCGGTCCCGAGCGGCTACCCAAGGCCGCTCGCACCGTGGGCTTGTGGATCGGCAAGACCAAGCGCACCGTGGCCAACATGCAACGTGAAATCAATGCGCAACTGGAAGCCGAGGACCTTCGTCAGAAGCTCAGCGAGCAGGAGAAGAAGCTTAACGCGAGTCTCGACCGGGCACGTCAGGAAGTCGAAAGCTACGCCGACTCGCCTGCGAAAAAGACCCAGTCCGAGACCTCTCCTGATGGTACCGAGGCCAGTGGTGACGAATCGCTTCCACGCCAGAGCGAGGCTGGCAGCGGCGTTCCCCATGCCGTGCCGGCCGAGCATGAGCCGGTCGCACCGTCCACGACACCGACGTCTTCCACGGCCTCCGATGACAAGGACTCCCAGTCACGATGAGTGCAGCTCCCTCCCCGCGTGACAAGAAGCCGGAAACCGAACACGCCCAGGCTCCGCTGATCGAGCATCTCATCGAGTTGCGCTCGCGCCTGATGCGGGCCGTGATCGCCGTCGTGCTCATCTTTCTGGCCCTTTACGCGTTCTCGAACGATATCTATGCCTTCGTTGCCGACCCCTTGATGGCGCTGCTACCCGAAGGCTCGCAGATGATTGCCACCGAGGTGGCCTCGCCGTTCCTGGCCCCCTTCAAGTTGACGCTGGTGGTGGCCGTCTTCGTGGCCATTCCCTTTGTGCTACACCAGATGTGGTCCTTCGTCGCCCCCGGCCTCTACGAGAACGAGAAGATACTGGCGATACCGTTGCTGGTCTCGAGCGTAGCGCTGTTTTATGGCGGCGCGGCCTTCGCCTATTACGTGGTGTTTCCGCTGCTGTTCGACTTCTTCGTGCATACCGGCCCGGAGAACGTCGCGGTGATGACCGACATCAACCAGTACCTCAATTTCGTTCTCAAGCTGTTCTTCGCCTTCGGTATCGCCTTCGAGATACCCATCGCCACGTTCCTCTTGATCTGGACTGGCGCGACCACCGTCGAAAGCCTGTCGAAGAAGCGCCCTTACGTGATCCTCGGCTGCTTCGTCATCGGCATGCTCATGACGCCGCCGGACGTGATCTCGCAAAGCCTCTTGGCGATTCCCATGTGGCTGCTTTACGAAGTCGGTATCCTGTTCGGACGTGCCGTACGTCGCCGTCAAATCAGGAAAGAGCAAGAAGAAGAGGAAGCCCGGGATTGATACGCCAACCCCGCCAAACGGCGGGGTTGTTCGTTGATGGCTTCATCTAGTCCATCATTTCGCTGAGCTTGTCGACCAGCTTGAAGATACCCTTGGCCGCCTCGCTGATCCGCTCGGTCAGCATGAAGGCCGGCGTGGTGATCACCCGGTGCTCGCGGTCTATAACCACGTCCTCGACACTACAGCTCTTGTGCAACCCCCCCATGCTGCTGATGGCCCCGGCGACGCCGGCATCCTGCCCCACGGTGACGGGAATGGCTTTCCCCAGTAGCCGGGGCACCAGTACCGGCGCAATGCACATCATGGCGATGGGTTTTTCAGCCTCAAGAAACGGCATGATCTTGTCGCGTAGCTGTGGCAGGACAGTCATGTCGGATCCAGCTTCGGCAAAATCCGACAGGTTGCGAGCCACCCCAAAGCCGCCAGGCAGCACGACACCATCGAAATCTTCGGCCTCGAGTTCCTCCAGTGAGGCAATATCGCCACGTGCCAGGCGCGCTGACTCGACCAGCACGTTGCGTGACTCCTCGGGCATCGGCTCGTCGGTAAGATGGTTGATGGTCTGGCGTTGCTCGATATCGGGCGCAAAACAGCGATAACCGATACCCAGTTGATCCAGGCGCAGCAGTACCAAGGTCGTTTCGTAGATTTCCGAACCGTCCTGAACGCCGCAGCCGGATAGGATCACCGCAACCCGTTTGCTCATGCCGCTCTCCTTGTCTATTGCCGGCATCTTGCCGTTTCACTATCGTGAAGCCACCATGCCGGAATGCACGGCGAAATTACAATTTAGAAGGTCGCGCAAGGTGCGACAAGGCGCCAAAGGGATCCCATACCGCACCATTGCTATACTGGCAGACCATTTGCCGCTGCTGTCATCGTACTGTCACCGATCAGTCTCACACTCGATGCCACGGCGGTCGCGACCCAACGACTGGAGAAGGTGTTTTGAGTCAGCTCACTTCACGTCAGTACCCCGCGACACGCATGCGCCGCATGCGCAAGGATGACTTTTCGCGCCGCTTGATGCGCGAATCGACACTTACGCCGGATGACCTGATCCTGCCGGTCTTCGTGCTGGACGGTAACAATCGCCGCGAGGCCGTAGCCTCAATGCCTGGTGTCGAGCGCCTGTCGATCGACCTGCTGGTACAGGAGGCGCGCGAAGCCGCCTCGCTGGGTATCCCCGCCCTTGCGTTGTTCCCGGTAATCGACGCCAGCCACAAGAGCGAACTGGCCGAAGAGGCCTATAACGCCAGCGGCCTGGTTCAGCGTACAGTGCGGGCTATCAAGGACGCCTGTCCCGAACTGGGCATCATCACCGACGTGGCCCTTGATCCCTACACCAGCCACGGCCAGGACGGCATCCTCGACGAGCAGGGTTACGTGCTGAACGACCGCACCGTCGAGACCTTGCTCAAGCAGGCGTTGTCGCATGCCGAGGCCGGCGCAGACGTGGTCGCTCCGTCCGACATGATGGATGGCCGGATTGGCGCCATCCGTTCGGTACTCGAGCAGGAAAACCTGCACAACGCTCGGATTATGGCTTACTCGGCCAAGTACGCCTCGCGCTACTACGGCCCGTTCCGCGATGCGGTGGGCTCGGCAGCGAATCTCGGCAAGGCCGACAAGTGCACCTACCAGATGGATCCAGGCAACAGCGACGAAGCCATCCACGAAGTCGCCCTCGATATCGCCGAAGGCGCCGACATGGTCATGGTCAAGCCCGGCATGCCGTATCTGGACGTGGTCCGCCGCGTCAAGCAGGAGCTCAAGGTGCCGACCTTCGCCTATCAGGTCAGCGGCGAGTACGCGATGCATATGGCGGCGTTCGAAAACGGCTGGCTGGACGCCGACAGCGTAATCCTTGAGTCCCTGATGTGCTTCAAGCGAGCCGGCGCCGATGGTGTACTGACTTATTTCGCCAAGCGCGCGGCACAATTACTGAACCAATAACGGGAGAGCCGGCCCCGACTCTCTCATCGACACAGGAGCCTTTGCGATGGAAGAGTCGCGTGCCCAGGAACCGTCGGCCACCCAGGAAGACGGTCAGGAATCGCTCAACACCGAGTCGGTCAACGATGCACCGTTGCGGGTCAACCGGACCCGCACCGGCATTCACGCCAAACCGACACCTTCGCCGGAGGCCGACCTCAACGACTCTTCGCTCTATTTCAATCGCGAACTTTCCCACCTGCAGTTCAACATTCGCGTCCTCGAACAGGCACTGGATACATCGCACCCGCTGATCAATCGGCTGATGTTCCTGCTGATCTTCTCGTCGAATCTCGACGAGTTCTTCGAGATTCGCGTCGCCGGCCTGCAGCACCAGCGCATGCTGGGGCGCGAGGAGACCGGTGCCGACGGCATGACACCGAATCAGGTGCTCGCCGGGATCTCGCGCATCGCACATGATCAGGTTGAGCGCCAGTACCGGATCCTCAACGAATCGCTGATTCCTGCCCTGGAGGAGCAGCGCATACGCTTCATCCGCCGCAACCAGTGGACGGAGGCCCAGCGCGCCTGGGTTCTCGATTACTTTGAGGATGAGATCATGCCGGTGATCAGCCCCATCGGGCTCGATCCCTCACACCCCTTTCCGCGGCTGGTTAACAAGAGCCTAAACTTCATTGTCGAACTAGAAGGTACCGACGCCTTCGGTCGTCAGGGCGGGCTGGCGATCCTCCCCGCCCCGCGCTCATTGCCGCGCCTGATTCGCCTGCCGGCGGAACTCGCCGGCGAGGGCTTCACGGACTACATCTTCCTGTCGTCAATGATGCATGCCCATGCCCAGGAAGTATTTCCGGGCATGCAGGTGCGTGGCTGCTATCAGTTCCGTCTGACCCGTAATGCTGACCTGTCTGTCGATCCCGAGGAGGTCTCCGACCTGGCCTCGGCGCTACGCGGCGAACTGCTGGCGCGGCGCTATGGCGACGGCGTGCGACTGGAGGTCGCCGAGAACTGCCCCGATGACCTGGCAGCGTTCCTGCTCAAGCAGTTCGATCTGGAAGAGCAGGACCTGTATCGGGTGCACGGCCCGGTCAACCTGGCCCGGCTGATGGCATTGCTCGATGACGTGGATCGTCCCGACCTGCGCTACCGCCCATTCACCCCCGGCCTGCCAAAGAACCTCAGGCCGGACTGCAGCCTGTTTGACACCATTCGCCAGGGCGACGTGCTGCTTCATCACCCCTTCCAGTCGTTCACTCCCATTGAGGATCTGATGCGCGAGGCCGCTCGCGATCCGTCGGTGCTGGCCATCAAGCAGACGCTCTATCGCACTGGCGCGGATTCACCGATCGTTGGTGCGCTGGTCGATGCGGCACGCAACGGCAAGGAAGTCACGGTGGTCATCGAGCTGCGTGCCCGCTTTGACGAAGCCGACAACCTGGCCCTGGCATCGCGCCTGCAGGAAGCCGGCGCCATCGTTATCTACGGCGTGATGGCGTACAAGACCCATGCCAAAATGATGCACATTGTGCGTCGCGAAGGCGGCGAACTGCGTTACTACGCGCACCTGGGTACCGGCAATTATCACTCCAAGACGGCCAAGCTATACACCGACTACAGCCTGCTCACCGCCAACGAGACGCTGTGCGAAGACGTACATATGGTCTTTCAGCAGTTGTCGGGGATGGGCAAGCCGCGCAACATTCAGACGCTGCTGCACGCTCCGTTCGTCCTGCATGGCAAGCTGATCGAAATGATCCAGCGCGAGGCCAAGCTCGCCGAAAAGGGCAAGCGTGCCCACCTGATCATCAAGTGCAACTCGTTGACCGAGCCCAAGCTGATTCGCGCGCTCTACAGCGCCTCACGCGCTGGCGTGCAATGCGATCTGATCATTCGCGGAATGTGTTGTCTGCGCCCCGGCGTACCCGGGATTTCCGAAAACATACGCGTACGCTCGATCATTGGCCGCTTTCTTGAGCATACCCGGGTGTTCTACTTCGCCAATGGCGACAAACCGGAAGTCTGGGCGTCGAGTGCCGACTTCATGGAACGCAACATGTTCCATCGCGTCGAGACCTGCTTCCCCATCCTCGACAAGAAGCTGGCCCAGCGCGTGCGCAAGGATCTCGAAACCTACCTGGTCGATAACTGCCAGAGCTGGATTCTGTGCGAAGACGGCAGCTACCAGCGCAACGAATCCGGCGAGGCCGCCCCCATCAGCGCGCAGGAAACCCTACTCTATGCCTATGCAGCAAAGTCCTGAGCTGCCTTCTGAAGCAAGAAACCCACGGCGAATACCGTGGGTTTTCTTATTGTTGTGATGCGTGAAGGACGCCGACCGATGTCGGCGTCCCTGTCTCTTAGACGCCGATCTGGCCGCCGTCGGCCTTCTGGATCACAACCGTGGAGGCACGCGGGCGAACGTCGCCGCTGGTTACTGTAGTGGCGTCCTGCACGTTCGCATTGGGATCGGCCGGCCAGTTGCCCGGGTGCTGGATGTTGATGAACAGCGCGGTCTTGTCCGGCGTGGCGAAGATGCCCGTCACCTCACAGCCGTTCGGGCCTACCGCGAAACGCTTGAGCTGCGCCTGGTCACTGGCGTCAATCACCGCCGCGTCGCCTTCGGCCAGGCTGACCGAAGACGGCACCACCGCCAGTAGCTGGTCGTTAGTGTAGTTGGCTACCCCGTCGTAGCCGTTATCGGTTTCGATCCACAGGATGCCCTGGCCATCACCACGATCGTCGTACCACAAGCCGTCGGGGCTGGCGAACTGGTTGAGTTCGGTCAAGCCAGACAAATTGTTGGAATCCGTAGCCGCCGCGCCGAAGACAAATACTTCCCACTCGAAGGTGGTCTCGTCTGGCGACGGCTCGCGCCAGCGGATGACCTGACCGCCTTCATTGTCGGGACGCGGGTTCGGGCCATTAACCGGAGCAGTGGCGTAACCTACACCCAGCTCATCGATATCACTACCGCTGTTAGTGTAGGTCGGGGCCGTGCCTGCCTCGGTACGCTGGCTATTGTTAGTCAGCGTCATGTAGACCTCACCGGAAACCGGATCGACAGCGCCCCACTCCGGGCGGTCCATCGGCGTAGCCCCCATCAGGTCGGCGGCGTCACAGGTGTGGATGATGATTCCGGCCAGGTCGTCGCTGGCCAGACCCAGAGCGGTGGAGAGGCGCTGACCATCCTGAGTAGTTGCATCCGGCGTCAGTGGCAACCACTGACCGGTACCGTCGGCATTAAATTTGGCAACGTAGAGCGTGCCTTGGTCCATGTATTTGGCGCCGATAGCCAGGCGGTCATAGTTGCCACCGGCCTGGTTGGCATCAGCGGGGTCCCAGAGAGCGTCTGAGACGAACTTGTAGATGTACTCGTTACGTGAATCGTGACCGGAATAGAAGACCACCGGCTCGCCTTCGACCAGCTTGCCCGGCCAGCAACCTTCGTGGCGGAAACGTCCCAATGCAGTGCGCTTGACGGCACGCGTATTGGTGTAGGGGTCGATTTCGACGATATACCCGAATGTGCGCGGCTCGTTGCGGTAATCGTCGGCTGCAGTAGCGCCGCTGGGCGTGGCATTGAAGCGTGAGAATTCGTTCTGAGTCTCGCCGGCGGCACCAGCTGCGGTTTCCCAACCATACCGTCCGCGTCCGGTCGGAATATCCAGACGGTCATCGTCCATCTCGCGACCGCTATCCTTGACGAAGACTTCGGGCCAGTTCTCTTCGCAGGTGAGGTAGGTGCCCCACGGGGTATAACCGCTGGCACAGTTGTTGTTAGTACCGCGAGTCATAGTGCCATCGGAAGAATAGGCGGTAACGACATAGTCGCTACCCGCCACCGGACCGCTCAATTCCATCGGGGTGGCGCTGGTAAAACGCCGGTTATACGGCGAATTTGGGACATGGGTCCAAGTACCATTCGACTGCTTCTGTACGCGAACGATGGTCACGCCATGGGCATTGATTTCAGTGCGTACTTCGTCGGCAGGACGTGCGCCGCTGTCCGCATTTGTCGCACCACCTTGCGGTGCCCACAGTGCACTTTGATCGATGTACTCATTGTTCAGGGCGAGAAGGAAATCACTGGAGGCCTCAGCTTCACTCAGCGGGAAATGGTACATGCCGTCATGCTGCATACCGACGCTGTTGGCCTGAATTTCCGACGTCATTGTACGGTCGGCGCTCCAGTCCGGCGCCATATTGTTCAGTGGCGTACCCCAGGGAATCAGGACCTGAGCGGTGTAACCTTCGGGCACAACTACGGCATCGGTCATCGAGCCGGCGATGGACTCAAAGGCCAGCGCCAATGCGGTCTTTTCCGGCAGCTCTCCCGCTTGTGCCTCGCCACCGTCGTCGCTGTCGCTGCAGCCCGCCAGGCCGAAACCACCCAGTACCGACATCGCAGCGACGCCAAGGCCACCTTGCATGATGCTGCGACGCGAGACGTGCTTTTCCAGAATGGAAGAGAACGGTTCGTTGGCGCTGCGGTTCAAGACGCGGTGATTCTCGATTTCCTTGCTCATGATCCCCTCGCTAAGTAGGTACGGTAGACAGATTTTTTCTGTTTGCAACTTCAGCCTGACGTGAGGAGAGACGTTAGATTGGAAAAATGACAAGCAGGTTAACGAACAAGGACAAAGCCAAGTATTTATCGTGAAAAAAAAGGTCTCGATTCCATCACAAAAGTGTCATGGTTCAGTCACTAACATTCTAAAAAGGAAGCCCACTCGGTAGCTTTCTTGAACACCATCGCGCTCACTAACCGCCCACCGGGCAAAAAGAGTCCGTCCAGTATGGCTTTGCTTACTAACCGAAAGACACCCCGTGCGACCAACAAGTTATCGCGCAAAGCCCCTCTTTTTTCGCGCCGCGATGTGCTGCAGGGCGGCGGTGCTGCGTTGTTGATGCCTTGGTTCGCCGGTTGCGCCACGACTGGGCAAGAGCGCCAATTGAAAACCGGGAGTGGTTCGGCCCGAATCGACCTGCTTTATTATGCCGATACGCTGGATACCCGCCAGCCCGAGTATCCCATCGTCCCCGCGACGCGCCTGGGGCCCAGTGAGCGACTGGGCCAGGCCCCCTGGGCAACCGCTACCAGCGTGGTGACCCTGACCGGCCCTCTGGATACAACGACACGCCAACTCACCGACCCGGCTCTGGCGGTACAACAGCGCTTTGGTGGATACGCCAGACTGGCTACCAAGCTGGCGTATCTGCGTCGGCGCTTGGGCCCGCAGACGTTGACACTGGAAAACGGCCAGTGCTGGAACGGCAGTGGCCTAAGCTATTTCACCCGGGGCCGCTCCGGCGTTACCGGAAGCCACTTGCTAGGCGCCGACGCTCGAGTCAGCAGTAACGAGCGCCATATCTGGGCGGATAGCATCGCCGCCCGCTACCGTGAGTTCGCCTCCCCGGTACTAGGCACACTCACGCCGGAGCAGAACCCCGAAGGGTTGGTTACACCATTCTCACTATTCGAGCGTGGTGGCGTGACCGTTGCGGTTGTCGGCGTCAGCGACCCCTACGCCTACGACGAGACCCGCGGCCTGGACGCCTGGTACGACGATGCCCGTCGCCAGGTCCAGCAGGCCCGTGAAAAGGCCGATCTGGTCGTGGTGCTTGCCGATGTCGGCACCGGTCCGGGCCTGTGGCTGGCCGAGCGCCTGAATGATGCCGACCTAATGCTGTGCGCACGCGGGCAGGATTTCTGGCCGCAAACCATCGACGTGACCCGCCGCAACGGCAGCCCTATTCCGGTATGCCTGGCCGGCACTCGAGGCATCGGCCTATACCATCTCGACTGCCGCTTCCATGATGGGCACTGGCAGGTTGCCGCAAAGTTTCATGCGGTTTCCCAAGAAACGCTGAGTGGCGAGGAAGCCCGCGAGGCTAATGCCCTCCAGGCCCAGCTGGATGCGGAACGCGCCCCCTATGCAGAATGGCTCGACCGCCCCCTGGCACGCGCGCCTGAATGGCTTTGGCGACGCGATGTGGTCAGCGGCAGTTGGGATGCCCTGGTCAGCGCCGCACTGCGTCAGGAAGTGGCGGACGTCCACACGTTGTCGCCCGGCTTGCGCTATGACGTGGTAGTCGCACCCGGCGACGCGATTACCCGTGAACATCTGATCGTGCTCAGTGGCGGGCATGACGCCCCGGTCTTTACGGTCAATGCCGATAACGAGTCGGTTCGCTCGCTCTTCGAGCGCGCCTGCGACCAGAGCTTCGGTTATCCGTTATTGCTCGATAATGCCGAGGACCTGCCTCGCCTCGACGCTACCGACTGGCAATGCCGCTACGGCGCCGACATCGGTCACCGGATCACCCTACCTATCGGCGACATTCCGCAATTGGTGACCTGGAGCATTCGTCCCGGCGCCCCCGAAGGTGAGCCCCTGTGGCAGGTCATGGAGCGCTTTCTGAGTGCCCAGCCGACGGACTGGTCGTTGCCGCCCCGCCCCGCAGGTACGCTCACCTATATTGAAGGGCACCCCGGCTGGCATCCGGAAGCCCGACTCGGCTCATGAACACGCTTCGCGTTCTGCTTACGCCCCTCGCGCGGCTGAACCCGGTATGGCGCTGGTTGGCCTGGTGCCTGCTTGCCTGGCTAAGCGCACGCGTATTCGCCGATGGTGCCAGCCTGGTCTGGCGTCTCTCCCACTCCTCCACGGCGATAACATCGGCGTATACGCCTCCCGTGGCGACGTTACCAGTCGTGGGCAACACGCTATGGCAACGCGACCTTTCTGCTCAGGGTCCGGCGCTCCCGCTGACCCGCCTGCCCCTGACCATCGTCGGCGTAGCGCGCGGCATGCCCCTGAGCCGTTCGGTGCTCATCCTGGACATGCCCACCGGTCAGCAGGTCGTGACACTAGGTGAGCGCATCGACGACCAGGTGCGCCTCGTCGACATCACCGATGAAGGCCTGACTCTCGATAACCGCGGGCGTCAGGAAAGCCTTCCATGGCCACAGGCTCAGCCTGCCGATAGCGCCCCCATCGTCTCCATAGACTCACAGTCGCCAGCCGCTCCGGCACCTTCGTCCCAAGCCGGCGACGCTGACGCCACCCCGCGGCCGGTCGATTGGCCAGACAAGGCGTTTACGTCCCGCTTCGGTGATGACTATCTCCAGTCGCTGTTCAACGACCCCACGCCACTGCTGCGCTACTTCCAGGCGGCTCCGGTGTTGGAAGACCAACAGCTAAAGGGCTACCGCTTGCGCCCCGGCACCGATGCCTCGCTGTTTGAGGTTCTGCCGCTGGAAAGCGGCGATGTTCTTACGGCTATCGAGGGGCATCCCATACGCGAAGGCGATGCCTTCCCCCTGATTCAGAAGCGTCTGCGTCAGGCCCGTTCGCTACATGTCCAGTTGCAGCGCGACGGACGACCGATCACGTTGAAAGTGGAGTTTTCCTCATGACGATCCGACATACGTTCGTCGCCTTCCTGCTCACGACGGCCGTTTCGTCGGCGCTCGCCCAGACGGTCAATCCTACTGACACCAACAGCGGCGCACCGCGCTACGAGATCGATTACAACGATGTCAGTCTGCAGGAATTCATCGACAGCGTCGGTCGCATCACTGGCAAGCATTTCATTGTCGACCCCCGAGTGCGCGGCAACATCAGCCTCGAAAGCCAACGTAGCCTGAGCGCCGACGAACTCTATCGCGTATTCCAGAACCAGCTGCAGATCAACGGCTATGCCACGATCGAGCTTGGCGACGACCAGGTACGCATCGTGCCCGACCAGGTGGCACGCAGCCAGCCGCTACCGCTGGGCAATGAAACCGACAGTGGCAATGTCATGGCCACTCAGGTCATCGAAACCCAACACCTCGATGCCGCAACCCTGGCGAACATTCTTCAGCCACTGGTCGATGCCCGCGTCGGCACGATTACCCCGTATCCGGACAGCAATATGGTGGTGGTCACTGACTGGCGTGACAATCTGCAGCGCCTGACCCGATTGGCAACGCTGCTCGACAGTAACCGCGACACCGGTGCCGAGGTGATAACGCTAGATTATGCGGATGCCGAGGAACTGGCCGAGACCATCGATAGCGCACTTCAGGGGACCGGCGGCGAAACCCGGGTGATTGCCGCACCGCGCGCCAATGCCCTGGTGGTATTCGGCAGTCAGCGCGACCGGCAGCGCGCCCAGCGCCTGGTTGCCGCCCTCGACAAGCCCAGCGAGCACCAGAGCACCAACACCCGGGTTATCTATCTCAATCACGCCAGTGCCGAGACCGTGGTCGAGGTGCTGCGTAACCTGCGTGACGGAGGCGGCTATGTCTCCAGCATCGAAACAGCCGACACCGATGCCCACAATGTGCCAGGCATGCCGGTTGGCGGCGAGAATGTCCCGCCAGGTAACGAGGGCTCGACGCTGGGTAATGAGGGCATCACCACGCGCGCCCGGCGAGTGATCGCTAGCGATAGCGTAGCCTTTGCGGTACACCCCTCCACCAACGCACTGGTACTGACCGGCCCATCCTCGCGGCTGGACGCCTATCAAAGCATCATTGAGCGCCTCGACATACGTCGTGCCCAGGTCGCCGTCGAGGCGATCATCGCCGAGATAACAGAATCCCGGGCACGCGAACTCGGTGTACAGTGGTTATTCGCCGATACCAGCGGCAGCGGTACCTTTCCCGTCGGTAGCGTTAACTATGCGACTTCCTCCTCGGCAGGCATCAACCAGATCGCCGGGGCCATAGCCACCGATGACACCAGCGCACTGGGCTCGCTGCTCGGTAGCCTGAATGGCGTCACGCTGGGCGTCGGCCGCCTCAGCGACAGCGGCATCAGCTTCGCCGCCCTGCTCAATGCCCTGCGCAGCGACACCGACACCAACCTGCTTTCCACGCCGTCATTGACCACACTCGACAATGCCGAGGCCTATATCCTGGTCGGCCAGGAAGTGCCCTTCGTGACTGGCTCGACCACCGTCGACAATGCCAACCCCTACCAGACCATCGAGCGCGAGGATGTCGGCATCAGCCTGCATATACGACCGTCGATCAGCGCCGACAACACCATTCGCATGGAGATCACCCAGGAAGTTTCGTCGATCGCTGATAACGTGGATGCCAGTGATGTAGTCACCAACAAGCGCGAGATCGAGACCACCGTGCTCACCCAGGATGGCGGCATCATCGTGCTTGGCGGCCTGATCAGCAATCAGAGCAGCGATACCCAGCAGCGCGTGCCACTGCTGGGAGACATCCCGCTGCTCGGCAACCTGTTTCGCTATTCGAGCCGCTCCAACGAAAAGCAGAACTTGATGGTCTTCATCCGCGCCCGCGTGTTACGCGATGCCCAGACCCTAAATGCCGCTACGGCGGAGAAGTACCGCTTCATGCGCGCCCAGCAGCTGCTCAACGATTTCGATGCCGACCAGACCCTGCCGGAACTGGATACTCAGAACACGAGCCTGTCACTAAACCACCTCTATCCATCGGCGCGTGATCGGCTGGGGGCGCTGGCGCCATGAATACACCACTGGAAAGCCTCCCGGCGGCTTCATCGGCGCCGGAGCTGAAGGCCCCTGCCAGCGAGAAGATGCTGCCCTATCGCTTGGCGCGGCGTGGCGGGGCCGCTATAGAATGGCACGACGCGGGATACCATCTGTTCTGCCGCGAGGATGTCGACATCGTCACCCTGCAGGAAATCCAGCGCGTCCATGGCGACCCGCTGAGTTGCGAGTGGCTGAGTAACGATGCTTTCGACAGCCGACTCGGGCGTCTCTACGATGCCAGTCGCGCCAGCACCGAAGCCCTGATGGAGGGGCTCGCCGAGCACGTGGACCTCGACCATCTGTTGCAGGAACTGCCGCGCACAGAGGATCTCCTCGACGCCGAAAACGAAGCCCCGGTCATCCGCTTGATCAATGGCATCTTTTCAGAAGCCCTGCGCCTGGAAGCGTCGGATATTCACGTCGAACCCTTCGAACACGAACTGACGGTACGGCTACGTGTGGATGGGGCGCTGCGCGTCGCGCTGCGCCCGCCACGCGTCCTGGCGCCAATGCTGATCTCGCGCATCAAGGTCATGGCCAAGCTCGACATTGCCGAAAAGCGCCAGCCCCAGGACGGACGCATTACCGTGCGCACGGCAGGACGGCACGTCGATATCCGCGTCTCGACGCTGCCCGGGATCCACGGTGAACGCGTCGTCATGCGTCTGCTCGACAAGCAGGCCTCGATGCTCGACCTGAGCACCATCGGCATGCCCGACCGCATGCTTGAGGCCTACCGGGCGACGCTGGCCCGGCCCAACGGCATCCTGCTCAATACCGGCCCCACCGGCTCGGGCAAGACCACCACACTCTATGCCAGCCTGGCGCACCTCAACGACAGCCAGCGCAACATTCTTACCGTCGAGGACCCCGTAGAATACGCCATACCCGGCATCGGCCAGACGCCGGTCAACCCGCATGCCGGGCTGACCTTCGCCCGGGGGCTGCGCGCCATCCTGCGCCAGGACCCCGACGTGATCATGATCGGTGAGATCCGCGACGTGGAAACCGCGGCGATTGCAGTCCAGGCCAGCCTCACCGGCCATCTGGTGCTTTCCACCCTGCATACCAACAGCGCACTGGGCGCCGTGACCCGCTTGCGTGACATGGGCATCGAACCGTTCCTGCTCGCGACCAGCCTCAAGGGCGTGATGGCCCAACGCCTTGTCCGGCGGCTGTGTCCGGATTGCCGACGCTGGCGGGACATTACCGCCGCCGACACAGGGCGGCTCAAGGGCATGGGAACACTCGGGCGTATCGCCGAGCCGGTCGGCTGCGAGACCTGTTACCACACCGGATTCCGGGGCCGCCTGGGCATCTACGAGTTCATTGCCATCGATGACACCCTGGCGACGATGATTCACGACGGCGCAACCGAATCGGACATGGCCCGGCATGCCTTCGCCACGCACATGACACTGGTGCAGTGCGCCGTGAACCGCCTTCAGGCCGGGGAAACCAGTGTCGACGAGGTGCTGCGGGCAATTCACCAATAAGCGACCGAAAACTGCAACAAGACTCTGGCACGCTCACGCGTGGAAAGGAAAACCAGCACGAGAAGCCGCATGCCGACCTATCGTTATCTTGCCCTGACCCCTGAAGGCGCTCGCCGAAGAGACGTCTTGCAGGCCGATAGCGAGCGTCAGGCGCGCCAGTTGCTGCGTGACCAAGGCCTCTTCCCGCGCCAGCTGATACCGGTCCGCGACAAGACGAAAAGCGCTTCTCGACGCGGCCGGGTGGACAACGAAACGCTGGCCCTACTGACCCGCCAGCTAGCGACGCTGGTCGATGCCGGCATTCCGATCGGCGACGCCCTCGATGCGCTGTCACGGCAAGCCCAGAAAGAGCGCCCCCGCGCCATGCTGCTGGATATCGTGGCTCGCATTCGCGAAGGCTATAGCCTGGCAGACAGCCTGGGCACGCATCCGGCCACCTTCGATACGCTCTATCGCTCGCTGGTTGCAGCCGGAGAGCGGGCCGGGCGCCTCGCCCAGGTTCTGGAGCGCCTGGCCGACCATCTGGAGCGGGTCCAGCAGCAGCGTCAGAAGGCGCGCACTGCGCTGGTCTATCCCTTGGTGCTTGTGGCCGTGTCAATCGCCGTCGTCGTGGGCCTGATGACCTACGTCGTGCCTCGTCTCGCCGAGCAATTCGAACGTTCTGACATGGCGTTGCCCTGGCTGACCCGCGCACTGATCGCCGTCTCCGAATTTCTTCAGCTCGCCGGTCCGGGGTTGCTGGTCGCTGGCGTGCTCGGCGCCCTGATCACGCAACGGCTGTTGCGTCGGCGCGCCGTGCGACATCGCTGGCATGCCTGGTTACTACGCCTGCCGCGCCTGGGCGAGTTGATCGTGCTACTGGATACCGCCCGCCTGACGCGCACGCTGGCCATCCTGGCCCGCAGCGGCATCCCTCTGCTCGACGCGCTCAAGGTCAGCCGCGACACCCTCGGCAACCTGGTGATGCGTAACGCCGTCGATATTCTGGCCGAACGTATCGCCACCGGGGTCAGCCTCAACCGCGCCATGATCGAGACCGGGCATTTTCCGCCGACCATGTTGCACATGATCGCCAGCGGCGAATCCAGCGGTACGCTCGACCGCATGCTGGAGCGTGTGGCCGATACTCAGGAAACCTCTTTCAATCGACGCATCGACATGGCGCTGGCCCTGTTCGAACCCGTGATGATCCTGACCATGGGCGGCGTCGTGCTGACCATTGTCCTGGCCATTCTGCTCCCGATCATGCGTCTTAACGGCGCCATGCAATATTGAACTGCCGAGGAAAGTCCATGACACACTACCGCCCTTCCCGCTCTTACCGTCGCGAACGCGGCTTCACCCTGCTGGAGATCATGGTGGTGATCTTCATTATTGGTCTGCTGGTCGCCATCGTCGCGCCCAACGTGCTCAGCAACCAGGACGACGCCATGCGGCAAAAGGCGCGCGCCGACCTGTCGACGCTGGAGCAGGCGCTGGATATGTACCGCATGGACAACTATCGCTACCCTTCCACCCGCCAGGGCCTGTTGGCGCTGGTCGAGGCCCCGCGCCAGGAGCCGCAGCCCAGGAACTATCGCGAAGAGGGGTACATTCGCCGTTTGCCCAGCGATCCGTGGGGCAACGAGTATCAGTATCGCAGCCCGGGCGAGAATGGCAGTGTGGACATCTACAGCCTGGGGGCCGATGGTGCGCCTGGCGGTGAAGGCCTGGATGCTGACATCGGCAACTGGATGCTATGACTCCTGGGCACGCCCGCGGCTTCACGCTGCTCGAGCTCCTGGTCGTCGTCGTGATCGTCTCGCTGGCCACGACATTGAGTATCGCCTGGCTGGGCGGCGATGACCATCGGCGTCTGGATGCCGCCGCCGAGCGGCTGCACGGCGACCTGTCCCTGGCGCGTGACGTGGCCTTCCTCGACCAGCAGATCATCGGCTGGCAGGCGAATGCCCAAGGCTACCGTTTCGTCACCTGGCGTTATGAACCCGACACCGGCGTGTGGCGCTGGGTGCCGCTCGAAAGTCATCGCCTGGCTCCGCAGACCTGGCCGATACCTCTCTCGGTAGAAAGTGTCTCCGCCAACGCGCCGTCAGCGCCCGATACCGACATGCCCCGATTGGTGTGGTGGCCCAATGGCGAAGTGATCGGCGGGCGACTGATTCTTGGCCATGGTGGCACGCAGCGTGCTCTGGAGGTCGATGCGCTGGGCATCTATCGTGTCAAGGCGATGGGCCGCCTATGACACGAAGCTTCACCAAGCGCTCCGGCAGCGGCTTCACGTTGCTCGAGGTGATGATCGCGCTGTTCATCCTGGCTATTCTGGCTGTGGCGGTCAGTCAGGGCGTGCATCAGCGCACCCGTGCCAGTCTTGCCGAAACGCAGCGCGTACCACTAATCCTATGTGCCCGCGCGCTGGGTACCGAGTTCACACTGACCCGCTACTGGCCCAGCACGGGTCGCCACGAAGGCGAATTCTACCAAGCCGGCCAGCCCTGCTACTGGCAACTGGATGTCGATTCCACGCCGGTGCGCAACATGCGACGAGGCACGCTGAGCCTGTTCGACGAGGCCGACCGCGAGCACGCAGATTTTCGTTTCACTCTGTTCTTTTCGCCATGACTCGCTATCGTCGTCCTTCGCAACGGGGCTTCACATTGCTTGAGGTGATTGTCGCCATCGCCTTGACCGCGCTGATCGGCGTCACCGTTGCCGCACTGGTCAACGGCATGCTGACGACACGCGAGCGCCTCAATGAGCCATCAGCCCTGCGCCAGGATACGCGCCTCGCCCAGCTTCTCGAGCGGCGTCTGGAAGCGCTAGTCGTGCGGCCCGTACATGCCCAGGGGCAACCATTACTCAATGCGCCACTCGACTACCTGCCAGATACCCACATGCTGGAATGGGTAGCCCAAGGGGATTGGCCGCTGCCCATCGGCGATCACTACACCCGCCTGCGCCGCCAGCGGCTGGTATGGGATAGCGAGCAGCATCGCCTATGGCTGGCATCGACGGGGCTGCTCGATGACGCCGGCACGCCTCAGTGGCAGACCGCGGCCCAGCTCGACGACGTCGAGCGGGTGCAGATCGAGTTTTACAACGGAGCTCGCTGGGTAGCATCACCTCCCGACAATGCCTTGCCGTCGGGTATTCGCCTGCAGTGGTGGCGAAATGGCGCCCGTTACCAGATGAGCGCGCTATTGCCACACTGGGAGGCCTCGTGATGTCACGACAACGTGGTGTCGCACTGCTCATGGTGCTGTTGTGCCTGGCGCTGGTTGGCATGGTCCTGTCCTCGCTGGCCGAGGACGGTCGCAACGACATTCATCGCCTGGGCCTGCTGCAGGCAGAAACCCAGGCTCGCTTTCATATCCAGGGGGCCGAGATCATCGCCCGACGCGCCCTCACCGATGCCGCCGTACGCCAAGCCAGCCTGTGGTGGCAAAGCCTGGCCGGCAAGCCTTTGGACTACCCTACCGATGAAGGCCGTATTCGCTTGGTCGTTCGCGACCTGCGCACCTGTTTCAATCTCAACGCCCTGGCCGGTAGCAATGGGGCACTCGCCGCCGAGCAACTTACCAGATTGCTAGCCGACCGTCCGCCCTCCGCCCTGGGCGACCTGACACCGACAGCCTTCGTCGCCCGACTTGCCGACTGGATCGATGCCGATACCCGGCCGCGCGAAAACAGCCTGGATGGCGTCGATTACGCCCGTGGTTCGCCGCAAAGAGTCAGTGCCGACACATTGTTGGTGGACATAAGCGAACTCAATTGGCTGGAGCCGCTCGACAGCGCCCGCTTCCAGACCCTGAAAGACTTATGCGTACTGCCCGACATGGGTGCCTGGCGCCTCAATCTTAACAGCGTGCAGTTGGCACAATTGCCCTTGCTCGAGGCCCTGTTCGAAGGTCAAGTGGCTCGCGGCGACCTGATCCGCCTGATCAATGCCCGCCCTGCCATCGGCTATTCGGGGATCGATGCGGTGCGCGCTCAGCTCGGTAGCGATAGCGAGTGGCTCGAACGCTACGGCGATCGTTTGACGCTGACGCCCGATTACCTCGAGCTGGACGTTACCGTCGAGGTCGGAGAATACCGATTCCATACTCGACGCCTCCTCAAGGCAGAAGGCGTCAGTAGCTGGTCACCCTACGTGCCGGCATCGCGCGTTCGTATTCTTTCCCGTACCGACGACCTGAGTGCCTGGATGATGTCGCCCCCTTCTTCACCTCAAGGTTTCGCCCCATGACAGCCTCGCTTCGTTCGCTGCCTCTTGGCCGGCTACGATTGCCTGCCAACCGCCGCGGTGCCGTCGATTCGTCGCGCCCTAGACTACTGTTGCTTTGCGAATCGCCCGCGCCTTTATCAACGGATGCCGAGCATGTCGCTGTCTACTGGGCCATGACAGGCCTGCCTGGCAGCGACGAGGCTGGGCGGATCGCCAATAGCAACGCCTCAGTACCCGCCCGGCTTGCGCAGCTCAGCCAGCAATACGATAGCGTGCTGCTGCTGGGCCCCACCGCTACCAGTCATTTCCATCTGGCGGCCCCCAAAGGACTACGTCAGCGCGAATGGCCGCTGCTCATCGAAGATCAGCTATGCACTGATGGCGAAGTACTGGAACTGGCAGCGCTACAACAGGGGCAGGGTCACCTGGAACTGCTCGTGATCGGTCGCGAGCGACTCCTGGCATGGCAACGCTGGCTGGCGGCGCGTGGCATTCGCACGACACACTGGGCCTCGGTCTTCATGGCCCAGCCTTCTCCGACATCGGCCGACGACGTCAGCATAGTAGCCGACACGCACCGTCTGATGATCAAGACACTGGCGGAGCCACCGGCCCCGCACGCGCCCCCCGCGGAGCATTGGCTGGCCTGGCCCCGCGAGTGGCAAGAACGCCTGCCCACGGCAATACGCGAGAAAACCTGGCACTGGCCGTGGCATGACATTGCCGATACGGCGTCTGGCACGGATTCCACCGAAATTTTGCAACGCTATGCTCGTCATTTGCCGGTAACGCTGCCATCCATGCCGGGCGTAACACCGTCACCGCGCTCGCTACGACGCGCTCCTTTGCCCTTTTCTCGTACGACACGCCGCATGGCCATAGCTGTTGCAGCCTTGGCGCTGCTGCATTTAGGGGCTGTCGGCTGGCAAGGCTATCTCGATCAGCGCGCCTCGGCCCATAACGCACAGGCCCGGCTCGAAAACATATTTCCCGAGGATGGCGCTTTCCCATCCCTGCAGCGGGTACAGGATAGGCACGCCGCCCTGCAATTCCTCCAGCAACGCAATCAGTGGCTGACGGCAACGCTCGAGCGTATAGACCAGCAGACCCGTCCCCTACCGCTGAAACTGACCTATCTCAATGTCACCGGCACGCAATTGACCTTGCATTGGCAAGTCGACGAAGACGCTACCAGCGACGGTGCCGAACTCGCCAAGCACCTCGCCGCCTTGGGCGAGGCCAAATGGCAAGCCAGGCCGCAACGCCTGTCGCTGCATGTGGCGCTGACTCAGGAGGTCCGCTCATGATTCCCGCCAAACCTTTATTTGCCAATGCACGCCAGGCCTGGCAGCGCCGTCCTGCGGCAGAGCGACTGCGGTTGAGTATCGGCACCGGCATCAGCCTGACCCTGGTCGGCTATTTACTGGCTCAGCAGATCGATTTCGCAAAGATGATAAACGCTGAATTGTGGAATGCACCGTCGCAGTACGAGGCAAGCCTGCTTACCGACCTTCCTCCCGTCACGACGATGACTGCCGATACCTGGCGGCAGGGAGCGCTGCGCCACTCCCTGGTCCTGGACCGCCTGGAGGCAAGCGACGATGGCTGGCGCCTGGTCGGCCGTGCCGACAACCTCGACGCGTTTGAGCACTTTAGCGCCTGGGCGGCCCAGCGGGGCTGGTGGGCGCTCGACTGGACGCTTGCGCGAGACGATGAGGCCGGCCTGGCCGTTGAGGTGCGTTTCGTCGCCCAGCTCGAACGCGAACCGATGGCGGCACTTGAGGAGGCAACGCCATGACACGCTGGGTACTACGTGGCCTCGTGGCAGTGCCCATTGCACTGGTCTTTATCGTCACCCTGTCGCTCTATTGGCCGCTGCCCGTACTGGCAGGCTGGGTGAAAGACGATCTGGCGACCGGGATCGGCTGGCAGGGTGTCGAAGGGCGTCTACTGGATGGCCGAATCGAGCGGCTCTCATTCGCTCGGCAAGGCGCCTTCCCCCTCGTGGTAGGCCCCGCGGTTTGGCAAGTGACGTGGCCAGGACAACTTAACCTCACACTGGGCGAGGCAGCCCATGCCTGGTCACTGACGGCACGTATCGACGGTATGACGGTTGAATGGCAACTCGAAGGCGGCTCGCTGCATGCCATCGACACGTCGCAGCTGCCGCTCACCCCGGCCGGCGACTGGTTAGGCAAGCTTGCTGTGACCACCCGTGGCCAACGGTGCGTCAATACGCAGGGCGTCCTGACCAGCGATGACCTGACACTACTGACACCGGACCCCATCCCGCTAGGGCAAGCACGCCTGGCCCTGACCTGTGGCAGCGACGGCGATTATCGATTGAAACTCAGCGTGAACGATCCGCCGGGGCTCGAACTGGCCAGCACGCTCGACGTGGCAGCCAGTGGAGGCGCCCACGGTGAGCTCAATGGTCGCCTCGCCCAGGATCATCCTCTGGCGACCTGGCGGCGCTTGCTGGAACCGAACGCCACGGACGACAAGGTTCACCGAGAGTTCGCCTGGTAGTCCGAAGCGTTGCGTGACAGGGCATCAGCGACGGCGTGGGCGATATGGTCAAAGAACAGGCGTATTCGCAGCGTGCCTCGCAGGTCGGGATGGGTCAGCAGCCACAGGTCGGTAGCCATCGCTTCGATAGGGTCCGATAGCCTGGCCATGCCGGGCTCATCGTCAGCCAAGTAGCACGGCAGTATGGCCTTGCCCGCCCCGGAACGGACCGCCGCTCGCATGCCGAGCACGCTATCGACACGGTAAGCGCATGCCATGTTGGCGCCCTGCTCATTCATCCAACGATCCAGAACCCGGTATCCCAACCCTTCCTCGGCTCCGATCCAGGTATCGGCTTCTTGATGGCCCAAGGCGTTGGCACCATATACCGCTTGCGCGAGTCTACCTATGCGCCGGCCGACCAAGGTATCAGGTGGAAAGGAAGTAGGACGGATCGCGATGTCGGCTTCGCGCCGGGTCAAGTTGAACAGTTGATTGGAAATGACGACATCGAGCGCGATTTCAGGATAGGCGTTGCGAAACTCTGCAAACATTGGGGCCAACAGTCCCTCGAACAACGCATCGGTAGTCGTTACTCGCAATGTCCCGGTGGGCTGAAGGTCCTGACCAGCGATCCGCCGCTGAGCCCCCAGCCACTCCGCCTCCATGCGCGCTGCCGTTGACGATAGGTCTTCACCAGCGATCGTCGGTACATAACCACGTCGCCCCCGCTCGAACAGCCTGGCGCCGAGCCGACGTTCCAGGCTTTCCAATCGCCTGAAGACCGTGGCATGGCTCACTTTGAGGTGTCGGGCAGCCCCTGAAAGCGAGCCTTCCTGGGCAATGGCCAGCACAATTCTCAGGTCATCCCACTGCAACTTCTGTTCATTCATGCAAAGCTCCTTTGCATCGATCAGGAATACCACTTCAGTTTTGCAAAGGATACCGTGAGGACATGCATCGCACCCACCAGGAGACAGCCATGAACGTCCTCATTGTCCACAGCCACCCCGAGCCCGACTCGCTCAATGCGGGATTGAAGAATATCGCCATCGACACGCTGCAGGCGCAGGGCCATCATGTGGAGGTGTCCGATCTCTATGCCGAAGGCTTCGATCCCGTCGAAGGCCCGCAACACTATCCGCATCGACAGGACCCCGTTTACTTTTCCGCCCTTACCGAGCAACGTAGCGCCAGCGACCATGACCGGCTCCCGGCAGATGTAAAACGGGAGATAAGCCGGCTGGAACGGGCCGACTTGCTGATTTTTCAGTTTCCGTTGTGGTGGCATGCGCAGCCCGCCATGTTGAAGGGCTGGTTCGATCGAGTGTTTGTTTATGGCGGGCTATACACCGGGCGGCAGCGCTACGATCAAGGGCATTTTCGTGGACGGCGGGCCATATGCTCGGTCACGACCGGGGCGCCGCAGACAGCCTTCGGTCCCGGCGGGCGCGGAGGCGATATCGAGCGGCTTATGTGGCCAATTCACTATTCGCTGTATTACATGGGCTATGACGTTCTTTCGCCTTTTCTCTCCCACGGCATTCAGGGCGGCGGGCTTTCCTACCAAGCCGAGGCTAGCTTCCGAGCGCATCTGGAAAGACTCAAGCTGGATTGGTCCCGTCGGCTAACGCAGTTGGAGGAGGAAAAGCCATTGAGATTCAATGGTTGGTCCGATTGGCATCAGGATGGCTCCGCCAAGTTTCCTGTGTCCCCCTTGCATTCAGGTGCCGTTATTTCCTGAGCTAAGCTGGGCGAAATGCCTCCAGTGTTTTGAGGTCGACATCATCGACCTCTTCGGGAAGCTGGCATTCCTCGCGAGCCTGACGTACCCGCAGACGCTCAGCCAAGCGCTCGCTATCATCGTCGAACGTTCTGCCGTTAAGGTCAGCGAGTTGTTGCATGCCCTGATGGTAGAACGCCAGCAAATCCAGCGCCTGCGGATCATGTTGCTCAAGCCCCGCCTGGCGCAAGGCCGGCAGATGGGCACTGACCCGGGAAAGTTGACGTTTGAGCTCCCAAGCGTAGCGCTGGTCACGCATCCCAGGCCGATCGCGCAGCACGGCGACGACGACGCTGGTCGCCAATAGCCCGAGCAGCACGCCAAGCGCGTTCATGCCCAGGCTAGAGCCGAAGCGGGACGTCAGCAACTGGGAAAACAGCAACCCAAAGATAATGAACTGCCCGGCCACGATCACCGCCATGAACTTCGCCTTGCGGCGGTACTGTGCAGGATCGTGGGTCTCGAAACGAAAACGCATGCCGGGCAGTTCCTCCTGAACGGCTAGTATTATTGATCGCGCAGACGGGCCGCCGCATGATCGAGCAGATGTTCGGTGGTCTCCCATCCCAGACAGGCATCAGTTACCGAGACACCGTAACGAAGCGCCTCCAGGTCGAGCGCCTGCTTGCCTTCGTTGAGATGACTCTCAAGCATGACACCGATGAGCGCGGTCTCACCGGCCAGACGCTGCGCCAGCACATCGAGCAGGACCTCGCTCTGGCGCCGATGATCCTTGCGCGAGTTGGCATGGCTGCAGTCGACCATCAGGTTGGGCCGCAGGCCGGCCCCTTCCAGTTGCCGCCGACAGTCGACGACACTCTCGGCATCGTAGTTGGGACCGCCATCACCGCCACGCAGCACGATATGTGTATGCGGATTGCCCTGCGTCTCGTGCATCACCGGCCGGCCATGTAAATCCATCCCGAAGTGGCGATGCCCCTGAGCGGCGGCGCGCATGGCGTCGATGGCCACCCCAACCCCGCCATGCGTGGCGTTCTTGAAACCGACGATCGCCTCCAGCCCACTGGCCATCTCACGATGGATCTGCGACTCGGTGGTCCGTGCCCCGATTGCCGCCCAGGCAAGCAGGTCATCGAAGTAGGCCGCCGCCATCGGTTGAAGCAACTCGGTGGCGACCGGCAGGCCCAGGGCCGCGACATCGCGCATCAGTCGACGCGACAGGGCCAGGCCATGAGCCATGTCATCGCTACCATCCAAATGCGGATCGTAGGCCAGTCCCTTCCAGCCCACCGTGGTGCGCGGCTTCTCGACATAGACGCGCATCACTAGTAGCAGGCGATCCTCGACGCGACGGGACAGGGCCGCCAAGCGTTCCGCGTACTCCAGCGCGGCACGCGGATCGTGAACGGAACAGGGGCCGACCACCACTAACAGACGCTCATCTTTACCATCGAGTATGGCCTGGATGGCTTGGCGATGTTGGGCAATGGTTTGCCGCAGTTCGCCATCGAGCGGGACCTGCCGGCGCAGTTCGACCGGGCTTGGCAGGATATTCTCGTTCTGGCGGGTGGGGGTGGGGTCGAGCAGGGGTTCGAGCTGGGGCAATGAAGCAGTCATGGTTGCATTTCCTGGCTGGCTCACCGTAGCGAGCGTCACTATTTATCAAGACATCGTGATTGTCGTGTGCCACCCAGAATGCCCCGGCCGGAGGCGGCTGACTGGACCGACCGGGCGACGCTAAATCGCCAATACCCTTCGCCATAGCCGTAATAGTTCTTGCCATACGTGGTGAGGACGACGGGTGCGGTGGTCATTTGCCTGGCTCCTTATCGAGAACGTGAAACGTGCTGTGGTACTAAACGAAAACCCCCGATCGGGTTGCCGACCGGGGGTTTTGAATGGAGGCAACCCTGCTGGTCAGGGTGCGCCTCTTGGCTCAGGCCATCTTGGCCGGACCGCCGGGCGCACCGCGACTAAACCAATACCAATAGCCATAACCTGCCCAACGGCACGCACGCATACCCACCAGCGAAGGCTGGGCAACGATTGTGTGTGCGGCGGAAATGGCGGACATGGTCGTCTCCGAGTTTAGTGTGCTAAGGGCGTATCACTCAGCGTAGTTTTCATCCTACACGGATGATGCCGTTTGGCAACCCCGCCCCAGGTCAACGTTACAGCCCGAAATATTTGACCCAGACGATGGTCGCCGGCAGACAACTCATGCCGACTAGCACGACCAGTCCCAGAAAGAGCGTCATGAAACCGCTAGTGTCCTTGAAATTGGGGTCGTATTCAGCCATGCCATTGTCTCCAACGTAATCGTGAAAGAATGACTGCATCCTAGCGCACACCAACACCGAGCGCAGACTCAGCGCAGGTGGCGCCCACCATCTACAGGCAGGGTAATGCCGGTCACATAACGATTATCGAGCAGATAGCGCAGGCTCTGGTAGATCACGCCCGGCCCGGGCACCATCGCCATAGCCGACTTGGCCCTCGCCTTGGCGGCGTAAGCCTCGTCATCACCTTCGTTGAGCATGATCAGTGCCGGGGCGATGGCGTTGACCTGGATGTCAGGCGCAAACATCGCAGCGAACGACAGCGTGAGGTTTTCCAGGCCTGCCTTGGTGGCGGCATAGGCAGCGTGCTTCTTCGATCCCGTGCCGGCCACGTAGTCGGTCATGTGCACAATGTCGCGCTGGGGCTCGCTGCAGGCATTGAGCAACTCACGGCAATGCAGGTTGATCAGGTAGGGGGCTTGCATATGCACCCGGAACAGGCGCTCGAAGTTGATTCCGGCATCCTCGCCGCTCGAGTCCGGCGCCCAGTCGCTGGCATTGTGCACGATGGCACGTAGCGAGCGAATCTGCGATTTCAAGTGGTCGATGAAATCGAGGATACCGGCCTCGCTGGAGAAATCCGCTCGCAGCGTGACAATCCCCCGTTGGCGCAACACGTCGAGTTCGGCACGTTCACGGCGGTAGGTGATGATGACGTCGTGACCATCGTCGACCAAGCGCTCGGCACAGTGACGTCCCAGGCGCTGGGCACCTCCGGTGATCAGAATCGGCGAGGCGCTCATGATCGGTCCTCCCGAGCGACATCGTCTCCTGAAGTGTCGTCGGCTACCTGGATCAGAGGATCGCGCGGCGCGTAGGCGAAGACATCGGAGCGCACGCGGGCCGCGTCGAGCCCTCGCGGAGCCAATGCATCGACACAGGCATAGACCATCCCCGGAGAGCCGGACAGGTAGACGTCATGGCCAGAAACGTCCGAGAGCGTCGCTGCCAGCGCCTCATCGATACGACCGAGATGGGCATGGATGCGAGGCCCAGCAAAATCGTCATCCAGCGGCGTTTCCGAAACGGCATGGAACGTGAAGTTGGGATGCGTCTCGGCCCACTCGCGGGCCAGCGCCTCCAGATAGAAATCGCGACGCTCACGCACCGCCCACCAGAATGAGACCGGCAGGTCACGGTTGGCCGCGAAGGCTGCCTCGAGCAGGGCTTTCATCTGGGCGAACCCGGTCCCCGCCGCCACCATCAGCATCGGTCGCCCACTTGTTGTATCCAGCACACATTCGCCGCTGGGCATGCGAATCGTCAGCCGCTGCGACTGCTGGATCAGCTCTCGCATGCGCTGCGAATTGGAACGCTCCGGCCAGTGCTGGATATGCAGCTCGATGGTACCGTCGCCACGGTGGGCATTGGCGATGGAGAACGGGACCCAGGTCTGGTCATCGAGCAGCAGCTCGAGATATTGTCCAGGTGCGTGGGCAACCGCTTCGCTGCGGCCTTCCAGTTGCACGCGAAAGACATCGGGTGTCAGGTCCTCTACCGAGATGACCCGGCAGGTCAGGGTCCTTGGCGTCATGCTTTCCTCAAATGGCTAGATCGGGGAGCATCAGCGATGCGTCGCAGCGGGCAACGGAATGCCCAACTCGTCCCAGCGGTCATCGACACGGGCCCTGACTTCGGCATCCATGACGATGGGTGTGCCCCATTCGCGCTCGGTTTCACCGGGCCACTTGGCGGTGGCGTCGAGCCCCATCTTCGAACCCAACCCGGCCACCGGTGAAGCGAAATCAAGATAATCGATGGGTGTGTTCTCCACCATTACCGTATCACGTGCCGGGTCCATGCGCGTGGTAATGGCCCAGATCACGTCTTCCCATTGACGGGCATCGACATCGTCGTCGAGCACGATCACGAATTTCGTGTACATGAACTGGCGCAGGAAGCTCCAGACGCCCATCATCACCCGCTTGGCGTGGCCAGGATACTGTTTCTTCATGGTTACCACTGCCATGCGATAGGAGCATCCCTCGGGCGGGAGGTAAAAATCGACGATTTCGGGGAACTGCTTGCGCAGGATCGGCACGAAGACCTCGTTGAGCGCCAGCCCAAGGATTGCGGGCTCGTCCGGGGGGCGGCCGGTATAGGTCGAATGATAGATGGGATCGCGACGATGCGTGATGCGCTCGACAGTAAAGACCGGGAAGGTCTCGACCTCATTGTAGTAACCGGTGTGGTCTCCGTAGGGGCCTTCCGGGGCGGTATCGTCGGGATAGATGAAACCTTCCAGTACGATCTCGCTGGAGGCCGGCACCTCGAGATCGGCATGCCCGCACTTGACCAGCTCGGTCCGCGAGCCTCGGAGCAGCCCGGCGAAGGCGTATTCCGAGAGCGTGTCCGGTACGGGCGTCACCGCACCGAGAATGGTCGCCGGATCGGCCCCCAGTGCCACGGCAACCGGAAACGGCTCGCCGGGATGGACCTGCTGCCACTCCTGAAAGTCCAGCGCTCCGCCGCGATGTGACAACCAGCGCATGATCAGCCGATTCTTGCCAAGCTTCTGCTGGCGGTAGATTCCCAGATTCTGGCGAGCCTTGTGCGGGCCCTTGGTGACCACCAGCGCCCAAGTCACCAGTGGCGCCACGTCACCGGGCCAGCAGTGCTGGATGGGTATGCGATCGAGATCGACTGCCTCACCTTCGAGCACGACATCCTGTACTGGCGCCTTGCGCAGCGTTTTGGGGCCCATGCTCATCACCTGGCGGAATACCGGCAGCTTGTCGATGGCATCACGGAATCCCTTGGGCGGCTCCGGCTCCTTGAGAAAGGCCAACAGCTCGCCCACCTCACGCAATGCCTCGACCGACTCCTGTCCCATGCCTAGCGCGACCCGCTTGGGAGTGCCGAACAGGTTGCCCAACACTGGCATGTGGTGCCCCTTGACGTTCTCGAACAGCAAAGCCGGGCCACAGGCTCGTAGCGTCCGGTCGCAGATCTCGGTAATTTCAAGATAGGGATCGACCTCAGCGCTCACGCGGTGCAGCTCGCCCATCGACTCCAGGGCCGCCACGAACTCGCGCAAGTCCTTATATTTCATGTGGCTTTTCCTGTCCGATTGAATGCTCTCAGGGTATCACTCAACGTGCTGGCTGGCTGCCATTTGTGTAGTCACGCCGACGTCATGGGTCACCCTTACCATCGAGACGTTCTAATACTCTCAAGGTCCCGATCATGCCCACTCTGACTCGACGCGAGTTCCTCAAGGTATCGACCCTGACAGCTGGTGCGCTATCGGTCTCCTTCGGCCTGACTGGCTGTAGCGATAGCGACGGCAACAATACGGGGAACGCCAACAGCCGCGTCGTGGAATTCCAGCATGGCGTCGCCAGTGGCGACCCGCTCAGCGACAGCGTAATGCTGTGGACACGCATCACTCCCCTTGATGAAGGTGGCAGCATCAGCGTGAATTGGGAGGTCGCCCGCGACGCCGCGTTCACTGACCTGACCCACGATGGCCAGATGACCGCCAGCGCTGCCCACGACTATACCGTCAAGATTGACGTTCGCAACCTGCTGCCAGGTACGCGCTATTATTATCGGTTTCGTGCCGCCGGGATAAGCTCACCGACGGGGATCACCGCTACCCTACCGCTGACCACCGATCAAGTGCGTCTGGCAGTGGTCAGCTGCTCCAACTATCCAGCCGGCTATTTCCATGCCTATGCGGCGATTGCAGACCAAGCGGACAGCCAGATGCTTGATGCCGTACTCCACCTAGGCGATTACCTCTACGAATACGGGATGGGCGGTTATGCGACCGACGCCGCCGAGGCATTGGGCCGCACGCTGCCCGAGGACAACGCCACGGAACTGTTGACCCTGACCGACTACCGCAAGCGCTATGCGCTCTATCGTACTGACACCGATCTGCAGTCACTGCATGCCCGCCTACCGTGGATCGTCGTATGGGACGATCACGAAGTCACCAACGACGCCTGGGAAAGTGGTGCCGAGAATCACAATGAGGGAGAAGGTGATTTCACGGCCCGGAAGTATCAGGCTTTGCAGGCCTACTTCGAGTGGCTGCCTATCCGGCCGGCCAGGGAGGATGACAAAGAGACTATCTATCGCAGCTTCCGATTCGGCGACCTCGTCGCATTACAGATGCTCGACACTCGAATCATCGCGCGTGACGAACAGCTCGACTACGCCAACTATGTTGTTAGCGACGGCCATCTTGACACCTCTTCGCTTGTCAGCGACCTGACCGATCCAACACGCGAACTACTCGGTGATGCACAGCAATTGTGGCTGCAGTCCGCAGTCACTGAAAGCCTCTCACTGCGCTGGCAAGTACTCGGTCAACAGGTGCTGATGGCCCGCATGGCATTACCCGCGGAATTGCTGCTGCAGCTGCAGGAGGTCTACGCCGGCAAGGCCGATGCCAGTACGCTGCAATCGTTGATCAGCGAATACATCGAACTCAAGCAGCGACAGGCACAAGGCGACACGCTCAGTGCCAGCGAGCAGTCACGCCTCGATACCGTGCTGCCCTACAACCTGGATGCCTGGGACGGTTATTCCGCCGCACGGGAGCGAACACTGGCGATCTTTCAGCAGGCCGGCAGCAACCTCGTGGTGCTCGCTGGCGATACCCACAATGCATGGGCGTCACTCCTCACTCGCCAGGACGGCACGGCGGTCGGCGTGGAGTTCGCTGTGAGCTCGGTCAGCTCGCCCGGACTGGAAAGTTATCTCGGCGATCTCGATAGCGATACGCTAGCTCAGGCGTTGACGGTGCTGATCGACGACTTGCGTTACGCCAACCTCTCGCAGCGGGGCTTCATGATCGTCGATTTCACTCACGCCGAGGCACGCGCCGCCTGGTACTTTATAGACACCGTCAAGTCTCGAGACTATAGCCTCATTGAAGGCCCGGTCTGGCGAACCCCAGCCGGTAGCGTAAGTCTCGAGGCGGTGTGATAGCGGGCGTCCTCTCATCCCGCTGAACGCACAAAGGGCGGTCTTATGCCGCCCTTTGCTTTCTGATCCCAGATAGATGCCAGCCTAAACTCCTCACGGAGGGAGGCAGCCGGCCAGAATCAACGCCGTTTCATGGCCTCGAAGAACTCAATATTCGTCTTCGTATCTTTCAATCGATCGATCAGGAATTCAGTCGCCGCCACGTCATCCATCGGGTTGAGCAGTTTGCGCAGGATCCACATGCGCTGCATCTCGTCCTCGGAGGCGATGAGGTCTTCACGACGGGTGCCGGAGCGGCGAATGTTAAGCGCCGGGTAGACACGCTTTTCGGCCAGCTTGCGGTCGAGATGGGCTTCCATGTTACCGGTGCCCTTGAACTCCTCGAAGATCACCTCGTCCATCTTGGAGCCGGTATCGACCAATGCGGTGGCGAGAATGGTCAGACTGCCGCCCTCCTCGATATTGCGCGCCGCACCGAAGAAGCGTTTGGGCTTTTCCAGGGCATGCGCATCGACACCACCGGTAAGCACCTTGCCAGAGGAAGGCACTACGGTGTTATAGGCGCGCGCCAGACGGGTAATCGAGTCGAGCAGGATAACCACGTCCTTTTTGTGCTCGACCAGGCGCTTGGCCTTTTCGATGACCATCTCGGCAACCTGCACGTGGCGTGCCGGCGGTTCATCGAAGGTAGAGGCGACCACTTCGCCACGCACGGTGCGCGACATCTCGGTCACTTCCTCCGGGCGCTCGTCGATCAGCAGCACGATCAGGTGGCACTCGGGATTGTTGCGAGTAATCGACGTGGCGATGTTCTGGAGCATCAGTGTCTTGCCAGCCTTGGGCGGCGAGACGATCAGGCCACGCTGGCCTTTGCCGATGGGCGCAGTAAGGTCGATGACGCGAGAAGTGAGATCCTCGGTAGACCCGTTACCCAGCTCCATGACCAGGCGCTCCTGGGGAAACAGCGGCGTAAGGTTCTCGAAGAGAATCTTATGCTTGGCGTTTTCGGGCTTGTCGAGGTTGATCTGGTTGACCTTCAACAGCGCGAAATAACGTTCGCCTTCCTTGGGGGGGCGGATCTTGCCGGAAATCGAATCGCCCTTGCGCAGGTTGAAGCGGCGAATCTGGGAAGGCGAGACGTAGATATCGTCCGGGCCGGCCAGGTATGAACTATCGGCACTGCGCAGGAAGCCGAAGCCATCCTGGAGGATTTCCAGCACGCCATCACCGTAGATGTCTTCGCCACTCTTGGCATGCTTCTTGAGGATGGCGAAGATAATGTCCTGCTTGCGAGAACGCGCTAGGTTATCGATCCCCATTTCCTGGGCGATTACCAGCAGTTCCGGCACGGATTTTTGCTTGAGTTCGGTAAGATTCATCGGTTTGTCAGAAATTGCTCTTGTCAGAGTGGCAGCGTGAGCTGGAATAGGACAGGAGGCGGTGACGATGCGCCGCGCGGTGCGTTCAGAGCCCTGGGATTTCCTCTCGCCGAAGATAGCCGTTGGACGACGACTCCCATGGGGAGGTCAGAAGCATTATCGGAATCGAGGGAGGCGCTGTTCCTTGTCGCCTGACATTCACATGCAGATGTGAAACAGCGGGCTTACTGACGGCTTGGAATCTGACCGCGTGGCGGCCCGGAAAGCTTTTGGAACAGGCGAACGTCTGGATGGTAGTTAAGCCGGACGGTAAACGCAAGCCCCCTGCGTGTCAGCGTTTCACGCCACACATTGGAATTGTACCTGAATCAGGACGCCATTACAGCGCTGTACTAATAAAGGCGTCAAGCTGGTCATCCTCCAGCGCCCCGACACGCGTCGCCTCGAGATCGCCGTCCACGAAAAGTACCAGCGTAGGCAGGCCGCGTACGCCATACTTCTGCGCCGAAGCGGGATGCCGGTCGGCATCGATAAGGTAGCAGCCCAGCTGTGTCGGGTAGCGACTAGCCAGCCTGTCGAGACGCGGCGCCAATGCTTGGCAGGGCGAACACCATTGCGCCATGAACACGATCAGGATCGTGCCCGGCTGGGTCAACAACTCTTCCAGTCCCTCGTCCGTCAGCCATTCCATGGACGTGTCGGCCATCGTTTACTCCATTTGCCATGTCCGCTCACATTGGACGCTGTCAGAACGCGATTGACAAGCTTCTTGACGCCCTACAACCTTAACGCAGAACAGCATAGGGATAGCGCATGAGCAGGACGCCTGCTGAAACACGGACTCCTCGCCGCCTGGCGGCCATCGATCTGGGGTCGAACAGCTTCCACCTGTTGGTGGCCAACTATCATGAGGAGCAGCTGCAGGTCGTCGCCAAGCAGGGCGAAAAAGTGCAGTTGGCTGCCGGTCTCGACGAGAATGATTGCTTGAGCGAGGACGCTATTCAGCGCGCGCTCGATTGCCTGGCCCGGTTCGCCCCCTTCATCGCGGACGTATCGCCGCGCCACTTGCGCGTCGTTGGTACCAACGCCCTGCGCAATGCGGCCAACAGTGACGCATTGATTCATCGTGCCGAAGCATTGCTCGGCCACGAGATAGAGATCATTGCCGGACGCGAGGAAGCACGCCTGATCTATCTGGGGGCCGCCCATGCCCTCGCCGACGTACACGGAAAGCGGCTTATCGTCGACATCGGGGGCGGATCCACCGAGTTCATTATCGGTGAACGCTTCGAACCGCTGGCCCTGGAAAGCCTGCACATGGGCTGTGTGGCTTATACCCGCCGCTTCTTTGGAGATGGCGAAATCACCGAAAAGAGCTTTCACCAGGCCGAGCTGGCGGCGCTATCGGAATTAGCCAACATTCGCCGCCCTTATCTAGAAATGGGCTGGTCCGACCCGGTTGGCTCAAGCGGTACCATCAAAGCCGTCGCCGCCGTGCTCGCGGCTTGTGGCGACAGCCCCGACGGGCTAATCCACCGAGAAGGCCTGGCGAAGCTGCGTAAGCAGTTGATCAAGACCAAGCGGCTCGACAAGGTGGCCATGGAGGGGCTCAAGGCCGACCGCGCCCGGGTTTTCCCGGCCGGGGTGGCGATCCTGTGCGCCATCTTCGAGGCATTCGATCTGGCCTACATGCGTTACTCTGATGGCGCCCTGCGCGAGGGTGTGCTTTACGACCTGGTCGGCCGCAACACACCCGAGGATTCCCGCTTGCAGACGCTAGTCGCCTTGCAGCGCCGCTACAGCATTGATACGCGCCAAGCCGATAACGTGGCAGCCAGTGCCTGCCATGCATTCGAACAGGTACGCGACGCCTGGCAGCTCGACGATGAGCAGAAGCAGTTTCTGACCTGGGCGGCCCAGATCCATGAACTGGGGCAGGCCGTGTCACACAGCCAGTTCCATCGTCACGGTGCCTATCTGCTCGAGCACTCCGACCTGCCGGGGTTCTCCCGACCAGAGCAAAAGTCGCTGGCCTTTCTGGTGCGCGCCCATCGGCGCAAGTTCCCCAGCAAGGAACTCGAGGCCCTGCCTGAGTCGCTGCGAGAGCGCTACGCCCGTCTGGCACGCCTGCTGCGTCTTGCCGTGATCCTCAATCACTCCCGTCCCGAGCACGCCGTGGTCGATTTCCATGTCATCGCTACCGGCGATGCACTGCGCCTAGTTCTACCTGAAGCACTCGCCGAACATGCCCTGCTCATCAACGACCTGCAGCAGGAAATGGCATTGCAGCAAGCCGCAGGCTTCACTTTCGAACTCGAGCCGGAACCGGCCGACGCCTGAAACTACCCAGCAACCATCTCCCAGCCCTCGGCAACGGCCACCCCTAGCACGGCGACCAGCGTGTCGCCGTCCCAGGCCAGGAGCTGGCGATCGCGCTGCCATGGGGGAATACCGGCCTCCTGAAGCAATCGCTTGACGTCGCGCCGGCCACGCCCGGCGACGCGTAATGCCTCGCCTCCCTTCCGCCAGGTCAGGCGCAGCCGGCATGGTCGTGCGTCGCTGGGCACGAGACTCACCTCGACCGGACCTGCCGGGGTTTGCAGTCCGGGTTGCCCAGTCCAGTCGGCATGCCAGTTCGCCGGCAAGGCCACTCTCGGCGCCTGAAGATAGAGTGCGCCGCGCCACCGCCGCGCTTCGCCCCCAACCCAATCGACGTTTACTCGAGCATCTTCGCGGGCACTAAGCTGCTCAAGCAGCGTCGCCAGACGGCTGGCGGGCGGTGTCGGCAGTCCCAGCCGCTGGCAAGCATAGCGAATCAGTAGCCGTTGGCGTGATGGGGACAGCGATACAATATGGTCGAGCGCCAGGCGGTCGGCGTTGCCACCCGCCATCTCAAGATCGAGCGCCGCCAGATCGTCGAGCAAGGCATCGGCTTCGCTGGCCAGTGTGGCGCTGCGCGCCAGCGACAAGGGCGCCTCAGGCCAGCGCGCTGCAAGACGAGGAATGATGTCGTGCCGTAGGTAGTTGCGACTGATCGCAACATCTTCATTGCTCGGGTCGTCCGCCCAGACAACCCCAAGCGCCTTCGCCTCGCGCTCCAGCTCGGCACGGGTAAAGGCGAGTAGCGGCCTTACCAGATATCGCCCCGCCCAGGCGCGCTGCGCCGGCATGCCGGCCAAGCCACGCACACCGCTACCGCGCAATGCCGCCAAGAGCAGGGTTTCGGCCTGATCATCGGCGTGCTGCGCCAGCCACAGCGTGTCGCCGACGCCTACCCGCTGCGCAAAGGCCGCGTATCGGGCCTCGCGCGCTGCCGCTTCCATCCCCCGCCCTTGCCTGTCGACCCGCACCCGCTCGACGTACAGGGGCACGCCCAACCGATCGCACAACACACGGCAACGGCGCTCGAAGTCCGCCGCAGCCGCTTGCAGACCATGGTTTACATGAAGGGCATAGATCGGATGGGGATGACGCCGCGCCGCCTGAACGGCAAGCGTCAGCAATAGGCAGGAGTCGAGACCACCCGACAGCGCGACCCAGACAGGACGCCCCGGCGGTATAGCCACCAGGGCGTCATCGATCGCGGAGTGCAGCGACACCGTGTTATGCCGGTGCTCCATAACTCATCAGCCGCGCATACCGACGCTCCAGCAACGCGTCGGTCTCCATGGCCTGCAGTCGGTCAAGGCTGGCAAGCAGCGCTTCCTTGACCCGCTCGGCAGTAACGACTGAATGACGATGCGCCCCACCTAGAGGTTCTTCGATCAGGGTGTCGACGAAGCCCAGCTCCTTCAAACGCTCAGCCGTGATACCCATGGCGTGAGCGGCCTCGGAGGCCTTCTCGGCGCTCTTCCACAGGATCGAGGCGCAGCCCTCCGGCGAAATGACCGAGTAGGTGGAATACTGCAGCATGGCCAGCTCATCGCAAACGCCGATGGCCAAGGCCCCGCCGGAGCCACCCTCGCCGATGACCGTGGAAACGATCGGCGTCTTCAGTCGCGACATGACCGCCAGATTATAGGCTATGGCCTCGGACTGGCCACGCTCCTCGGCATCGATGCCCGGGTAAGCGCCAGGCGTATCGATGAAGGTCAGAATCGGCATCTTGAAGCGCTCGGCCATTTCCATCAGCCGGCAGGCCTTGCGATACCCTTCAGGGCGCGGCATGCCGAAATTGCGACGCACCTTCTCCTTGACGTCGCGCCCCTTCTGGTGACCGATCACCATTACCGGCTTGTCATCGAGACGCGCAATGCCGCCAACGATGGCCGCGTCATCGGCAAAATGGCGGTCGCCATGCAGTTCATCGAAGTCAGTGAATACGTGCTTCAAATAATCGAGGGTATAAGGGCGCTGCGGATGGCGAGACAGCTGTGACACCTGCCAGGCCGTCAGATCGCGGAAGATCGACTCGGTGAGCTTCTGGCTTTTTTCCTCGAGACGCCCGATCTCGTCACTGATGTTGATCTTGCTGTCGTTGCCGACCAGGCGCAGTTCCTCGATCTTTGCCTGTAGTTCGGCGATGGGCTGTTCAAAGTCCAGATAGTTGGGATTCATAGGGCTTCGCTTTTTGAAATAGACAGCCTGAAGGCCACGGCTGAGCGCGTTAATGCGCAATCGATAACGATGATTGCGCATTATCGCACCTTGGCTTGCACACGCAAGGCACGTCTCGGTGAGTGGTCATGCGTCGATTCAGCCGCGATAGCGGAGCCTGACGCCGTCCTGCCCTTCTACCTCGTGCAGCGCGACCATCAACTCATCGGCAGGCGATACTTTCCAGTCGTCGCCCAACTCGAGCCAACCACTAGCCTGGGCGTTGCGATATTTCAGGCGCACCGGCAGTCCATCGTCACTGCGCCATGGATCGAGACTGCCACGCAGGCTGGAAATAAAGCGGCCATTCAGGCGGTTGCCATCCACGGAGAGCTCTACCGCCTCGCCATAGCGCAGGCGGGCATCGACCATCATCGTGATCTCCTTGCCACGTAGACGCAAGCCACCGGAGAAATCATCGCTCTGCACTTCACCCTCGACGATCAATACCTGATCCTGGCCGAGCTTGGCGCGTACCTGGTCGAATAGTTCACCGAACAGCGAGGCCTCAATGCGGCCAGTGCGATCATCGAGGGTCACGAAGGCCATGGTGTCGCCGCGCTTGGACTTCATGGTGCGCATCGCCACCACGAGACCCGCGACCCGCTGCGGTTCGCGGGATGGCTTGAGCGAGCTGATGCGCGTCGAGACAAAACGCGCCAATTCCTTCTCGTACTCGTCGATGGGATGGCCGGTCAGGTAGAGTCCGAGCGTGTCCTTTTCGCCAGCGAGGCGCTCCTTATCGCTCCAGTCGCGCACCTGACGATATTCCGCATAGGCGTCGCCGGTCTCGGGCTCGGCAAATGCCTCACCGAACATGTCGATAATGCCCAGGTTGGCATTGGTCGTACTCTGTTGCGCAGCCTTGATGGCATCGTCGAGCGCAGCGGCCAGCACTGCCCGCGACGGCCCCAGGCTATCCAGCGCTCCGGCGCGGATCAGCGCCTCGAGGGTGCGCTTGTTCATACGCTTGGCATCGACCCGGCGGCAGAAATCGAACAGGTCGCTGAATGGTCCGTCGGCACGGCGGGCCTCGACGATCGCCCCGATCGGCCCTTCGCCAACGCCCCGGATCGCGCCCAGGCCATAGACCACGCGGCCCTGCTCATCGACGGTGAACTTGTAGTCGCCGACGTTGACGTCTGGCGGGGTCACCGTCAGGCCAAGGTTGCGGCACTCCTCGATCAGCGGCACGACCTTGTCGAGGTTGTCCATGTCGGTGGACAGCACCGCGGCCATGAACGGGCCCGGGTAGTGGGTCTTGAGCCAGGCAGTCTGATAGGACACCAGGCCATAGGCGGCCGAATGCGACTTGTTGAAGCCGTAGCCGGCGAACTTTTCCACTAGGTCGAAGATATTTCCGGCCAGGTCCTTGTCGATACCGTTGGCCGCACAACCCTCCATGAAGCCGGCACGCTGCTTGGCCATCTCCTCGGGCTTCTTCTTGCCCATCGCGCGACGCAGCATGTCGGCCTGGCCGAGCGTGTAGCCCGCCAGCACCTGGGCAATCTGCATCACCTGCTCCTGGTAGAGGATGATGCCGTAGGTGGGCTCAAGTACAGGCTTGAGCAGTTCGTGCTGATAATCGGGGTGCGGATAGGAAATCTCCGCACGCCCGTGCTTGCGGTTGATGAAGTCATCGACCATGCCCGACTGCAGCGGTCCCGGGCGGAAAAGGGCTACCAGGGCAATCATGTCTTCCAGCGAGTCGGGCTGCAGGCGCTTGATGAGCTCCTTCATGCCGCGCGATTCGAGCTGGAAAACCGCAGTAGTCTCGGCTTTCTTGAGCATGTCGAAGGTCGGCACGTCATTGAGCGGAATGCTCGAGATATCCAGCGGGCCCTCGCCGCTGCGCGCGCGCACCGTATCGACCATCTCCAGCGCCCAGTCGATGATGGTCAGCGTACGTAGGCCGAGGAAGTCGAACTTGACCAGCCCGGCTTCCTCGACGTCGTTCTTGTCGAACTGTACCACCAGACCGCTGCCGTCCTCGTCGCAGAGCAGCGGCGAAAAATCGGTGAGCTTGGTCGGCGCAATGACCACGCCACCCGCATGCTTGCCGGTGCCGCGGGTTATGCCTTCGAGCTTGATCGCCATGTCCCAGATTTCCTGGGCTTCCTCGTCGTTCTCGAGAAACTCCTTCAGGGCTGGCTCCTGTTCGATGGCCTTGGCCAGCGTCATGCCAACCTCGAACGGAATCAGCTTGGAGAGCTTGTCACCCAGTGAATAGGGCTTGCCCTGGGCACGCGCCACGTCTCGCACCACCGCCTTGGCGGCCATGGTGCCAAAGGTCACGATCTGCGATACAGCGTTACGCCCATAGCGTTCGGCGACGTAATCGATCACCCGGTCGCGCTTCTCCATGCAGAAGTCGACGTCGAAGTCGGGCATCGACACACGCTCGGGGTTGAGGAAACGCTCGAACAGCAAGTCGTATTCCAATGGATCGAGGTCGGTGATCTTCTGCGCATAGGCAACCAGCGACCCGGCCCCGGACCCACGCCCCGGTCCCACCGGGATGTCGTTGTCCTTGGCCCACTGGATGAAGTCCATGACGATCAGGAAGTAGCCCGGAAACCCCATCTGAGTAATGATATCGAGCTCAAAATCCAGGCGCTGCCGGTAGGCCGGCTCGTGCTCGGCACGCGAACGCCCCGCATAGATGGCGTTGGGTGCATCAAAGAGCTGCTCGAGGCGCTCGGTCAGCCCATCGTGGGAGACCTTGCGGAAATACTCGTCGAGGGTCATGCCCTCTGGAATCGGGAATTCGGGAAGAAAGTATTCGCCGAGACGCACGTCGACGTTGCAGCGCGCGGCGATCATCACGCTGTTTTCTAGCGCCTCGGGAATATCGGCGAATAGCTCGGCCATTTCCTCGGGGCTCTTGAGGTATTGCTCCTCGCTATAGCGACGTTCACGACGCGGATCGTCGAGTGCCTTGCCCTCGCCGATGGATACCCGCGTCTCGTGGGCCCAGAAATCTTCACGTGTCAGAAAGCGCACATCGTTTGTGGCCACGACGGGTGTGCCGGTTTCGGCGGCTAGCTGAACCGATAGGTGGACGCACTCTTCCTCATGCTGACGGCCGGTGCGTGTCAGCTCCAGATAGAATCGCTCGGGGAAATGGCGCTGCCATTCGGCCAGCAGTTCGCGGGCCTCATCGTTATGCTCAGCGAGCAGGAAACGCCCAATCTCGCCCTCGCGGCCGCCAGACAGCGCAATCAACCCATCGCTTTGCGCGAATACCCATTCTTTCTTGAGGATCGCTAGCCCTTGGCGTTGGCCCTCGACCCATCCCCGTGAGATCAGCTCGGTCAGGTTGCGATAGCCGTCGTTGTCCATGGCCAGCAACGTCAGGCGGTACGGATGCCCTTCGTCGAACGGGTTTTCCAGCCACAGGTCAGCGCCGATGATTGGCTTGAGTCCGGCGCCTTGCGCATTCTTGTAGGCCTTGACCAGACCGAACAGGTTGGCTTCGTCGGTGAGCGACATGGCTGGCATGCCAGCCTCGGCAGTCGCCTGAACCAGGGGCTTGAGGCGCACCAGGCCGTCGACGAGAGAATATTCGCTATGCACGCGAAGGTGAACGAAGGGCGTGGTCATATCGGACTCGCGGTTGTTCGGGCAATGGTAGCTGCGTGGAGTCGCCTCTCGCAGCGTATCAGAGCGCGGTGGAATACGGTCGGATCCGCGCTATCCGGCGGACGAAAAAAGCTCGAGCTGTTTTTTTACCGGCGCAAAAGATCGTCGGTGCTCGGCCAATGGCCCGAGCCGGGACAATGCCGCCAGATGCTCTGGCGTGGGATAGCCCTTGTGGCGGGCGAAACCATACTCGGGGAAGCGGGCATCGAGCGCGACCATCTGCGCGTCGCGCGCGACTTTGGCCAGGATTGATGCCGCCCCGATCGCCGGGTGACGGGCGTCGCCTTTCACCACCGCCTGACCGGGAAGATGATGCCTTGGCAGGCAGTTGCCGTCCACTAGCAGGTATTCGGCTGCGACCTTGAGCGCATCAATGGCGCGACGCATCGCCAAGTGGGTGGCATGGTAAATATTCAGCTCATCGATCTCCGCCGGCGATGCCTCCGCTACAGCGAAGGCCAAGGCGCGGTCACGAATCAAGGCATCGAGTTCGAGGCGGCGCTTTTCGGTCAATGCCTTGGAGTCGCCCAGGCCATCGATGGGACGACAGGGGTCGAGAATTACCGCTGCCGCGACCACAGCCCCTGCCAGTGGGCCGCGCCCGACCTCATCGACGCCGGCCAGCCGCTCGCCGGTATATTCGACGATCAGCTCAGGAAAATCATCGAGAGGGACTTTCCTCTTCTTCTTAACAGCAACCTGTTTGTCAAGCATGGCCAGGGTCATGAGTCTTTCTCCAACACATCCGCCGCCTGCGGCAGCGCACGCCGCTCTGCCAAGGCAAGCACTGTTTCGGCGGCACGCTCGCTGGCGCCACGCTGTAGTTGCGCATGCATCGCTGCAAAACGCGCCTCCAGCGACTGGCGTGCACGCTCGTCACCGAGCCAAATCATTAAATGCTCAGCGATCGCCTCAGGTGTGGCGGCGTCCTGGATCAGCTCGGGCACCAGCGTTTCGCGGGCGATAAGGTTGGGCAGCGAGATCCAATCGGTCTTGACCAGGCGCTGCGCCAGCCAGTGCGTTGCCGGGGCCATCCGGTAGGCCACCACCATTGGCCGATGGCAGAGCATCGCTTCGAGTGCGGCCGTACCAGAGGCAAGCAGGACGGCATCACAGGCAACCATGGCGTCTCGGGACTGCCCTTCCACCAGACAGATCCTGCCCCTGAGGGTGGGGTAATCGACCAGCAGCGCAGCGAGTTCTTCGTGACGCTGCGGTGTCGCTGCCGGAATCACGACCTGAAGCCCCTCGACACGCCCGATGAGTCGGGCGGCAGAGTCGAGGAAAGTACGGCCTAGAAAGCGTATCTCGTTGGCTCGCGAGCCGGGTAGCATCGCCAGCACCGGAGCCTCGGCAGCCAGGCCGAGCTCGTGGCGTGCCGCGAGACGATCGTTGACCAGAGGCAGCTCGTCGGCCAAGGGGTGGCCAACGAAGGCCACCGGCACATGATGCCGCTCGTAGAATGCCGCCTCGAAGGGCAGGAAGGTCATCATGACATCCACCGCACGGGCAATGCCTTTGACCCGCCCTTGCCGCCAGGCCCACACCGAGGGGCTCACGTAATGTGCAGTCGGGATACCGGTCTCGCGCAGTTGGCGCTCCAGCCCCAGAGTGAAGTCCGGTGCATCGATGCCGACCATTACGTCGGGTTGCCAAGCCAAGGCATCGCGTCGCAAGTGGCGACGCACGCGAACCAACTCAGGCAAGTGCTTGATCACTTCGACGAGCCCCATCACCGAAAGCGTTTCCAGCGGATAAAGGCTATCGAAACCTTCGGCGATCATGCGCGGGCCACCGATACCACGAAATTCAGCTTCGGGGTGGCGCGCCTTGATGGCGCGCATCAGCCCGGCCCCGAGAATATCGCCAGACAGTTCACCGGCAACCAGGTAGATACGCATGCCCTGCCACCTTCTAACGGGTGATGCCCCGGGTCGAGTGCTTCAATGAGTCGATGAAGACTTCGACTTCAGGAATGTCGGCATAGCGAGACATCAAGGTCTGCAACGCCTGATCAAGCGTCTGCCCTTGCCGGTATACGACCTTGTATGCTTCGGAAAGCGCCTTGAGCGCCTCGCGGGAGAAGCCGCGCCGCTTCAGGCCAACCAGGTTCAGGCCATGCGCCTGAGCCGGGTTGCCATTGACCATCAGGTAGGCGGGGATGTCCTTGGTGACGATGGAACCCCCACCACACATGGCATGGGCCCCAACATGGCAGAATTGATGCAAGGCCGAGAGCCCGCCGAGGATAACATGATCTCCGAGGGTGACATGACCGCCCAGCGTAGCCTGATTGGCAAGGATACAGTCGTTCCCGATCACGCAATCGTGCCCGACATGGGCATAGGCCATGAACAGGTTACGACTGCCGATCGAGGTCACTCCACGATCCTGCACGGTACCTCGATGCAGCGTGACCCCCTCGCGAATGACGTTGTCGTCGCCAACCTCGAGACGCGTCGGCTCACCGGCATACTTCTTGTCCTGGCAATCCTCACCCACTGAGGCGAACTGAAATACTCGGTTGCGCTCACCCAGCCGCGTCGGGCCCTTGACCACCACATGCGGTCCCAACACGCTACCGGCCCCGATCTCGACATCCGGGCCTATCACGCTGAACGGGCCGACCTCGACGTCATCGGCCAGGCGGGCGGAAGAGTCGACGATGGCGGTAGGATGTATCAAGCGACCTTCCTCTCAGCACAGATGATTTCGGCCTCGCAGGCCAGTTCATTATCGACGGTGGCGCGGCAGGCGAACTTCCAGATGCCCCGCTTTTCACGTATCACTTGCGCCTCCAGGTGCAGCTGATCACCCGGCATGACGGGACGCTTGAAGCGTACGTTGTCGCTGCCGACAAGATAATAGACATAACCGTCACGCGGTAACTTGTTGACCGTCTTGAATCCCAGGATACCGCAGACCTGCGCCATTGCTTCGACGACCAGGACACCCGGCATGATGGGGTGATGCGGAAAGTGGCCATTGAAGAACGGCTCATTGATGCTGACGTTCTTGTAGGCGACGATGCGCTCCCCCAGCGTGATATCTACCACGCGATCCACCAGTAGGAATGGATAGCGGTGTGGCAGATATTCACGAATCTCGTTGATGTCCATTACCATCGATGCAACCTCTGAAAGTGCGTAATGCCCACCGGACAGGGTGGGCATTCTTGAGCGGATACCCGCTGATTGACTAGGCGGTGGATTATAGCGTCACGCTACGGCCCTGACAGCCGTTCACGTACGATTGTCACGCTCAAGTCGCGCCAAACGCTTGGCAATATCGTCGAGCTGCTTGAAGCGTACGGCGTTCTTGCGCCACAGTGCGTTGCTCATAGCTCCGGTTCCCGACGAATACACGCCCGGCTTGGTGATGGAATTGGTTACCAAGCTCATGCCGGTGACCTGCACCCCGTCACAGATCGTCAGGTGTCCGGCCAGTCCTACGCCGCCGCCCAGCATGCAGTGACGGCCCACTTTGGTAGACCCGGCGATCCCCACACACCCTGCCAGCGCCGTGTGATCGCCAATCTGTACGTTGTGCGCGATCTGCACCTGACTGTCGATCTTGACGTCGTTACCGATCATGGTGTCACCCAACGCGCCACGATCGATGCTCGAACAACTGCCGATCTCGACATCATCTCCCAGAATTACCCCACCGAGCTGGGCGATCTTGTGCCAGCCGCCACCATCGTGAGCGAAACCGAAGCCATCGGCTCCAATGACACAACCACTATGGAGAATGGCTCGTGCACCGATGACGACCCCGTGATATACGCTGACATTGGCATGCAGCAGGGAGCCTTCGCCAATCACCGAATCACACCCGATAACGCAGCCCGCCCCGATGACGACATCGTCACCGATCACCGCTCCCGCCTCGACCACAGCCTGGGGCCCAATACTCACGTTGCTGCCCAGCGATACGCCCTCAGCAACCCATGCCGTCTCATGTACGCCGCTTGCTATCTGGGCATTGAAGGGATCGAACAGTCGTGACAGTTGGGCATACGCCAGGTAGGGGTTGTCGAGCTCAAGACGAGCCGTGGGACAATCAGCGGCATGAGCTGGATGAATCAGTACCGCGGCGGCGCGTGTCTCGGCCAGGTACTTGAGATAGGCCTTGTTGGCCAAAAAGCTGATGTCCTGAGGGCCGGCATCGCTGAGCGTAGCCAGCCCGCTCACGCGGCGTTCACCGTCGCCGACGAGGGTTGCCCCCAGCCGCTGGGCCAGCTCGGCGAGAGAGCAGGTAAAAGGTGTCGTCATTGTCATGGCATCGGCGAGCGGGCGTCCGGGGACGCGCCGAACAATCACTTATCGTTGAGAATGTCGGTAACTTCCTGAGTCAGGTCGAGTCCATCGGCCATATGAACCACCGAGTCGCGATCGACCAGCAACTGTACGTCATACTTGCTGACGACCTGCTCGATGGCTCGATCCAACTGCGGCTTGGCGGATTGCAGAAACTTCTGCTCTGCCTGCTGCTGGGCCTGCTGGATTTGGGCGCGCAACTGCTGGAACTCGCTCCCTTTCTGGCTCAGCTCCTGGTGCACACGGCTGCGCTCGGATTCGGACATGACGTCGCTATCCTGCTGCAACCGTTGCTGTAACTGCTGTAACTCCTGCCCCAAGCTTTCAGCACGCTGGCGCTGACCACTGGTCTGGTTACGCAGCTCGTTCATGGAGTGCTGCGCTGCCTCGGAGCTCATCAGCGCCTCACGCCAGTCAAGTACCGCCACTTCCGTTGCATGGGCGGGCACGGACAACATACCCAGCAAGCACAGAGCCCCTGTCAACTTGCGCATGAAAGTCTCCTTGTCGCGTCTACTGGCATCGGCATCAGAATGTCTGACCAAGGGAGAACTGGAAGGTCTGGGTATCGTCGCCTTCCTGCTCGTTGAGCGGCTTGGCCACACTAAACGTCAGCGGCCCCACCGGGGTCAGCCAGGACAGTCCAAGGCCCACACTGTAGCGAAGCTCACCGAGATCGACACCACTTTCGCAGTTCGACTCATAACCATCGGGAACGGCATAGCAATCGGTAAGGTAGGTATTGCCGGCATCCATGAAAACTGACGTCTGCAAGGAACGGCGATCCTCAACCCAGGGGAAGGGATAGATCAGCTCGACAGAGCCTTCCACCAGCACGTTACCACCTAAGGTGTCATCGTCGCCGTTGTTTCGCTCGGTGGTAGCCGGCCCCAGCGTGTTACCGGAGAAACCACGCACCGAGCCCAGTCCACCGGAATAGAAGTTTTCATAGAACGGGTAAGGATCGTTGCCGATGGTGTCGGCATAACCCAGCGATGTGCTGAACTTGAGCGACCAGTCAGGGCTGACTTCGAACAGTTTCCTGCCGTTGTAGCGCAGCTTGTAATATTCAGCATCGGAACCGGGCACGGCGGTTTCCAGCGCCACGCGCTGATAGCTGCCATCAGTAGGCATGATACCCCGGTTGAGATTGTTACGTGTCCAGCTGGCGGTGAGCTTGTAGCTCATTGCATCGTTGCCCTGGGTATCGACGTATTCGACGATCTCGGCCGGCGTGTCATTGTAGGTCTCGATGGACAGATCCTCGAGCCCTACCCCGAAATTCAAACGACTGAGGTCATTGATCGGGTAGCCAAAATCGATACTGCCACCGTATGAGTCGGTGGAATACGTGGAAATATCAGAGTCTTCGTAATCGGTTTCGCGATAGAAGAGGTTGTAACCACGCGAGATCCCGTCGAGCGTCCAGTAGGGGTCGGTATAGCCAAAATTCAGATTGGTGTAGGTGTCGCTCCGCTGCGCACCGACATTGACCTGATTGCCTGTACCCAGGAAATTCTTCTGAGCAAGAGCAGCGCCATAGATGATCCCGGCGGACTGCGAATAGCCGACGCTGGCCGAGATCGAGCCGGACGGCTGTTCCTCGACATTGTAGGTAACATCCACCTGATCGGGCTCGCCGGCCACGGGCCGGGTCTCGACATCAACCTGGCGGAAGAAGCCCAGGCGCTCCAGACGCTGCTTGGACTGGCTGATCTTGTCGGTAGAGGCTGGCGCCCCTTCCATTTGGATCATCTCGCGGCGCAGCACCTCGTCCTGGGTAGTGGTGTTACCCTCGAAGTTGATGCGACGCACATAAGCACGCCGGCCGGGGTCGACACGGAAAGTCACGTCGACGGTATCACCCACCTCATCGACCTCCGGCACGCTATCGACGTTGGCGAAGGCGAATCCTTCCGCGCCCAGTGCCTGGCGCAGAGCCTCGGCAGATTCGGTCAACGAGCTGCGTGAGTAGATGTCACCTGACTTGGCCGTCACCAGCGAGCGTGCCTGGCTCTCGGGCAGGATCAGGTCTCCCGCGAAACGAATTTCGTCGATGCGATAACGGCGACCTTCGTCAACGTTGATCGTGACATAGATCTTTGACTTATCGGGACTGATGGCGACTTGGGTGGAAGTGATCGCGAAGTTCACGTAGCCACGGTCGAGATAGTATGAACGCAGGGTCTCGAGATCACCGGCGAGCTTCTCCCGAGAATACTCGTCGTCGGAGAACCAGCCGAAGAGCCAGCCCGGCCGATCCTCGAGCTGAATAAGATCGCGCAGGGTCTCGTCGTCAAATGCCTCGTTACCGACAACGTTGATCTGGCGGATCTTGGCAACGGCCCCTTCGTTGACATCGATATTGACCTGCACGCGGTTGCGGTCGACCGGCTCGACTGAGGTCTCGATACTGGCGCTATATCGCCCTTGAGAATGGTAGAGCTGCTCAAGCTGACGCTCCACTTCCTCAAGCGAGGCACGCTGCAGCACCTGCCCCTCGGCCAGGCCGGTCTCGGCCATGCCCTTGAGCAGATCCTCTTCGGCGACTTGCGAGTTGCCCTCGATCTCGATGCGAGAAATGGACGGACGCTCGACCACATGGATCACCAGAACGCCACCGTCCCGGGCCAGGCGGACGTCTTCGAACAGGCCCGTAGCGAAGAGCTGCTTGGCGGCTTGCGCCAACTCCCGATCGTCTACACTTTCGTTAGCACTCACCGGGAAGGCATTGAATACTGATGCGGCCGAAACGCGCTGCAGGCCTTCTACGCGAATATCGGACACCGTGAAATTGGCCGCCATGGCCGCTTGGGTGCTGGTTGCCAGCACTACCACCAATCCGAGGGTCTTGAGTTTCATGCAGTCGTTTCGCCCGATCTGTTCTGCTCGCTCGCTGAACAGGCACCTTATACATTTCCCAGGGTAACTGACAAGGCCAAGCGTACTGCTTGACGACAGGCCGCCCTGGGCCGAGGGGCGCCTGAGGCGCCGGTAAAATTCATTGCGGCATCAGTCCATTACAGCCGCATCAGGTCAAAATACAGTGCCATCATCATCAGCGTCCCGACCAGCGCCAGACCAATCCGCAGCCCCACCGCCTGGACCGCCTCGGACACGGGACGCCCTCGAACTGCCTCGATGAGGTAGTACGCCAAATGACCGCCATCAAGTACCGGAATCGGCAGTAGATTGAGAACGCCCAGGCTAATGGACAAATACGCCATGAAGCTGATGAAGCTTTCAAGGCCGCTACGTGCCGTATCGCCGGCAATCCGTGCGATGGTAATCGGCCCCGACAGGTTGGATGGCGCAATCAACCCGACCAGCATCTTGCGAATCGAGTCAAGGGTCAGCACTGTCATCTCGGCAGTACGTGACACCGATTGCCCGACCGCGGCCAGGGGGCCGTAACGAATCTCGCGCCGATACTCTTCGGGCCAACTGACAGGTTCAACACCGGCGCCGATATAACCGATCGTCTCGCCTTTTACCTCTCGGCTGCCCGGCGTCAGACTCATATCAAGGTACTCACCGTCACGCTCCACGCGTAACGCCAAGGTTTCGCCGGGACGGTGACGAACCCGGTCGACGAAACCCAGCCAGTCCTCGACCGGTGCACCGTCGACCGCCACGATACGATCTCCCGCCTCAAGTCCGGCCTGGGCAGCCGCTTCACCTTCGAGCACCTGGCCAAGCACGGCCGGAGTCTCGGGGCGCCATGGCGTGATACCCAGCGTCTGCAAAGGCCGAGGAGGATCCTGCTGAGCAAGCCAGTTGTTTACATTGACATTATGCACCTGGGCTTCGGTACTTTTCTCTCCAAGCACACTGACGTCCAGGTTGCCGCTGAGGCCGATACGCGAGATCAACTCAAGATTGACGTCTTCCCACGAGCGGGTCCTGTCGCCCTGAACAGCAACGATTTCCTGCCCAGGCGTCAAGCCGGCCTGCGCCGCGGGAGAATCGGGAGCCACACTACCGATGACAGGCGCCACCGTCGACGTGCCGGCGACAAAAAGCAGCCAGTAGGCGACCAGAGCCAACAGAAAGTTGGCCAGCGGACCGGCAATGACAATGGCTATCCGTGCCCACACGCTCTTGCGGTTAAACGCACGATGCTGCTCATCGGGAGCGACCGGTCCTTCGCGCTCGTCAAGCATTTTGACATATCCCCCCAAGGGGATGGCCGCCACAGCGAATTCGGTACCGTGACGGTCGAAGCGTGACCACAGTGGCTTGCCGAAGCCGACAGAGAAACGTAGCACCTTTACGCCGCAACGCCGCGCCACCCAGAAGTGGCCGAATTCGTGAAACGTGATCAGTAGGCCAAGAACGAGGATGACCGCCAAAATATTTTGTATCGCACCCATAGCGCTATCCTCCCCGCTTAGCGTGCCAGTTGCCGCTCGGCAACGCGGCGGGCGCGCGCGTCCTCGGCAAGAATGACGTCCAACTCATCGGCGGCCTTGACGTCACAGGCGTCCAGCACAGACTCGATGATCTCGGGAATCCGGGTGAAACCCACTCCACCGGTTAGAAAAGCTTTCACGGCGACCTCGTTGGCTGCATTCATTAGCGCCGGAGCCGTGCCGCCCGCTGCCATGGCTTCCCGCGCCAGACGCAGACAGGGAAAAGCCACTTCATCAGGCGCTTCGAAGTCGAGCCTGGCCACACTGAACAGGTCAAGGCGTTCGACCCCGGCGGCAATCCGTTCGGGCCAGGCCAGACCATAGGCGATCGGCGTGCGCATGTCGGGATTACCCAACTGGGCGAGCACCGAGCCGTCGCTATAGGACGCCATCGAATGAATCACACTCTGGGGATGCACGACGACCTGGATCTGCTCGGGTCGAGCATCGAACAGCCAGCACGCCTCAATCAGTTCCAGCCCCTTGTTCATTAGGGTTGCACTATCCACCGATATCTTGCGCCCCATCGCCCAGTTGGGGTGCGCACAGGCCTGCTCAGGAGTCACCGTAGTCAGTCGCGCAGCGTCCCAGCCTCGAAAGGGCCCCCCGGAAGCGGTTAATAGTAGCTGGGTTACGCCGATCTCGGCGAGGCGCCCTCGATGCCCGGGAGGTAGACACTGGTAAATGGCATTATGTTCAGAATCGATGGGTAATAATATGGCGTCATGGCGTGCCACTTCGTCCATGAACAGCGCTCCGGACATGACCAGCGCTTCCTTATTGGCCAGCAGGACACGCTTGCCCGCACGCACCGCTGCCAACGTTGGCAACAGGCCGGCCGCACCGACGATAGCTGCCATGACGACATCCACATCACTCGACTCGGCAACCTCTTGCAAGGCGTGCTCGCCAGACCGCACTTCGGTGGTAACGCCGACACGCCCCAGCTCATCGCGCAACCAGGCTGCGTCCTGCTCATGCGCCAACACGGCCACCGCGGGGTGATGAATCAGGCATTGATCGCGAAGCGCCTCGCGGCGAGTACAGGCCGTCAGGGCATGGACGCGGTAGCGTTCGGGATGGCGAGCCAGGACATCCAGCGTGCTGGTCCCAATCGAGCCAGTGGCTCCCAGAACCGTGACCGACTTACGGTCGTTCGGTGTGGCAATATCGAACATCAAGCGCTCCTCAGCCCCATAGCCTGAACAGGGCGAACAGCGGAATGGCGGCTGTCAGGCTGTCGATGCGGTCAAGGATGCCGCCATGGCCGGGCAGAAGGCAGCCGGAATCCTTGATACCGCGCAGTCGCTTGAGCATGCTTTCCAGCAGGTCACCTAGCACCGACATCAGCGTCACGATCAGCGTGGCAACGACAAGCCAAACACCCTGCGCCGTGCCCATATCCAGCCACGAGGCGAACAGCAAGGCCAGCAAGGCGGTCGCGACCATGCCCCCATACACACCCTCCCAGGACTTGCCCGGGCTGACGCGGGGGGCCAATTTGCGACGCCCAAACCGGCGTCCGGCAAAGTAGGCACCGATATCGGCCACCCAGACCAGCAGCAGTACGTAAAGCAGCCACTCGCTACCGATGGCACGCAGCTGGTTGAACCCTATCCAGCATGGCAACAGCACCCACACTCCCATGGTCAAACGGACTGCCGGAGCCCGCCACTGATCACTCGACCGTGGATAGCGCACCACCCAGTAACCGCTGATCAACCAGCCGATCGCCCCCAACCACAGCGGCCACGCTGCCTGTACGACGCCCCCCAGCCAGGCCAGGATCATCACTGTTACCAGGCTGGCAACATAGGCCAGGCGTTGTGTCGGATGCTCCACCCCCGACAGGTTGGCCCATTCCCAGCCTCCCCATAGCACCACTGCCCCGGTAAAAAGGGCAAAACCACCTTCGGTGAGGCCAAACAGGCCCACCAGCGCCAGCGGCGCAAGCACCAACGCCGTCAATATGCGTTGTTTAAGCACCCTGGGCCTCGATCTGTTCCTGTGTCATGCCGAAACGCCGCTGACGGCCGGCAAAGGCCTCGATGGCCTCATCGAACGCGTCGGCATCAAAATCCGGCCACAACCGGGGCGAAAAGAAAAGCTCCGAATAGGCCAACTGCCAGAGCAGGAAATTGGAAATGCGCTGCTCGCCACTGGTGCGGATGCAAAGATCCACGGGCGGAGCACTGTTCATGGCAATTTCCCGGTCCAGGACCGTTTCGTCGATGTCGTCGGCCTGCAGTTCGCCGCTTCCAACCCGAGCTGCCAATCGCCTGGCCGCCATGGTGATGTCCCATTGCCCGCCATAATTGGCGGCGACGATCAAGTGCAGCCCTCGATTGTTGCGTGTCAGCGCCTCGGCTCGCTGGATGTGCTGCTGAATCGACTTTGAGAACGCCTCGCGCTCGCCGACGATGGTGAGCCGAATATCATGCTCATGCAGCTTCTTTACCTCCCGCTTGAGCGCCATCAGGAAAAGCTCCATGAGCGCTCTAACTTCGCCGGCCGGGCGTTTCCAGTTCTCACTGGAGAAAGCGAACAGCGTGAGGGTTTCGACACCGCGCTCCACAGCACGGCGGATGACGGCACGGACAGACTCGACACCAGCGTGGTGACCGCGAATGCCGGACAACCCATGCGCCCGGGCCCAGCGGTTGTTGCCGTCCATGATGATGGCCACGTGACGCGGCACTTGAAAAGACTGCGGTGACGTCATGTTAACTCGCGAGTGTGAGTCAATTCGGGCGGCCTATGTGCCGCCCGTTTCCAGCTCAGACCTGCATCAGGTCATGCTCCTTGGACTCCAGCAACTTATCGATCTCAGCAATATGCTTGTCGGTCAGCTTCTGGATATCGTCCTCGGCGCGGTGCTCTTCGTCTTCGGAAATTTCTTTATCCTTGAGCAAGGCCTTGATATCACTGTTGGCATCGCGGCGTACGTTACGCACAGCAACGCGCGCATTTTCTGCTTCACCGCGAGCTTGCTTGATATAGTTCTTGCGCGTCTCTTCAGTCAGCGCTGGCATTGGCACACGAATGACGTTACCTGCGGTCGACGGGTTGAGCCCCAGATCAGAGGTCATTATCGCCTTCTCGATCTTGGGCACCATGGGCCTTTCCCAGGGCACCACAGCCAAGGTACGGGCGTCTTCGACATTGATGCTGGCGACCTGATTGAGCGGCATCTGAGCACCGTAGTAATCCACGGTCACCGAATCCAGGATGCTGGGATGGGCACGTCCGGTACGGATCTTGTGGAAGTTCGCCTGAAGCGACTCCAGGCTTTTCTTCATGCGCGTTTCGGCGTCTTTCTTGATATCGTTGATCACGATTTTACCCTCTGTCTATCAGCGTGCCTTCCTTTCCGCCCACGACCAAGTTGAGCAGTGCGCCCGGCTTGGTCATGTCAAATACGCGTACCGGCATGTCATGGTCCCGTACCAGACAGATAGCGGTCAAATCCATTACGCCCAGTTTTTGGTCGAGTACCTCGTCATAGCCCAGGCGATCGTACTTGACAGCTTCGGAAAACTTAACGGGATCCTTGTCATAGACCCCATCCACCTTGGTAGCCTTGATGATCACGTCAGCATCGATCTCGATACCGCGCAGACAGGCTGCCGAGTCGGTGGTGAAGAACGGATTGCCGGTACCAGCCGAGAAGATTACCACGTCACCGGAGGTGAGGTAGCGAATCGCCGTGCGACGATCGTAATGCTCGACTACTCCACTCATTGGGATCGCCGACATGACGCGGGAGCGTATATTGGAGCGCTCCAGCGCATCGCGCATCGCCAGGGCGTTCATTACGGTGGCCAGCATTCCCATGTGATCGCCGGTCACACGCTCCATACCGGCGGCGTGCAGGGCGGCGCCACGGAACAGATTACCGCCACCGATGACGATACCTACCTGGACACCGATACCGACCAGCTGGCCGATTTCCAGCGCCATGCGGTCCAGCACCTTGGGGTCGATACCGAAGTCCCCGTCTCCCATCAGCGCTTCACCCGAAAGCTTGAGCAGGATGCGCTTGTACTTCGACTTGGCGTTACGGTCGGGATTGGCAGACATGCGTAATCTCCTGATGGCGGCGGAATTGACGACGAATGGCCGACGGCCAGATACACGATGGCGTGCGCTCTCGCGCACGCCATCTCGAAGACCAGAAGCTAGGACCTCAGCTACGACGAGCCTGTTCCATCACTTCCTTGGCGAAATCGACTTCTTCCTTCTCGATGCCTTCACCCACTTCGAAGCGGGTGAAGCTGACCACCTCACCACCATTGGCCTTGACGTAGCTGGCCACTGACGTGTTGGGGTCCTTGACGAAAGGCTGCTCGGTCAGGCTGTTCTCGGCCAGGTACTTCTTGAGGCGGCCCTGAACCATCTTCTCGGCGATCTCCGCCGGCTTGCCGGCCATGTCCGGCTGCGCCAGGATGATGCCCTTCTCCTTGTCGAGCTGCTCCTGCGGCATGTCTTCGGGATGCGCCACGGCCGGATTGATCGCGGCAACGTGCATGGCGACATCCTTGGCAACGTCGGCGTTACCACCCTTGAGCAGGGTCAACACACCGATACGACCGCCGTGGACATACTCGCCGACCACACCACCTTCCTGCGCATCGACGACCACGGCGCGACGCACGGAGATGTTTTCACCGATCTTCTGGACCAGCTGCTGGCGGGTTTCTTCCATCTCGCCTTCCATGATGGCGGCGATATCTTCGGACTTGGCCTCGAAGACCTTAGCCAGGACCTTCTCGGCGAACGCCTTGAAGTTGTCGTCACGGGCCACGAAATCGGTCTCGGAATTGATCTCGAGCATGACGCCGTAGCTGCCGTCCTCGGCAACGCGGGTCACGACGGCGCCTTCGGCTGCGGTACGACCAGCCTTCTTGGCGGCCTTGAGACCAGAGTTCTTGCGCAGGTCCTCAATGGCCTTCTCGATGTCGCCATCGGCTTCGGTGAGTGCCTTTTTGCACTCCATCATGCCGAGCCCGGTGCGCTCGCGCAGTTCCTTGACCAAAGATGCGCTGATAGCTGCCATGATAGTTAACCTCTAGATATTTTCGACGTCGGATATACGGAAAACGATATCTTCCTGCGTGACCGTCACAGCGCGACAAAGGGGGCCTCGGCCCCCTTCGCCCGCCTCCCGACCGTCACCTCCGCCACTCTGGGCGAAGAACATGACAGCCAGGATAGGCATGCCGGAATCACTCGGCGACTTCGTTGCTCTCGGTCACTTCGACGAATTCGTCGGGGCGCCCTTCCTTCGCCTTGGCGCAGGCATCGGCAATCGCAGCGACATAGATCTGGATGGCACGAATCGAGTCGTCGTTGCCGGGAATGACGTAATCGACGCCATCCGGGTCGGAGTTGGTATCGACCACGCCAATGACCGGGATACCCAGCTTGTTGGCCTCATTGATGGCGATACGCTCATGATCGACGTCGATCACGAACAGCGCATCGGGCAGGCCGCCCATGTCCTTGATACCGCCGATGGAGCGCTCGAGCTTCTCTTGCTCGCGGGTCGCCATCAGGACTTCTTTCTTGGTCAGCTTCTCGAAGGTGCCATCTTCACGCATGGTCTCGAGATCGCGCAGACGCTTGATTGACTGACGAATGGTCTTGTAGTTGGTCAGCATGCCGCCCAACCAGCGATGGTTGACGAACGGCTGACCCGCACGACTGGCTTCTTCCTTGATGATCTTGCTGGCGGAACGCTTGGTGCCGACAAACATGATCTTGTTGTTGGAAGCCGCCATTTTCTCGACCACGGAGACGGCGTCGTTCAGCGCCGGCAGAGTGTGCTCGAGGTTGATGATGTGAATCTTGTTGCGGGCGCCGAAGATGTACTTGCTCATCTTCGGGTTCCAGTACTTGGTCTGGTGACCGAAGTGGGCGCCTGCCTTCAGCAGGTCACGCATATTGACTTGTGCCATGGATGACTCCAGGTATATCGGGTTAGGCCTCCATGCACCCCATGGATCCGACCACGACGCGCCCGCAAAGCGGTCTCGTTCGCGGCACCCGGGACCATGTGCCGGTGCATGTGTGTTTTCAAGGCATTACGCTCATTTGCGCTTTCGACAATGGTGCATGGACTGAACTTCGGGTAGCCAGCAACGCGGATTGCAGGAAAGCGCGCGGCTTTATACCATAGAACGATGCCAAGATGAAGTCGCCAGCCCCGTTTTAAGCATACAGCACCTCGGCTGGCGGCGCTTCCCACACCTTGATACGAGACTCCATGAACGTTCCCATCAAAACGCCCGAAGAGATCGCCAAAATGCGCGAGGCCGGTCGTCAGGCCGCCTCCGTGCTGGAGATGTTGATCCCCCATGTCCAGGCCGGCGTCTCCACCGGAGAACTCGACCGCCTCTGTCACGAATACATCGTTCACGAGCTGGGCTCACAACCAGCGCCGCTCAATTATCACGGCTTCCCCAAGTCAATCTGCACTTCGCTCAACCACGTGGTGTGTCATGGCATTCCCGACTTCGACAAGAAGTTGAAGAAAGGCGATATCATGAACATCGACATTACCGTGAAGACTGCTGATGGTTATCACGGTGACACGAGCATGATGTTCGTGATCGACGAGACCATCCAGGGCGCACGCCTGTCACGTGTCACTCAGGAATGCTTGTACAAGAGCATCGCCCTGGTGCGACCCGGCGTACGCTTGTCCGAGCTCGCCAAGGTCATCGAGCAGCACGCCGACGCCAACGGCTACTCGGTAGTGCGCGATTTCTGCGGCCACGGTATTGGTGCGGGGTTCCATGAAGACCCGCAAATCCTGCATTATGACGGCTATGCTCCCGAGGCCGACATCGAGCTTGCTGCAGGCATGTGCTTCACCATCGAGCCGATGCTCAATGCCGGCGGTTATCGCACCAAGGTGCTGCGTGACGGCTGGACGGCTGTTACACGTGACAAGAGTCTGTCCGCACAATGGGAGCATACACTGCTGGTCACTGACGATGGCGTCGAGGTATTGACGGCACGCGGCGACGAAGATTTCTCGTTTCTCACCAGCTAATCGCACTCCGGGACTGGCTGGCACCTGTCCGGTCCCGCCCGACCCATGAATCGTCTTCGCCGGACGGATCGGCACCAGCGTACCGATGCCTGAGTGCCTGCAGGGAGAATCACGCCGCATGCTTCTGCACCACTACCATTTTGCTCCCGACGAGACGCTATTCGACATCGCGGCGTTCCGCTCCGAGCTCGATACCGGTCGCTCGCCGGTGGTGCTGTTCAAGCAAGCGCTGCGCGAGATCCAGGCCAGCCTCGATGCACGCTTCCGTGCCGGCGCCGACATTCGTGACCTGGTGCATGGCCGCGCCTGGTGCCTGGATCGATTGCTGGAATGCGCCTGGGCCCGACACGACTGGCCGGATGACGGCATTGCCCTGCTCGCGGTAGGCGGCTATGGACGCGGGGAATTGCACCCCCATTCCGACATCGACCTGATGATGCTGCTCGAGCATGACGATGACACGCCCTACCGCGAGCCGCTTTCCGAGTTCATCACGTTCCTATGGGACATCGGCCTGGAGATCGGCCAAAGTGTGCGCTCGCTGACCGACTGCGAACGCGAGGCCCGTGCTGACGTCACGGTTATCACCAACCTGCTGGAGACGCGCACGCTGGCCGGCCCCGAAAGGCTGCGCGGGGCCATGCGTGAGCGCCTGTCAACTCAACACATGTGGCCGTCGGACCGCTTCTTCGAAGCCAAGTGGCAGGAACAGATCAGCCGTCACTACAAGCACAACAACTCCGAGTACCACCTCGAGCCCAATATCAAGAGTTCGCCAGGTGGTCTGCGCGACATTCAGATGATCGGCTGGGTAGCCAAGCGTCATTTCGGCCCGCTGCGATATGAGGACGTGGTCGCCCAGGGGTTCATGAACGACGCCGAGCTACGTATCCTCAGCCAGGGTCAGGCCTTCCTCTGGCAGGTTCGCTATGCCCTGCACATGCTCACCGGGCGCGCCGAGGATCGGCTTCTTTTCGATCATCAGCGCACCATTGCCGAGATGTTCGGCTATCGCGATACCCGTGAGCGCCTGGGCGTCGAACAGTTCATGAAACGCTACTATCGCCACGTTACCGCCCTGGCGGGGCTCAACGATATGCTATTGCAGCATTTCGACGAGGTGATCCTGCGCGCCGACGAGGAACTCGAGACGCGGCCGCTCAATGCCCGCTTCGAAATCAAGGGCGGCTATATCCAAGCGCGCGATCGGCGCATCTTCAAGCGTCGCCCCGCTGCCCTGCTCGAGCTGTTCCTGCTGATGGCCCAGCACCCTGAGGTCGAGGGCGTGCGCGCCGACACTATCCGCCTGATCCGCGATCACCGTCACCAGATCGACGATGCCTTCCGTGAGGACCTGCGCCACCAGAGTCTGTTCATGGAACTGCTGCGCAGCGGCGGCAACGTGCCGCGCCAGCTGCGTCGCATGAACCGTTACGGTGTACTCGGCAAGTACCTGCCCGAGTTCGGCCAGGCCGTAGGGCTCATGCAGCACGACCTGTTCCATATTTATACCGTCGACGCCCATACCCTGCGCTTGCTCAAATTGATCCAGCGTATTCGCGAGCCCGCTGGGCGCGAGTCGTTCCCGGTGGCGGCTGCCCTGGTTCATCAGCTGCCCAAGCTCGAGCTACTCTGGATCGCCGGGCTGTATCATGACATTGGCAAGGGCCGCGGCGGCGACCATTCGCTACTTGGCGCTCAGGACGTTGCTGCGTTCTGCGAGCGCCACGGCCTTACCCCCCGAGACACCCGCCTGGTCACGTGGCTGGTGGAACATCACCTGTTGATGTCGATGACTGCCCAGAAGCGCGACATCTCCGACCCGGACGTCATTCGCGAATTCGCCGCCCAAGTCCGCGACGAGGTCCACCTGGATTATCTCTACGTGCTCACCGTCGCCGACATCACCGCAACCAACCCATCGCTGTGGAACGGCTGGCGAGCCACCCTGCTGCGTCAGTTGCACGGCGAGACCAAGCGCGCCCTGCGCCGTGGCCTGGAAAACCCCATCGATCGCGACGACTGGATCAATGATACTCGCGCCGAGGCCATGGCTCTGCTGCGTACGGTCGGTGCCGACATAGAACGCGTCGAACGGCTGTGGGACACCTTCGGCGACGACTATTTCATGCAGTACTCTCCCAGCGAGGTCGTATGGCAGACCCAAGGCATTCTCGCTCACGACGAACCGGATTTGCCGTTGGTGCTGGTCAGCGCTCCGGCCGAGGACACCAATGAAGGTGGCACTAAGGTCTTCATCCATACCCGCTCTGTGGATGACCTGTTCGCCGCCAGTGCTGCAGCCATGGATCAGCTGGACCTATCGATCCACGACGCTCGCATCGCCACCTCGAGCAATGATTGGACGCTGAATACCTTCATCGTGCTCGACGACAATAACGAGCCTATCCGCGCACCCGCTCGCCTGGACCGAATCCGCCAGCATCTGGTCGAAGAACTCGACGACCCCGATGACTATCCGCAGATTGTCAGTCGACATACGCCACGCCAGCTCAAGCATTTCCGCGTGCCCACCCAAGTCACTATCGAACAGGACCCTGCCAACGAGCGCACGGTACTCGAGCTGATTGCCCCCGACCGGCCCGGCCTGCTGGCCAGGGTCGGACGTATCTTCGTCGAGCAGGACATTGCGCTGTCGGCGGCCAAGATCGCCACCCTGGGCGAACGCGTCGAGGACGTATTCTTCATCACTGACAAGCGCGGCGCCCCGATCACCGACCCCGAGCGTCAGGCACGCCTGCGCGACCGGTTGTGCGACGTGCTGGATGTCTAACGACGCACCGATTTGAGGCGCCCCGCCGGCTTCCCTATAATCGGTGGCTTCGTGCTCGCCCGATAAAAACGATTGCTGTCCGCGCTCAGCGGACATCGCTGGAATGCCGATGAACCCTGAATTAGCTGCTCTCAAGCCCTACCCTTTCGAGAAGCTCGCCGCGCTCAAGGCCGGCGTGACGCCGCCAGCGACGATGGAGCATATCCCGCTGTCAATCGGCGAGCCGCGCCATGCCCCCCCGAACGCGGTACTGGAGACCCTACGCCGCCACGAAGGCGACGTTGCTCGTTACCCGGCAACCGCCGGCCTGCTGGAATTGCGTCAGGCCATGGCCGACTGGACTGGCCGTCGCTTCGGCCTGGCGGCCGGCAGCCTCGACCCAGAGCGTCATGTCCTGCCGGTCAACGGCACACGCGAGGCGATTTTCGCCTTTGTCCAGGCGGCACTGGATCGCACCCGTCCGGCCCGTGTTGCCATGCCCAATCCGTTCTACCAGATCTATGAGGGCGCGACTCTGCTCGCCGGCGGTCAACCGCTCTATCTGGACTGCCGTGCCGATCATGGCTTCCGACCCAACCTCGAGGCGGTGCCGGCTGATGTCTGGCGCGATACACAGATCGTGTTTGTCTGCTCGCCGGGCAATCCCACCGGCGCGGTTACGCCACTGGAGGATTTCACACGCCTGATCGAACTGGCCGATGAATTCGATTTCATCGTTGCCTCAGACGAATGCTATTCCGAGCTCTACCTCGACGAGCGCGCGCCACCCCCCGGGCTATTGCAAGCCTGCGCCGCACTCGGCCGACACGATTATCGTCGTTGCATCGTGTTTCATTCGCTGTCCAAGCGCTCCAACTTACCCGGCCTGCGTTCCGGCTTCGTAGCCGGTGATGCCGAGCTGATCGAGCCCTTCAAGCGCTACCGCACCTATCACGGTTGCGCCATGCCGCTACAGGTCCAACACGCCTCCATCGTGGCCTGGAACGACGAACAGCATGTGCGAGCCAACCGCGACGCCTACCGAGAAAAGTTCTCGGCGGTCACCGAGATTCTTGCCCCAGCCATGGATTTTCCGACACCGAAGGCGAGCTTCTACCTGTGGCCAGCGGTGCCCGGTGGGGACGACGAAGCCTTTGCGCGAGACCTGTTCGCCGAGCAACATGTCACAGTACTTCCCGGGCGCTACATGTCGCGCGACAGCGCAGCGGGCGGCAAGCTTTGCAATCCGGGCAGCGGCCGGGTGCGCCTGGCGCTGGTCGCTGAGCTCGACGCCACGGTCGAGGCGGCAAGCCGCATTCGCCGATTCATCGAGTCCCGCGCATAATCGAGAAGAACACACCCAATGATTACGCTTTACGGCATCAAGACCTGCGACACCTGTCGCAAGGCACGCAAGGCCCTCGACGCCCAGGGAACGCCCTACCAATTTCATGATCTGCGCGGCGACGGTCTGAGCGCCGAGCAGCTCGAGGCGTTTCTCGCCCGTGCCGAGCTGGCCTCCGTGCTCAATACCCGCAGCACTACCTGGCGAGCGCTGGCCGTGGAAGAGCAACAGGCGGCCAAGGCTGATCCTGCCCACGCCCGCCGATTGATACTTGCCCAGCCGACCTTGCTCAAGCGGCCCCTGCTTGATACGGGCGAGCGTCTGCTGGTCGGCTTCACAGCCGATACTTACGCCAATCTGGCCGGCTGAACCATTCACCCTGAACAGAATCCATCCGGAGATCCACATGCTGAGCTTCGCTCTCGGAATCGGTAACCAGAACACCCAAGGCGACTGGCTGGACGTCTACTACCCGGCCCCGCTGTTCCAACCCGACGCCGCTCTGGTCGATGCAGCCAGAAAGGCTCTTGACGCCCCGGCCGGCAATGCTGTGGTCAGCTTCCTGCCGGAGCACTGCGCCCAACTGGTCCAGGCTCTCAAGGACGCCGGCAGCGAAGAGCAGGCCGAACTTGCCGAGGCTTTCGCCACCAGCCAGCGGCCGCTGATCGCTACCTTCCTCGAGACCGACCAGCCGCCCGAAAGCGCTCCGGAGGTCTATCTCAAGCTACATTTGCTCTCGCACCGCCTGGTCCAGCCGCATGGCGTCGACCTGACCGGCATGTTCGGCCTGTTGCGCAACGTCGCCTGGACCAGCGAAGGCCCCATCGACATCGAGGAGCTGCCTGCCCGTCGCCTCAAGGCACGCCTGGAAGGGCGCCCGCTGTCAGTGGACTGCGTAGACAAGTTCCCCAAGATGACCGATTACGTGGTGCCCAAGGGCGTACGCATCGGCGATACCGCCCGAGTCCGCCTGGGCGCCTACCTTGGCGAGGGCACCACCGTGATGCACGAGGGCTTCGTCAACTTCAATGCCGGCACCGAAGGGCCGGGCATGATCGAAGGCCGCATCTCGGCTGGCGTCATGGTCGGCAAAGGCTCGGACCTCGGCGGCGGCTGCTCGACCATGGGCACGCTCTCCGGCGGCGGCAATATCGTCATCAAGGTTGGCGAAGGTTGCCTGATTGGTGCCAATGCCGGCATCGGCATTCCGCTGGGCGATCGCTGTACCGTGGAAGCCGGCCTGTACATCACTGCCGGTGCCAAGGTCGCGGTCCTCGACGACCAAGGCCAGGAAGTCAGAACCGTCGCGGCCCGTGAGCTGGCCGGCCAGAACGATTTGCTGCTGCGCCGCAACTCGATCAACGGCCGTATCGAGTGCCTGACCAACAAGAGCGCCATCGCACTCAACGAAGCGCTTCACGCCCACAACTGATGCCGTGCGCCCGTGTCCCGGGCGCCATCCACTGCCAGCAGGACTTTTCATGCCCTTGCCCGATACCGCCGAACCGGCGACAACGCTGTCACCGACGCTCGAACTGGCCATCGATCTGATGCGCCGGCCTTCGGTCACCCCTGACGACGCCGGCTGCCAGGATGTGATGATCGAACGTCTGGAACGCCTCGGCTTCCACGTGCAGCGCCTGCCATTCGGCGACGTAGTCAACTTCTGGGCAGTACGCGGTCATCACGGGCCGGTTCTGGCCTTTGCCGGGCACACCGACGTGGTACCCAGCGGCCCAGAGAGCCAATGGCATACGCCACCCTTCGCGCCGCAACTCAATGCTGAAGGCGAGCTATGCGGGCGCGGCGCTGCCGACATGAAGGGCAGCCTGGCGGCGATGATTACCGCCGTGGAGCGTTTCGTCTCGGCACATCCGGACCATGAGGGTCGGCTCGCCTTCCTGATCACCTCCGATGAGGAGGGACCGGCCCAGGACGGTACACGTGCAGTGGTAGAGCACCTGCGCGAAGCCCACGAGCGTCTCGACTACTGCATCGTCGGCGAACCGTCATCCACCGCGCGCCTCGGCGATGTGATCAAGAATGGCCGCCGTGGCTCACTGGGTGGCGTACTGCATGTCCATGGCGTGCAGGGCCATGTCGCTTATCCACATCTGGCGCGCAACCCGATCCATGAGACAGCCCCAGCGCTGGATGCGCTGTGCCGTGAACATTGGGACGCTGGCAATGACTTCTTCCCCGCAACCAGCTTCCAGATCTCCAATATTCGCTCGGGCACCGGTGCAACCAATGTCATCCCTGGCGAACTCGAGGTAGTGTTCAACTTTCGCTATTCCACAGAAGTCACCCACGAGCAACTTCGCCAGCGTACCGAGGCAATCCTCGACGCCCACAGTCTCGATTACCGCCTGGATTGGACACTTAATGGTGAGCCGTTTTTGACCGCTGAGGGCGAACTGGTCGATGCCACGCTGGCCGGTGTCGAGGACATCATCGGTCAACGTCCGGCGCTGTCGACGGCCGGAGGCACTTCGGATGGGCGTTTCATCGCCACGCTGGGTAGCCAGGTGGTCGAACTGGGCCCGCTCAATGCCACCATTCACAAGGTCAACGAACGTGTGCACGCCGCCGACCTTGATACGCTGAGCCGTATCTATGAGGCGATCATGCAGCGACTGTTCACCCGAGGTTAGTCATGGAGCGCTATCCCGACATCGAGATCTACCTGGCCAAGGCCGATATCCCACACATTGAGGCTTGGCTACGCGACGCCCTCGATGCCACCCCGTTCAAGTCTGCAGGCAAGCGAAAATGGCGGAGCCGAGGCCAATGCAACCAGGCGGAGGTGCCTGTATTGCTAGTGGAAGCGGTTGCCGACGGCTTCGCCACCCTATGGTTCGACAGCGACGCCACCCCTTGGCCCAGGGATACGGATTGTGCCCGTGACGCCGCGAAGCACTTGGCCTGCGAGGTTCGTTGTTCCCTCGGTGGCTGGCAGCCCGGTGATGATCCGGATCGCTTCTGGCAGGTTCTGCCCGACGGCAGCGAAGGCGCCATCAATTGGCCCGATTCGGGACAGTAGTCAGCGCCAAAACGAACACACCCTACCGCAGGGGCAGGGTGTGTTTTCGAACAGAGTAATATCTCGAGAGCGGGCAGGTGCAGCCGCTTCGCTCAGGTTATGACGGTGACATCATCTGCTTGCAGACCCCTCTCGTTGGCCACCACGTAGTAACGCACCTTCTGACCCTCGGCCAGCGTGCGGTGCCCCTTGCCACGAATGGCCCGAAAATGCACGAAGACGTCTTCCCCACCATCGCGGGTGATGAAACCGTATCCCTTGTTGACGTTGAACCATTTGACCTCGCCGATTTCACGGTCGTCGTTTTCGACGTCGGCTATCGTTGCCAGGCGTGGTGAGAACGTATGCATGGCGAGAGTGGCAGTGAGCAAAAGCAGAAAAACCGCCAGCCCTGTCGCGATATAGACCGGTGCCATGCCGACGCCGGCCAGCATGTTGGAAACATCACCGCCAAGCAGCATGACGAACAGAGCAATCAGAAGCGGAGCGGGGATGGCGAACAGAAGGCTGACGAGACTACAACGAAGTATGACCTTGCGATTCATGGACCTCTATTTCTCTTGTTGTGATACAAACGAAAGCCACGGTGTGCTGTGCATACCGGGCAATGACCAAAGGTGTCGCGATGAACGGCAACACGCAGCGCAGCGATTCTACCATGACCAATGACAATACGCTTGACAGGCTGGAAAAACGCCTGGAAGCCTTGGAAAGCCGCCTTGCTTATCAGGAGCATTGGCTGGACACGCTGGATCAAGCCGTGGCGGGACAGGAACGCAGGTTAACGCAGCTTGAGCGTTTAAGTGAACTGTTACAGTTGCGGATACGCGAGCAGCATCAACTATTGCAGACCCAAAGCGGTGGGCCCGGCGAGGAAGACTATCGGCTGGAGGATGAGATACCTCCGCATTATTGAGGTTCTGGAAGGTAAGCCCGGCCCCAGGGCGACACGCATTGGGCCAGGCTTACAGGAGGGAGTTAGGTCATCGGGGGCTCGGCAGGCAGGTCATCCAGGTATCGCTCCGCATCGAGCGCTGCCATGCAGCCACTGCCCGCCGAGGTAATCGCTTGGCGATAGACGTGGTCCATGACATCACCAGCGGCGAATACCCCCGGCACGCTGGTAGCAGTGGCGTTACCGTCGAGCCCGGACTTGACCTTGATGTACCCCTCGGCCATGTCCAGTTGCCCTTCGAAGAGACCGGTATTCGGCGTGTGACCGATGGCGATGAATACGCCAGGCACCGAAAGCTCCTTGGTCGAGCCGTCCTCGGTGGACTTGAGGCGCACGCCAGTGACGCCCGAGCCATCACCCAGCACTTCTTCGAGAGTGTGGTTCCATTCTACGGCCATGTTACCGTTATCGACCTTCTCGAACAGCTTGTCCTGAAGGATCTTCTCGGCACGCAGGCTGTCTCGCCGATGCACCAGGGTCACCTTGGAGGCGATGTTGGAGAGGTACAGTGCTTCTTCAACGGCCGTATTGCCCCCACCGACCACAACGACCTCTTGGTTGCGATAGAAAAAGCCATCGCAGGTCGCACAAGCGGATACCCCCTGCCCCATGAACTGCTGTTCGGAAGGCAGCCCCAGATAGCGTGCGCTAGCGCCGGTAGCAATGATCAACGCATCGCAGGTGTAGGTGCCGCTATCGCCCTTGAGCGTGAATGGGCGCTGGCGCAGCTCGACTTCGTGGATATGATCGAACTGGACCTCGGTATCGAAGCGCTCGGCATGCTTGCGCATGCGCTCCATCAGTTCCGGCCCCTGCACACCCGCATCGTCACCCGGCCAATTATCGACATCGGTGGTGGTGGTCAGCTGGCCGCCGGCCTGCATGCCGGTAATCAGCAACGGCTTGAGGTTGGCCCGCGACGCATAAACGGCAGCGGTATATCCGGCAGGACCGGAACCGAGAATAATCAGGCGTTCGTGGCGGACTTCACTCATGGAGACCTCTTCTTGCAATGGACACCGCGACCGCGGCGTCAGCAGTAACGACAGATTTATGAACTGGGGTCTGGACTCGCCGGGTACAAGATCAGACCGCAGTTCACATGACCGCAAGATTGCCTAAACGATAAAGGGCGACCCTTGGGTCGCCCCGTCAGACCGAAGGCTTACAGTTCCTTCGAGTACTCACCCAGGTACTTGGCAACGCCTTCAGCGTTGTCCTTCATTCCTTCCTTACCTTCGTCCCAGCCAGCCGGGCAGACTTCGCCGTGCTTCTGGTGATGCTTGAGCGCCTTGACCATGCGCAGCATCTCGTCGACGTTACGCCCCAGCGGCAGGTTATTGACGGTCTGGTGCTGAACGACGCCTTCCTCGTCGATCAGGAAGGAAGCACGCAGTGCCACGCCGGCTTCCGGATGCTCGATACCGTAGGCCTGGGTAATTTCGTGCTTGACGTCGGCTACGATCGGGAAACCGACTTCACCGATACCGCCTGCGTCGGGAGATGTCTTACGCCATGCATAGTGGGTGAACTGGGAATCGATGGAGGCACCGATGACTTCGACACCGAGTTCCTTGAACTGCGCCAGACGATTGTCGTGAGCAATGATCTCTGACGGGCAGACGAACGTGAAATCCAGCGGCCAGAAGAACAGCACACGCAGCTTGCCATTGCTGTCGGACAGCTTGAAGTTCTCGACAATAGTACCATCGCCCAGTACAGCGGCGGCTTCGAAATCAGGTGCCTGGCGGCCAACCAATACACTCATGCGGATCTCCTTGTTTAAGATATTCACTAGGGGGTGAATGAAGACGGGAACCGAGAGTACCCCTCGGCTCCGGATTTTCCAATTTGATTAGACTAATGGCGAATATAGGCAATGTCTATCAAGCATCATTAATAAAACCTATCTCCACCACCCTGAGGCTAGGCTCTATCTATAACCTGTAGCCGCTGACCTCGGCTCAGAGTACGTCATCATCACGCCCGAGCACGACATCCGTCAGTTCCCCCGAGTGAGGCGCAACAGCAATCTCGATCTGTATCGGCGCACAGCACAGCGGGCAGTCCTCCCAAGTGCGATGTGTTCCCTGACTTACATCGATCGCCAGATCAAAGGGAGTGCTACAGTAGGGACAGTTCACCTCACGTATCGTGAGTAACTCTTCGTGCATGGCATGCTCCCGGGTCAGCCAATGACATCAAGATGAGGTTGCACGACTCCATTTTCAATGACATTGCTCTAGCTTTTCTGACAGGCAAGGTCAACCGCCATCCATCCGAGGTGGCAGATCGCGATTACGCTGGCCGATGCTTGAAAACTGCACCTATCATGACCATGTGAGTAGAGACAGGGACATGTCGACAATTACCGCCCGAGACCAGACTCTTGTGGTCGTCCCGGGAACCTGACATGCGGGCGGACTAGCGACCCACATGCCGGAGCGGGCTAGCCATGGTGGAGCGCGATCCGGCAGCAAGGACAGAAGAGGAGGAGTTCCATGAGCGCCGAAGACACGCCGAATACCTTGAGTACCCTCGATGCCGGGGGCAAAACCTACCATTACTACAGTCTCCCCAAGGCCGCCGAGGCACTGGGCGATATCAAGCGGCTTCCCTTCACGCTCAAGGTCCTGCTCGAGAACCAACTGCGTTTCGCCAGTGAGCCCAGCGTCTACCGTGAAGACATGCAAGCCTTGGTGGACTGGCAGAAGGAAGCCCGCTCTACGCGAGAGATCGGTTATCGTCCGGCTCGTGTATTGATGCAGGACTTCACCGGCGTTCCCGGCGTGGTTGACCTCGCCTCGATGCGCGACGCGGTGCAGCGCCTGGGCGAAGACCCGGCACGCATTAACCCGCTGTCGCCGGTAGACCTGGTGATCGACCACTCGGTCATGGTCGATCATTTCGGTGACGCGTCATCGTTCAAGGACAACGTGACCATCGAGATGGAGCGTAACCACGAGCGCTATGAGTTCCTGCGCTGGGGACAGCAGGCCTTCGACAACTTCCGCGTTGTACCACCGGGCACCGGGATTTGCCATCAGGTCAACCTGGAGTATCTGGGCAAGGCCGTATGGACCAAGGACGAGGACGGTAAGTCCTACGCCTATCCCGATACATTGGTGGGCACCGATTCTCACACCACGATGATTAACGGCCTGGGCGTCCTGGGCTGGGGTGTTGGCGGTATCGAAGCCGAGGCCGCCATGCTCGGCCAGCCAGTATCGATGCTGATTCCCGAAGTCATCGGTTTCAAGATCACCGGCAAGTTGCGCGAAGGCATTACCGCCACCGACCTGGTGCTCACCGTTACCCAGATGCTGCGCAAGAAGGGAGTGGTCGGCAAGTTCGTCGAGTTCTACGGGGATGGCCTCAAGGACATGCCGGTCGCAGATCGAGCGACCATTGCCAACATGGCGCCGGAGTATGGCGCAACGTGCGGTTTCTTCCCGATCGATGAGCAGACGCTGGATTACATGCGCCTGACCGGTCGCGATGATGATCAGATCGCGCTGGTCGAGGCCTATGCCAAGGCGCAAGGACTATGGCGCGAACCCGGCCACGAGCCGATCTACACCGACACCCTGCAGCTCGATATGGGCGAGGTCGAAGCCAGCCTGGCCGGTCCCAAGCGTCCTCAGGATCGCGTCGCCCTGACCGATATGAAGCTGACCTTCGAAAAACTCATGGACGGTGAAGCTTCTGATGCTTCGGCCCAGGCCCAGGCCCGCTGGCAATCGGAAGGCGGCCAGCCGGCGGACTACGATCAGCACAGCCATTTCGAAAACAACGACAGCCAGGTCTGCGAGATGAACGGCGAATCGTTCAAGCTCAACCCTGGCGCGGTGGTCATCGCTGCCATCACGTCTTGCACCAACACGTCCAACCCCAGCGTGATGCTGGCGGCCGGTCTGCTGGCGCGCAAGGCCACCGAAAAGGGCCTGTCCACCAAGCCGTGGGTCAAGACCTCGTTGGCGCCTGGCTCCAAGGTAGTGACCGATTACCTGGCCGCAGGCGGCGTACAGGAGGATCTCAACAAGCTCGGCTTCAACCTGGTGGGTTATGGCTGTACAACCTGTATCGGCAACTCCGGTCCGCTGCCCGAGCAGGTCGAAAAGGCCATCGATGCGGGTGACCTTACGGTCGCCTCGGTACTGTCCGGTAACCGCAACTTCGAGGGCCGTGTCCATCCGCTAGTCAAGACCAACTGGCTGGCCTCGCCGCCGCTGGTGGTAGCCTATGCGCTGGCCGGCAATGTGCGCCTGGACCTAACGAAAGAGCCGCTCGGCAACGGCAAGGATGGCAACCCGGTCTACCTCAAGGATATCTGGCCATCCCAGGCAGAGATCGCCGAAGCCGTGGAACAGGTCAAGACCGACATGTTCCGCAAGGAGTACGCCGAAGTCTTCAATGGCGACGAGACCTGGCAATCGATCAAGGTGCCGGAAAGCAAGGTCTACGAGTGGTCCAAGGATTCCACCTATATCCAGCACCCGCCATTCTTCGATGGCATGGGCAAGGAGCCGGAACCGGTCGAAGACATCAAGGATGCCCGCGTGCTGGCCATGCTCGGCGATTCGGTGACCACCGACCATATCTCGCCGGCCGGCTCGATCAAGCCAGACAGCCCTGCCGGTCGCTACCTGCAGGAACACGGCGTGCAGCCAAAGGACTTCAACTCCTATGGCTCACGGCGCGGCAACCACGAAGTCATGATGCGCGGCACCTTCGCCAACGTGCGTATCCGCAACGAGATGCTCGACGGCGTCGAGGGCGGCTACACCCGCCACGTGGTGACCGGGGAGCAGATGGCTATCTACGATGCCGCCATGAAATACGCCGAGGACAACACGCCGCTCGTCGTAGTCGCTGGCAAGGAATATGGCACCGGTTCATCACGCGACTGGGCGGCCAAAGGCACACGCCTGCTCGGCGTGCGTGCAGTCATCGCCGAATCCTACGAGCGTATCCACCGCTCCAACCTGATCGGCATGGGTGTGTTGCCGCTGCAGTTTCCCGAAGGCGAGGATCGTAAGTCGTTAGGCCTGACCGGTGACGAGACCTTCTCCATCGAAGGGCTTGGCGAGCTCGATCCGGGCGGCACCGTCCGCGTGGTGATCAAGTCCGATAAGGGCGAGAAAGCCATTGACGCCACCTGCCGCATCGATACCGTCAACGAAATGGAATACTACCGTCACGGCGGCATTCTGCATTACGTGCTGCGCAGCATGCTGTAAGCGTGAGAGCGCCGGGTATCCCCCCCGGCGCATTCAGCTCATCCTAAAAAAGACACCTCACCGCGAATTTGCGGTGGGGTGTCTTCGTTTCCGTTAGAGCCGAATAATCGTTACGAGCGATGACCAGACAAGGCGACGCCAGACGAGGGTGCGGAGTTTACTTTATTCAATGAGCAGTCCGAGTCTGGCTTCAATACCGTATGGTCGAACGTAGTCGATTCCTACACCCTAGAAGGCGCGGCGGCGATACCCCCGATACCGCGGATACCAGAAGTTCCGCTCGATCGCCTCCCACAGTACTTCGTCACTGGAGCGCAGCGCCACGCCCTCCTCCTGGGCCTGCTTGGCCACAGCGAAGGCAATGGCCTTGCTGATCTCGCGAATGTCTCCCAGCGCCGGTAACAGTGCGCCCTCACCGTTTTTGACAATGGGCGCCCCGTTGGCCAGTGCATTGGAGGCCGCCATTAGCATGGCATCCGTTACCCGCGTGGCGTTAGCCGCTACCACACCGAGACCAATGCCAGGGAAGATATAGGCGTTGTTACACTGGGCAATAGGGATACTGCGATCGCCAACCTGTGCCGGCGGGAACGGGCTACCGGTAGCGACGAGCGCTTCGCCGTTGGTCCAATCGAGGATGTCCTGCGGCTTAGCCTCGACGCGTGAGGTCGGGTTGGACAGCGGCATGACCACCGGGTTAGGACAGTTCTCATGCATGGCCCGGATGACCGACTCGGTGAACAGGCCAGGCTGGCCCGACACACCGATCAGCACAGTGGGATGGGCATTACGCACCACATCCAGCAAGGTCGTTCCCGGCCAGTCGTCGACTTCGCTCCGCGTATGGGCCAGGCGCTGCTGGAAGTCGTAGAGCCCCTGCATGTCGTCGGTGAGCAGGCCATGACGATCGACCATGTAGATTCGACGACGCGCCTCTTCTTCGCTGATACCTTCCTCGGTCATGGCCACAATGATCTGTTCGGCAATGCCACAACCGGCCGAACCGGCACCCAGAAAAGCAACGCGCTGATCGCTGACCTTGACGCCACGCGCCTTGCAAGCGGCCAGCAACGTGCCCACACAAACCGCCGCGGTACCCTGAATGTCGTCATTGAAGCAGCACAACTCGTCGCGATAGCGCTCGAGCAACGGCATAGCGTTAGTCTGGGCGAAATCCTCGAACTGCAGCAGCACATTCGGCCAGCGACGCTTCACTGCTTGCATGAACATGTCGATGAATTCAGCGTACTCTTCGTCACTGACGCGCGGATGGCGCCAGCCCATGTACATCGGATCGTCAAGCAAGGCCTGGTTGTTGGTACCCACGTCGAGCATGATGGGCAGCGTATAGGCTGGGCTGACCCCACCACAGGCGGTATATAGCGATAGCTTGCCGATGGGAATTCCCATACCGCCTATCCCCTGATCGCCCAGCCCCAGGATGCGCTCGCCATCGGTCACGACAATGACCTTGACCTTATCCTTGGTCGCACTACGCAGAATGTCGTCCATGTGTTCACGGTCGGGATAGGAGACGAAGATACCGCGGTGATTGCGGTAAATATTCGAAAATTCCTCGCATGCCTCCCCTACAGTCGGCGTGTAGATGATCGGCATCATCTCTTCGAGATGTTCCTCGATCAAGCGGAAGAATAGCGTCTCGTTGTCATCCTGGATCGAGCGCAGATAGATGTGCTTGTCGAGGTTAGTGGTGTTCTGCCGATACTGGCGATAGGCCCGCTCGACCTGCTCTTCGATGGTCTCGACATTCTGTGGCAGAAGCCCGACCAGGTTGAATTCAATGCGCTCTTTCAGCGAAAAGGCACTGCCCTTGTTGAGCAGCGGCATTTCCAACAGTGACGGACCGGCATAGGGAATATACAGGGGACGTTTGGCTTGCTCGCTCATGTCTCGGCTCGTAATGGTGCGAAGGTGAATGGGTGACTGCCGAACCAACGGTGCGTGGATACGCTCCAGGCGTCGAACGATGTATTCTGCGACTAGATTAACATGCTTGCCGATGATGAGCGCAGCGTGCACCCAGCTTCCAAGCTCGGGCCTCGGTCGCTATGGTTAACGATTACGGTCAGCGAAGAGTCAACCGCCTTTCAGGAGCCGGCATGCGTACGTTCTACCATAACGATCAGGCCCTGCATCATCCGCACAGCTACTTCTCGCGCGGCAAGATGCGTACACCGCAAGAGGTACCGGCACGCATCGATCCGTTGCTGGCGGCCGTGGCATCCTTGGGCATTTCAGCCGAGACACCCGGCGATACCGGGATGGGCCCCATCGCTGAGGTGCATACCCAGCCCTACCTGCGTTTTCTGGAAAGCGCTCATCGCCGATGGCCCGAGGATTGGGGCGACGAGGTCATGTCCAACGTCTTCGTACGCGAGCCCAACGCTCTACGCGGCGTACTCGCCGAAGCCGGCCGCTACCTGGCCGATGGCAGCGCGCCGCTAGGCAAGCATACCTGGCAGGCCGCTTACGCTTCGGCACAGAGCGCCGTTGCTGCCGCTGATGTTCTGGCCCGAGGCGAGCGACAGGCCTATGCACTGTGCCGTCCGCCGGGCCACCATGCACGCGCCGATGCAGCGGGCGGGTTCTGCTACCTCAACAACGCAGCCATCGCCGCCCAGCGGTTGAGCCATCATCATTCGCGCATCGCGATTCTCGATACCGACATGCACCACGGCCAGGGTATCCAGGAGATTTTCTACTCCCGTGATGATGTGCTCTACGTTTCGATTCACGGTGACCCGACCAACTTCTACCCCGCTGTCTGCGGGTTCGAGGACGAGCGCGGCCAAGGGCCCGGCTATGGCTACAACCTCAACCTGCCAATGCCTCATGGCGCCTCGGAAATGGAGTTCTTTGCCCGGCTTGATGAGGCCTGCCGCGCCATTGCCCTGTATGCCCCGGACGCTCTGGTTCTGGCTCTGGGATTCGATATCTATACCGATGATCCTCAGGCCAAGGTCAGCGTCACTACGGAAGGTTTCGCCCAACTCGGCCAGATCATCGCCGAGCTTGCGCTACCGACCTTGGTGATTCAGGAAGGTGGCTACGCGGTGGACAGCCTAGAAACGAACGCACAGGCGTTCTTCCGCAGCCTGCTCGCCTGAAGCGACGACGCCCCGGCAAAGAGCCAGGGCGTCCAGAGCCGAGTGACGTATGCTCAATTGCTGCGCGCCAGGGGCTGTGCAGGACGATTGAAGAACCATGGCCGCAGCTTGACGCCCAGAATGTTTCCGGCAAAGGCCGCCACCAGCCACAACCAGCCATGCAGGCTGCCCGATGCGATACCTCCGAAGTAAGCGCCGATATTGCAGCCGAATGCCAACCGAGCACCGTACCCGAGCAACAACCCGCCAATGACCGCAGCAATGGCCGAACGTAGCGGGATGTTGAATTTCGGAGCGAACCTGCCTGCCAGCGAGGCTGCAATCAACGCGCCCAGAATGATGCCTACATTCATGACAGTTGTGATATCGGTCCAGATACTTGCCTCTAGCGCAGCAGCATTGCCGGGTGACTGCCAGTAACCCCAGCCGTTGACATCACCGCCCAGCGCCTCGAAGCCCTTGGCTCCCCAGAGGGCGAAAGCCGATGTGATACCCCACGGGCGACCGGCCAGCGCCAGAGTGATGAAGTTGAGCAGCGCCAACGCGACCGCCCCGAACAGCAACGGCCATGGGCCTCGTAGCCAACGTGAGCGGTTGTTCTCCACTTTAAGTGCCGATTCCAGCTGGCCATGGCGACGCCGTTCCATGATCACGGTGGCGATGGCAATCAAGGCGAATATCACCAAACTGACAGCGATACCGCCACCAGCACCGAACACCTCGACCAGCGATGTCGGCTGAAAGGCCGGTAGGCTCTGCCACCAGGTAAAGTGCGCCGTACCGACCAACGATCCGACGATAAAGAAGGCCAGCGTGATGAGCATGCGGGCATTTCCACCGCCGACCGTAAACAGCGTGCCGGAAGCGCAACCGCCCCCTAGCTGCATCCCCAGGCCAAACAGGAACGCTCCTACCATTACCGACACACCAATTGGTGCGACGTAGCCCGACACCGGAGTACCGAACAGCGTGCCCGCCGCCAATGCAGGGAAAAACAGCACGACAGCGACAGCCAGCATGACCATCTGTGCACGCAGCCCTCGCCCTCGACGTTCACTGATAAAAACTCGCCAAGCACCGGTAAAGCCGAACGCGGCATGATACAGCACCATACCGAAAGCCCCGCCTACCAGCATGAGTGCAGCCAGTCGTGGGCCAAAGGCGGCCCCCAGCGCAACAACACCTACCAACAGTACGCCGACACCCAGCAACGCAGCAGATGCTGGACGGCGAGGCGTCAATGTCATGTCAGTCATGCAGACCCTCCTATGCAAGCTGGCTCGCCTGAGCCAGATTGGCCAAAGCCTACCTTTTTACTCAGGCATAGAGAAATGCATAAGAACAATCGTATTGATTCCCAAAATGAATAAGTAGCACTCATACGAAAAAGGCGCCCGAAGGCGCCTTTGGCAGTACATGACAATCGTTAGATGAAGCGCCCCAGACCCACCGCGTGGCGCAGTTTGTCCATGAACGGCGCTGCTTCGGCACGGGCACGCTCAGCGCCCTTGAGCAACACATCCTCGATATGGCCGGGGTCCTCCAAGAGTGCCTGGTAGCGCTCGCGCGGCTCGCGCAGATGGGCATTCAGATACTCGAAGAGTTCGTTTTTGGCGTCGCCCCAACCAATGCCGTCGCGATAGCGCTGACGCATGGCCTCTGTATCTTCCGCCGTGGCGAAGGCCGAGTAGATCTGGAATAGCGTACAGGAGTCGGGATCCTTCGGCTCGCCGGGCTCCAACGAGTTGGTCTTGATCTTGCGCACCAGCTTGAGCAGCTTCTTCTCGGAAACAAACAGCGGAATGGTGTTGTTGTAACTCTTGGACATCTTGCGCCCATCAAGCCCACCCAACACCTCGACCTTTTCGTCGACCACCGCCTCGGGCAACGAAAAGTACTGTCCCTTGAAGAGGTGGTTGAAGCGGCCGCCCATGTCACGTGCCATCTCGATGTGCTGGATCTGGTCGCGTCCCACCGGCACCTTGTTGGCATTGAACATGAGAATGTCGGCGGCCATCAGTACCGGATAGCTGAACAGGCCCATGGTCACGCCCTTGTCCAAATCCTGCTGGCCCGCGGCCTCATTATCGGCCACAGCGGCCTTATAGGCGTGCGCCCGGTTCATCAGCCCCTTGGCGCAGACGCAGGAAAGCATCCAGGTCAGCTCGGGAATCTCGGGAATGTCCGACTGGCGATAGAAGATAGCATTGTCGGTATCCAGACCCAGCGCCAGCCAGGTGGCAGCTATCTCCAGGCGTGACTCCTGAACGCGCTTGGGATCCTGGCACTTGATTAGCGCATGTAAATCCGCGAGGAAGTAGTAGGACTGGACATTGGGGTCCTGGCTGGCGTCGATCGCCGGTTTGATGGCACCGACGTAGTTGCCGAGGTGCGGCGTGCCGGTAGTCGTGATACCGGTAAGAACGCGAGTTTTTTCCATGAGTAGGCGTATCTACGTAAGCGAGGGTAAATTACGCCTAGTGTACAACGTTGGCGCTTTTTAAAGCGACCGCCGGCCACAGGCCGGCGGAATGGCTCACTCTATCTCGCTACGCGGATCAACATTTTCCAGGCCGAAGGCCTCGGCCACCGCCGGATGAGCAATCTTACCGGCGTGCACGTTGAGACCAGCCAGGAAGTGAGGATCATCGGCCAGCGCCTGCTTCCAGCCCTTCTGCGCCAGAGCGATGACAAACGGCAGGGTGGCATTGGTCAATGCCTGGGTGGAGGTGCGTGCCACCGCCCCGGGCATGTTGGCCACGCAGTAATGCACGATGCCATCGACAACATAGGTGGGTTCGGCGTGGGTCGTGGCCTTGCTGGTCTCGAAGCAGCCGCCCTGGTCGATGGCTACGTCGACGAGCACGCTACCGGGACGCATCTCGCCAAGTTGTCCCCGGGTGATCAGCTTGGGCGCAGCGGCACCGGGCACTAATACTGCACCGATAATCAAATCGGAACGGTGGATCGCTTCGTCCAGGGCGTCTGATGTCGAATACACGGTACGAAGCCGGCCCTGGTAGCGATGGTCAAGCACTTCCAGGCGTGCCAGTGACTTGTCGAGTACCGAAACCTCGGCCCCTAGCCCCAATGCCATACGCGCGGCATTCTCACCGACCACGCCGCCACCGATGACGGTAACGCTGGCCGGTGCTACCCCCGGAACGCCGGGTAATAGCACACCCGAACCACCCTGAGCCTTTTCCAGGCTATGTGCACCAGCCTGCACGGCCATGCGCCCCGCCACCCGGCTCATCGGAGCCAGTAACGGCAAGCCGCCGTCACGATCGGTGATGGTCTCGTAAGCGATGCAAGTCGCGCCGGACTCCATGAGCCCACGAGTCAGGTTTTCCTCGGCGGCCAAGTGCAGATAGGTAAATAGGGTCTGGCCTTCTCCAAGCCTGGCAACTTCATCGGGCTGCGGCTCCTTGACCTTGACGATCAGTTCGGCGCTACGCCAGAGCGTGTCGATATCCTGTTCGATATCGGCGCCAGCGGCCTGGTAGTCGCCATCGGGAAAGCCCGATCCCTCGCCAGCCGAAGCCTCCACGGTCACTTGATGACCACACTCGACCAATTCGCGTACACCGGTGGGTGTCAGGGCGACGCGATATTCATGGTTCTTGATTTCCTTGGGAACAGCGATCTTCATGACCCCTCCTGCACACGATGGAGTAAATCAGGTTACTCACTAAGTACAGCACAAGGCGTCAATTGCGTTAAAACAACGGCACAGAACGAAACATCATTCTTTAAACAAAGGAAGGAAAAGCCGATTTATTTACCCAATCAAGCAATGACAGAACAATATTCGACGTTAGTTCTCCTCATCGACCAGCGCCCCGCCGTAGATATCGATATAGGCCGCCGGTAGGCGTCGCGGCCTACCCGTTGAGAGAGCGATGCACGCAAAGCGGGTGCGCGCCCGCAACAATGTCGCGCCATCATCCGGCCGCTGGAGCTGGAAACGGCGCGTCAGGGTCATGCGCCCGTCACAGGCGACGATCCAGGTTGCCATCGCCAGTCGGTCACCGGCATGCGCCGGGGCCAGATAGTCGAGTTCGTGACGATGCACTGCCATGGCTCGGTCGTGCTGGCGATAGTCATCGATACTCAGGCCCAAATCGTGGGAGTGCGCCCAGCTCACTCGCTCTACCCAGCGTAGGTACTCGGCATTATTGGCATGACCATAGACGTCAATGGCCGCTTCGGCGACCGTAATTTCGAGGACGAAGGGATCGGGCAGGTCCCAGCTCATACGGACTCCCTGAACAGCGTTGCGAAAAGGCAGACCAGCGCTGCCCCTTCTCATCATTCCTTGTTACGGGGCGTGCTGCATTGCCAGCAGGCGTCAAACACGCCATCGAGCGTCTCGCCGCATTGTCGGCAATACCAGGAAGACGGCACATCATCCGGCCCATGCAGGGCTTCGTGCAACAGGGCCATGGCCTGTCCGTAATGACGCGCCGCGACCCAGATCTCCGGCTCGCACTCACTGAGTGGTAGCTCACCAGCCCCACCACCCAGCGCCATGTTGCGCAGTTCGCAGTCAACGCCGGCTGCCTGGAGCACATTCCGTACATGACTGACCAACAGCGCATTGGAATGCGCAAACAGGCAAAGTTCACCCGAGGCCGTCACGGAACTTCCCCTAGTCGCGGAAGACGCGTACGCCCAGCGCCTTGAGGTAGGCCGTCTCGGGAATCGATGGATGCACCGGATGGTCCGAGCCCTGACCACCCTGGTAGATGATCTGGCCATGCCGGTCCTGGTGACGTACCGCGCCACGCACGCATTCGACCAGTCGCTCAGGCGCCAAGTGCATCGAGCATGAAGCACTCAGCAGCAGGCCGTCGCGCCCCAGAAGGCGCATAGCCTCGCGGTTGAGACGCGAATAGGCTCGCTCGCCGTTAGGAATATCCTTGCGCTTCTTGATGAAAGCCGGCGGATCGAGCACGATCACGTCGAACTGCTCGCCTTCGGCCTTGAGCGCGGCCAGCGCCTCAAAGGCATCGCCCTCGCCGATGGCTACCTGCTCGGCAAGTCCATTGAGCGCCGCATTCTCGGCGACACGCTCCAGCGCCTCGGCGGAACTATCGATGCACAGTACTTCCGTCGCCCCATGGGCGGCCGCCTGTACGCCCCAACCGCCAACGTAACTGAACACGTCGAGCACACGCTTGCCGGCCACAAGTCCATTGAGCCAGGCGCGATTGGCGCGATGATCGTAGAACCAGCCAGTTTTCTGGCCATCGATCACCGGTGCGACGAAGCGTACGCCGTTCTCTTCCAGCAGGACCTGCTCCGGCAATTCGCCAAAGACCACCTCGACCTGACGCTCAAGCTGCTCCTGGCGTCGCCCGGAAGAGTCGTTCTTGAACACGATGGCCCGCGGCGACAGTACCTTATCCAATGCGGCAACGATCTCATCGCCCAGATGCTCCATACCCAACGTGTTGAGTTGGACGACCAGCACGTCGTCGAAGCGATCGACTATCAGGCCAGGCAACAGGTCGCCCTCACCATGAATCAGTCGATAGAACGGCTTGGCAAACAACCGCTGACGCAGCGCCAGCGCCTGATTGAAGCGATGCACCAGCAATGAGCGGTCGAGGCGTACGTTGGCGTCACGCGAGACCACCCGAGCACAGATGAGTGAATGCGGATTGACGTAGGCCACCCCCAGCGGCTTGCCGTTGGCAGCCTCGATAATGGCTTGGGCACCGGGCTCGACTCCCTTGAGCGGCGTCGCCTCGATATCGATCTCGTTGGAATAGAGCCAAAGATGCCCCGCCTTGAGACGACGGTCGGCATTCTTCTTGAGGCGCAGGCGTTCGGACACGGAACTCTCCGTCAGAATGAAAGGACTGCGCGTATTCTAACGCGCAAGGATGACAGGAAGGAAAATGCGTATCGATATATGACGTTCGGCTTGTCTGGATGTCGACGTGCAATGGCCAGCCCGTGGTGTGTCAGGTTTGGCAGTGAGCACAATAGACACTCGCCCTCTGACCCAACGTAATCAGTCGCAGCTCATCGCCACACTGCCGGCAAGCCTGACCAGCCCGACCATAGACATTGAGACGCTGGGCGAAATAGCCCGGCTCGCCGGTACCACTGACAAAGTCACGCAGGGTGGTGCCACCTTGGGTGATGGCGGCGGCTAGCACGTCACGCACTGCTTCGGCCAAGCGTAGGTAACGTTCACGCGAGATTCTCCCCGCCGCCCGACGCGGATCAATGCCTGCCATATACAAGGCTTCGGTAGCGTAGATATTGCCTACACCTACGACAATCGCGTTATCCATCAGAAACGGCTTGACCGCCAGACGCTTCCCGCGTGACATCGTGTACAGCCGCTCCCCGGTGAAGTCCGGTGACAGCGGCTCTGGCCCCAGTCGGCGGAAGCGAGAATCGCTGTCGAGGTCGCCCTGCAGCCAATCGACGAAGCCGAAGCGGCGGGGGTCGTGATAGCGCAGGACACTGCCATCCTCGACGACTACATCGACATGGTCATGCTTCTTGGGGAGATCTCCAACCCGGGCGATACGCAGGCTCCCCGACATTCCCAAATGCCAGACTAGCGTACGCTCATTGCCCTCCGGCGACTGCACCGGAAGCAACAGGTACTTGGCACGTCGTCCCAGCTCACCGATACGTTGACCAATCAGACGATCGATCAGGTCCTCGGGAACCGGAGTACGCAGCCGCCGCTCTCGGACCACTACCTCGGTAATCTCGCGACCCACGATGTGCGGTGCAATGCCGCGACGTGTGGTTTCGACTTCGGGTAGCTCGGGCATGAGAAACTCCACTTACAACGTCTGATGCAGATACAAAAAGACCCGGCCTTGGCCGGGTCTTTCTCGGCGGGCCGGGTCTATAAAACCCGATCTGCCACGGAGGCTCTCAGATCACTTGATCTTGGCTTCCCGGTAAATCACGTGCTTACGAACCACCGGATCGTACTTCTTGAATTCAAGCTTGTCCGGCGTATTACGCTTGTTCTTTGCTGTGGTGTAGAAGTGGCCGGTACCGGCGCTGGACACCAACTTGATCTTGTCACGCATGATGCAACTCCCTTAGATCTGCTCGCCGCGCTTGCGGATGTCTACAAGCACCTCTTCGATGCCCTTCTTATCGATGATGCGCATGCCCTTGGATGAGATGCGCAGCTTGACGAAGCGCTTCTCGGACTCTACCCAGAACCGATGGGTATGCAGATTGGGCACGAAACGACGACGCGTCTTGCGCTGGGAGTGTGATACGTTATTACCAGTCACCGGACGCTTGCCGGTAACCTGACATACTTTGGACATGAGAGCCTCCAACCGCTGGGCGAGTTGTTCAAAACCTGTCGGGCAAACCGGGAAGAGAGAATGGCAGGTAACCGCCTTCCGCCCCTTAATTAACCCAAGGAAGTCAAAGGGCGTACTTTATACCAGAGACATGCCGCCACGGCAACGTTTTCTACTTCAACAAACCCTGTGCCAGGGAACTGAGCGAACAATAGTCAGGCCAGGCTGAATCGACGCGTGAGCGGGGTTTGCCGGTGCAAACACGCATCGCAATTCGATTTTTACCCCCGCCTGACTGAGTGCATCCAGTTGCGCTTTATAGCCAGCCGCGTTCCGCAAACGACACCACTTCACCATCACCCACCACGAAATGGTCCAGCACCCGAATATCGAACAGGCCCAGCGCCTCCCTGAGCCGCTCGGTGATACGCCGGTCGGCCCCGCTGGGCTCGGCAACGCCCGATGGATGATTGTGAGCGAAGATCACCGCACCAGCGCCCAACTCCAGCGCGCGCCGGGCCACCTCCCGTGGGTAGACCGAGGCACTGTCCAGCGTGCCACGAAACATCGATTCGAAGCGAATCACGTGATGCTGGGTATCCAAAAACAGCGCAGCGAACTCCTCGTGACCGAGGTGACGCAGGTGCGATGACAGAAAGGCACGGACCAGGGCGGGCGAGGTGAGCGCGCCACCACGTTCGATCTGGCTGGCCAGGTGACGGCGGGAGAGTTCCAGCACCGCCTGTAGCTGCACGAACTTGGCCTCCCCCAGCCCATGCTCAGCACAGAAAAGCGTACGGTCAGCTTCCAGCAACTGGCGTAGCCCGCCAAAGCCACTCAAGAGATCCCGCGCCAGATCCACCGCCGAGCGACCCTTCACGCCCACGCGCAGAAAGATCGCCAGCAGTTCCGCATCCGACAATGCCGCCGCCCCCAACGACAACAGCTTTTCACGCGGTCGCTCGCCCTCGGGCCAGTCCCGGATCCCCATCCCCTCTCCTCGTTACATAGACGCACCGGGACTTACATTACGCGACATTCGCAGCTAGTCTGAATCGGCAACCTACTCTTTTCATGTACGCCATTACTGACAGCGCCACGCCGCCTGGCAAACGGTTGCGCTACGCAAAAGCGTGCACGTAATGGTAAGGTAACCCACCGGGATCACTAGGATTGCTTGCCATGTCGCATCTGGCCGGAAAGCGCATTTTGCTGGGCATCAGCGCCGGCATCGCTGCTTATAAGAGCGCTCACCTGGCGCGGCTGTTGAAGAAGGCCGGGGCCGAGGTCCGCGTAGTGATGACCGAGGGAGCCCAGGCGTTCATTACGCCGTTGACGTTGCAGGCCCTGACCGGCGAGGCGGTGCGCACCTCACTGCTCGACCCGGAGGCGGAAGCCGGCATGGGGCATATCGAGATGGCCCGCTGGGCCGACATAGTACTGATTGCTCCGGCCACGGCGGACCTGATGGCACGCCTCGCCCATGGCCATGCCGACGATCTGCTCACCACCTTGTGCCTAGCCACGCAAGCCGACTGCATGATGGCGCCGGCCATGAATCAGGCCATGTGGCGCCACCCGGCCACTCAGGACAACGTCACCCGCCTCACGGAGTATGGCTGGCGTCTGCTCGGACCCGATGCAGGAGACCAGGCCTGTGGAGACATCGGCCCAGGTCGCATGCTGGAGCCCGAAGCCATCGTCGCAATGCTGTTCGCACCGGCAGACAACCTCCCTCTTGAGTCGGCCTCTGCCAGTGCCTCTATCGATTCCGCACCGGACGATACTGTTTCGCTCGATGCCCTGGGACTGGCCATTACGCTGACCGCCGGGCCGACACGCGAGCCGCTGGATCCGGTGCGTTACCTGACCAACCACAGCTCGGGGAAGATGGGCTACGCCCTGGCAGCCGCCGCCGCCCGACGGGGCGCCCGAGTTCGCCTGATCAGCGGCCCGGTCAACCTGCCCACGCCGGCTGGCGTCGAGCGTATCGACGTCGAGTCGACCAATGAAATGTATGAGGCGGCACGGCAGTCCGCCATCGACAGCGACATCTTTATCGGCTGTGCCGCCGTTGCCGACTACCGGGCAGAGCGATTCAGCGAGCACAAGATCAAGAAGACATCGGGAGATGAGGCACTGGAACTGCGCCTGGTCAAGAATCCCGACATCGTTGCCGCAATAGCCGTTGCCGAACCACGCCCGTTCGTGGTCGGTTTCGCTGCCGAGACGCGCGATGTCGAGTCCTATGCCCGCGACAAGCTGGTGCGCAAGAATCTCGACATGATCGTCGCCAACGATGTCAGTCAGGCCGGCCTGGGTTTTGGTGCCGACGAGAACGCCGCCCTGCTCCTGTGGCGCGACACCACCAGCGAGTCGGGCCGTCTCGAACTGCCACCCCAGAGCAAGGCCACCTTGGCCGATGCGATCATTACCACCGTCATGGAGCGCTTTCACGCCAAGCAACGCGAGGCGCTGCAGACGCCCCAACAGGACACCCCATGAGTAACGCTACAACACCCGCCGCCGCCCGCGGCGGCGCCCGACTTTCCGTCAAGATCCTCGACGAGCGGGTCCATCAATATCCATTGCCGCACTATGCGACGCAAGGCAGTGCCGGCATGGATCTGCGCGCGCTACTCGACGCACCACTGGAACTCGCTCCCGGCGACAGTGAACTGGTGCGCACCGGACTAGCCGTGCATATCGCTGACCCCGGCCTTGCCGGCCTGATCCTGCCACGCTCGGGCCTGGGTCATAAGCATGGCATCGTGCTGGGCAACCTGGTCGGCCTAATTGATTCGGATTACCAGGGCGAACTGATGATTTCCGTCTGGAACCGGGGCCAGCAGGCGTTCACGCTGGAGCCCGGCGAACGCCTGGCGCAATACGTACTCGTGCCTGTAGTGCAGGCCGAACTCGACGTCGTCGAGGATTTCGACGTCAGTTTGCGCGGCGAAGGCGGTTTTGGCCACTCCGGCCGGCATTGATAAAAGGTATGCCCGCATTGCGCGAGGCTTTTCAGGAAGCACCCGGCATCGTGCCGGGAGACATAACGACACCCGTCGACACCAAGGAGGGATCATGCCCCAGATAACCCCATCCATTTTCCGCGCCTATGACATCCGCGGCATCGTGGACGATACCCTGACCGATGACAGCGTCGAGCTGATCGGACGTGCCATCGGCAGCGAAGCCGCCAAGCGCGGCGAGTCCACCGTGGTAGTTGCCCGGGACGGGCGCCTGTCGGGGATGCGCTTCAAGGACGCCTTGACACGCGGCCTCAACGCGGCCGGACGCAACGTCATCGACATTGGCATGGTACCGACGCCGGTACTCTATTTTGCCACTTACGTACTCGACGGCACCGCCTCGGGCGTCATGGTCACCGGTAGCCACAACCCGCCGGACTACAATGGCTTCAAGATTGTCCTGGGCGGCGAAACGCTGTCCGGCGATGCCATCACCGCGCTCTATGAGCGGATCAAGAACGACGATCTGGAAAGCGGCGAAGGTTCGGTACGTGAACACGACATTCGCGATGCCTACCTGGAGCGCATCCTCGGCGACGTCAAGCTGAGCCGCCCGATCAAGGCCGTGGTCGATTGCGGTAATGGCGTGACCGGCGAACTGGGTCCCAAGCTCATCGAGCGCTTGGGCGTGGAAACAATTCCCCTGTTCGACGACATCGACGGCAACTTCCCCAATCACCACCCCGATCCCGGCAAGCTCGAGAATCTCAAGGATGTCATCACCAAGGTGAAGGAAACCGGCGCCGACATCGGCCTGGCCTTCGACGGCGACGGCGACCGCCTGGGCGTGGTCACGCCCAAGGGAGAGGTGATCTACCCTGACCGCCTGATGATGGCCTTCTCCGAGGACATGCTCACCCGCAACCCCGGCGCCCGCGTCATCTTCGACGTCAAATGCACCAGCAACCTGGCGCAGGTCATCGAGAAGGCCGGCGGCACCCCGGAAATGTGGCGTACCGGTCATTCCCTGATCAAGGCACGCATGAAGGAAACCGGCGCCCAGCTGGCCGGCGAGATGAGTGGCCATATCTTCTTCCAGGAGCGCTGGTATGGCTTCGATGATGGCATCTACGGTGCTGCGCGCCTGCTCGAAATCCTCTCCAAGCAGGATGACGATGCCGACACCTTCTTCCATCGTTTCCCGCAGGATCTCGGCACGCCCGAACTCAACGTCAAGGTCACCGACGACAACAAGTTCGATATCGTCGAGAAACTGGCCAAGGAAGGCGACTTCGGTAACGATGGCGTGAAAACGACACTGGATGGTATCCGCGTCGATTATCCCGACGGCTGGGGCCTGTGCCGCGCTTCCAACACCACACCGGTGCTGGTGCTGCGCTTCGAGGGCAAGAGCCAAGAGGCACTCGACCGCATCCAGGCCTGCTTCCGCGATGCGCTCAAGCAGGTAGCACCGGATGCCGAGCTTCCGTTCTAAGCCATGCCTGGAAGCGCCTGTACAGAGCGGCTTTCAGACATATTCTGAACGTATTGTCGTCGGCCTGCGGGCCGGCGACTCGTTTGATACTGAGGAGACTGATCGCCGATGAGCGAACAACCCCGCGACCCCCGCCTGGTAGTCGAAGTCCTGTCCGAAGCCCTGCCCTATATCCAGCGCTTCTCTGGCAAGACCGTGGTGGTCAAGTACGGCGGCAATGCCATGACCGAGGAGGCGCTGGTCGACTCCTTCGCCCGCGACATGGTGCTGATGAAGGAAGTGGGCATCAATCCGGTAGTCGTGCATGGCGGCGGCCCGCAGATCGGCGAGTTGCTCGGCAAGCTCAAGATCGAGTCGCGGTTCGTCAATGGCATGCGGGTCACCGATGCCGAAACCATGGACGTGGTAGAGATGGTTCTCGGCGGGCTGGTCAACAAGAGCATCGTCAACCAGATCAACCAGTGTGGCGGCAAGGCAATCGGCCTGACAGGAAAGGATGGCGGTCAGATTCGCGCACGCCAGCTCAAGGTGGAACACAAGAGCCCCGAGATGACCGTGCCCGAGATTATCGATATCGGCCACGTCGGCGAGGTCGAGCATGTTTCCACCGAATTGATCGAAATGCTCACCGCCCGCGACTTCATTCCAGTGATCGCGCCGATCGGCGTCGACGCCAAGGGCAATAGCTACAATATCAATGCCGACCTGGTCGCCGGCAAGGTCGCCGAGGCACTGCGCGCCGAGAAGCTCATGCTATTGACCAATGTTGCCGGCCTGATGAACGCCGAAGGCGAGGTCATGACAGGTCTGTCGACCCAACAGGTCGACGCGTTGATCGCCGACGGCACAATCCACGGCGGCATGCTGCCCAAGATTCGCTGTGCCCTGGAGGCTGTCAAGGGCGGCGTGGCCAGCTCGCACATCATCGACGGCCGAGTCCCGCACGCCACCCTGCTGGAAATCTTCACCAATGCCGGTGTTGGCACCCTGATTACCGACACCGCCCAGCACGCCGACTGAGCCATCCCACTCACGCACTGCACGCCGGTGCAGTGCGTTGTCTCGCCATTGAATGTTGCCGTTTGCCCTGGCTCGCCCCCCCAAGTACGATTAGCGAGACCATAAAATATTACTAGAAGAACGCCATGACGCAGGCTACTACCAAGCAGAGTCGCCGGGAGCAGATTCTCCAGGCGCTTGCGCTGATGCTCGAAGAAGATAGCGGAAAACGCATCACCACCGCTTCGCTGGCTCGTCAGGTCGGCGTTTCGGAAGCCGCACTCTATCGCCATTTTCCGAGCAAGGCGCGCATGTTCGAAGGGTTGATCGAGTTCATCGAGGAAAGCCTGTTCGAGCGTATCCGACGCATCCTCGACGAAACGACCGACGCGCCTTCCCGCTGCCAGCATATCCTCATGCTGCTGCTGGGCTTCGCCGAAAAGAACCCCGGCCTGTGCCGGCTGCTCAACGGCGACGCGTTAACCGGAGAGACCGCCCGATTGCGGATACGCATGGGGCAGCTTTTCGAACGTCTGGAAACTCAGCTCAAGCAGGTCTTGCGCGAGGCCGAGCTGCACGATGGATTGCGCACCACCTTACCGGTCTCTTCGGCAGCCAACCTGCTGCTGGCTTACGCCGAGGGTCGAATCGGTCAGTATGTCCGCAGCGACTTCAAGCGGCTACCAACGGATTACTGGAGCGAACAATGGTCACTGCTGTCCAGTCAGCTCCTTGCACCGATTCCTACCATAGCCCGCGCCTGACCTGACAGCGCTGCACTGAAATGCAAAAGCGCCCGGCAATCTCTTGCCGGGCGCTTTCATCAGGGCGAAGGGCTGGCCACTTGGGCTTCTCCGTCAGGCAGCCATCGCTTCACCCAATTGCTGGCGAATCTTCTTCATGGCGTTCTTTTCGAGCTGCCGGATACGTTCGGCGGAAACGCCGTAGACATCGGCCAACTCGTGCAGTGTCGCCTTGTTCTCTGCCAGCCAGCGGCTTTGCAGGATGTGACGAGAGCGTTCGTCGAGGCTGGCCAAGGCATCCTGGAGGCGACGGGTTGAATCTTCCTCCCAGTCGCTGTCCTCGAGCTGAACTGCCGGGTCGTAGCGACTGTCCTCGAGAAAGTGCACCGGGGCCTGATAAGCCTGGTCGTCATCATCGGAAGGCGAGGCATCAAAGCCGGCATCGAACGCCGAAAGACGCCCCTCCATCTCGCGAACCACCTCGGGTTTAACGTCGAGATCCTTGGCAATGGCGTCGACTTCATCATTGTTCAACCAGGCCAGACGCTTCTTGGCGCTGCGCAGGTTGAAGAACAGCTTACGCTGAGCCTTGGTGGTCGCAATCTTGACGATGCGCCAGTTGCGTAACACGAACTCGTGAATCTCCGCCTTGATCCAATGCACGGCGAAGGATACCAGTCGCACGCCCTGGTTCGGGTCGAAGCGCTTGACCGCCTTCATCAGGCCGACGTTGCCCTCCTGGATCAGGTCAGCCTGTGGCAGCCCATACCCAGAATAGCTGCGTGCTATATGCACGACGAAGCGCAAATGTGACATGACCAAGCGGCGTGCAGCCTCCAGATCATTATGATCATGCAGGCGAAAGGCCAGTTCGCGCTCTTCCTCGACAGTCAGCACGGCAATGCTGTTGACTGCCTGAATGTAGCCATTCAGATCATGGCCCGGCGAAAGCTGGCCAATAGGCTGAAGACTGGTGCTCATGCAGGATGTCTCCATGTTGCCCACGAAGCGGGGAGCCATGCAACGGCTCGACCCGACAATAATTAGACGCCTAACATAACTGCGCGACCCATAGGACCGCAACTACAGCGTGAAGTTCCGCAAACCAAAACCGGCGAACACCCACTCTGCCTTTTCATCTTAGCGGGGCCGTATGTCCTTTAGATGACGACTCACCGCCATCCAGCTGCCCAACCAGCCTAGTAGTGTACTAGAAACCAGCAGGATTGCCGAACCCTCCAGCCCCAGCGACGGCATGACAAAGGTCGCCCCATAACTCTGTGCCAGCGCCTGGACCGGCGCCGCCAACCACTGCCTCCCCAGAGACAGGATGGCCCAGGCCAGCATCCCCCCGCCCAGGCCGTACCAGGCTCCACTGTACAGGAAGGGCCGGCGAACGAAAGCATGAGTGGCCCCGATCAGCGTCACCACTTCGATCTCCTGTCGACGACTCTCCACCGCCAACCGGATGGTGTTGCCGACGATCAGCAATACCCCGAGACCAAACAGTACACCTAGCGCCAGGGTTAGCCGTTGACCCAGCTCAGCCAGGCGATTGAGGCGCTCGAGCCAAGCCAGGTCTAGGCGTACCTCGTCGACGCCCTCGACCTCGTCCAGTTGTTCACCCAGGCCATTCACGGCCTGCGGAGACACGTCACGGGGCGAGACGATGATACTCGCAGGCAGCGGATTCTCCTCCAACTCGCTCAAGGCATCCTCAAGTCCCAGTGCCTGCTGAAACTCGGCCATGCCTTCGGCCGCCGTGACCAAGCGGGCACCGGCCACGCCAGGCTGGGCACGTAACGTCTCTGCTATGTCCATGGCCTGACGTTCACCGAGCGAGGCCGACAGGTAAACCGTCAACGTGGCACTCTCGTCGAGCTCGGTATCCAGCACCTTGGCGCTGTCCATGACCAGCCACAGGGCACAGGGCAGGATCAGGGCGATAGCAATGGCCACCATGGTCAGCAAGCTGCCGAGTGGGCGACGTGCCAGCCGAAACGCACTGTCACGAGCCATGGCCCGATGATGACGACTCCAGGCGCGAACTCGACTGTCCAGTCCGGTGCGCTGGACACGTGCGCCTCGGCGCGGCGCGGCGGCCTCAGGGACTCGTTTCTCGCTGCGCCTGGAAGCCCCGGAGGTCATACGACCTCCCGTGCGGCGTGCTCATCGGCGATCAAGCGCCCTTCACGCAGCCGTAACACCCGATGGCGCAAGCGGGCAATCAGCGCCAGGTCGTGGCTGGCGATCATCACCGTGGTGCCGATGCGGTTGAAGTCCTCGAACAGACGCATGATATCCGCCGATAACTGAGGATCAAGGTTGCCTGTAGGCTCGTCGGCCAGCAGCAACGCCGGCTTGTTAACCACAGCGCGTGCAATGCCGATCCGCTGCTGCTCGCCACCGGAAAGCTCGATCGGCAACGCCTTCTCGCGATGCAGCAGGCCGACCTTGTCGAGCGCGGCCCGTACGCGACGGGCCGCCTCGTGGGGTTCGACGCCCTGGATTTCGAGTGGTAACGCCACGTTGGAGAATACGTCACGATCGGAAAGCAGTTGGTGATCCTGAAAGACGACGCCGATCTGACGACGGTAAAACGGGACCTGACTGTAATGCAGACGGTCGATATCGTAGCCAGCCACCAGAATACGCCCGCGGGAGGGTCGCTCGAGACGCATGATCAGGCGCAGCAGAGAGCTCTTGCCGGCCCCGGAATGGCCGGTGAGGAAGACCATCTCGCCGCGCTGCACGGAGAAATTGATGTCGGCGAGCGCCTCGAAGCGCCCACCGTAACGCTTGCCCACATGCTCGAAAGCGATCATCCCGCGTTCTCTTCATCCTGCGAGAACAGTGCGTTGACGAAGTCATCCGCCGCGAAGGGACGCAGATCATCCAAGGTTTCACCGACCCCGATAAAGCGGATAGGGGTGCCCAGTTGCTTGGCCAGGGCGAAGATGATCCCACCCTTGGCAGTACCATCGAGTTTGGTCAGGGTGATACCCGTGACCGGAACCGCCTCGTTGAAGGTACTCGCCTGTGCCAAAGCGTTCTGGCCGGTGCCGGCATCGAGAACCAGCATCACTTCGTGAGGCGCTGCCTCGTCGAGCTTGGCCATTACCCGGCGCACTTTCTTGAGCTCCTCCATCAGGTGGCCCTTGTTGTGCAGTCGACCAGCGGTATCGGCAATCAGCACATCGACCTTGCGCGCTTTGGCCGCCGCCAAGGCATCGTAGATCACCGAGGCGCTGTCGGCCCCGGTATGCTGGGCGACGACCGGTACCCGATTGCGCTCGCCCCAGACCTTGAGCTGCTCCACTGCAGCAGCACGGAAGGTATCACCGGCAGCGAGCATGACACTGCGACCCTCGGCCTGAAAACGCTTGGTCAGCTTGCCGATAGTAGTAGTCTTGCCGACCCCGTTGACACCGACCATGAGAATCACGAACGGGCCCTCACCCTTGGGGGGGAGTGATAGCGGCGTGGCGACCGGGGCGAGCAACTCGGCGAGTTCCTCCTGCAGCGCCCGGTAGAGGGCCTGTGGATCGCCGAGCTCCTTGCGCGAGACCCGGGCCGAAAGCTTGTCGATGATCTCGGTTGTCGCCTCGATGCCGACATCGGCCATCAAGAGCTGGGTCTCGAGATCCTCCATGAGCTCGTCATCGATCTGCTTCTTGCCCAGGAACAGGTTGGCCAAGCCATCGGTCAAATTGGCCCGGGTCTTGCCCAGACCGGCCTTGATACGAGCCAACCAACCACGCTTCTCGCTCTTGGGCTTGTCGCGCCCAGCCGTAGCCGCTGACGTTTCGTGGGGTACCTCGGCCGTGCTATCGCCCTCGATATCACCCGCCTGGCGGCGCACTTCCTCTTGAGCTTCCTCGGTGGCCTGCGCCAGGGTGTCTACCTTGGTATCGCCATCCCGAGTATCGCTGGTACCTACCGTCGGGGTTTCAGGCTCTGGGGCCAGCGGTTCCACCTCCGTCGCTGATGCCTCATCCTCCGTCAGTGCCTCATCGCTCGGCGATTCACGATTCGTGATGTCGGCCTCGGGGCGCTTTACTTCCTCGGCCAGTGACTCGTAGGGCGTCTCCACCGGCTCTTCATCGAGGGCAGTGTGGGCCTCGCCCGTGGCCAGATCACCATCCAGCGCCTCCCGGGACGCATCCCGTTCGAGCTCGTCGGGGCGATACTCCGTCGCCTGCCGGGTTTCTGGATCGTGCTCATGCACCGCCGCTTCCGCGGCACTCTCCTCGTCGACAGTGCGCGCCTCTGCCTCAGTGGCCTGTTGCCGCTCGAGCGCTTCCTGCTGATCTGATTCCTGCTTCTTCTTGCGCTTGAAAAAACCGAACATGGGCGAATTCTATACTGTAGAGACTGGGAATCGATCCATCCTATCACTGTGCACTACCACTGTGGATAAGGCACACGTACAATCCAGCGACCATGACCCGACAACGTTCTTCCCGCAATCGCTATCGCCCTACGGCGTCCGCTTCGGATCGGCCGCGCGGCAAGCTACGCATCATAGGCGGCCGCTTCCGCCGCCGACTGCTGCCGGTGGCAGACAGGCCCGGCCTGCGCCCCACGCCCGACCGGGTCCGTGAGACCCTGTTCAACTGGCTGGCCTTCGACCTGGCCGGTCATCGCGTTCTGGATCTCTTCGCCGGCACTGGCGCACTCGGCCTGGAGGCCCTGTCGCGCGGTGCCAGTCAGGCGCACTTCGTCGAAACCGATGCCGAGGTTGCACGCCTGATCGAGACCAACCTGGCCACGCTGGGCGCTACCGGCCAGGTCGTAGTGCGAGATGCGCTCGACTTCCTGGACGAACCCGCCACGCCATTTGACGTTGTGTTTCTTGATCCACCGTTTCGCCAGGACCTGGCGGGACCGGCCTGCGATTTGCTCGAACGCCGCGGCTGGCTGGACGACGATGCGCTGATTTACGTCGAGACCGAGTCAAGCCTGCCACCCCAAGTGCCGGGACGCTGGACGCTGCACCGAGAAGTCAAGGCGGGCGATAGCCATGGTAGGCTCTATCGGCGCTCGCCGTCAGCCTCTGGAGACGCTTGCTGAGCGGCAGGACGCAGCGTACGCTGGCGGCTGGCCAGTCGTGCCAGACTACGCAAGACATCAGGAGAATAGGATGAGTATCGAACTCTTCAATCAGCTCGAGCAGAAAGTCGCCAATGCGGTCGAATCGCTAGAAATGCTAAAAATGGAGGCCGAGGAGCTCCGCGAGGAGAATGCCCGTCTCAAGCAGGAGCATCAGGAATGGGAGCGTCGTCTCAATGGCTTGCTGGAAAAGTTCCGTGAGCTAGAAAGCAGCGAAACCAGCGTCTCCTGAATACAAGTAAGCGCTCCTGCTGTTCTGCGCCGGCTGGGCTCACGCCTTGCCGGCAGCTAGCCTCAACGACATGAGCCACGCGTCCTCGCGCCCTTCCTTGCTATCGTAATATCCACGTCGCACCCCGTCGCGCAGGAACCCCGCTCGCCGATACATGTCGATGGCAGCCTGGTTCGAGGCGCGGACTTCGAGCAGCAAACGCTCACTGCCCCACGCATTCGCTTGGGCAATTCCCGTTTCCAACAAGGTTGTGGCAAACCCCTGACGACGCATCCGGGGAGCGACGGTAATCGCTTGCAACTCGGCGTCGAAAGGCAGCCGATAGAAAACGGCGAACCCCTTCAGACCGTCGGTCATTTTTAGGCCCCAGACTTGGGCCCGCTCGTCGACAAAAGCCTCGTGTAGCAGGGCTTCCGACCATGGATGGGACTGACCTTCGCGCTCCAGCGCCACCAAGCCTGGCAGATCATCAAGCGTCAGCCGTTCAGGACGTTGCGTCACCGGGCTCACCATCTTTCGCCTCATGCCAGGCATGGCGCCAATTGACCAAGGTACGCCAAAGCCTTCGCTTGGCGGCGGGTGACTGTGCCAACTCCTTCAGCGCCGGCCCTTGCCAACCATCGATTCCCAGCAGGCCACAGCGTCCTTCCATCAACGCCAGGACGGGCGTGAGAGCTGTGTCCTCGCCGAAGACCAGGACGCGCTCAGGACGCCAGCCACGCCGGCTTTGACCTTCCACGAATGCCCGCAACCCATCGCATGCCTCGTCAAGCGGCGACTCGACAGGCGCCCCGTCCACGACCGGCCAACGGAACTCCTGAAAGCTCGGCGGATTCCTGGGTAAGATGCCGGCCGCCTGAAGCAGGTTGTCAAGCAAACGACGACTCGTCTCATCCAGCGACTGACGATGCGGCACTATTACCAGCCAACGCCCGTCCAGGGCAGCGATCTGCAGCGTGAAACGCAGCGACTCCTGCGGGCGGGCCTTGTTGGCCTCGGCCGGCACCGCCTCCGAAGCCGGCGCTGTAGACGGTGTCTGTTCGGTAACCTCCACCAACCCCTCGGACTCGAGCAATCCCCGAGCCCGCTTACGCTGCCGTTGGGGCGCAGCGGGTGCCGCTTCCGCTGGCGAACGCGGAGGCGCTTCGACCGGCGTATCGAGCAACGCATGCAGGCGTTGCGCTGGTGGCCGCTCGGCAGGCACCTCGGGCTCAAGCCATTCGCAAGCCGGCGTTTCGGCCGCGTTCGGCAGGCGATAGCGGCTGACCCAGGCGGTCAGCCCCATGGCCTCGAGATACTGCGAGCGCTGCGGTTCAGTGGTCATTCAGCGGTCGCCACCGCCCCGGCAGTTGGGCGAGTCCGGGCGCGCCCCACCACGCACTTCCCACTCTTCAGGTGTGTAGAGATGCAGTGCCAGGGCGTGGACCGGGCCAGCCTTTTCGTCGGCCAGAATGGCATAGACCTGCTGGTGACGCTTCACCGGCATCAACCCCTCGAAGCGGGACGACACCAGAGTCACCTTGAAATGTGTTTCAGAGTTGGGCGGCACGTGGTGCATATGACTCTCGTTCTCCACGGCCAGGTAGACGGGCTCGAGGGCCTGCAACTTGGTTTCGATCTGTGCCTGGATGCTCATGCCTGTTTGGCCTCCTGTGGCGAAGCAATCATTGTAACGTGTCGTCCGGGTCGGACGATATGTTCAGTGGCGAGCTGCCAGTGGGATGCGCCAAAGGCTCAACGACAGCGCGACCACCACAAAAACGCAGCCCAACCAAAGGGCCATCTGCAGCGAACCGAACGATAATGCCAAGACGATACCGACCAGTGCGGTACCTAGTGACTGACCGAAGGTGCGCACCGAGGCGAGCACCCCCGAGGCATTGGCGCTCAGTTCCAGCGGTACGCTACCGATCATTTCGCGGTTATTGGGTGCCTGGAACAGCCCATACCCCAGCCCGCATAATAGCGTACGCCAGATTACGTCCAGCGGCGCTGCCGTATCAGGCATCAGAGCCAATGACAGCATGCCCATCAGGAAGATGCCCAGCCCCAGCGATGATAATTTGGTGGGATTGACCCGATCCGCCAGCCGCCCGGCCATGGGACCGGCAAACATCAGCGCCAATGGCCACGGCGTAAACATTAGCGCTGCCTGCCACGGAGATAGTCCCATCAGGTTCTGGTAGAAAAACGGCAAGCCAACGAATGCGGCCCCGTTGGCTGTAAACGCCAACATGGAGATGACCGCTGCGTAGGAAAAGCGTGGCTCGGCGAACAGCGCCGGTGGCACCAGAGGACGCGGCGCACGGCGAAGGCGCCAAACGAATAAACTCGCCAACACGATGCTCGTCGCCAGCAGGGCCACAACCTCGACGGCAGGCGCACCATGGCCCAGCCGATCGATACCATACACAAAGCTGCCCAGCATGCCGGCCGACAGCACGGCCCCCTGCCAATCGAGGCGTCCCGGCTGCGCCGCCTCACGCGGCAACGCCCTGCTCGCCAGCCACAATGCGACCAACCCAACCGGCACATTGATGGCAAACAACCACGGCCAGCTGGCCACCGCCAGCAGCAGGCCACCGAGCGACGGCCCTGAAGCAATGCCGAACGCCACGACCAATGCCCCCAGCCCGATAGCGGAACCCAACAGACGAGACGGGAAGATGACCCGGTACATGGAAGGCCCGATGCTGAGCATGGCCGCAGCGCCGATCCCCTGCAGGATACGTGACATCAGCAGCGTATTCAGAGACTCGGAAAGTGCGCAGAACAACGAGGCCAGCGAGAACACCGCCAGCCCACCCATATACACCCGGTGTCGGCCGACTCGACGGCTCAGGGCTGCAAAGGTCAGTAACGACGCCGCCGTCACCAGCTGATAGGCATTGGTCACCCAGACGATGCGCGACTCGGCGACCTGCAACTCGCGAGCCATCGTAGGCAGGGCAATGTTGACGATGCCGCCATCCAGCACAGCCATGAGCGTTCCCATGACCAGTACCAACAAGGCAAGCTTGCGCTGCGGCCCCGGCAAGCCATCGTCGCCGGGACGCGTCTCGAAAAGTCGTCTTAATAGCATAAGAAAACCCGGCAAAGCCGGGCAGATCGAATCATTTCACGGGATGAATGCAGACTAGCGCTGTTTACTCTTCATCGGTTTCCAGCAGTATCGCATCGTCGAAGTCGGCGATCTCCAGCGGCGCCTCATCGTCAAGGTCGATGGCAAGATAGCTATGTTCGACCGACAGGAAACGCTGGAACAACGCCCAATCGATGGACTCGGGCCACTGCCGTTCGTCCTCCTCCCAGGCGCGCAATTCATTCTCGAGGATATCCATGTAACGCTCACGCACCCAAGCGTCGAGCGCTTCCTCGGTATCCATCTCGGGAATGAGATAGACGGTGTTCTCGCGATCGATGTCATCGATGGTCAGGTCATCGTTGCCGACCATCGGCTCCAGCGAGTTGATCCAGTCGACGAACGCCTGGGTTGGCTTGACGCTCAGCGCGGAACGGTTGAGCAGTTTCATCGGGAGTCTCCTCGACATGCGGTCTCGGCATCGAAACGCTGACCATTATGGTCGCTCGCCGCACGACTTACCAACTATTCCGGTCGCATCGCCGGGAAAAGCAACACATCGCGAATCGAAGGGCTGTCCGTGAACAGCATCACCAGCCGGTCGATCCCGATACCCTCACCCGCCGTCGGAGGCAAGCCGTACTCCAGCGCGCGAACATAATCGGCATCGTAGTACATCGCCTCGAGATCCCCGGCGTCTTTCTCGGCCACCTGGGCAGCGAAGCGCTCAGCCTGGTCCTCGGCATCGTTGAGCTCAGAGAAACCGTTGGCGATCTCACGGCCGCCGACGAAGAACTCGAAGCGGTCGGTGACGAACGGGTTAGCATCGTTGCGCCGTGCCAGCGGGCTGACCTCAGCCGGGTACTCGATGATGAAGGTCGGCTGGTCGAGCTGATGCTCGGCAACCTCTTCGAAGATCTCGGTCTGCAGCTTGCCGAGCCCCCAACCCTCCTTGACCTGAAGCCCCAGCCTCATGGCCGTATCGCGGGCTGCCTCGAGGGTATCGATATCGGCGTCGGCGATGTCGTCGCCATGCTTGAGGATAGCCTCACGCAGCGTCAGGCGGCGGAACGGCTTACCCAGATCGTACTCGGTGCCTTGATAGGTGAGTACGGTGGTTCCCAGCACTTCCTGAGCAGCGTTGCGGATCATCTCCTCGGTCAGATCGAGCAGGTCCTTGTAATCAGCGTAGGCCCAGTAGAACTCAAGCATGGTGAATTCAGGGTTGTGACGCGTCGAAAGCCCTTCGTTGCGGAAGTTGCGGTTGATTTCGAAGACCCGCTCGAAGCCGCCCACCACCAGGCGCTTGAGATACAGCTCGGGCGCAATGCGCAGGTACATGTCGATGTCCAGCGCATTGTGGTGGGTAATGAACGGGCGCGCCGTGGCCCCACCGGGGATCGGCTGCAGCATCGGCGTCTCGACTTCCATGAAGCCACGCGCTTCGAAGAAACGCCGGATCGAGGCGATTACCCCGGCGCGCACCTCGAAGGCCCGCCGCGACTCGGGATTCATGATCAGATCAACGTAGCGCTGACGGTAACGCGCCTCCATGTCAGTCAAGCCATGGAATTTATCGGGTAGCGGGCGCAGGCTCTTGGTCAGCAGCTTGGCCTCGACCATCATCACGTACAGATCGCCCTTGCCGGACTTGTGTACCGGCCCGCGCGCGCCGACGATATCACCGATATCCCAACCCTTGATGTCTTCAAGGACCTCTTCGGGCAGGCCTTTCTTATCCACATAGAGCTGAATCTGGCCGGAGACGTCCTGGATAACGATGAACGGCCCGCGCTTGCGCATGATGCGCCCCGCCACTGCGGCCTGGCGGCCATGGCTTTCCAGCTCGGCCTTGTCGAGCCCGCCCAGCTCGGCCTGCAGCTCTGCCGCTAGGCTATCGCGTCGAAAATCGTTAGGGAACGCACTACCACCATGCTCCGCGGCCATTTCGCGACGCGTTGCCAGCTTGGCGCGACGCTCCGCAATCAGGTGGTTTTCATCGTGCTGGGGAGAATCCTGGTTCGCCATTGCTCTGCCTATGAATAAAAAAATCGTCGTAACTTGGAGCGGTTAACGCCCAGCCGAGGCGCGTCATGAGCGATGCCGAGGCTAGGCATGAAGCGGCAAGCCAGCGCAGTTGACTTGTGTGTCAATGAGCATGGTGAGCCGCTTCATAACACCGCCTCGGCGAGCGCAATTGCGCCGGCTTAGAGCCCCTGCTTGAGGCTGGCCACGATAAACTGATCCAAATCCCCATCCAGCACCTTCTCACAGTTGCTGGTCTGCACGCCGGTACGCAGATCCTTGATGCGTTGGTCATCGAGCACATAGGAGCGGATCTGGCTACCCCAGCCGATGTCAGCCTTGCTGTCCTCGGCTTCCTGCTTGGCGGCATTGCGCTTCTGCATTTCCAGCTCCCACAGCTTCGCCTTGAGCTGCTTCATGGCGAAGTCGCGGTTGGCATGCTGGCTGCGCTGGGTCTGGCACGACACCACCACGCCAGTCGGCTCGTGGGTAATACGCACGGCAGAGTCGGTCGTGTTGACGTGCTGACCACCGGCCCCGCTGGAACGGTAGGTATCGACACGCAGGTCGGCCGGATTGATCTCGACTTCGAAGTCGTCATCGATTTCCGGTGACAGAAACACGGAGGCAAACGAGGTGTGACGGCGACCACCGGAATCGAACGGGCTCTTGCGCACCAGGCGATGAACACCGGTCTCTGTGCGCAGCCAGCCGAATGCATGATCACCCTGAACATGGAGTGTCGCCGACTTGATGCCAGCCACCTCTCCGCCGGAAATCTCAACGATTTCCGTCTTGAAACCATGATGCTCGCACCAGCGCAGGTACATGCGCAGCAGTATGTTGGCCCAGTCCTGGGCCTCGGTGCCGCCAGAGCCGGACTGAATGTCGAGATAGGCGTTATTGGCATCCATCTCGCCAGAGAACATGCGCCGAAACTCGAGCTTTTCGAGCAGCGTGTCCAGGTGCGCGAGTTCTTTCCGGACCTCATCGACGGTTGCATCGTCCTCTTCCATCACCGCCAGCTCGAGCAGCTCCTGGTTGTCCACCAGGCCACGATCCAAGGCATCGATGGTCTCGACGACGGCCTCCAGAGAGGCGCGTTCCTTGCCCAGCTTCTGGGCATAGTCGGGATCATTCCAGACGTTGGGGTTTTCGAGCTCGCGGGAGACTTCTTCTAGCCGATCCTTCTTCTCGGCATAGTCAAAGATACCCCCTCAGGACGTCTGTCCGTTCGGACAGGTCCTTGATGAGGTTGTTGATCGGATTGATCTCTTGCATGGTCGTCCTGTTTGGCGTCCTGCGGGAAGTATTCGAGGCCGGTACGTGGTACCGGCAAAGGGCGTTTATTGTAGCGAAAGTGATCACCAGCGACCATCCCGCACCAACAGGCCCTAGCATGACAGGTAGCGAAGTCCCATACAGGAATCGACACAAAAAAACCCGGCCGTGAGACCGGGTCGATGGTATAGCGAGGCAGATCAGAAACGGTAGGTCGCCTGGGCGCCAAAGCCGTGAGCCTCGTTCTCGTAGTCGGCCTCATAGGTGCCGCGACTCGGATCGGACATGCTGACCGGCGCGGTATCTTCAGTCAGATAAGTGTAGGCGACGTCCAGCGTCAGGTTCGGCGTGGGTGTCCAGCCGGCACCCAGCGAGAAGATGGTGCGATCCCCGGACGGCACACGTACGGTGCGGACTTCATCGCTGATCGGCGACTCATCGTAGGCAACTCCAGTGCGTAGCGTAAGCGCCGGGTTGACGTGGTAGGACAATCCTAGCGCATATTGCCACGCATCCTCGTAGTCCTGAGGCTCGTCTATCGGCAGAATATTATTCTCGGCCGTCAGACGATCAAAGCTACTCCATTTAACCAGCGCTGCACCCGCCATCACTGTCCAGCGGTCATTGAGATTATGAGTCAATGAAAAGTCGATGGTTTCTGGCAATGAAATATCTAATGATGCGTCATAAGATCCGTTAGGCACCAAACCGCCTAAGACATTCGTGGTACCAAGATCACCTTCAAGTTCATAATCGACATCCGAGCGATAGGTCACACCTAAAATTGTCGATTCGATCGGCCTATACATCATACCGAAGGTGAAACCATAAGCTTCATCGTCGCCCTGCACATTGATCCTCCCCTCTCCCAGGACACCTGATGTGGTTGGGTCTGGAGTTGCGCTCTCAAGTTCACCTTTTATGCGGTTATATGTAATTCCGAACCCTGCCGAGACCTGATCGCTGAACTTGATCGACAGTGTCGGCTGGACAGTGACCACTTCGACTTCACTGTAGTTGCCAAAGTAGCGCCCCTCGAAGCTGTCTTCGTAATCGGTGATTACCCCGAAAGGAGCGTAGACACCAAGACCGAAGTGCAAGTTGTCATTGATTGGCTGGACATAGTAGCCGAAGGGAATCGTACTCCCCGGCACCATATCTCCTTCATTTGTCCCTTCGGCAGTTCCTGAGGCATTACTAATGTCAGTATTTACATCCAGATAGGTCGCGCCCGCTGTCACCTGCGCCCTATCCAGGAATGACATGCCCGCCGGGTTGCCAAAGACGATGGAAGCATCTTGGACGTTGGAAGTTCTTCCGGCGAAGGCATTTCCCTGGGCACTGACACTCTGTTCGTTGAGCTGGAAGGCACCAGCCACGGCTTGACCGGACATTCCTGCTGCGGCAACAGCGATGGCCACGGTGAGATTGTTAATCTTATTGTGCATAGTTTTCTCGAAATCTGTTCCCATGAGGCTAGTCGTTATAACCGATCTGCTCATACGCAACGGCAGTCTGCCTAACCGTTTTGGCTGATGAACAATATCAAGTCAAGAACAAACGACCGTTTTAATCGGTTGAACACCCATCCATTAGTAGTAGACGCATTATCAGCGCAGCCTTCCGCGTTATCGGGGCTCAGGCATGCCCGGTTTATCGGCTGGCTGCTTTATTCCTTGACCTGCTTCATTGACCTAGGTGTTACCCCCAGGTTCTACACTGAGACTATCTCGAGCAGGAGGTCAGCCATGAAAGTCGGTGAATTGGCCAGGGCGGCCGGCGTTACGGCCGAAACAGTACGTCACTACACACGCGAAGGTCTGTTGTCACCTAGCCGTAACCCAGACAATGGCTATCAACTTTACGACAGAGGCGATCTCAATCGCCTGCGCTTCATTCAGCGCGCAAGAACGCTGGGCTTCAGTGTCAAGGAGATTAGCGACATCCTCGAGCATGCCGATCAGGGCGACTCTCCCTGCCCTCTGGTACGTGATCTTTTGGCCCAGCGCCTACCCACGATCCGCCAGCGTATTGCCGAACTCGAGGCCTTGGCTGCCCGCATGGAACAGGCCCTGGATACTTGGCGAGACATGCCCGACGGCGTGCCGGATGGGCATAGCCTCTGCCGTCTGATCGAGAACCTTCCCGACGGCGAGTGTGCCGGGCCGCGAACCCCTACAGGAGGCTGCCAATGACCGCGCCAGCCAATCATCTCTCACGACATATCGACAACATGAGTTGCCAAGGGTGTGTGAGTAATATGCGCCGCGCCATCCTGGCCCATGATGCTGAGGCCGAGGTCGTGGGCACGCCCGCCGAGAAGCGCCTCGATGTGACTACCGTGCTCGATGAGCATTCCTTGGACGCTGTGTTGCATGAGGCAGGTTATCCGCCGTCACCGGAAGACAAGCCGAACAGCACCCACCATCTACGTCACATCGAGGGCATGAGCTGCCAAGGCTGTGTCAGCAAGATGCGTCGCGCTATAGAAGCCCGCGATGCCGAGGCCGAGGTCGTGGGCACACCCACCGAGAAACGCCTCGACGTCACTACCGTGCTTGACGGTGATACGCTCGACGACGTGCTCCGCGAGGCTGGTTACCCGCCCAGCGAAACGCCCCTGAGTTCCGTCAGCGATACGAGCACACACAGTGATACGCCCCCTGAGCCCCCCGCTCCGTCACAAGTTGACACATCGCAGGAAACACAGGACAAAACAGCGGAAGACGATATGATTCGCCTGTCGCTGACGGGGATCACCTGCGCCGGTTGTGTGCGTACTATCCAGCAGGCACTCGACGATACGCCCGGCGTGCGCCGCGCCGAGGTCAACTTCGGCTCGCGTACCGCCCAGGTCTATGGCGACGCCAATGCGACCCAGCTGATCCGCTCGGTGGTCGAAGCCGGCTACGGCGCCGAAGTGATCGAGGACCTACGGCAGGCCGAACAGACCCGTGAAGTCAATGAGGCTCGTGAATATCGCCAACGCCTGCGCGACACCGCACTGGGCTTGGGTGTCGGCATTCCGCTGATGTTCAGCATGTTCTTTCACCATCCGCATCTGGCCGGCAGCGAGCGCTGGCTATGGCTGGTAGTCGGTCTGGTAACCCTTGGGGTACTGGCCACCGCCGGGCGGCGATTCTTCGTCAATGCCTGGAAGGCATTTCGTCATCATCAGGCCAACATGGACACGCTGATCGCCGTGGGGACGGGTACCGCCTGGATCTACTCGATGATCGTGGTCCTGTTTCCCGAGGCGATTCCCGTCGCGGCGCGCGGGCTCTACTTCGAGGCGGCCGCAATGATCATCGGCCTGATCAGCTTCGGCCAAGGCCTGGAGCTCAAGGCACGCGGTCGCACCAGCCAAGCGCTCAAGCGGCTGCTCGATCTGCAGACGCGTAGCGCAAGGGTCATCCGGGACGGGCAGGAACGCGAGGTCGGCATCGACGAGGTGCGCGCCGGCGACCGTATCCGCGTGCGCCCCGGTGAACGCCTGCCAGTGGATGGCGAGGTCGAGGAAGGCAGCAGCCACATCGATGAGTCGATGCTCACCGGCGAACCCCTGCCGGTGGCCAAGCAGCCCGGCGACGAAGTCAGTGCCGGCACCGTCAACGGCCGCGGAGGGCTGGTCTACCGTGCCACGCATGTGGGCGCCGACACGCGCCTGGGCCGTATCATCGACCAAGTTGCCAAGGCACAGAATTCACGTCCGCCGATCGGCGAACTGGCCGACCAGGTTTCGGCGATCTTCGTGCCTAGCGTCATGATCGTTGCCGTCATCACCGCATTGGCCTGGTATAACTTCGGTCCCGAGCCACAGATAATTCATATGCTGGTTGCCGCCACTACGGTGCTGATCATTGCTTGCCCCTGCGCCTTGGGCCTGGCGACGCCAATCTCGACCATGATCGGCGTGGGCAAGGCCGCCGAGCATGGCATCCTGATCCGTGACGGCCAGGCCCTGCAGACCGCCAGCCACCTGACCACCTTGATCGTCGACAAGACCGGCACACTCACCGAAGGCAAGCCGCGAGTCACCGATGCAGAGGTACTCGCTGGCGAGGAACGCGATGTGCTGGGTCTGGTAGCCGCGCTGGAGCGTGGCTCCGAACACCCGCTGGCAGCAGCCCTGCTGGGTTATGCCGAGGAGAGGAACATCGAGCCTGTCACGATACGGGATTTCGTCTCCGTAACCGGACGTGGTGTCACCGCCATTGGCCCCCATGGGGAACGGCTGCGACTGGGCAATGCCACGTTGCTCGACGAAGCCGACATTACGCTGGGCCAGGCTGAGCGCCGGGCCCGAGAGCTTGAAGCCGAGGCGCGCACCGTCGTCTACCTCGCTGTGGATGATTCCCTGGTAGCGCTGTTCGGTATCAGCGATCCGCTACGTGCCGATAGTATCGAGGCCGTACGCCGCCTGCAGGCCGATGGACTAAGAGTAATCATGCTGACGGGCGACAATGCCCATACCGCTGCCGCCGTGGCCCGTGAAGTGGGTATCGACGATTACCGCGCCGGGCTGATGCCCGAGGACAAGCACGCTGAGGTTCAGCGTCTGCAGCGTGCCGGCGAGATCGTCGGCATGACCGGTGATGGGATCAACGATGCCCCCGCCCTGGCTCAAGCCGATGTTGGCTTTGCCATCGGTCAGGGAACTGATGTCGCCATCGAAAGCGCGGGAATTACGTTGATGCGCGGCTCGCTGCACGGCATTGCCGATGCCATCGAGATTAGCCGGGCTACACTAAGCAACATCAAGCAGAACCTGTGGGGCGCCTTCGGCTACAACAGCCTGGGCATCCCGATCGCTGCCGGCGTGCTTTATCCTTTTACCGGCCTATTACTGTCCCCGGTGATTGCAGGCATCGCCATGTCGTTGTCATCGGTGACGGTCGTCAGCAACGCCAACCGACTGCGGCTGTTTCGCCCAAGTGCCGCGCAGCGCGCCACTCGCCGCACTACCAAGGCGCCCCTGAAGGAGGCAAGTGTATGAGCTGGCTAGTCAACCTCGGTGGCATCACGCTGATCGCGCTGATCGTCTGGTGGTTCTGGGGGGCCCGGCTGAAGGGCAATCGCTCAAGGAAGAGTGCCTAGCGAGCCTCAGCATTGGCTAGGTACTCGCAGGCCCCTCTATGCTGGAGAAAACATCTAACACGGGAGCCACCATGCCAACGCTCGACGGCGTGCTGGAAACGGCACTTTACGTAGAAGACATGGGGCGCGCTCGGGCTTTCTTCGAGGAGGTAATGAGTCTTGAGCCGTTCACTGCCGATCACCGGTTCACAGCCTACGATGCCGGGCGTGGTACGGTGCTGTTACTGTTTCTCAAGGGCGCGACGCTGGAGACTGTCACCTTGCCCCGCGACATGGGTACCATTCCACCCCACGATGGGCAGGGGCCAGTCCATATGGCGCTCGCTATTCCCGCCGACCAACTCGACGCCTGGGAAGCCCAACTGACCGAGCACGGAGTCGAGATCGAAGGCCGCACGCACTGGCCCAAAGGCGGCGAAAGCTTGTATTTTCGCGACCCGGATGGCCACCTGCTGGAGCTGGCTACACCGGGGGTCTGGCCGAACTATTAGCAAACTTGCTGCACTCGGTCATGCGTCGCTAAAAGCAGCTTAAAAATGCTCATTTACATCAGTAAACTCCGCTTTTCTCGCTGCTTTTTGCCTAGCATGACTTCGTTTGCCAAGTTTCTCTGGCTCACTGGAAGTGCTGTACGAAGCAAAAACGTGCTAAGTGCTTCAGTATACCTGTTCGGCGTGCTCGATCATCAACTGCAACGACTCCCTCCCCTTCCACCGGTTGCGCGACAGCTTGTAGGCGCAGCGCAAGCGCGCACCCAGGCCGAAGGCCGGCACTTCGCCCGGCGTCAGGGCACGGAACCAGATGGCTCGCGCCGTCACCCCACCGCACGACAGCTCGAGCATCAGGTGGCAGCCGTCGGCGCCAACCACGCGCAGGTTCTCGACCAAAAACTCGCCGTCGAACAACGGTGCATCGAACTCTCGGCCATAGGGCGCGAGGCGCTCCAACTCGTCGAGGGTCGCCAGGCAGAGCTGTGGGGCGGTCAATTCGCCATCGGTAAAGACGCAGGGATACAGTTCACATACGCCAAGCTGCTCGTTAACGGCCTGACGCAATGCATTCGTAAAGGTCTCCAATTGCTCGACCGGAAGGCCGATGCCCGCCGCCCCGCGGTGGCCACCGAAACGAGGCAGCGCCTGCGGGGCGAGATCATGGGCACGCTGCAGGGCGTCACGCAGATGCAGCGCCTCGATGGAACGTCCCGAGCCAGTGAGCATGCCTGGCGCAGCTGCACGCGTCAGTACCAGTGCCGGCCGCCCGAAGGCCTGAACCAGCCGTGAAGCGACAATACCCTGCACCCCGGCATGGCCATCCTCAAGATAGACAACCAGCACTTGGGCACCCTCGGCCAGCTGTTGCAAGGCCAGGGCGCGTGCCGTCTCGGTCATGTCGGCCTCAATGGCCTTGCGCGACTGGTTATCCTGATCGAGTACCTCGAGATGCCGGCGTGCAGTGTGTTCATCGGCTGCCAGCATGAAGTGCAACGCTGCGTAGGGGTCATCGAGACGCGACCGGGCGTTGATTCTCGGCCCCATCTGGAAAGCTAACGTCTCGGCGTCGAAGGGCACGCTATCGGCCCCCAAGCGTTCCGCCATCGCCCTCCAGCAGGCGGCTTCCATGCGGTTTATGAGCGTCAGCCCCTGGGTCACCACCGCACGGTTGATGGCACTGCCGCCCAACGATACGCAGTCGGCCACGGTACCCAGCGCCACGTAAGAGAGCCATGGCGACAACTTGGGCGTGGACGGCGACAGCGCCCCGAACTCGATCAGCACAGCTCGGGCCAGTGACATTACCAACCAGGCCACCATACAACCGGCAATAGTATGATCGGGGAATTCACAGTCGTTACGGGTCGGATTGACCGTGGCATAGGCCGAGACTGGCGGCCCCTCCAGTGGTAACGCGTGATGATCGGTGACGATGACTTCAATGCCGGCATCGCGCAATCGCGCGATGCGCGGCTCATCCGACGAGCCGCAGTCGGCGGTGATCACCAAGCTGGGGCGCGGCTTCAGCGCTAGCGTGCGCTCCACCAATGGCAGGCTGATACCGTAGCCATCATTGATGCGGTGACCGATCAGACTATGTAGCTTCTGCGCGGGTACGCCGAACAGTTCGTTGAGGGTACGCAGGATCACCACATGCGAAGTGATGCCATCGACGTCATAGTCGGTAAGGATGCCGATGTGTTCACCCTCGGTCACCGCCCGGGCGATGCGCTCGGCGGCGCGTCGTGAATCCTTCAGCTTCTCGGGGTGCGCCAGGTGCCGAAGACCGGGCGTGACCAACGGATCGAGCTCGCCGCTGTAGCCGCTCAGACGTCCAGCCAGGATACGTGCCTGGAGTTCGGACAGTCCCGCCGCCAGGCAGCGCTGGTACAACGCCTCGTCGCGCTGGCGCGGCATGATGCGCCGGCGCATGAGTTCTGCCAGAGGGCGCTGCGCAATCTCGGTATCCACGGGCACTCCTAAGAGGCATCGCGCCCGGCAGGCCGGGCGCGGAAAGGCAACGAATTGAAACGATGGACAGTCAGCGACGGTGTTCGGCTACGAAAGACTGCACAGCCTTCAGGTCCGCAGGCAACACACTGTAGCGTTCCTCACGCTCGAGCAGGTCTTCCATGTGAGCAGGCAACGGCACACCGGGGAAACCGGCCTTGACCACTGCCTCGGCGAACTTGGCGGGATGCGCAGTGGCTAGAGTGATCATCGGCGTGCCGGCGTCGCCCCGGCACACTTCGGCGGCACGGTAGCCGGTAGCCGTATGCGGATCGAGCAGTTCCTTGGTGCGATGGTGTGCCTCGCGGATCACCTCGAGGAGTGTCGCATCGTCGACGCTATGACTGGCAAAGCGTTCCCGAAGCTTGGCCAGGGGGGCGTCGGCAAGCGCCGTCGGCTCGTTTTGAAAACGCTCGAGCAGCGCACGCACGGCATCGCCGTCACGCTCATAGGCATCGAACAGCAGCCGCTCGAAGTTCGAAGACACCACGATGTCCATTGACGGTGCCAGTGTCGCCTCGAGGTCACGCTTGGAAAAGTCGTTGTCGGCTAGCGTACGGTGCAGAATGTCGTTGGCGTTGGTGGCAATGACGAAGCGCTCGACCGGCAGGCCCATCTTGTAGGCCATGTAGCCGGCGAATACGTTGCCGAAGTTGGCTGAGGGAACGCAGAAACTGATCTGGCGGTGCGGTGCGCCTAGCGCTACGCCGGCGGCAACATAGTAGACGATCTGAGCCATGATGCGGGCCCAGTTGATCGAATTGACCGCCACGAGTCGCGTACCGTCGAGAAACGACTGGTCGGCGAAGCTGGCCTTGACCATTGCCTGGGCGTCATCGAAGTTGCCTTCAATAGCGATATTGAACACGTTGTCGGCCAGCACCGAGGTCATCTGCCGGCGCTGTACCTCGGAAACCCGGTTGTGCGGGTGCAGGATAAAGATATCGAGATTATCGCAGTGGCGGCAGCCCTCGATCGCAGCCGATCCGGTATCCCCGGAAGTCGCCCCCATGATCACCGCGCGCTCACCGCGCTTCTTCAGAAAGTGATCCAGCAATCGGCCGAGCAGTTGCAGGGCGACATCCTTGAAGGCCAGCGTGGGCCCGTGGAACAGCTCAAGCAGGAAATGGTTGGCCCCGAGCTGGTTGAGCGGTACGACCGCCTCGTGGCTGAAGGTGGCGTAAGCCTCATGAACGATGTTGCGAAAGGTGTCGTCATCAATCTCGCCGTCGACGAACGGCTTCATTACTCGAAAGGCGATCTCGGCATAGGACAGCCCTGCCATTGCCGCCAGTTCGTCTCGCGATAGCTGCGGCACGGTTTCTGGCACGTAAAGACCGCCATCGCTGGCCATGCCGGTCAGCACCACATCTTCGAAATTCAGCGCCGGCGCCTGCCCGCGCGTACTGATATAACGCATGATGTTTCCCCTATCGCCACCGGCCGTGGATAACCGGCGACCTGGTGTCCACCCGAAGATTGAAGCCAAGGCGCATGATCGCTTGGCGCTTACGGCTTAGCGCCAGGACTCATTCCCCTTCGTCGAGGCACTCAACGCGGATACGCGTAATCGGCCCGGCGATATCGGCTAACGACTCGAGCTGACGAATAGCGTCGTTCATGTTCTTCTCGCGGGTGCGATGTGTCAGCAGGATGATCGGGACCAGCTCGCCTTCGGTGGCTTCTTTCTGAATGATGGCCTCGATGGAAATGCCCTGCTCGGAGAGAATGGTCGCCACGCGCGCCAGCACCCCGGGGCGATCGACAGCCAGCAGGCGCAAGTAATAGGCAGTGACGATATCCTCCATGGGCAGAATCGGCAGGCTATTGCCGCCCTCGACGATGCCACTGAAGGCCAGGTAGGGCACACGGTAGTGATGGTCGGTGGTAATGTCGCGAGCCACATCGAGCAGGTCCGCAACCACCGCCGAGGCCGTCGGCTCGGAACCGGCACCCGCACCGTAATAGAGCGTGGGGCCCACGGCATCGCCCATTACCGCGATGGCATTCTTGACGCCATGCACGCTGGCCAGCAGGCGTTCCTTGGGTATCAGCGTGGGATGAACGCGCAGCTCCAGTCCGGCCTCGGTACGCTTGGAAATACCCAGGTGCTTGATGATGTACCCTAGGTTATCGGCCTGCTCGACATCCTCCGCAGTGATCCGCGAGATGCCTTCGGTGTAGGCCTTGTCGAACTGCAAGGGAACACCGTAGGCGATGGAAGCCAGGATGGTCAGCTTGTGTGCGGCATCAATGCCTTCGACATCAAAGGTCGGGTCAGCCTCGGCATAACCCAGCGCCTGGGCTTCGGCGAGGACATCCTCGAACGCCCGGCCTTCGTCACGCATATGAGTGAGGATATAGTTGCCGGTGCCGTTGATGATGCCGGCCAGCCATTGAATACGGTTGGCGCCCAGGCCCTCACGCAGCGACTTGATCACCGGGATGCCGCCGGCAACAGCCGCCTCGAAGGCAACGATCACTCCCTTGTCGTGAGCCGCCTTGAAGATTTCATTACCATAGACCGCAATCAACGCCTTGTTGGCAGTTACTACGTGCTTGCCGTTCTCGATGGCGGTCAACACCAGCTCGCGTGCGACATCGTAGCCGCCTACCAGCTCTACCAGTACGTCGACATTAGGATTGCGTGCCACCTCGAAGATATCGGCCGTGACCTTGACACCGGTGGTATCACAGTCGGGATTTTCACGCCGGGCGCCGACCTGCTCGATGACAATCGGCCGCCCCGCCCGACGGGCAATTTCGTCGGCATTGCGTGTCAGCACATTGAAGGTACCGCTACCGACGGTTCCTAAACCACAGATCCCCACTCTCACCGGTTTCAACGTCGTGCTCCCTTCCTATTCGTTCGATTTACAGACTGATCAAATTTTGATCAGAACGACAAGGTAAAACCCTCTACCGGGGTGTCAAACGTATGTCCAGCGGCCTTGCGAAAGGCAGCTTCACTCCTCGATGCCGAGCATGCCGGCCAGCCTTTCGGCCGGCACGTAGCCCGGCACCATACGCCCATCTGGCAATACAATAGCCGGTGTACCCTGTACGCCGAGCTCAAGCCCCAGATGATACTGATCGATGACCGGGTTGTCGCAGTCCGGTGCATTCTTCAGGCTCTCGCCACGCTTGGCGGCGCTCAAGGCTTCGCCCGGGTTATCTGCACACCATACCTGAGCGAGATAACGCGCTCCTTCGGAGCCCAGGCCGCTGCGCGGAAATGACAGGTACTGCACCTCAATGCCCATGTCATTGAGGCGCGGCACCTCCTCGTGGAACTTGCGGCAGTAAGGACAAGTCACGTCGGTAAAGACCTGAATCGTTGCCTGAGGTGTCTCCTTGCCGCGGTAAATGATGCGCTGATCCATCGGCACCTGGGCCAGACGCTCGGCGCGTTCGGCATTACGTGTCTGCTGGGTCAGGTTAACCAGCCCATTTTCGCCGTTGGCGAACAGATCCCCCACGATAAAGTGGCTTCCATCAGCGTTGCTATAGAACGTTTCGCCGCTTTTCAGACGAACTTCGTAGATGTCGTCCATCGGCGTCTCGCTCACGCTCTCCACCGGCATCGGCTCACCGTTCACGGCCAGTCGCTCGGCGAGCGTTTCCGCCGCCGGCGCGGCCAGCGCCAGACTGGAAGTGAGTGTCAGTATTGCGAACAGTGCGCTCGACAGCGTCTTTAAACCACGAATCATCATTCAACCTCGAGGATGGTGTTCGGCATGCAGCGTCTCCAGCCGCGCCTGGGCTACATGGGTATAAATCTGCGTAGTCGACAGGTCGCTATGTCCCAGCAACATTTGCACGACACGCAGATTGGCGCCATGATTCAATAGGTGCGTCGCAAATGCATGGCGCAGAGTATGCGGTGATAATGGCTTGTCGATACCGGCAAGCCGGGCGTAATGCTTGATGCGATACCAGAACGTCTGGCGCGTCATGAACGCATCACTGCGCCCAGGAAACAAGGGCGGACGCCGAATATCGGACATCAACTCACTGCGACCGGTACGCAAGTAGCGCTCCACCCATGCATGAGCTTCTTCGCCCAGCGGCACCAGCCTTTCCTTGTCGCCCTTGCCGACGACGCGCACCACGCCCTGGCGCAGGTTGATACTGTCCAGACGCAAGCCGATCAGTTCAGAGACACGCAAACCGCAACCATATAATACTTCTAGCATGGCACGATCCCTCAGCCCCAATGCCGTCGTATCGTCCGGTGCGACGAGTAGGCGCTCGACCTCGTCTTCATCCAGGGTGTTGGGCAGGCTGGCTCGCACTGGTGGCAAGCGGACGTCACCGAGAGGATCGCCCTCCACACGCCCCAGTTCAAGCAGCCAGCGATAAAAGCCGCGCAGACTCGACAGCAGCCGTGCATTACTACGCAGTTGATATCCCGCGGCGCGTCGCGCTTCCAGCCAGCGAGGCAACACCTCAGGATCGGGAGAGAGCAACCGACTGCCGCTCTCAAGGATATGGGCGCGCCAGGCTTCAAGGTCCCGCCGGTAGCCCGAGAGCGTATGCTCGCTGGCTCCCCGCTCCAACCACAAGGCATCAAGGTACGCCTCGATCAGCCCACTATCGTCATGTGACTCGGCCATGGCGCATTATCTTCGCAAGCAACACACAGATGCAACGAAACCCCGCCCCGCATTCGCGGCGACGGGGTTTCGTGAGGTGGCGGCAAGGGATGCCTCGCCGCCATCAGCCAATCGCTTAGGCCAGCTTTTCCTTGATGCGCGCTGCCTTGCCGCTGCGCTCGCGGAGATAGTACAGCTTGGCCTGGCGCACGTCGCCGCGACGCTTGACGTCGATGGAGTCGACTAGCGGGCTGTAGGTCTGGAAGGTACGCTCGACGCCGACACCGTGAGAAATCTTGCGTACGGTAAAGGCGGAGTTCAGCCCGCGGTTGCGCTTGCCGATCACCACGCCTTCGAAGGCCTGCAGACGCTCACGGTTGCCTTCGACAACTTTTACCTGGACGACAACTGTATCGCCCGGTGCGAAAGCCGGCACGTTCTTGCTCATCTGTTCGGCTTCGATCGCCTGGATCACCTTGTTCTTGCTACTCATGATGCAACTCCTTGACTGTTTTGGCCACGCGGGCTCGCTGTATTCTCTCGATATCGCTAATGGCGATTCTCGAGACGCGCCTGCCTGGCATGTGATCCCGACGTTCGATAACGCGGGAACGACAATATGGGTGACGTGGGCCTACCGATCCTCACTGCGGGACTGATCGGCACCGGGCTTTACCGGCTCGCCACACTCCTCCGCCGGGTTGGCGTATTCCTCAATGAACTCATCGAGCAGCTTGCGCTGCTCATCGCTCAGTGTTCGGCTCTTTAACAACTCGGGACGCCTGAGCCAGGTGCGTCCCAGGGACTGCTTGAGGCGCCAGCGTCGGATCGCGGCATGGTTGCCACTGAGCAAGACATCCGGCACGCGCCGATCATCGATGACCTCAGGCCGCGTATAATGCGGGCAATCCAGTAGACCGTCGGCAAACGAATCCTCGACCGCCGAAGCTTGATGGCCCAGCACGCCAGGAACCAGTCTTGCTGCTGCATCGATAAGCACCATGGCCGGCAGTTCACCCCCGCTCAGCACATAGTCGCCGATCGACCACTCTTCATCGATGTCACTTTCCACGACGCGCTCGTCGATACCTTCATAGCGACCAGCCACTACGACAAAGGGCCCACCGGACGCCAGCTCCTGCACGCCACGTTGATCCAGAGGTCGCCCCTGAGGCGACAGATAAATCACCTTGGGAGGCGTGCCGTATCGCCGCTCACCACTCGCTCGCGCCTCATGAATAGCACGGCGCAGGGTATCGACCTTCATCAGCATACCCGGCCCACCGCCATAAGGACGATCATCCACCGTGCGGTGTCGATCCGTGGCGTAATCCCGAGGGTTCCAGAAGTCGATTTCCAGCAACCCCTGCTTGACCGCTCGCCCAACCACCCCGTAACCGGTCAGGGCATCGAACATTTCCGGGAACAGGGAGACAACACCAATCCACACGGCAGATCCCTTGGAGCCGGAATCATAACCAGCCCGTCGTGTCAGCGCCCGACCCGGCGTCGCGTCAGAACTCAGGATCCCAGTCCACCGTCAATGTACCGGTTATCAGATCCGTGTCGCGAATCACTTCATCGGGCAGGAAGGGAAGCAAGCGCTCCCTGTCGTCGATGCTCTGCGCATCACCCTTGACGACCAAAACATCGTTGGCGCCAGTTTCGAACAGGTAGTCGACACGCCCCAGGTCGACGCCTTGCAGCGTCATGACCCGCAGCCCTTCCAGTTGATACCAATAATAATCACCCGCCTCGAGTTCGGGTAGTGCCTGCTTGGGCAGAAGAATGTCCGCCCCGGCAAGCTGCTCCGCCTGCTCTCGTGAGTCGATACCCTCGAGACAGGCCACGAGGCCTTTACCCTGACGACGCGCCTGGGCGAGGCGGCGGGTCGTACGTACTCCGCGCTGCTCGATCACCCATTCGGCGTAGTCGAGGATGCCCTCCATCGGGCTGGTGTACGAATACACCTTGAGCCACCCTTTCACGCCGTAGGGGCTGGTCAGCTTACCCAGCACCACGTACTCGTCCGACTGGCCGGCTTGCGGCTCGCTCGATACGTTATTCGGCATGAGACGGGGCTAGGCTTACGCCTGCTGCTTGCGCGCTTCTTTGACCAGCTCGGCAACGCGGTCGGAGACCTGCGCACCCTGGCTCTGCCAGTGACTGATACGGTCGAGATCGACACGCAGGCGCTCTTCCTGGCCACGGGCGACCGGATTGAAGAAGCCAACACGCTCGATGAAACGGCCGTCGCGTGACTTGCGGGAGTCGCTCACGGTCAGGTGGTAGAAGGGACGCTTCTTGGCGCCACCACGTGCCAGACGAATGGTAACCATTGCGTTAACAATCCTTCGGTTGAGTTCAGTATTTACGCCACAGATTCATGACTGCGGTCGCAGTCGTCAGCTACGTACACACGCAGCCTGCCACGAAGACGCAGCATTCTACGGAAAACGACGGACGTTGGAAACCTTTTTCCTCGCTCCGCCACGCCGTGGCTTAGCGCCGCGGGAAGCCCCCGCCGCCGAAGCCGCCCGGCCCACCCATGCCACCAGGACCGCCGGGACCGCCGGGACCGCCGGGACCGCCACCCATGCCGGGCGGCAGCATACCCCCCATGCCGCGCATCATCTTTTGCATGCCACCTTTCTTGCCGACCTTCTTCATCATCTTCTGCATCTGCTTGTGCTGCTTGAGCAGACGATTCAGGTCGGGCACCTGCAGGCCGGCCCCAGTCGCGATACGTCGCTTGCGCGAGCCGTTAATGATTTCCGGCTTGCGCCGCTCCTTGGGTGTCATGGAGTTGATCAGCGCCTCGAGCTTGCCCAGTTCCTTCTCGGGCCCCGGCCCCTGCGCCATCTCGGCGAATTGTCCCATGCCCGGCAGCTTGGACATCATGCCGCCCATGCCGCCCATCTTCTTGAGCTGTTGTAGCTGATCGCGGAAGTCCTCGAGGTCGAAGCCCTCGCCCTTCTTGACCTTCTTGGCAAGCTTATCCGCCTTGCTCTTGTCGACGGTGCGCTCGGCCTCCTCGATGAGCGACAGCATATCGCCCATGCCCAGAATGCGCGACGCGACACGGTCCGGGTGGAAGGGCTCCAGCGCATCGACCTTCTCACCCACCCCCATGAACTTGATCGGCTTACCGGTGATATGGCGCACTGACAGAGCGGCACCGCCACGGGCATCACCATCGGCCTTGGTCAGGATTACCCCGGTAAGAGGCAGCGCCTCGTGAAAGGCCTTGGCCGTATTGGCAGCATCCTGACCGGTCATCGCATCGACGACGAACAGGGTTTCCTGGGGCTGGGTCGCCTGATGCAGCGCCTGAATCTCGTCCATCATGTCGCTGTCGACATGCAGTCGGCCTGCCGTATCGACCAGCACAACGTCGTGGAACTGAATCTTGGCGTGCTTAAGGGCCGCTTCAGCGATATCGACCGGACGCTGGTCGCTGGTCGACGGGAAGAAATCGACCTCGACTTCACGCGCCAGGGTCTCGAGCTGATCGATGGCCGCCGGACGATAGACGTCGGTGGACACTACCAGCACCTTTTTCTTTTCGCGCTCACGCAGGTAACGCGCAAGCTTGGCCACGGAAGTGGTCTTACCTGCCCCCTGAAGGCCGGCCATCAGTACTACAGACGGGCTGCCCTTTAGCGCCAACCCTTCGTTGGTCTCGCCCATGATAGCTTCCAGCTCTTGCTGGACGATCTTGACGAACTGCTGGCCCGGCGACAGGCTGCGAGAGACTTCCTGACCAACAGCACGCTCGCGTACCCGCTCGATGAAGTCTTTGACCACCGGCAGTGCGACATCGGCCTCGAGCAGAGCGCGGCGCACCTCGCGCAGCGTATCCTTGATGTTGTCTTCGGTCAGCTTGGCCTGACCGGTAACCGACTTGAGCGTCTGCGATAGACGCTCCGAGAGATTTTCGAACATGGGGCTCTCCATGCAGGGATGCCTGGATGTCTGCTTCGCCGTCGGGCGAGATCACATCCGCTGTTTGGTGCAGAATTATACGCCTTCGTGGCGTCAGTCTCCATGTGGCTGTGGCTACGCCCTCTCACTGCGATGCAGTGGCTGGGCGAGACGGCCACGATTCGGTATAGTGGCGCTGCAATCGATTCTCTTTTGCCATGGCACACCTTCCGAGGTCAGCAGAGCCTAACCATGCAGGCGCTTCCCTTCGCATTACTTGCCATCATTTTTTACCTGGGCGCCGGCTCCTGGCAGGGCCTGACGCTACTACGCCGCGTTCCCGCACGTCCGGCCCTGGTCAGAGGCGTTGGCCTGCTGGCCGTGGCCTGCCATAGCGTAGTGGTCTTCATTACGCTGGATAGTACCGACTCACTCAACCTCGGCCTTTCCAACAGCGCATCGCTGTTCAGCTGGCTGATTGCCCTACTGCTTCTGGGTGTGAGCTTCGTCAAGCCCGTGTTGAGCGCAGCCGTCGGCCTATTCCCCCTGGCGGCCCTGGCCCTGTTACTGGTCGTGGGCCTACCTGAGCATGGCCATCGCGAAGGACTGCCCCCAGGCATTGCCATTCATGTTCTCACCTCGACTCTGGCTTTTTCCCTGTTCGCCATTGCCGCCGTACAAGCGATGCTACTGGCTCGTCAGAACCAGTCCCTGCGCAAGCATCACACGCGCGGCATCGTCCAGGTACTACCGCCACTGGTTACCATGGAACGCTTGCTGTTCGAACTGATCTGGGCAGGCATGTTCCTGCTCACGGCATCGATCATCAGCGGCATGATCTTCCTCGACAACCTCTTCGCTCAGCACCTCGTCCACAAGACAGTACTTTCCTTTGCCGCCTGGATCATCTTCGCCCTGCTGCTGGCCGGACACCATGTCTTCGGCTGGCGTGGAGCCAAGGCTGTGCGCTGGACTCTGGGTGGCTGCGCCCTACTTCTGTTGGCCTACTTTGGTAGCAAGTTCGCCCTGGAAATCGTGTTTGGCCGGCCCTGAGCTGCCCCGTATCGCCACCCTGCCTTGACACCGGGGTGGCCTATTCCCTACAAACGAGCCTGTTATGCAATTTAGGATTCCCAGACCTTGAACGACGACATCCCTTTGGGACTGCTGTTCGGCCTGCTGTTTCTTCTCATCTGCCTGTCCGCTTATTTCTCCAGCTCCGAGACCGGCATGATGTCTATCAACCGCTACCGTCTGAGCCATCAGGCCAATAGCGGCGACCGTGCCGCCAAGCGGGTAATGCGCTTGCTTGCCCGCCCCGACCGCCTGATCGGCGTCATCCTTATCGGCAATAATTTCGTAAACAACCTGGCAGCATCGATTGCCACCATTATTGCCATCCATTTCTTCGGTGAAGTGTCGGGGCCGGCCGTTGCCACCCTGGTGCTTACCATCGTGGTGCTCATCTTCGCCGAAGTAACGCCCAAGACTTACGCTGCGATCAAGCCCGAACGTATTGCCTACCCGTCGTCGCTGGCCCTTGAGCCGATGCTCAAGGTGCTTTACCCGCTGGTGTGGATGGTCAATGCCATTTCCAACGGTCTGCTGCGTCTACTCGGGGTGCGCGACATCGAGGGCGGTGCGGACAACCTGACACGGGACGAGCTACGCACTGTGGTGCACGAGGCCGGCACAATGATCCCGCGTCGCCACCAGGCCATGCTGTTGTCGATCCTCGATCTCGAGAACGTTACCGTCAATGACATCATGGTGCCCCGCCATGAGGTATCGGGCATCGATCTGGATGATGATCTGGATAACATTCTGGCTCAGATTCGCGCCAGTCAGCACACGCGTGTGCCAGTATACAAGGGGGATATCAACAACATTATCGGAATCCTCCATCTGCGCAATGCAGCACGCTTTTTGTCCAAGCCCGAGGTCACCAAGGCAGCAATCGTTCAAGAAGCGCGCGAGCCCTACTTCATTCCCGAATCGACTCCGTTGCACACCCAGTTGTTGAACTTTCAGCAGCAGAAGCGGCGTATCGGCATCGTGGTCGATGAGTATGGCGATGTGGAGGGTCTAGTCACGTTGGAGGATATACTCGAGGAGATTGTCGGCGAATTCACCACCGACGTTGCCGGCATGCATCAGGAGATACACCTGCAGGACGATGGCAGCTACGTCATTGAAGGTACGGCGAATATTCGCGAGATCAATAAGATGCTGGGCTGGCAATTGCCCACTGACGGACCCAAGACACTCAACGGGCTAATCCTCGAACACCTCGAGTCCTTCCCCGATGCTCCAGCGTGCCTGCAACTGGGCTCTACGCGCATGGAGATCCTCCAGGTCAAGGACAACCTGATCACAGCGGCACGCTGCTGGCAGCAGGTGCGCCGCTCGCGCCTCACCTGATCCCACCTCCCCTTGCCACCGGAACACCCTGCCGCTGCTTAGTCGAGAATGCGTCGCTCGGCAGCGGTCTTGAGTTCGCGCACCTTGGCCTCAAGACTGGTACTGTTTGTAGCCTCAGGCGCCATCGGCTCACCAAATACCAGCGCCACCTTGGCGCGAAAACGGCGTGGGCGCTTGGCTAGTGCCGGGCCTTCTCGATTCGAGGTCCACGAACCCCATAGCCCGGCCAATGCTGCCGGCACGACAGGTACAGCATCGCGCGACAGGATCATGTCCACGCCGCGCCGGAAGCGATGCACATCACCATCCGGGGTCAGCCGCCCTTCAGGGAAAAGCATGACAACCTCGCCGCTGCGCAAGGCCAGGCTGACCTGTTCCAGCGCACGTCGAATCCCCCCTGGATCTCGGCGTTCCGAGTCCACGGGTATCGCCCCGGCAATACGGAAGAACCAGTTCAGCCACGGCGATTCGTAGATTGGGCGGTCCATCAGAAAGCGCAACGGGCGCGGACTGCCACCCCCCAGTATCAAGGCATCCATGAAGCTGACATGATTGCAAACCACCAGTGCCGGCCCTTCGGCGGGAATGTGGTTGCGCCCCGTGAACCGCAGGCGATACAGCACATGCGTCAGCGCAAAGATGGCCAATCGCAGTACCGAGCGAGGGTTGGCCATCAGCACATAGATGCCCGTTGCCAGGGCGATGCCCGCCAGCCCGGCGAAGAAGACGTGCAGCGAAGCGCCAAACACGCTCAGCACCACGATGCCGAAAACGGCGGCGAGTATCATGAACAGAGCGTTAAGCAGATTGTTGGCGGCAATCATCCTCGCACGATGTTCGTCATGGCTGGCTAGCTGGACCAGGGTATACAGAGGAACGATATACAGTCCGCCGCCAACGCCGATCAATGCCAGGTCCAGCGCCATGCGCCAGAAGCCAGGCACCGCCAAAAGCGCCACCAAGCTCAACTGCTCGCCAACGATAGCCGGCTGTAGAGCCAGATCGAGCCCGGCGGCGCCAATAATCAGCGCGCCCAGAGGAATCAGCCCCACTTCCAGTCGCCCTCCGGACAACCGAGCGCACAATAGCGCCCCGCCACCTACACCCAGCGCGAACGCCGCCAGCAGGGCGCTTACGGCGGTCTCGTCTGCATGCACTACATCGCGCACCCAGGCCGGTAACTGCGTCAGGTAGCTGGCGCCCAGGAACCAGAACACGCTGATTCCCAGCAGCCCCCGGAAGATACGCGGATGCCGCCAGCTATCGCGCAATATCTGAACACTGCCCGACAATGGCCGCCATGCCACGGGCCCCGGCGCACTGGAAGGCGCAATGGGAACCCCCAGGCTGACCAAGTACCCAGCCAGGGCGACACCCACCAGCGTTAAGGCAATCGCAGCCCGTGACCAACTGCCCTCCAGAGAAGCCAGCACCCCGGCCAGCAGCGTTCCCAGCAGGATCGAGACGAAGGTTCCCAAGTTGACCCAGGCGTTGCCGCGCACCAGTTCGGTGGGGCGCAGATGCTGCGGCAGAATAGCGTATTTGACCGGCCCGAAAAGCGCCGACTGCGTGCCCATCATGAACAGCAGCCCCAGAAGTACGGCAAACTGCTCGAACCAGACCGCTGCCGCTGCCGCACACATCGTAGCCAGCTCGAGCAGCTTGAGGCGGCGAATCAGGCGCTGCTTGTCGAGACGATCGGCCAACGCCCCCCCCCAGGCGGAAAACAACAGGAAGGGCAGGATGAACAACCCTGCAGCCAGATTGTTGAGCAACCCCGTATCCCAGCCGTGCCGAGGCACGGCCACGAAAGTCAGCAACAGCAGCAGAACATTCTTGAACAAGTTGTCATTGAAGGCGCCCAAGGCCTGGGACCAGAAGAACGGGGCAAAGCGGCGCTGCGTCAGCAATGACTCACTCACTCTGGTTGGATGACGACCTGAGGCCGGCCAGGATTGTGGTCAATAACTGATCGAGCAATTCCCCGACCTCAAGAGCCTGCCCTTGCCAGTAACCAAGGCGCTCGTTAAGTCCCAGCTGCACCAGGCCATGCACACTACCCCACAAGGTACGTGCCATGCGCCGCGCCTCGAGCTCACCGAGTGCTGGCTGATACTCCTTGAGCGTCGCCTCGACACGTGTGAACAATGCCTCGATCATGCTGCTCTGCCGCTGGTCCAGCTCACCTTCTTGCGCCAAGGGATAGTCGAAAAGCAGTTGCCAGCGGAAGGGATCCTCCTGCGCAAACTGCCAATAAGCCGTTGCCAATGCCTTGAGCTGCGGTTCGGGCGTGGCCCCACTCAGACCTTCGACTGCAGCACGCAACCTATCGAGCGTTTCGATGTTGACGTACTGAAGCAGGTTGTTGAAGCTGCCATAAAGCTTGAGCAGCGTACTGGGCGCGCAACCAATCTCGCGCGCCAAGGCACGCAGAGAAAGTGTATGCACAGGATTCTCCCGCAGCCATGCATCACATGCGGCCATCACCTGGGCATGCAATGCCTCGGGCGCGTGCTGTCGGGGACGTGCCATCGTTAACCTCGTTTCGCAAATCGCTTCCATGCGCGCTCGGAAGCGACAATGATCGAACACTGTTTTCGCTCAGCATATCGACACCGCACGTAAACGCAAGTCCCGAACGCGTACCATGACTGCCAATGGCTGCCAACCCAGGGCAGCGATATCCTGGGAAACCGCACAATGACTCACCAGCCAAGAGACCGACCATGGCCGGACGCCTGCATATTGCCGCTTTACCCCTCGACGGTCTGTTGCCGGGGCTCAAGGCTACCCAGCCGTTGATTACCAGCCCCAACCGGGCGCCCCGCACCCCAGTCTCGATCATTCGTCACGAACAGGGAACGCCGTGCCTGGCCACGGCATTCTGGGGACTGACCCCACCCTGGCTCAAGGTCCTGGACCACGCACCGCACTGCGCGCGGGCCGAGTCACTCGACGAACGCGCCATGTTCCGTGATGCCTTTACCGCTCGCCGCTGCCTGCTTCCGGTCAGCGGTGTCTATGTCTGGAAGCCCCAGCCGCGCATGAAGCAGCCTTTCCTGGTGACCCGTGCTGACCGCGGACCGTTGCTGCTGGCCGGCTTGTGGTGCAGATACCACACGACGCTGACCCACTATAACGATTCCACGGCACTGATTACCGTTCCCGTGAATCAACTGCTGGCTCCGCTCACCGATCGGTTTCCCGCCATCATCTCCCCCGAAAACGCAGACCGGTGGCTGTCTCCGGATACGCCCCAGGAACGCGCCCGCGCGCTCCTTTCGCCGGCTCCCTTGGAACTGTTGGGCATTTTTCCTGTATCAAGACGAGTAAACGATCCCTCTTACCAGGACTGGGCCTGCGGTCGCCCGACCGGCAATATGGTCCGCTGGCATAGCGAACAGGAGACATGATGCGACTACCGCGACCCCGCCGTGCCCTCGGGCTGGGCCTGTGCTGGCTTGGCCTGGCGCTTGCAGACCAAGCCATGAGTGACAGCGAAACCACCGCTGCCAACCGTGCCGACGCGCCGATTATCAGCCCCAACGATGATCGAGACTATCGCGCCCTGACGCTGGATAACGGCCTACAGGTGCTACTGGTCAGCGATCCCGATGCCGACAAGGCGGCCGCCTCGATGAATGTCTCGGTGGGCAGCGCCCAGAATCCCGAATCGATTCCCGGCCTAGCGCATTTTCTTGAACATATGCTGTTTCTGGGCACCGAGCGCTATCCCGAGGCGGACAGCTACCAGCAGTACATCAGCCAGCACGGCGGTAGCCACAATGCCTTCACCGCTAGCCAGGACACCAATTACTTCTTTTCCATCGAGCCAGGTGCACTTCCCGGCGCACTCGACCGATTCAGCCAGTTCTTTATCGCTCCACTGTTCAATTCCGAATACGTCGACCGCGAACGCAATGCCGTCCATTCGGAGTATCAGGCCCGCCTGCGCGACGATGCGCGTCGCTTGAACGAGGCCATGGATCAGGCACTCAACCCCGACCACCCGAGCACCAGCTTCTCAGTGGGCAGTCTCGAGACCCTACGAGACGGCGAGAAACCGCTGCGTGACGTCCTGATCGATTTCTACCGGAATCATTACGGCGCCAATGTCATGAACCTGGCAGTGGTAGCGCCACAGCCACTGGAAACGCTGGAGAAATGGGTACGTGAGGACTTCAGTGCCATTCCAGATCGCAACCTGACCCACCCAGAAATTCCCGAAAACCTGCTCACGCCAGACCTCGTCCCGGCAAAGATGCGAGTACAGAGTCTGGAAAATCGACGCCAAGTGCACTTTCTCTTTCCCACCCAAGATCCGATCGAGGACTACCGCCACAAGTCGCTGGATTATCTGGCTGGCCTGTTGGGCCATGAGGGGGAAGGCAGCCTGCTAGCCGCTCTGCGGAAACAGGGCTGGGCCGATGGCCTGTCTGCCGGCAGCATGCGTGGCGACGGTGATGACGCCCTGTTTGCAGTGAGCGTCAGCCTGACCCCCGAGGGAGCCCGGCATCTCGACCGCATCCAGGCCAGCCTGTTCGACATGATCGCGCGCATTCGCCAACAGGGCATCGAGGATTGGCGCTATGAAGAACAAGCGAGCCTCTCGGAGCAGCAGTTCCGCTTCCAGCAGCGCGGCGAGCCTATCCACCTCGCCAGCCGACTGGCCATGAACATGGCTCACTACCCCCTCGAAGACGTGCAATACGGCAGTTACCGCATGGAAGGGCTCGATCCGGGCAAGGTCAGGGAGCTGCTCTCCTCGCTCACACCGGAGTCATTATTGCGCGTCTACAGCGGTCCTGACGTGGAAGGCGAGCAACGCAGCCAGTGGTTCGACGCACCCTATACGCTAACGGCGATCCAGCATTGGCCCCAAGCCGAGCCGCTACCGGATCTGGCCCTTCCCGAGCGCAATCCGTATATCGCGGAGAGCCTCGAACTGCTCGACCTCGAAACCCGCGATCCTGTAGCACTGATTGATGGCGAGCATTACTCACTGTGGTATCGGCCTGATAGCGAGTTTGGCACGCCACGCGTCGAGTGGCGGTTCAGTCTCCAGAACCCCGACGCCTCGAGCAGCGCTCGCGATGCCGCCCTGGCCCGATTGCTAGCCGGCTGGCTGAGCGACAGCCTCAATGAAACCCTGTATCCCGCCCGCCTGGCTGGCCAGGATTTTTCCGCCTATGCCCATGCCCGCGGCATTACGCTGTCCCTGTCGGGTTGGCGTGACCAGCAGGAACTGGTGCTGCGTCGGGCCGTGGAACAATTGCAGAGGGGCGATATTGCCAGCGACGCTTTCGCCCGGGTCAAGATGGGACTGGAAAGAGAATGGCGCAACGCGCCGCAGTCGCCCCTCTACGAACAGATGCAGAGCACGCTGGGGGCCGCATTGATTCGCCCACAGTGGAGCGATGCCGCACTACTTGATGCCATCGCCCCGCTCGGTGTCGAGGACCTGCGTGAATTCCGTACACACTTCCTCAATCGGCTGTACATCGAGAGCATGGCAGTCGGCAACCTGACCCCTGAGCAAGCACGCCGCAAGGGGCTAACGGTGGCCAACGCCCTGGCACCCCGGCTGGAAGATACGGCTATTCCAGAGCTGAAGCCCCTCGATGTGCCGAGCTCGGCACCGGCCCTGCATCCACACTCGACCCGCAACGATGTCGCCGTGTTGCGCTATCTTCAAGGCCCTGACCGCTCATTGGATAGCCAGGCGGCTCTAGCCGTGCTCGGCCAGATGATCGACACCCCGTTCTATGCGCAGCTGCGCACCGAGGAACAGCTGGGCTATATCGTCAGCGCCGGCTATCAGCCACTGCTCGATGCCCCAGGCATCAACTTGCTGATCCAGTCGCCAAGCGCCGATATCGACAAGATACAGTCGCGAATCGATGCCTTCCTGATAACATTCGACGCCCGCATCGCCCAGGTCGATGACGAGACGATCACCCCGTATCGCGACGCCGTGCGCGACCGCTTGCTCCAACGTGACCCGTCGCTCTCCAGCCTGACCAATCGTCTGTGGTACGAGCTGGCGTATGGCCATACCGAGTTCGACCGGCGCGAGCGGTTGGCCGAGCGCGTCTCGCAACTGGATGCCGCCACCCTGCGCCAAGCGTGGCAGTCGCTGCGTGCCGCACCAGCCCAAGTGATCACCTATACCAGCGGAATGTCACCCAGCGATGTCTCAGCGCTAACCAAGGATTATCAGCCCTTGCCCGAGGCACGCTGAGCGCACTGTGAAACGACACCGCCCGCGCCGTTACTGTCGGCACGGGCGGTGTTGACCGGCTGGCCCTACTCCCAACTGCCCCAAGCTTGATTTCAACCAAACGCCTGTGGTGGCATCATGGCCTCGACATGCATGACCAGCTCCTCCAGCACCTGCCGCTCACGATCGCTCAATGGGGCCTGATTCAACCTTTCGATTTCACGGGCAAACGCCTGCAGGGTCAGTACGCCCAGCGTGGCATCATTCATCCGTGACCAACGGTAGGCTTCCCATTGCGCTTGCTCCTCGCTGGTTAACGTGTCCGGATAGTTGCGCGCCCGTAACCGGAACAGCATCTCCTCGAGGCGTGGATCCTGAAACGCAAAGGCCGTTTCTCCCAGCGCGTCGGGCGCCGTATCCAACACCCGCTGCATCTCCTGACGATCCGCCGGCGAGAAGAAGCCACCGCTGTACAGCATCAGGTCAGGGTCCTGCGGCCCCTGGGCCGGCCCTTCGGCAAATACCGCCGCCGCCTTGCGGGCTGCCTCGGGATGCGCGCACAGCGCCTTCCAGTGCTGGCGACAGGCCACCACGTCGAGCCCCAAGCGTTCGACAATGACGCCATATTCACCCTTGTGAGGCCCACTGACATCCTTGAGGAACGTGGCCGGCATGACAACCGGGCTTCGGTTGATATGAATCACTTTGAGCGGAATCCTCGACTCGCCCTCGGCCAGTTCATCCGCGCTGGCAAAGACCCTTGCGCGTATCTCCTCAACGGACAGTTCGAACAGTGGCGCCGGATCCACCGAAAGGTCGTAGACGACGATGCCATTGGAATTGGATGGGTGTTTGGCGAGCGGCATGACCAGCGCACTGCAGCCACGGCTGGCAGGATAGCGCCGTGAGATGTGCAGCATGGGCTTGCGTCCGGGAATGTCGAGCATCGCAGCCACGTCGCGCTTGTTGCGTAGCCCCAGAAGATAATCGAACAGCTTGGCATTTCGAGAGCGCAGCAGTCTTGCCAAGGCGATGGTGGCCCGTACATCGGCCAAGGCATCGTGCGCGCCGGCGTGTTCGATACCGTTGGCAGCGGTCAGCTCCTCGAGGCGAAAGCTCGGCGAACCGTCCTCCCGTTGCGGCCACTCGATGCCCTCCGGACGCAGGGCATGAAAGGTACGCACTACATCGATGAGGTCCCAGCGCGAATTGCCGTTCTGCCATTCCCGGGCATAAGGATCGAAAAAGTTGCGATACAGCAGGTGGCGCGTCACTTCATCATCGAAGCGCAGACTGTTGTAGCCCAGCACACAGGTACCGGGAACGCTCATCTCGGCATTGATTCGCGCCGCGAACTCGACCTCGGGCAGTCCGCGCCGCCGCGCTGTCTGCGGTGTGATACCTGTAATCAGACAGGCTTGAGGATGCGGAAGGAAGTCGTCGGCCGGCTTGCAGTAAAGGGTCAGAGGCTCGCCGATCTCGTTGAAGTCGGCATCGGTGCGAATGGCTGCGAACTGCACAGGCCGATCACGCCGCGGATCGGCCCCGAAGGTTTCGTAGTCGTGCCAGAGAAATGTTCGCTGTGTCGCGCCAAGCTGCGCCATGACCGCTCTCCACACCAATCGAAAGCGACCAGACTAGCACAGCTGGAGCCGACGCTCAGCCGCTACGCGGGAGCGTTACGTTGAGTTCGAGAACGGAACAATCATCCTCACGATCGAGGCTGATATTGATGGCGTCCTGATCGACATTGACGTAGCGACGGATAACTTCCAGCAGTTCGCGCTCGAGCATCGGCATGTAATCGGGCTGATCACGCTGGCTGCGCTGATGAGCCACGATAATCTGCAGACGCTCCTTGGCGACGGACGCTGACTTCTTGCGTTCACGCTTCAGGAATTCGAGTAACTTCACCGACGACCTCCTCCGAATACGCGTGAGAGCAGGCTCTTCTTCTGGTATTCATGAAAGCGCAGCGGGATGTCCTCACCAAGCAGGCGCGAAACGGTGTCGACATACGCCTGGCCGGCATCGCTCTTCTGGTCGTGGGTGACTGGCACGCCCTGGTTCGAGGCCCGCAACACCGCCTCGGATTCAGGGATCAAGCCAATCAGGTGAATCGACAGGATCTCCTGGATGTCCTCCAGATTCAGCATATCGCCATGATTGACCCGCTCCGGATCGTAACGTGTGATCAATAGATGCTCCTTGACCGGATCTTGCCCTTGTTCGGCACGCCGGGTTTTCGACCCCAGCAAACCCAGGATCCGGTCCGAGTCGCGCACCGACGAAACTTCGGGGTTGGTCACAACCACGGCCTCATCAGCATAGTACATGGCCAGTTGAGCGCCGCGCTCGATACCTGCCGGCGAGTCACAAACCACATAGTCGAAATCTTTGGACAGAGCGTCGAGGATCTTCTCGACGCCCTCGGCAGACAAGGCATCCTTGTCGCGAGTCTGGGACGCAGGCAGGATGTGCAGGTTATCCACCCGCTTGTCGCGGATCATGGCCTGGTTGAGCCCCGCCTCGCCCTGGATCACGTTGATGAGGTCGTAGACCACGCGACGTTCGCAGCCCATGATCAGGTCCAGGTTGCGCAGACCCACATCGAAATCGATCACCACTGTTTTCTTGCCGCGCAGTGCCAGCCCGGTGGCGATGGCTGCTGCACTGGTCGTCTTGCCGACCCCGCCCTTGCCGGAGGTCACTACAATAATCTTGGCCAAGGTAAGCTTCCTGTTGCTAGTTTCTGATGATCATTGAGCGTTCGTTCAAACGAGCGGTGCTATGGTCAACTGGTCGTCGTTGAGACGCACCTGAACCGCTTTGCCGAGCAATTGAGGATCGATGTCCTCAAGACGCTTGTAATTCCCGGCCAGGGAAAGCAACTCGGCATGTAATTCATGACAGAATATTCCCGCTTCGCGGTCGCCGTGAATCCCGGCCAGGGCGCGGCCACGCAGCGCCCCATAGACATGGACGTTACCCCCAGCCAGCACCTCGGCGCCAGCATTGACCGAGCCGAGCACGATCAGGTCGCCTTCCGCCGCACTGACCTGCTGGCCGGAACGAACCGTACCGCGATGGATGCGATTGGTAACCGGGGCAGTACCGGCCGGCGCCGGACTCGGCAATGCCTCCTCGGGCAGTGATTGCGATACGCTCTCGAGGTTGCGCACACGCTCTTCCTGGGGCGGAAACCAGCCAAGGCCCAAGGCCCAGGCTGATTGCTTGATGGGATCCGCCCCGCCACGCACGGCAACCGGCAACAGCTTGTGTGAACGGCAGACGGCACAGATCCGCTCCAGCGCCAGGTGAGGTTCGGAGAGCTTTTCCACGCTCAACACCACTGGGGTATGCTGGAAGAAGGCTGGCGACTGGCTGACCTTGCCGGCCAGTTGCTCGCGTATCTGCTCGGGATCTGCACTGGTCAGTTCCATGACCGTCATGGGCAGCATGCCACCCTTGAAAGAAAAGGCCGTACCTGCCCTGTCCACGTTGAGGCTCATTGCCGGTCTCCGCGTCGGTAATGTCACTAAGCTAAGCGAGGGGCTGCCTGGCTGCAACTGATGATACGCCCAGCCCCACCGACTTGTCAGTGTCGCTGGACGCAGACGCCCAGGCTTTTCCCTCGGCGATGCACATGCTTAGATAGCAGGATGCGCCTGTCGGTAGGACACCGGAGCGCGACAACAACCACTCTTTCTTTATTTATATCTTTTCAGGGATGCCTGTTCTCTCATGTCAGGAATTTTTGAACGCTTATTCGGTCCTCGCTGGCAACACCGGGACCCCTCGGTTCGACGCCAGGCCATCGAGCGCCTCGATGCAGGACAGCCCCGTGATCTCCAGCGCCTGGAGAAGCTGGCGAGCGACAGCGACCCCGGCGTACGCCAGGCGGCGCTGGCTCGGCTCGGCGACCCTGCTCGTCTTCTGGCATTGCGCGCCAACCAGGACTCTCCTGAGCTCCGCGCCCACCTGAAGGCAGTGTTGACCGGGCAGGTCGGCAACGTGCCATTGGGCGAGCGCTTGGCCCTGCTCGATCGCATCGACGATCCGGCACTTTTCGCCGAACTGGCAATGCAGGGCGATAATCAGGAGCTACGTCTATCGGCACTGGCTCGCCTGGATGATGAACCCGCCCTGATCCACCAGGCTTGCGAGAATAGCATCGCTGCCGTACGCCATGCCGCGGCCGAGCGGGTCACGTCCGAGGAGGGCCTGACCCAGCTGGCCCGCCAGGCCCGGCGTGACAAGCATGTGACGCGCCTGGCCCGCGATCGGCTCAACCGGTTACGTGAGGATGCCTCCCAGGCCGAGGCGCAGCGCATCGAACGTGAGCGCATCCTGGAGGCCTTGGAACAGCATGCCCAGCACGCCTGGGAACCGCTCTATGCCGGTCGCTATCGACACCTTAAGCGTGAATGGGAGCGCCTTTCCGACCTCCCGACATCCGAGCAGGAGCACCGTTACCAAGAAGCCAGTCTGCGCTGTCGCAAGGTGATCACCGATCATGAAGCACAGCACCAGGCAATCGAGACGGCAGACCAGCAGCGCAACGATGCGGAAGCAGAGCGGCAGGCATTGGTCGAGGCGCTCGAAGAGTCGGTGGCCGGATTACGTCAGGGCGATGCAATTACCCAACAGGACATCGATAGCCTGCTCGCCCACAAGCGCCTGCAGGCCAACCGCTGGCAGACGTTGTCCGAACAACACGTGCCTAGCCAAGCACTGAGTGAGCGCTACACGGCTGTACTGGAAGAACACGAGCGAATCCGCCTGGCTTGGGAACGCCTGGAACAGAAGACCGATGCGCTGCGTGAAGGCATCGAGCAACAGGACAACGACCACCTGCGCCATGTGCTGGATGGCATTGACTGGCCAAGCGACCTTCCGCCGTCGCCACTGCTACGACGCGTGAAAAACCAGCTGACCCAGCGTCTTGCCGAGACTTCCACCCCGCCACAGGCGGAGCGCGTCAGTCAGGATCTGGCCGAGTTGGAGAAACTGCTTGAGCAGGGCGCATTCAAACGGGCCAGCCGTCTCCATCAGAGCCTGCGCCAGCGCTTCGATGCCTTGCCAGCCAATCAGCGCCAATCGATACAGCCGACACTCAAGCGCCTTGGGGCACAGCTGGCCGAACTTCGTGACTGGCGGGGCTTTGTGGCAGGCCCCAAGCGCAACCAACTGTGCTCGGCTATCGAAGAACTGGCCGAGGACACGACACTGCTCGATGCCGAACTGGATCGTCGCCATCGTCAGCTGGTCAAGGACTGGAAGAACCTTGGCGATGCCGCTGCCGAACGAGAGCTTTCCAATCGCTTCCGCGCTGCCTCTGACCGTATTCATGAGCGCCTGGGGCCCTGGCGCCAAGCGCGCGATGAAGAGCGTCAACACAACCTGCAGGCTCGCGAAGGTCTGTGCGAGCAGCTGGAAGCCCTGGTCGACAACCCTGACCCCAGCGCTGACCCCGATGTTCTACGACAGATTCGCGATCGTGCCAGGGAGCAGTGGCGCCGTTTTTCTCCCGTTCCACGCGATCAAGCCGAGCAGGTGGGGCAGCGTTTCGGCCACATCCGTCACGCGCTGCAGACCCTAATCGATCAGCGCGCCCAGGAAATCGCCGCCGCCAAGCGCGCCTTGGTCGAGGAGGCCCGGCAGCTGCAGAACGACACAGGTACGGCCGCCCAGCGCGCCGAACATGCCAAGGGACTGCAGCGACGCTGGCGCGAACTAGGCCGCGCCCCAAAAGGTGAAGAGCAGGCGTTATGGCGTGAATTCCGCAGCCTATGCGACAACATCTTCGCCGCGCGCGAGAGTGAACGAGACGACCGAGCTCAACGCGCCCGAGAACATCTCGACGCCATGCAGGCTTTGATCGAGCGAATCGATGCCTGGCAACCAACCACCAGCCAGGACGCAAACGTGCTGGAACAGGCCATTAACGAGGCCGAAAGCTTCGAACCACTCCCCGCCGGCCGGCGCAGTGAAGGCATGCGCCGGCGTTGGAATGGCATTATTCGCGCGCGCCGAGAACAACTGTTGCGGCTATCGCTTAGCGAAGAAGCTCAACGCTGGCAGCAACTTCGCCCGTTACTGGACCGGCACCTGGAGGCTGACGCCCAGCAACTGGAAGGCCACGAGGCGATGGTGGTCGAGGCCATGCCCGGGCTTGACCGCGATATGCTGGCTGCCCACGAGCAGCGCAATGCTGCACGCAAGGCGCCACTCCCGGCGGAGCAGGTCGCGGAGCAGCTTGGCCGCCTGCGTGTCCATCTCGCCCTGTTGGCCGGGGCACGAGTCGAACGCGCCGACGAGCCGCTCCGCTTGGCCATTCAAGTAGAGCGACTCAACGAATCTCGTGAGCGTGAACTCTCCAAGGCTGGGGAACTGCACGACATCCTGTGCGGTATCCTGGCCACAGGGCCAGTCGCCCCCTCGCTATGGTCCCGTGAGGCGGGTGAGCTCGACAACCATCTCAGCCAACTGGCCCGCCTGCCTTCATCCTAGCCAAATGCAAAAAGAGCGAGGCCGAACGGCTTGCTCTTTTTGGCTTGCAGGGCGACTGTCCGTTTAGCCCATGAACTGCCCACCGTTGATGTCCAGATTGGCCCCCGTGATGTAGCCGGAGTCGCGATGTGCCAGAAACGCCACGGCACGGGCCACTTCTTCTGGGGTGCCATAGCGCTTGACGGGAATCGTCTCGCGAATCGACTCTCGAATCTTCTCGGGAATCTTCATGATCATGTCGGTGGCAATATAGCCAGGCGACAGGGTATTGACGGTAATTCCCTTGGTGGCGGTCTCCAGGGCCAATGACATGGTCAGCCCATGCATACCCGCCTTGGCGGCGGCATAGTTGGCCTGGCCGAACTGGCCCTTACGCCCATTGATCGAGGAAATATTGACGATTCTCCCGTAGCCCTCCCCAAGCATGTCCTCGATCACGCAGCGGCAGGTATTGAACACGCTGTTGAGGTTGGTATCGATGACTTCACGCCACTGTTCGGGACTCATCTTCTTGAGTGTGGTATCCCGGGTGATACCTGCGCAATTGACGAGAACGCTAACGGGTCCGTACTTCTCGCGAATCTCGCGCACGCCGGCCTCGCAATCCTCATAGTCGATCAGGTTGGTGCCGGACAGGACGATGTTCTCGTAACCATCGGCGCGCTGGCCTTCAAGCCAGGCTTTTGCCTTATCGGGATTGTGGTAACCCGCCACGACCAGATAGCCCTCCTTGGCCAGCTCGCGGCAAATGGCCGAACCAATACCGCCGGTACCGCCGGTTACCCACGCCACGGATGCTGTTTGTGTCATATATTCTCCCCCTGAGTCATGACGATTGTTATGGAGAACGAGAGGCGCATTAGCCGTCCGGCCTCCCTCCAACAAAGTATGGTCGAGTTTTACTGGGCTGTGCGAGTATTGAATACTTGACCCAAGGCAAAAAATCCGTAGAATACGCTCCACAGTCTGATGCGGGGTGGAGCAGTCTGGTAGCTCGTCGGGCTCATAACCCGAAGGTCATCGGTTCAAATCCGGTCCCCGCTACCAAATATTGAAAGCCGATCCAATAGGGTCGGCTTTTTCTTTGCCGTTTCCTCAGTATGCACAATATGTCATCGTGCACTTAATGCTGCTGTCGATTCAACGCTGCTACCTGTTTGGCCATCTCCCGAGCGCCCCAGAGCTGGCGACTCGAATCCCAGGCGACCAATGCCAGGGAACTTGAGCGCCGGCACGGCATAATCGATACCGAAGACCAGCCCCAGCAGGTTGATCTCTACGCCTTCATCACGCGCTACCAGAATCCCGACGAGGCCACCCAACGCAATCTGATAGCCGCTCTCGCTGGGCGCCGTCGTGGCCCAGCCATCAATCAGGTAATCCTTGCCGATCGCCGTAGGTGGAAGGTGCACCCGTAAACCGGGTACCTGACGGATTATCCAGGCCGTAAAGGTGTTGCTGTTGGGCCCGGGCCAGATACGGTACTGACCGGCACGCGGGTAGGCAGCGGCCGCCGCTTCGATAGGCAAAATCAGCCGTGCCGCTGCGTCGCCATAATAGCTGGCCAGAAGTTGTGGTGGGTTGCCATACCAGGCCCGATCGGGGCTCCGCTGGCGGGAAACATGCACCGCCCCACGCCAGCGGGTCACTTCGTAGACACGGTAGAACGTGTCGCCTTCAGCCTTGGTGGCAATCCAGGTATGGACGCCGAAAGCGCCTCGCCAATTGAAAGCGCGCGCCGCATACACCTGTACCACGGCTTCGTGGGCTTCTTCGGGAGTTGGGGCCAACCCCGCCACCGAGCGATCCGCGGTCGACCAGTGGCTGTTCAGGTCAATAGTCGGGCCAGCCAGCATGACCAGTGGCCCGCCCAGCATTAAAATTCCGACTAGCCCCAGCACGGCAAGGCTGCGCAGACAGAGGTTCATTAAACCCTTCATGGGTGCCCTCCCCTTGAATCCTTGCTTGTCGGCCCGCATCTGGAGAGATATACCCACTCTCAATAGAGCCAAGCGTTATGCCGATTGTCGATCCCCATACTGGAGCCCCGCTTAGCACGCCCGAGGCTTCGCAACAACCGAGCGCCACGCAGGCCGACCCATCGAGCTACATTGTCGACGTCGACATGTCCAATTTTCAGCAGGTCGTGCTGGAAGGCTCGGTCAAGACCCCCGTACTTCTCGACTGCTGGGCCCCGTGGTGCGAACCCTGCAAGAACCTGATGCCGATACTGGAGAAGCTCGCTCACGAGTATGCCGGTGCGTTCGTTCTCGCCAAACTCAATATCGAGGAGCATCAACAGATTGCAGCACAGCTCGGGATTCGCTCGGTTCCCGACGTCAAACTGATCATGCAGGGTCAATTATACGATCAGTTTCAGGGCGCCCTGCCCGAGCGGCAGATCCGTGAATGGCTGGCCCAGTACATCGAAGCTCCCCAGGATGCGCCAGCCAGCCCCGAAGAGCAGGCCGAGGCCGCGCTCGCTGCTGGCGATGCGGCAACAGCACGCACCATCTATCAACAGCTGAGCCAAGAATACCCCGACCATCACGATTACCAGATCGGGTTGGCTGGTGCGGTGTTGGCTGAGGGCAACCCCGAGGAAGCCCGGGCGATTCTTGACAACCTGCCCCCCGAGCATCGCGACAGTGCCAAGGCACGTGGCGTGCGTGCCCGCATCGAGTTCGGCGAAGAAGCCCCCGACGCCGAAGAGATGGCTACCCTGGAGGGGCGCGACGATAGCGAAGCCCAGTATCGCCGTGCCTTGCGGCAAGTAGCCGACGGACAATACGAAACCGGCCTGGACGCGTTACTGGCGCTGATGAAAAGCGACCGTACCTATGGCGACGATGCGGCACGCAAGACCTTGTTGCGTGTTTTCGATGCTCTTGGCGCCGATCATCCGTTGACAGTCGCCTACCGGCGCAGGCTATTTGCCCTGCTGTACTGATACGACAACGGTGGCAATTTTCGAACGGCGGGCCCAGGCCCGCCGTTCCTCGTCATGCCCCGCGAAGCACCGTATCGAGGCGCTCCAACGCCTGCTGCAACTGGGCCATGGGTGTCCCGAAATTCAGACGTACGAAACCGGGCCAGCCGAAGTCGGCACCATCCGACAAGGCGACTTTGGCACGGTCGAGCAGTACCCGCTGGGGCGACTCGCCCAGTCCCGTTTCTCGCAGGTCCAGCCAGGCCAGGTAGGTGGATTCCGGCTCGCGGTAGGTGACACCCGGCCATTGTGCCACGTGCTCGCCGAGACAACGGCGGTTGTCTCGCAATACCTTGAGCAGCGCCTGGCGCCACGGCTCACCCTCACGGTAGGCCACCTCACCGGCTAACAGGCCAAGCACGTTGATATCCGGCATCAGGCCACGCATGGCCTCCTGCAACCGGCGCCGCAGCTTGCCATCGGGAACCACGGCGCAGGCACAGGTCAGGCCGGCCAGATTGAACGTCTTCGAGGGTGCCCAGAGCGTGATGACCCTTTTGGCCAACTCGGGAAACGCTGCCGCCAAGGGGCGGTGCCGCTCGCCATCTAGTATCAGATCACAGTGCAGCTCATCTGAAACAACGATCAGATCGTGGCGTTCGGCCAACTCGGCGAGAATTGCCAGTTCCTCATGATGCCAGACACGTCCGGTCGGGTTGTGCGGGTGGCACCACAGTAGCAGCCGGGTCTCTGGCGTGATGGCTGCCTCCAGGGCGTCGCGGTCAAGCCGCCAGGTCTCGTCACCGGAGATCGGCTCGGCCAGGTTCGCGGTCTGCGGCAGCCGCCCCGTACGTTCGGCCACCTTGAGGAACGGCGGATAGATGGGCGTGACGGTCAATACCCCCTCGCCCGGCTCGGTCAAGGCCAGACTGGCCAGATGCAATGCCGGTACGACGCCCGGCAGCCACAGTTGCCAGGCAGGGTCAATTGGCCAGTGATAATGTTGCCGGCTCCATTCGCACAGTACATGGCGCAAACTGTCCGGCGTTCTACCATACCCGAACACACCATGCGCGACTCGCTCGCTCAAGGCGTCGACCACGGCCGGCGGTGACACGAAATCCATGTCGGCAACCCACAGTGGCAAGACATCCGCTGCATAGCGCTGCCATTTCTGAGATGGGTACTGGCGGCGGTCGATAGACGTGGCAAAATCGAAACGCATGGTCTCTCCATGTCGAAACTCTGTTATTCCTGAGGAAGAACATGCCTGAAAGCCCCTTTTATGCCAAGGCCATGCGCGGTGGACCTCGTCTGGTTGGACACTGGATGTTCGTCGGCCAGGCCGATCCCGACCGCCTGGCACAAATACTCGCCGATACGGCCCGCCTGGCCAACCTGGGCGAACCCGACGATACGCCCAGCGGAGCGACCCTGGCGGCGTGGAGCAGCGATGCCCAACCGCCGCAGTGGGCCATGCGCAGCGCGCTGTTTCTGCTGGTGCAAATACCGTCCCGGCCGGTACCGCAGGATGAGCTGGAAGCCTGTGCCTGGGCCTACTGCTGGCTGCGCAACCGCAGCTTCGAAACTTTCGAGCAGGCGCGCGAGGCCCTGCCAGATCATCTGCATGAACCCCTGACGCCCGCGCTTGAGCAGGCTTGGGCCGACCAGCAGTCTCAACGTCTGATATAGTCGGGCTAGCCGCCTGGGCATGATCCTATGGCGGGGCCTATCCGTTTCTGCCCTGGAGTCGTTCTTGGACGTTCCCTTTGCCTGGCAGGTCGCCAAGCTGGTGGTCTCGATCGGTGTCGTGCTTGGTCTGGCGGCCATTGCCGAACGCCTGAGTCCGCGCGTTGCCGGTCTGCTGTCCGGTTATCCGCTGGGCACAGCCATTGCTCTGTTTTTCATCGGGCTAGAGATTTCGCCCGGCTTTGCTGCCGACAGCGCCGTTCACACGCTGGCAGGATTCACCGCGACCTTGGCCCTGGGAGGTGGATACCTGCTATGCGGGCGACGTGCAGGCCTGCCAGGTGTCTTGACCGGTACCTTGGGCGGCTTGGCCTGCTGGCTTGCGGCAAGCACCGTATTGGCCACGATCGAGTTCGACCGTCTAGGTGGCACACTGACCACACTGGTGGCCATCGGGATATTTACCTGGCTCTACCGTCAAGTCCCCGACCGTCGCACCGGCACCCGCGGGCGCGCCTCATGGACCAGCGTGCTGTTCCGCGCCCTTTTGGCGGCGGCGATCATCTTTACGATTACCGGCCTGGCACATGTCCTACCCTCAGCCTGGGCAGGGCTGCTGGCAGCATTTCCGGTCACCATGTACCCCTTTCTGGTGATTCTGCATCTAACGCATGGCCCGGCACCGGTCGCCACAGTCATCAAGCACTATCCGGCCGGCCTCGGTTCTCTGCTCTGCTACGCACTATGCGTATCGCTGACATACCCCACGCTGGGATTGACGCTGGGTACGCTGGCAGGCTTTGCCGTGGCCACCGTATGGTTGTTGCTGTGGACGCGGCTGCAGGCCTACTGGCAGCGTTCGCGCCTACCCGCCAACGCTTGACCTAGCGTTTGATCGGGCGGCATTCTGAGGTGCCATTCGACAAGGATTCGCGATGTTCACCCGCACTCTGGAGCCCGCCTTTTACGATACCGACGCCTTGGGCCACATCAACAACACACGCTTGCCGGCTTGGTTCGAACTGGCCCGCAACGATCTGTTTCGCTTGTTCACTCCCGACCTCGACCCGCGCAAGTGGGCGCTAATCATGGCCCGACTCGACGTCGAGTTCCTGGCGGAACTATTCTATGGCGAAAATATCGAGATCCGTACCTGGATCTCGCGACTCGGCAACAGCTCGTTCACAGTGACTCAGGAAGCCTGGCAGAAAGGCCGCCCGGGCGCGCGCGGCAATACCGTGCTGGTGCACTACGATCATGAGAACAAGCGTGCTGCGCCCTTGCCTGATGAGATACGCCATGCCTTGGCAGCACATCTCGTCGAGACGGCTGAGGCCGGCGCATGACACCGGCTGTGCAGGCGCTCAAGCGTGCCAAGGTCACCTTCGAGCTGCACGAATATCCGCATGATCCCGCGAGCGCCGCCTATGGCGAGGAAGCCGCCCGCCTGCTCGGCCTGGCGCCACATACCGTTTTCAAGACACTCCTGGCGAAGATCGACGGAAAGCTCGCGGTCGCCGTCGTGCCGGTCTCGGGTATGCTCGACCTGAAGGCGCTGGCCCGGGCGGCAAATGGCAGAAAGGCCGTCATGGCCGATACCGCTGAGGCCGAACGCGCCACGGGTTATGTAGTAGGTGGCATTAGTCCCTTGGGCCAGAAACAACGCTTGGCGACCTTTATCGACGATAGTGCCGCTGACCTGGCTTGCATACACGTGAGTGCTGGTCGGCGCGGCCTGGAGATCGCTCTCGCTCCGACGGTTCTACAACGGCTCACCCAGGCACGCCTGGCACCACTGGCACGCCGTTGAGCCTTTTATCCTTCCTCGTTGTCAAACATATATCGCCGTCCAGCCGGAGCCGATGCATGGCCATTCGCTACGATCTGTGGATTTCGCCAGACAATATCGAACGTCACCGAGCCGTCGAGGCCGATCTGGAACGTTATTTCATTGCGCGCTTTGCGGACTACCCGCATATCCGCTTGTTCGGCGATGATCCTTACGATTATGATGCCCCGTTCAATCGCCTATACGACGTCCTGATCGCGCGCGCCAATGATTACTGCGAGCGTGAGTGGGGCTATGTGCCCACCCCGATTCAGCTCAATCAGGCATTTTTCCGCGGTGTGGCGCACTCCAACAAATTTCTGCGGGACCCCGGAAACGATGTTGATCCAGACCGACCAGACGCCCACTGACACACAACTGGCGATCATTGCCGAACAGCTTGGCAGAGCCCCGCGCGGCATCCAGGCAGTGACCGCCACCGATGGCCAAGGCATACCTCTGGTGCTGCGCATGGAGTCCATCGTCGACGACAAGCCTTTCCCCACGCTGTACTGGCTGACTTCCGGGCTACTCAAGGTCGAGCTATCGCGCATCGAGGCCAGCGGCGTGATCAAGCAACTCGAGGCTCGCCTGCAGGACGATCCCGAGTTCCTGGCCGCCTACCATCGCAGTCATGAGGACTACGTTGCCCAGCGTTGGCATCACATGAGCGAGGCTCATCGTGATCAGGCCGAACGCCAAGGCTATACCTCGCTGTTCCACGAGCGAGGCATCGGTGGGATCGCCAACTGGGATCAGGTACGCTGCCTTCATACCCAGTATGCCCACCATCTCTGCGGTGATAATGTCATCGGGCAGTGGCTGGATGCCGAATACGGCCTCATCGATTGCCTGCCCTGATCCGTGCCGGTCGATAATACGGGCGCCCTTTGCGGCGCCCGTTTTCGTTGCAGGCAATGCTAAGATCAGCCCTTTCGCAAGGAGAGACCCCATGCCGAGAGTCTGTGTCTACCTGGGATCGCGCGAAGGCAACGATCCCCGCTTTCGTGAATCCGCCGTTGCGCTGGGGCGCGGCCTTGCCGAGCGAGGCCTGGGCCTGGTCTACGGCGGTGCCCGCATCGGCCTGATGGGCGCCGTCGCCGATGCTGCCCTGGAGGCCGGTGGCGAGGTTATCGGCGTCATGCCGCATCACCTCGTCGATCGAGAGATGGCCCACCTTGGCCTGAGCGAACTGATTCGTGTCGACAACATGCACGAACGCAAGGCCAGCATGGCTGCACATGCCGACGCCTTTGTGGCGCTGCCTGGCGGGATCGGTACGCTGGAAGAGCTATTTGAAGTGTGGACTTGGCAGTATCTCGGCTTGCACGACAAGCCGGTGGGCCTGCTCGATGTCGCTGGCTTCTATCAGCCCCTGCTAAGCTTTCTGGACAATGCCGTCGACGCCGGCTTCCTCGCGGCGCGGACGCGAGCCCAGCTCCGGCATGCCCGCACATCCGAGTCTCTGCTAGAGAGCCTCGAAGCCCACCTCAAGCCGGCCTGAGGAAATTCACGGCACAAGGAGATGCCATGTACGCCATCACGTTCGACGAACAATCGCTCCATTGGACGGAACACCCGCCTCTGCCTGCTCCTGGCCCCGATGAGGTGCGCATCAAGGTCGCCTGGGCCGGAATGAACCGGGCCGACCTGATGCAACGTGCGGGGCAGTATCCCCCGCCTCCCGGCGCTTCTGAGATTCTCGGACTGGAGGTCAGCGGCACGATCGTCGAAAAAGGGGCAAGGGTCGATGGGTTCGATGTCGGCCAGCAGGTTTGCGCGCTGCTCGCCGGTGGCGGTTACGCCGAAGACGTCGTCGTGCACCAGGCTCAGGTGCTATCGCTGCCCCAAGGTTATGGGCTGCGCGAGGCAGCGGCGCTACCCGAGGTGTTCGCCACGGCCTGGCTCAATCTATTCATGGAGGGGGCGCTGCGGCAGGGAGAGCGCGTGTTGCTGCATGCCGGGGCAAGTGGTGTGGGAACGACAGCCATCCAGCTCTGTCGTGCCTTCGGGCATCCCTGCTTCGTGACCGTGGGAAGCGACGACAAGTTGGAGAAGTGCCTATCCCTGGGTGCCGATGCCGGCTGGAACCGGCATCAAGGAAGCTTCGTTCAGGCTGTGAAGGACTGGGGCGGCGCCGACATGATCCTCGACCCGGTCGGAGCCAGCTACCTGGCTGACAATCAACAGGTCCTCAACATGGACGGGCGCCTGGTCCTGATCGGCCTGATGGGCGGGCGCACCGCCGAGCTGGATATGGGTCGCATGTTGATGAAACGTCAACGCCTGATAGGCTCGACACTGCGCAGCAAGACGCCACAGGCCAAGGGGGCCATACTTGATGCACTGTTTGCCCATGTCTGGCCACGTCTGGCACGCGGCGAACTTAGTCCGTTGATTGATCGCGAATGGCCAATTCAGGACGCCGAACACGCCATGGCTTATCTGGAAAGCAATGCCAGTATCGGCAAGGTTTTACTATCGGTAAGCGGCGAGGGATAGCCGACCGGATGAGGCTAGCGGCACGTTGCCGAGTCGAGAGTCCGCAGGTAGGTCAACTGCAGCAACCGGGCATCTTCACCGGCCCGGTGGCGACGGATTCCACGCTCTTCGATCAAGGCTTCCTTGGTGCGCTTCCAGAGAGCAAGCTGCGTGTCGCTGAGCAGCCGGCGCAGGGCCTCAAGGCGAAAACGCGGCAGCATTCCGGCATGATGAAACAGTAATGAAAGCCATGTGTTGTCGTAGCCCCAGCTGTCACTGTAGGCGATCCCGGCCTCGCTGAGTTCGTCGTTGAGCCAGCGAGCCACTTCGATGATGGGGTACCCCTCGCGCTGCAAACGCCCTCGTGAGATCCCGTGCAGCAATTCGGCCTTGGGGTCCCAGTGAGTCCATTCCGCGATCGGCTGAATCAGAAAGGCGCAGGTAGTGCCATCGCTTCTCGCCAAGCCAACCTCTATGGGATAGCTGCCCCGGCCAAAACCGGACGCTTCGATATCGAGCAGGATGGGCAGCGTCACATCACATTCCTATCTGGTTCGGGCTAGACGATTCGGCTGTAGACCCTGCTTATGAAAACATGAAATCCGGGCTAATGCCCGGATTTGCCTGGCGTCGGATTAAACGCAGCCACAGGGCCTGACACGGCGCTCAGTGCATCTGTGGATCGCGTACCTCGGTGTTATAGTTCGGCTGCTCGGCGAGTGCCTGCCAGTGCGCGGCACGGTGCGTATCGACAATCAGGTCGAGCTCGCCCAGCTGGTAGGCCTGGGCCAGGCGTTTGGCTGCTAGACGATGGCCAGCCTCTCCGGCACGCGCGTACCAAGTCACGGCATGATCGTGGCGTCGCGGATACTGAGCGCAGCCATGCTCATAGATCAGCGCAGCCTGGTATTGGGCCTCAGCATCACCACTCTGAGCCGCCTGCAATACATAGCGGGCACCACGCGCCTTATCCTGCGGCGTAATCCCACGATGGAACAGCATGTTGCCATACACCGAAAGCGCCGCTGTGTGCCCGGCTTCGGCACAGCGATGAAAGAGATGCATGGTCAGACGCTGAGTACGCGGCGAGCGCGGCAGCCAGCGAGTCTGGAACAACTGCTCAGCCAGTCGATACTCAAGCCGGGTAAACAGGGAAGATGCCTGCGGCATGGCTAAGAACCTTCAATCCAGTTTGCCTAGGGTGACAACGTCGAATATAGCCCCTATCCAGAGCCATTCCACGTTCCATCTCCTTACTGCCAATTATCCGGACTCTGCCGGATCAACGGTGGGCAAGCATACGCCCCCCGCAAGCCCGACTCAACCCTCGTTTGCCGCTTTCTCCAGCCCCCGCTACCATGCCTGTTTCCCTAACATAGTTGGAGCCTGCAGGATGCAGAAACGACCACTTGGCCGGACGGGGATCGATGTCACTCGACTCTGCCTGGGGACCATGACATACGGTGAACAAAACACCGAAGCCGAGGCTCACGAGCAGCTCGATCGCGCCGTCGATTTCGGCATCAATTTTATCGACACCGCCGAGATGTATCCGGTCCCGCCCAAGGGCGAGACTCAAGGGCGTACCGAGGCCTATATCGGCACTTGGCTCAAGGCACGTGGCAAGCGTGACGACCTAGTGATTGCCACCAAGGCGGCCGGACCGGGTATGGAACATATCCGCGGCGGACCGCGTCTGACCCGCGAACATCTCCATCAGGCGATCGATGCCAGTCTCGAGCGTCTGCAGACCGATTACATCGACCTTTATCAATTGCACTGGCCGGACCGCAGCACCAACTTCTTCGGCAAGCTTGGTTATGAGCCTGACCCGGAAGAGGCTGCCACGCCCCTGACCGAGACATTATCGGCTCTCAAAGAGCTGGTCGACGCCGGCAAGGTACGCGCCATCGGTTTGTCCAACGAGACACCCTGGGGCGTCATGCACAGCCTGCACCTCGCCGACACGATCGGCGTGCCGCGCGTCGCCAGCGTACAGAACCCCTATAACCTGCTTAATCGCAGCTTCGAGGTCGGCCTGGCTGAAATCGCTCATCGCGAGCAAGTTGGCCTGCTCGCCTATTCCCCCTTGGCCTTTGGGGTACTGTCTGGCAAGTATCTCGATGGCGCTCAGCCACCCAAGGGTCGTCTAACCCTGTACGAACGCTTCAAGCGCTATACCTCGGACGTGGCCAATGAAGCCACCCGCGCCTATGTCGATATCGCGCGCCGGCACGAGCTTGATCCAGCGCAGATGGCGTTGGCGTTCGTCAACTCGCGCCCGTTCCTGACCAGCAATATCATTGGCGCCACCACCATGGAGCAATTGGAAAGTAACCTGGCCAGCGAGAACTTGTCGCTCGACCAGACCGTACTCGAGGAAATCGACGCGGTGCATCGCCGACTTTCCAATCCCAGTCCTTGAACTATGAGCGTGATAGCGGGGGCTGCATCGGCCCTCGCTACGCCGCTTGGTATACTCTTGCCTGCCATGACACAAGACGCAGGAGCCCTCTTACATGCTGAGCGTGATCTCCCCGGCCAAGACGCTGGATTTCGAAACGCCTCCGACCACTCGAACCCACACCCAGCCCGACTACCTGGAACAGAGCCAGGCGCTCATAGACATCCTGCGCGATTACTCACCGCAGCGGATTGCCGAACTGATGGGCATCAGCGATAAGCTGGCCGGCCTCAATGCCGCACGTTTTGCCGAATGGGCCCCGCCTTTCGACCTCGAGAACGCCAAACAGGCCATTCAGGCTTTTCAGGGTGATGTTTATGTAGGGCTGAATGCCGCCTCCTTCAGTGAACAGGACAATGCCTTCGCCCAGGACCACCTGCGTATCCTTTCCGGCCTGTATGGCCTGCTGCGCCCACTCGATCTGATCCAGCCCTACCGGCTGGAGATGGGGACTCGTCTGCCCAATAATGCCGGCAAGGATCTTTACGCTTTCTGGAAAGCGCAGCTTACCCAGGACCTGGACACTGCCATCGCCAAAAGCGGCACGCCCGTTCTGGTCAACCTCGCCTCGAACGAGTATTACAAGGCCATCGACGCCAAACGCCTGTCGGCTCGGGTCATTACTCCGGTCTTCAAGGATGCCAAGAACGGCCAATACAAGATCATCAGCTTCTATGCCAAGAAGGCTCGCGGCCTGATGAGTGCATGGATGATTCAACAGCGGGTCGATGCCCCGGAAGGTCTCAAGGACTTCGATGTCGACGGCTATCGTTTCAACCCCACGCTCTCCCAGGGTGATACCTGGATATTTACCCGCGAGGAACAAAGTCCCGCTTGAGATGTCTTATCGTGCAGGAATAGGGACAGGGACGAAGGCTGGGGGTTAAACTGCTCCCAGCCTTTTCATTACCCTTCGGGAGACAACACCACATGCGAAACCTGTTTGTCATGCTATTGGTCGGTCTGCTCGGCTTCGGCCTCGCTGTCGACCACGCCGAGGCCAAGCGAATGGGCGGCGGCAAGAGCTTCGGCACCTACTCGCGCTCAGCGAACAGCACAGACGCTGCGCCTAACCGCACGGCCACTGCAACGCCTTCTCGCCAGCCATCCAAAGGTCTGTCACGCTTTGCCGGGCCCTTCGCAGGCCTTCTAGCCGGCGGTCTACTGGCTTCGCTGTTCTTCGGCGGCGCCTTCGATGAGCTGCGCCTAGTGGATATGCTGCTAATTGCAGGCGCCATCTGGCTGGCCTTCCGTCTGTTCCGCAAGCGTCGCCAGCCTGCACCGGCCGGTGGTCCCCAGGCTCACGACCACCAACCGCAGACCCGTACCGACAACTCGACACAGGCCTTCACGGCAAGCAGCCTCGGCGGCGGTGCCGCAGCGTCTCCTGCCTGGTTCGATAAGGAGCGTTTCTTGGGCGGGGCCAAGGAGCACTTCATGACCCTGCAGCGCGCCTGGGACAACAATGACCTCAGCAGTATTCAGGAATACGTGACGCCTGAGCTTTACAATCTGCTGCGCGAAGAACGCGCCAACCAGCCAGCGAATAACCGCACCGAAGTCCTGCGCGTGTTCGCAGAACTAGGCGATGTTCGTGAGGTCGGCCGCCAGGCTGAAGCCACGGTGCTATTCCACGGCCTCATAGATGAAAATGGCGAGCAGAATGAGTTCAACGAGACTTGGCACTTGGTGCGTGATCTGCGTGATGGTGCGCCGTGGTACGTTCAAGGTATCGAGCAGAACACGGCTTCCTGAGCTCATTTCAAACGTCGTAGCAATACAATAAAATAAAGAGCCGGGCCCAAGGGCCCGGCTCTTTTCGTGCCAGCAGTAGGGTTCTCATGCTCGGCGGCAAGCCGCATGAAACCTGCGCACTGTCTGCCATTTCCTCGCCGGACCCGCTACAATCGCGCCCTTTTCCCACCCGTTCACACTCATCGCTGACGCCGCCAGGCATCAGTCGATGCATTGGAGCCCGCATTGATCGCCACCGCCAACATCACCATGCAGTTCGGGGCCAAACCCCTGTTCGAAAATGTTTCCGTCAAATTTGGCAACGGCCACCGTTACGGCCTTATCGGTGCCAACGGCTGTGGCAAATCGACCTTTATGAAGATCCTCGGCGGTGATCTCGAGCCCTCAAGCGGCCAGGTGATGATCGAACAGAACCTGCGCCTCGGCAAGCTGCGCCAGGATCAGTTCGCATTCGAGAACGAGCGCGTCATTGACACCGTGATCATGGGGCACGCCGATTTGTGGCGCGTCGCCGCCGAGCGCGAGCGAATCTACGCTCAGGCAGAGATAAGCGAGGAGGACGGCATGGCGGTGGCCGAGTTGGAGACCCAGTTCGCCGAACTTGATGGTTACACCGCCGAGTCGCGCGCCGGCGAGCTGCTGCTCGGGCTGGGTATTCCTCTCGAGCAGCATACCGGCCCCATGAGCGCTGTCTCCCCCGGCTGGAAGCTGCGTGTACTGCTCGCCCAGGCGCTGTTCAGTGACCCTGACGTGCTGCTGCTCGACGAGCCGACCAACCACCTGGACATCAATACCATCCGCTGGCTGGAAGAGGTGCTCAAGGCGCGCAGCTCAACGATGATCATTATCTCTCACGACCGTCATTTCCTGAACAGCGTCTGCACCCACATGGCGGACCTCGACTACGGGGAGCTCAAGCTGTTCCCCGGCAACTACGACGAGTATATGATCGCCGCCACCCAGGCCCGTGAGCGTCTGCAGGCCGACAACGCCAAGAAGAAGGCTGAGATCGCCGAGCTTCAGACCTTCGTCAGCCGCTTCTCGGCCAACGCCTCCAAGGCCAAGCAGGCTACCTCGCGACAGCGCAAGATCGACAAGATCCAGCTCGAGGAGGTCAAGCCGTCTAGCCGTGTCAGCCCCTTCATCCGTTTCGAGCAGAACAAAAAGATCCACCGCCATGCGCTGACTGTCGACAATATTACCAAGGCGTATGGCGACAACGTGCTGTTTGCGCGCTTCGGCATGCAGATCGAGGCCGGCGAGCGCGTCGCCATCATCGGTCCCAACGGGATCGGCAAGACTACCCTGCTCAACTGCCTGGTCGGTACCATGCTCCCCGATGGCGGCGAGGTGAAATGGACCGACAGCGCCGAGGTCGGTTACTTCGCCCAGGATCATGCCGCCGACTTTGCAGGTGGGGAGACGCTGTTCGAGTGGATGAGCCAGTGGACGACAAATGGGGAGCAGGCCATCCGCGCTGCGCTCGGGCGCATGCTGTTCTCACACGATGACATCGGTAAGTCGGTAAAAGTGATTTCCGGCGGCGAGCAGGGCCGTATGCTGTTCGGCAAGTTGACGCTGCAGAAGCCCAACGTTCTGGTGATGGACGAGCCCACCAATCACCTCGACATGGAGTCTATCGAGGCGCTCAACCTGGCGCTGGATAACTATCCTGGCACCTTGATCTTTGTCAGCCATGATCGTGAGTTCGTTGGCTCACTAGCTACACGCATCATTGAGATGAAGCCTGACGGTATCGTCGACTTCAGTGGGAGCTATGACGACTATCTGAGAAGCCAAGGAATTCACGGGTAACGTCGATTCGCAGATCTTCATCAATGGCCAAGCCGTGCTGAGCACGGCTTGGCTTTATCACGCTGGACTGTTGCAGCGCCTGTACGTGTCTGTTTTTCCCGCCCCAACGAAAAAACCCCAGCCGGCTGGCTGGGGTTTTCGAAAAGATGCCTGACGATGACCTACTCTCGCATGGGGAGGCCCCACACTACCATCGGCGCTGAGCGGTTTCACTGCTGAGTTCGGCATGGGGTCAGGTGGGACCCGCTCGCTATGGTCGTCAGGCGTAACTGTGGCATGCTGCGCGTGGCGCAGCACCCGGAAACGGTGCACTTTACAACGTGATCAAGCTGACTGGCGATACGACTCGCGTATCCGTATGTCGTGGCGACCACTACCCGGGCCTCTCAAGGCCCCT
>NZ_KB899997.1 GCF_000378505.1 Modicisalibacter luteus DSM 23508 | reverse complement strand
CTTCGCGCTTGCCGTCATAGAGCCGCTTGAGCCCCAGCGGGTTGCTCTCCTTGAGCGGCTCGGGCAGCAGCCCTTCCGGCAGCGCCTGGTAGCACACCGGGCGCAGGAAGCGGAAGATCGCCGCGCTACCCACCGAGGTGGTGCGGCTGTCCGAGGTCGCCGGGTACGGCCCGCCGTGAACCATGGCATGGCACACCTCGACCCCGGTCGGCCAGCCGTTGACCAGCACGCGGCCCGCCTTGCGCTCCAGCGTCGGCAGCAGCGCACGCGCCGCGTCGAGGTCGGCATCGTCCATCTGCAACGTGACGGTGAGCTGGCCTTCCAGATGCTCGGCGACCCGCTTCACCTCGGCCGTGTCGTTGCACTCGATGACCAGCGAGGAGGAGCCGAACACCTCTTCCTGCAGGGTTTCTTCGGCCAGGAAGTCGGCCGCCGAGGTCACGAACAGCGCCGACTGGCACTGGTTGGGCGTCTCGCCGACCTGGCCACGCGCCACTTCGCGCACCTTGTCGTGACTCGAGAGCCGACCCACGCCCTGCTGGTAGGCGTCATGGATGCCCGGGGTGAGCATGGTCTGCGACGCGCTCTGCTTGAGCACCTCGCCGGCCTTGGCGACGAAGGCGTCCAGCGCCTCGCCCTTTTCGGCGATGACCAGGCCCGGGTTGGTGCAGAACTGACCGGCGCCCATGTTGAGCGAGGCCACGAAGCCTTCGGCCATCGCCTCGCCACGGGCTTTCAGCGCTGCCGGCAACGGGAACACCGGATTGATCGAACTCATCTCGGCGTAGACCGGGATCGGCTCCTTGCGCTGCTGGGCAATGCGCGCAAGAGCCAGCCCGCCATTGCGTGAGCCGGTGAACCCCACCGCCTTGATGCGCGGGTCAGCAACCAAGGCACCACCGATCTCGTTGCCGGCACCAAACAACAGCGAGAACACGCCCTCCGGCAAACCGCACTTGGCGACGGCCTTCTGCATGGCGCGGCCGACCAGTTCGGAGGTGCCGGGGTGGGCGGGGTGCGCCTTGACGATTACCGGGCAGCCCGCGGCCAGCGCCGAGGCAGTGTCGCCCCCGGCCACGGAGAAGGCCAACGGGAAGTTGCTGGCGCCGAATACGGCGACCGGCCCCAGCGCGATGTGACGCTGACGCAGGTCGGCACGCGGCATCGGCTGGCGGTCGGGCATCGCCGGATCGATACGCACATCAAGCCATTCGCCAGCGCGCACCACGTTGGCGAACAGGCGCAGCTGGCCGCAGGTACGGCCACGTTCGCCCTCGATGCGGGCCTGGGGCAGGCCGGTCTCGGCCACGGCTCGCTCGATGAGCGGCTCGCCCAAGGCTTCGATCTCGCTGGCCACCGTCTCGAGAAACACCGCGCGGTCCTCGAGCGAGGTCTCACGGTAGGTGTCGAATGCGTCCCAGGCGAGCTGGCAGGCTTGGTCGACCTCGGCGGTGCCACCGCCGGCATAGACCGGCTCGAGCTGCTCGCCGGTGGCCGGGTTGACGGCGTGGAAGGTGCCGCTATTGCCAGCGACGGCCTGCTGGCCGATGAGTGATTTGCCTTCCAATGTCATGGAATCCTCCTGTTGAATCGAGCGTCGTAGTAGTCATGCGCATCCTGACCCTTCTTCTTTACGGTCAGACGTCCTGAAACTTGGCATACATGGTCCTGGCCCGGTTGAGGTGCTGATACATCGTCTCGCGCGCCATTTGAGGGTCTCGAGCCAGGATTGCGTCGAGGATATCGGTATGCTCCCCCTCAACCCGAGACAGATACGCCCCTGTCGAAGCGGGGTTGATTTCATCATCGATAAGATTGGCGCGTGGAATCACACGATGACGCAACTGCTCATAGAACGCGGTGAAGCAGGGGTTGCCGGTTGCTGCTGCCACGGCATAGTGAAAAGCGTAGTCCTCCGACTGCGCCAGAGAGGCATCGCTGCACACCTTGATAAAAGCGGTATGCACCTTCAGGAGACGATGGCGATCGTCCCCGTCATGTCGTGAGGCGGCAAGCGCTGCCATCGCCGGCTCGAACTCCATGCGCAGCTCGAGCATATGCAGGATGTCCCCCACCGTGGAAGGGCGAATCTCGCCTACCGGTGTGGACTCGGGTATGGTATCGCGTACTACCGTCGTGCCAACCCCCCTGCGCGTTGCAACCAAGCCCAGCGACTTGAGATGCGCTACCGCCTCACGGATCACCGTACGACTAACCCCGAAGGCTTCGCTGAGCCCGTTCTCGCCCGGCAGTTTCTGGCCGACCGAAATGCTGCCTGCCTTGATCAGCTCTGCCAGCTGGTCGGCCACATATGATGACAGACTGCCCTTGCGTGAGACTCGCTGAATGTTCAGCTGTGCTGCGTTATCCAGCGCTGCAGGTTTGCCAGTCATGACTGCCTTCCTTTGCTTGTCTCTAACCAGGGTTACCCATGAGACGTACGCCGAATCAACGCACCATGGTGGGCTTCTTGGGATCGAAGGTCCATCCAGGAATCAGATACTGCATCGCCATAGCGTCGTTGCGTTGAGTAACATTGAGACTCTTGTATAGAGCGTGGGCTTCGTCGAGCTTCTGCATATCCAGTTCGATACCAAGGCCCGACGCCTCAGGCACACGCAGCTTGCCGTCGCGGATCTGGAACGGCTCCTTGGTGATGCGCTGACCGTCCTGCCAGATCCAGTGCGTGTCGATGGCTGTAATATCGCCCGGGCAGGCGGCGGCTACATGAGTCATCATGGCCAGCGAGATGTCGAAATGGTTGTTGCTGTGCGAGCCCCAGGTCATGCCCCACTCGTTGCAGAGTTCACCCACCGCGACGGCTCCCTGCATGGTCCAGAAGTGGCAGTCGGCCAGAGGGATGTCCACGGCGTTGAGCTGTACTGCATACTGTAGCTGCTTGAAGTCGGTCGCGATCATGTTGGTCGCGGTGGGCAAGCCAGTACGCTTTTTGAATTCGGCCATGGTCTCGCGACCAGAGTAGCTCTCTTCCTGGCCGCACGGATCTTCGGCATAGCTCAGCAGGTCGCGGATTGGCGTCAGCACACGTACCGCCTCATCCAGCTTCCACGCCCCGTTGGGGTCAAGGGTCAGGCGCGCCTCGGGAAATGCCTCGTACAGCGCACGGATGCAGTCCGCCTCTTCCTCGCCGCGTAGTACGCCGCCCTTGAGCTTGAAGTCCTTGAAGCCATAACGGTCGAACGCCGCCTTGGCCAGGTTGGCGACGGCCTCGGGCGTCAAGGCCTCGCGGCAGCGCACCTCGTCCCAGGCATCCCGGGGATCGTTCGGCTTGGGATATGGCAGGTCGGTCTTGTCCGGATCCCCGAGCAGGAACAGGTAGCCCAGAGCTTCAACCTCGTCGCGCTGACGCCCGTACTGACCCAGCAGATCCGCCACCGGCATGTTCATGGCCTGGCCGAACAGATCGAACAGCGCCGACTCGATGGCCGTCAATACATGCACCCCGACGCGCAGGTCGAAGGTCTGGCGGCCACGCTCCTCGCGGCCATTGCCGGCCAGCAACAGGCGGCAACGGTTAAGGGTGCGCTTGACGTCGTTGACCGCCGCCCCTTCCACCAAGGGGCGACACTGCTCCAGCCCCTTGAGAATGCCTTCGCTGGAAGGGATCTCTCCGACCCCCTGGTTGCCGTCGTTGTCTTCCAGGATCACCACACAGCGCACAAACCAAGGGGCGTGCCCACCGCTCAGGTTGAGAAGAAAGCTATCGTAACCGGCGACCGGGACCACGCGCATGCTTTTGACGGTTGGAAACATGATTATCGATTCCTAAATATAAGTAGTGACGAATAACAGGACCGCTTAGGTGACTGGCGCCGGATTGAACAATACAAGGTCGTTATGCAGGCCTAGCCGATCGGCCGCCACGAGCTTCCTGCCGCTGGCCACATCCAGAATCAGATGAAAAAGCTCCCACCCAATGTCCTCGATACTGGCGTCTCCAGTGGCGATGCGCCCCGCATCCAGGTCTATGATGTCGTGCCAGCGCTGACTGAGCGCAGTATTGGTAGCGACCTTGATGACCGGCACCATGGGCAAGCCGTACGGTGTCCCCCGCCCTGTCGTGAAGACTTGAAGGTTCATCCCTGCTGCGAGTTGGAGTGTGCCGCAAATGAAATCGCTGGCCGGCGTCGCGGCGAAGGTCAGGCCCCGCTTGCGTATCCTCTCTCCCGGCCCGATGACGTCCACGATGGGGCTGTTCCCGGATTTGATAATGGAGCCCAGCGCCTTTTCCACGACATTACTCAAGCCACCACGCTTGTTGCCGGGGGATGGGTTCGCACTACGGTCCGCCTGCCCCTGCTCCAGGTAATTGTCATACCAGGCCATCTGATCAAGCAGCGCCTGCCCTACCTCTGTACTGACGGCGCGAGGCGTCAACAGGTGGATAGCGTCGCGGACCTCCGTGACTTCGGAAAACATGACGCTACCACCGGCCCGTACGATCAGGTCAGTGGCAAACCCTACGGCCGGATTGGCGGTAACACCGGAGAAGGCGTCACTCCCGCCGCACTGCATACCCACGACCAGCTCCGATGCCGGGCAGGTCTCACGCTGTCGACGATTCAGCTTTTCGAGATGACGCTCAGCCATGTCCAGGATGCCATCGACCATGTCACCGAAGCCGGAAAAGCTTTCGTCCTGCAGGCTCAGAACATTCGCACCGGGATCCGCCGCCTCGGTATTTTCGTAGATCCTGACCGGCTGATCAGTTAGCAGGGCCGAAGGTTGCAGCTTTTCGCAACCCAGACCGATGACCATGACCTCACCGCCGAAATTGGGGTTAAGCGAAATATTTTTCAGCGTGCGAATCGGCACGATCGCAGCAGGCGCGTTGATGGCCACACCGCACCCATAGCTATGATTAAGCGCCACGACATCGTCGACATTGGGGTAGTTGGGCAGCAACTCACTCTTGATGCGTCGGACCACGTAATCGGTAGTCCCTGCGACACACTGCACACTGGTAGTAATCCCTAATACATTCTTGGTGCCTACCGAGCCATCGGCATTGCGAAAGCCTTCGAAGGTATACCCTTCGAGAGCCTCAGCCTCCGGTGCGGAACGCCTCGCTAAAGGCATGTCCTGCAGAGCCGGGGCGTTGGGCAGCTTCACACTGGTCTCGTTGACATGATCACCTCTGGCAATGTCGCAAGCTGCTGTACCAATGATTTCGCCATAGCGAATAATCGGATCACCAATGGCGATAGGAAACAACGCAACCTTATGGCCTTGAGGTATAGCCATATTCAGTGTTGTGCCGTCCTGCAGGCTAGTGCCTTCAGAAAGCCCCCCACGCTCTACAACAATCGCCACATTGTCCTTTTCATGCACCTTGATCATGCGGCTTTTTTCCTGATCGATGCTCATGCAACCCCTCCGTAATTCATATCGCCACCCCTCACCTTGCCTAGCTGTAGGAGGCCAGGCTTTCTTTCTTCCGTGCGCGAAGCCTGATATAGATGGAGAAAGCTAGCGAGAGCACAATAAGCGCCCAAAGAAAGACTGCGATGGGACTTTTCGTGAAGAAAACTGTCAGGGTTCCATAGGATTCGAGGCTCTTGACGAAGTAGACTTCAGCCGACCCACCCAGAATGAAGCCAATGATGAGCGGCACAAGCTCGATACCCACCTTGGTTGCGATATAACCGAAGACGCCGAAGATTAACAAAGTCCAGACATCGAACATGATGCCGTAATTGATCGCGTAAGCACCGACAACGCACATCATGACAATGATGGGGTAGAGAATATGCTTTGGTACTTCGATCACCTTGGCGATATATCTGATAGCAAAGAACATGATGCCGAACATGACTAGGTTAGCTAGCACCAGTGCGGCAATCATGATGTACCAAGTATCGAGGTTATCCCCGATGAAGAGTGGCCCTACTTGAATGCCTTGCAACGTGAATGCACCAATCAGGATCGCTGTCGTCGAATCACCAGGAATGCCGAGTGAAAGCAAGGGCACCAGCGCTCCCCCGGTCAAGGCATTATTGGATGACTCAGAAGCCACGAGCCCTTGGGGCGCACCATTGCCCATCTGGGAGGAATCTCTGGAAAAGTTTTTTTCTTGGGTATAAGCCAGCACTGAAGCGGCACTACCGCCAACACCGGGAAGCATCCCGACAAACGTGCCGATCGAGGAAGAACGCACTAGGTTGGTCAGTTGGCCTTTGAAAACATTGAAAGAGAAACGCGACCCTGTGGTCAATTTAATGGTAGGGCTGGCGGCATCGCCTTTGAAGCCTTTTTCTGCATCCTGCAGAATCGTTGTAATGCCGAATATGCCGATCAGTACCGGCAGCAGCGAAAAGCCACTGACAAGATAGTACTCCATAAAATCGAACATAAGGCGAGTTTCACCATTCCCGCCATCGGTAATTTCATAAGTCCCGATCAGGCTAAGCCATACACCAAGCACGCCGCTGAAGATACCCATCAACATATTTTTAGTCAGTGAGGCGATGACAGTCAGCGCCAGAAAAATAATGAGAAATTTTTCCACATAGGAAAACTTTATCGCAAAGTCTGCAAGCAAGGGGGCAAAATAGAAGAGCACGCCAGCACTAAACAAACCGCCAAAAAGCGAAGCGACAATGCTAATCTTAAGTGCGCGTTCGCCCTCGCCTTTTTTGGCCATAGGGTAACCATCAAACGTTGTCGTTATCGATGAAGGCGTTCCTGGGATATTTAATAATACTGCGGGCACCATACCTCCTGAGATGCCTCCAACATAGAGGCCAAGAAGCAAGGCTAAACCATTGGTCAGATCAAGCGCATAGGTCAGTGGCAGGCAGACAGCGACCGCCATCGTAGCAGTCATGCCGGGAATCGCGCCAAAAATCACTCCAACCAAGGCCCCGGCGACTATTAGTACAAAAAACATTGGGCTTAGATAAGACAGAAATTCCATAGCTTTTTACTCTGCCGTCAAGGGAGTGTGATTCTGAACAACTGAGATAGGACGTACCAGGCCAAGACTGGCGCAACAACAGCATTTATAGCTATCACCAAAAGATTCTTCTTTGTCTTTTCTTCCACATAAAGCACGGACAAAACAAAGATGAACGGTATAGAAACGAAAAGGAACCCATAACCGGTATTGGGGAAGACATTTCCCACCACCGCCATTAGATAAAAGTAAATGACAATTAAAAAGATAGTGCCAAAGAATCTCTTTCTATCAAACCCTTCGTTTCCATGCATGACGGCTTGTCCGGCGCGCCGCAATGCAGGAGTAACTTTTTTTGCTTTGATCAAGACAATAAGCGCAAACAGCCCTAACAAAACCCAAGTCACTATCCTTGGGAAGAACAAATGCGACTCTTCGAAAGCAATGGACACTTCGAACAAGGATAGAAACTGGCTTTCCATATACCCCCCACTTCACTTTGCCGTCAAGCAATGTTTACAATCCGCTTTTTGAGCACAAACCATATAATCGCCACCAAGCCTGGCTTGGTGGCGGCATGCAACTTACTTTATGTTCTCTATAATGGTTTTGTACTGGTCACGCTTATCTTCAAGATAAGCCTGTGCTTCGCTGGACGGCTTGAAGTTAGGAATGAAGAAAGATTTCTTCTGTTGCTCCTGAATACTGCCCTCTGCATAGATTTCTTCGAGCGCGTTATCGATGCACTCTACCGCCTTCGGGTCCATGTCCTTGTTATAAAGGAAGAAGAATTCCTTATCGAAAGTGAAATTCTGAGAGTCGTCCTGGGGGACTGTTACGTTGGGATTGACGTACTGAAGAAGATCTTTTTGTGACGTCTTACCCATTCCCTCTTCATTGGTCTGCTTGATCGTGTCGTTTCTGGCTGTCAACCAGACAAAGCGCATTGCCTTCTGGTCATCAGCCGGCAATCGGGTGTACTGCTCGTTCGCCTGTACCGAGCCATTGATGACGTCAGCCATGTCATCGAAGAGCAGTTGGTTTTTATCAGCTTGTGACCCGGTGTTTACGGCTACGACATTGCCTTCCTTACCCGGGTGCTCAATCTTCACTGCGTTTTTCAACGCACTGAAGCCAATCTCAGAGACACCGCCCGGCTGAATGGCAACGCGTATTTCCTTACCTTCACCCGCCGCAGCGATAACGTCATCAATGTTCTGGTAAGGCGAATCCTTGGGCACCAGGTAAGCGTTGCCAGGGTTAATCGCGACTGTCGGTCCTACGGTGTATTTCTCGAATATATTGTCGTATCCCTTGACCCCGTAAAGGTTACCCAGGTACGCCTGATCATGGAAAATCATGACAGTATTGCCATTACGGCTCCGATCTAGCGCACGAAACCCCGCCATGGCGCCAACGGCATCCACCTTGGCATTGATATCCAGCTTCTTGGCCAGGTGATCGGCGACGATGCTTGAGTTCTGGTACGTATCACCGCCGGTTGAGGTAGAGCCAATGACTACACGCAAATTGCCGGGGATCGGACAGTCTGCCGCGAAACTCGACATGGAGGCACCAGCAGTCCCTGCAATCGCTACAGCACAGACAAGCTTCCGAAGATGGTTTTTCATGTTTGTCATAATCTTTCTTCCTTTGGCTTGGCGTTTGTGAGGCCTTGTATATTATGTTGCCCTTAGGCCAGACCTCTCTTTGATGGTCGGATTCACTTATTGTCGTTTCTAGCGAACCTGACCAAAGCACTTACAAGCTGTTGGCTGTACCGATGAGCCTCTCCAGTACATTCCGTTCTTCTGACGTTGGCATCTCGAGCGGCGCCCTCACCGAGCCCGCCGGACGACCGATCAGATCGGCCCCCGCCTTGATCAGGCTGACCGCATAGCCCTTCTTGGTGTCACGCAAGTTGACGAAGGGAATGAAGAACTCGTTGGTGATTTTCTTGACGGTGGCCGAGTCGCCCTGACGCAGCGCCTTGTAAAACTTGACTGCCATCTCCGGCACGAAATTGAACACTGCCGAGGAGTAGGTATTCACCCCGATGGAAAAATACGCCTCGGCAAAGATTTCCGCGGTCGGCACGCCACCCACGTAGACCAGGCGATCCCCGACGGTCTTGATGATCTTGTTGAGCAACTGGATGTCGCCCTTCCCGTCCTTCAAGCCGATCAAGTTCGGGCAGGCATCGGCAAGTTTCTGGACCGCATCAGCCTCAAGCACGCCATTACCACGGTTGTAGTAGATGACATTGATAGTCGTGGAATCGCAGATCTGACGTGCATATTCCACCAGCCCATCCTGCGGACACTCGGTCAGGTAGGGAGGCATGAGCAGGATACCGTCGGCGCCGGCTTCCTCGGCGACTCTGGCGAAGGCCTTGCCGCTGCCTACGCTCAATCCGGCGCTGGCAATGACTGGCAGCTTTCCGTTGACCGTCTTGACGGCCAGGGTAACGACTTCACGAAACTCATCCAGCGTCAGGTTGAAGAACTCGCCGGTTCCGCCGGCCACGAACACGGCGGAGATGTCATGACTGGTGAACCATTCGAGGCGCTTGCGGTAGCTCTCGGGGTCAAAGCTGCCGTTGGCATCGAAGTCAGTGATAGGAAACGAAAGCAGGCCATCCCCAACCGCTTTCATGACATCGTCTCTGGTGAAGTTCACAAATGATTCCTCTTGCTCATGCAATGCTTGGCGAAACCAGAATTCCGGCGCGATAGTTTGTGTGCTTACAAGGTGTCATACATCATACAAGAACAAACCTATAGGCTGGCGCGGACACGGGCAATGCGACTTACGTCTTGCTAGACGAAAGGACAAGAAACCAAAAGTCAGAAATCACTGCTTGCTCCGGCATGCAGGCTCATACCAGAAGCGAAACTTTGCAGACATGCAGTGTGAAGAAATAGCCTGCGAAAGCCTTCGGCTCAGGTCAGCTCCGCAGGATGACGGAACACACGCAGCTGGGCACAACCCGCCGCCCAAACCTCCGCCTCCAACCCAGCGACGGCTGCTGTCGGCATGGGCAGGCTGCTTCGAGAATCACCTTCAACGAGGCGTCCTGTCAGCGCACCAACCAGCGGCATATGGCTGACCAGCAGCCAAGACGACGCCATCGCATGTGCCTGCAGCCAATCTATTACCGGCTCGACGGGGTCATCCGGAGTGATCAGAGCCAGTTCCTGTACCGGCTTGGCAAGTTGTTCGGCGACAATCGCCGCCGTCTGCTGGGCACGCCTGTAGGGACTCGCAGCAATCTGCAACCGGGCCAGTTGCGCATCATCCAGCGTCTCGGCAAGCCACGTCGCCATGCGGGCCACTTCCCAACGCCCGGTGTCGCTCAGGGGGCGTTGCGGGTCGGGATGCCCAGGTGCCGCCTGGCCGTGACGCATGATCCAGAGCGATAGGCTCACGAGTCCCCCTCCAGGCGTCGGGCGTGCTTGACATCCTCGCGGGAGAGCGTGAATTCGACATCACTGCTCTGCTCATTCAGCATCAGCAATTTGGCCATGTCGCGAGCCGGAACATTATTGAACAGCACTTGGTACAACCCCTCGGCCAATGGCATGTAAATACCTTCCTGTCGCGCCTTGGCACACACCAGGCTAACGGTATTCACACCCTCGGCAACCTGACCCAAGGCATCGACAGCTTCGTCGAGCGTGCGCCCTTGCCCCATGGCATAGCCAACCCGGTAGTTACGCGAGCGGTTGGAGGAACATGTCACGATGAGGTCGCCGACGCCAGCCAAACCGATGAAGGTCATGGGGTTAGCTCCCAGGGCAACGGCGAAGCGGCTCATCTCGGCTAACGCCCGGGTCATAAGCATGCTGCGAGTGTTCTCTCCCATACCCAAGGAAGCGGCCATACCGGCGGCAATGGCATAGATATTCTTGAGCGCACCCCCCAGCTCGACCCCGTAACGGTCATTGCTGGCATAGACGCGGAAATAGTCGCAACCCAGCGTCGTCTGCACACGCGCTCGTGTCAAAGCGTCATCGCTGGCTATCACCGTCGCTGTGAGCTGCTTCTCTGCGATCTCCGCGGCCAGATTGGGACCTGACAATACGCCAATGTGAGAGAAGCCGGTTTCTTCCTCAAGGATTTGGCTCATCAGCTTGAAGCCGTCTTCCTGAATTCCCTTGGTGGTACTGACCAGTATCTGGCGTTGGTGCAGCCAAGGGCGGGCTTGCCGAACAACGGCCCGGAACGCCTTCGAGGGAATCGCGACGAAGACCAATTCAGCACCATCGAGCACCGACCGCATGTCGCTCGAGGCCACCACGGCGGGATTGATGTCGAAGTCAGGAAGGTAGCGGGAATTACGGTGATCACGGTTGATCTTTTCGACCAGGGCCTCGTCACGAAGCCATTGCCGCACCGTTGCCCCATTGTCTGCGGCGATGCTGGCCAGTGCCGTGCCGAAGCTTCCTCCGCCCAGTACGGCTACCTTCAGGCGATCTTCTGTCATGCTTGGTCCCTAGACGCCAAATGTTAGACATCATTGTAACGAAAAACGCCCCGCTTGGCGGGGCGTCTCTCTGGAGCCGATGTCCTGGCTGTGTATGCTCTTAATCGATCAATGGCACCAGGGAATCGATACTGGATTTGGCATCGCCGTACAGCATGCGGGTGTTCTCCTTGAAGAACAGGGGATTCTCGATACCGGAGTAACCGGTCCCCTGCCCGCGTTTACAGACGAATACCTGCTTGGCTTCCCAGACCTTGAGTACCGGCATGCCGGCGATAGGACTGTTAGGATCCTCCTGGGCGGCCGGATTGACGATGTCATTGGACCCAATGACGATAACCACATCGGTCTCGGCAAAGTCATCGTTGATTTCATCCATCTCCAGCACGATGTCGTAGGGCACCTTGGCCTCGGCCAACAATACGTTCATGTGCCCTGGCAGACGCCCCGCCACCGGGTGGATACCGAAACGTACGGTCTTGCCGGCAGCACGCAGCTTACGAGTCAACTCGCTTACCGCATTCTGCGCCTGGGCGACGGCCATGCCATAGCCCGGCACGATGATCACGCTGTCGGCATCATTGAGCGCGTTGGCAACTCCATTGGTGTCGATGGCCACTTGCTCGCCCTCGATCTCCGCTGCCGGTCCCTTGCTGCCGCCGAAACCGCCAAGAATCACGTTGACGAAGTTGCGGTTCATTGCCTTGCACATGATGTACGAGAGTATGGCGCCCGACGAGCCCACCAGCGCCCCGGTGACGATCAGCAAGTCATTGGACAGGGTGAAGCCGATCGCGGCTGCCGCCCAGCCGGAGTAGCTGTTGAGCATGGAGACCACCACCGGCATGTCGGCTCCGCCGATACCCATGATCAGGTGGTAACCAATGAAGAAGGCCAGCAACGCCAGTAACAGCAGCGTCCAGAACCCCGCTCCGTTCAGATACAGGATGGCCAAGATGAGTGACAGTATGGCCGCCCCGGCATTGAGCCAATGCCCGCCGGGCAATTGACGCGGCTTGCCGTTGACCTTGCCGGCGAGCTTGCCGAAGGCGATTACCGATCCGGTGAACGTCACCGCACCGATGAACACGCCCAGCACCACTTCGACCTGCAGGAAGGTCAGCTCGGCGGGAGTCTTCTCAGCCACCAGGGCAGCGAAGGCGGAAAAGCCATCGGTGCCACGCTCGGCAAGTTGGGCGGCCAGTACGCGACGTCGCTCGAGGTCGGCATTGAAACCAACGAAGACTGCGGCCAGACCGACAAAGGAGTGCAGCGCCGCCACCAACTGCGGCATCTCCGTCATGTCGACCTTCTTGGCAACATAGACACCAATCACGGCACCGATGATCATCATCGGCAACATCCACCAGTAACCCCCGATGCCTGGCCCAAGGGCGGTGAAAAATACCGCAATGGCCATACCGGCGATGCCGTACCAGACGGCTCGCTTGGCCTTTTCCTGATTACTCAATCCACCCAGTGAAAGGATGAACAACACACTTGCCGCAATTGCCGCGGCAGAAACGAACTCTTGTCCCAACATATCGTATCTCCGCGGTTCAGGATTTCTGGAACATGGCCAGCATCCGGCGTGTCACCAGGAAGCCGCCCACGATATTGATAGTGGCGATCAAAACCGAGAATCCAGCCAGCAAGCCGACCAGCCAACTGCCGGAGCCAATCTGCAAGATCGCCCCAAGCACGATGATGCCGGAAATGGCATTGGTCACCGCCATCAATGGTGTGTGCAGCGAATGACTGACATTCCAGATGACCTGGAAACCTACGAAGCAGGACAGAACGAAAACGATAAAGTGCTGCATGAACGATGCCGGTGCGACCAGCCCAAGCAGCCACATCAATACTCCTCCGGCCGCCAGCAGCCCAACCTGCCGCTTGGTCTGCGCCACGAAGGACGCATGCTCGGCGGCTTTCTTCTCCTCCGGGGTTGGCTCCTTGGGTCTTTCCTTCGGCTTGGCAGCCCCGATGGCCTTCACCTTGGGCGGCGGTGGCGGGAAAGTAATCTCACCTTGGTGGGTTACCGTAGCGCCACGAATGACGTCGTCGTCCATGTTGTGGACGATGGTGCCATCCTTTTCAGGCGTGAGGTCCGTGAGCATGTGCCGAACGTTGGTTGCATACAACAACGAGGCTTGTGTCGCCATGCGCGACGGAAAGTCGGTATAGCCGACCACGATGACACCGTTATCAGTGACGATGCGCTCGTCAGGCACGGTAAGATCGCAATTTCCGCCTTTCTCTGCGGCGAGATCAACGATCACCGAGCCTGGCTTCATGGCCTCGACCATGTCCTTGAGCCAAAGCTTGGGTGCCGGCTTGCCAGGAATCAGTGCGGTGGTAATGACAATATCGACGTCCGGCGCCTGCTCACGGAACAAGGCCAGCTGCTTTTCGCGAAACTCAGGGCTGGACGGCTTGGCATATCCCCCGCTTTCAGAACCGTCCGTGCTGTCCTCGAAGTCCAGAAACAGGAATTCGGCGCCCATAGACTCGATCTGCTCAGCGACTTCGGGACGCACGTCGAAAGCGCGTACCACAGCACCAAGGCTAGTCGCCGTACCGATGGCAGCCAGGCCGGCGACCCCCGCCCCCACAACCAGGACCTTGGCGGGTGGCACCTTGCCAGCCGCCGTGACCTGACCGGTGAAGAAGCGTCCGAACTGGTTGCCCGCCTCGATAACTGCGCGATAACCGGCAATATTGGCGGTACTCGACAGGGCATCCATCTTCTGGGCACGGGATATACGCGGCACCATATCCATCGCGATGACGCTGGCACCCTTGCCCGTGCACCGCTCAAGCATTGCCTCGTTCTGCGCCGGCCAGAAGAAGGAGATCAACGTCTGTCCTTCGCGTAGTCGATCGGCTTCTTCCTCGGAGGGTTCGCGTACCTTGATTACGATATCAACGGCATCCCATAGTGCCTGGGCGCCTTCGATGACTGTGACGCCGACATCGCGGTAGGCTTCGTCATTGAAACCCGCCGCCTCACCGGCGCCGGCTTCGACAAAGCATTCGTGGCCCAGCTTCTGAATCTGCTGTGCGCTCTCGGGAGTCAGCGCTACACGCGCCTCCCCCCGAGCCGTTTCCTTGGGTGCACCGATCTTCACACCAACCCCCTTGCATTTCCATGGTCGTAAGAGATGCCGGTCCCGCTGCCTTGCGTCCCTATGGTTCTTTGCATTCCGCCGCTCCCTGGTTCATCCATCATGGCGCAAACATTCCCGTTGCGCCGCGGTTGACGACACAAGCCCTTCAAAGCAATAAAAATAGCTTTTATAAAATGCAGAAAACATCTGGGGTGTGCAACAAAAAACCTTTATATACAAGTGCTTATATTATTCATAACAGTACCCTTATAGCTGAATACCAAGTTAACCCTTTGTTTTAAAAAGAAACACCACTTGTTTCACACCTCTAGAATGGCTTATGGAAACTATAAATAAAACGTTATTTATTAGCCGACACCAAGAATGGTAGCCAAAAGAAACAAGACTGAGATGCAAGACACCTCTCAGGATGAAACGATCTTTTGCCAACTCATAAAAAACCGCTCCCAAAGGAGCGGTTTTGTAAGGTAAAGGTCTGATATGAGCGTCAGGCAGTCTTGTCGGAGCGATGTCGGTGAATCAGATCATTATTGGTTCGCAACAATGACAGCAGCACATCCTGGTAATCGTGACGTGTCGCATACCCTTCCAGAGCACCAATCAGAGCCTCGGCAGTCACGGGACGGCCCTGGGCGATCAACCGCGCACGACGCTCACGCAATTGCGTATACGCCTCATGGGTGTTGAGGTTATGCAGGTAGGTACGCACGGCATCGCGGACGGTATCGAATGCACTGTATTGACGACCGCTGCCGGCCTGGGCGAGACCACAGCCATCCTTGAAACAGCGTAGGCCAAACAGGTTATTGCCTTGACGAGCGAAACGAGACGTCCCCCAACCGGACTCCTCGATGGCCTGAATGATTACCATGGATAGAGGAATGGTGTTGACACGCTCGAGCAGCGCTTCCGAAACACGCTGGTTACGGCACGTCATGTCATATTCCTGACATAGCGCTGCCAGCCGTTTCCGCTCCTTGGTGGACCGAACCACGCCACGAGCTTGTACCGTTTCCAGCCATTCACGCTGCGCGGCGATGCGCGCGTTTTCGGCTTCGACCAAGGGCACCAGCAATTTCAAGAAGACCTGTTTACGAACCGGGCCGGCCGGGTAATCCCGTAAATCGGGCAGTTCGCTGACAGGATCTATATCGCTCTGGGGTAGAGCCTGCTGAGTTATCGTTTCGGCTCTCGTTTCCCATGTCGACTCGGCCTGAGCCGTCATGGGAAAGGGAGCAACGCCGACACCGAGACACGCCGTTAACGCCAGAATTGCCGTGACTCGAGGTCGTCTCCTGAGACGACATCGACGCATGGGAGTGCACTCCAAATGTAAGGAATCTGGAGTCTACCAAGGGAAAGCGAAAACACCGAGTTTTTTTTGCGGCACCGCAAAACGACCCGGCCGGCCTCAGAGGCCGGCCGGGTTAGCATCGACTTACGTAACAGTCATGGACGTAGTCAGGCCGTCAACAGAGCATTGAGGCGTTTGACATAAGCAGCCGGATCGTTGAGATGGCCACCCTCGGCAATGATTGCCTGGTCGAGCAGGATGCGCGCCAGATCTCCGAAGCGGTCGTCCTCGGCTGTTTCGAGACGCGTCACCAGGGCATGTTCCGGGTTGAGTTCAAGAATCGGCTTGACCTCGGGAACCGGCTGGCCAGCCGCTTCCATGATACGCCGCATCTGGAAGCCCATATCGTGCTCGGAGAGCACCACGCAAGCCGGCGAATCGGTCAGGCGGTGGGTGACCCTCACCTCCTGAACTTCGTCACCGAGCGCCTCCTTGACGCGCTTGACCAGATCCTCCTTGGCCTTGGCGGTTACCTCCTGGGCCTGCTTCTCTTCTTCGCCCTCGATGTCACCCAGGTCCAGGTTGCCCTTGGCCACGTCAGCGAGCGACTTGCCGTCATACTCGGTGAGGTGGCTCATCAGCCATTCGTCGATACGGTCGTGCAGCAGCAGGACTTCAACGCCCTTCTTGCGGAAGATCTCCAGATGCGGGCTGTGCTTGGCCGCATTGAAGCTGTCGGCGATGATGTAGTAAATCTTCTGCTGGCCTTCCTTCATGCGCGATACGTAATCGGCCAAGGACTGGTCTTGTACCGTCGTATCGGTGTACGTGGTAGAGAAGCGCAGCAGATCGGCGATCTTGTCGCGGTTGGCGTAGTCTTCCGCCGGGCCTTCCTTTAGCACTGAGCCGAAGGCGTTCCAGAAGGCTTGATAGCCCTCCTTGTCCTTGGCCAGTTTCTTGAGCATGTCTAGGGCACGCTTGGTCAAAGCCGACTTCATCTTGTCGACCTGCGGGTCCTTCTGCAGCAACTCGCGGGAGACATTCAGCGATAGGTCCTTGGTGTCGACCACGCCCTTGACGAAGCGCAGGTACAGCGGCAGGAACTGCTCGGCGTCGTCCATGATGAACACACGCTGTACGTAGAGGCGCACGCCACGCGAGCCATCCCGCTCATACAGATCGAACGGCGCACGGCCGGGCACGTACAGAAGGCTGGTGTACTCGAGCTTGCCTTCGACCTTGTTGTGGCTCCAAGTCAACGGATCGCTGAAGTCGTGGGCGATATGCTTGTAGAACGCCTTGTATTCATCGTCGCTGACCTCGGACTTGGGCCGCACCCATAGCGCCTGAGCCTCGTTGACGGTCTCCCAGGTCGTGACCTCGCTACCTTCGACCTCGTTGCCCTCATCGTCCTTGGCCGTTTCGGTCTTGGGCATGCGTACCGGGACTTCGATGTGGTCGGAGTACTTGCGCACCAGATTCCTGAGCCTGAAGTCGTCGGCAAACTCTTTGGCGTCCTTCTTGAGGTGCAGGATGATCTCGGTACCACGCTCGGCCTTATCGATATCGGCAATGGTGAACTCACCTTCGCCCTTGGAGCGCCACTCCACGCCCTCCTCGGCATCGGCGCGGCGGGTACGCACGGTCACCTCATCGGCCACGATGAAGCCGGAATAGAAGCCCACCCCAAACTGACCGATCAGCTTGGCGTCCTTCTGCTGCTCACCGGAAAGCTGCTTAAGGAACTCGGCAGTACCACTTTTGGCGATGGTGCCCAGGTTCCGGATCACCTCATCGCGACTCATGCCGATGCCGTTATCACGCACCGTGACGGTACCGGCCTTGGTATCGTGCTCGATCTCGATACGCAGGTCGCTGTCGCTGCCGTAAAGCGCATCGTTGTCCAACGCCTCATAGCGCAGCTTGTCGCAGGCATCGGCCGCGTTGGAAATCAGTTCGCGAAGGAAAATTTCCCGGTTGGAATACAGGGAGTGGATCATCAGATGAAGCAACTGCTTGACTTCAGTCTGAAAGCCTAGCGTTTCTTCATGGGTGGCAGTGGTCATTTGGCAAGCCCCTCACGGTGTTGACAAGCGTTTCGTCACCGATATGGGGATTGCCTGATGATTTTCAAGCGCTTGGCCGGCACTGATCTTACTGGCGAGGCTCTGGAGGGTTGTCGATATCGATGCCCTTCCAGCGCCGGTAGTCGCTCAGTGCAGTATCCACCCGCGCCAGCAACCAGCCAACAATGACCACGTCATCGAGGATGCCGATCAACATCAGCATTTCGGGTATCAGATCCAAGGGGGAAAGCAGATATACCAACGCCAGGGCCATCCAACCGAACGCCGGCCAGGGTGCTGGCCGATAACGCCCACTGAAGACATCGGCACACATTGGCAGAAACAAGCGGAACGCCCGTGCGATGCGCGACAAGGCCCCAGCGCGGTGTTTGAGACGAGAAAGTTTGAACAGGGACATTGCGTGGTTCTCCGCATCGTCGAGCAAAAGGCCTTGTCGCCGCCTGGCGACACTACTCAAGACAGGCCGTATCAGAGAGGATGGTGCACATCGCATCCGTGGGGCAAGTACGAGGAGAGCCGTCCATGAAATCCCGATATCCAAGACGGGCCATGGCCTTGGTGGCCGCCCTGCTCATGAGTCTGCCCGTCGTAGCCGATGAGGCATCCGATCGCGCCATGCGTGAGGCGTTGGAAGCGGCCCGCAACCGTGAGTGGAGCCGGATCAACGACTCTGTCATCGAAGATCACGTTCTGGCCGGCTACGTAGAATACCATCGCCTGCGCAGCCAGCTACCCCATGTGACTCCGGAGATCATCAATGGTTTCCTGCAGCGTCATGCAGACTCGCCGCTGAGCGACTGGATGCGTGGCGTGGCCCAGGTCAGCTACGGCAATGCCAAACGTTACGATGCGCTTCTGGCCGTAAGCGACGGCAAGCCTCGAGGCACCATACGCCAGTGTTATTACTACACGGCATTGCTTGATCGTGATCCGCCGACCGCTGCCCAGGGTGGACTCGACCTGTGGCTGACAGGCCGCTCCCAACCCAGTGAGTGCGATACGCTGTTCGATACGCTACTCAACCGCGGAGTCATTGACAGTCGGGCCATCTGGCAGCGCATGATGCTGGCCTGGGAAAACGGCGAAGACGGCCTGATGAGTTATCTGGCGAAAAAGCTTCCGGCGTCCTGGAGTGATGCCCAGCAGGCACTGGATCGCCTGAAAGGCGACTACGCCGGGGTGACTCGCGTGCCGGTCGACCTCGGCCCTCAAGGCCAGGCCAGCGCCGCACTGTTCACGGCGGCGATGTACAACTTCACCCGGGCCGATACCGAAGCCGCGCTCGAAGCCTGGCGTAAGATCGGGCCGCATCTGTCTCTCAACGACGAGCAGAGGCACAGTGTCGAGCATGACCTGGCCTTCTACTCCTTGGTGCGAGAGATCGACAACAATCGGGGGTGGGTCGATGACGTGCTGCCACGTCTGGCCAATGGTGACCTGCTTGAGTTGCGAGTGCGCCGTGCCCTCGCCGAGCGCAACTGGAGCGACGTTGTCCATTGGGTGCATCAGATGCCCGACGATCCGCGCCAGGACGCGCGCTGGCAATACTGGCTGGGTCGCGCACTGGAGCAGCTGGGTGATGAGCAAACGGCACGCAAGGCCTACGCCGCGGCTGCGGACGAACGCAGCTTCTTCGGATTCGCGGCGGCCGACAAGCTCGGCCAACCCTACGCTCTCAACATGACCCAGGCTACCTTCAACGATACCTACCGCCGCGAAGTGGCCAACTGGCCCGTCGTGCAGCGCGCCGAGGCGCTTCAGCGCATCGGTGAGCCGGGGCTGGCTCGCAGCGAGTGGTACGCCGCCGTGGAGCGTGCGAGTGAAGAAGAAGCAAGGGCCCTGGCCGACTACGCGCAGCAGCGCGGCTGGTATGCCACGCTGGTCCAGACGACCATCGCCGCCAATCAGTGGGATGCCCTGGCATGGCGCTTCCCCAGTGCCTATCAGGACAGCTTCTTGCGCTGGGGTGATGCCAATGGCGTCGATCCGTTTCTGCTCATGGGCATTGCGCGCCGTGAAAGTGCCTTCAATAACGAAGCGGTTTCCCCAGTCGGTGCTCGTGGCCTGATGCAGCTCATGCCCGGTACGGCAGCCCACGTCAGCTCGCAACTGGGCATCGACACCCCCAGCATGGGGGAATTGTTCGAGCCAGAGACCAATATCCGCCTGGGTAGCCACTACATCAGTCGCATGCTGGATCGCTACAGCGGCAACCGACTCGCAGCCACGGCCGCCTATAATGCCGGTCCAGGTCGAGTGGATCGCTGGCTGAGCGAAGCCCCCCGGGAGTTCGATCTTTTCGTGGAGAGTATCCCTTTCCGGGAGACGCGCGATTATGTCCAGGCGGTGCTGGCCTACCAAGTAATCTTTGCCAGCCTGGCCCAGCAAGGCAGCACTCAGGGCATCGCCATGCTCTCCCCCGCTGAACGCCAAGTGAGTTACGATACCTCGCTGCTGGCGCGCAATTGAGCCTCCGCCCCGACTGAGCGACCGCGCCCTTGGGCGCGGTCGTCATTGTCAGGGACGTTGCTGCAAGGCCAGCTTGACACCGAAGGCCACCAGTACGACCCCGGTCACGCCGTCGAGCGTTCGTGAGACGCTGCGTTTGGCCAGCCAATGCCCCGCCTTACCGACCATCAGCACGATAGCGATTTGCCAAAGGTTGGCGATGACGAAATGCACCAGGGCCAGCCACAGCGACTTGAGTAGCGCCGGGTCGCCGGGAGCGATGAACTGCGGAAGGAACGCCATATAAAAAACAATGGTCTTGGGATTGAGCACATTCGACAGGAACCCTTCACGTACCGGCAGCCACAGCGAGACGTCGCGCCGGGCTGACTCGAGCCCTGAAACAGGCAGTGGATTGCCACGCCGCGCACTCAGCAGGCTTTGCATGCCCAGCCATACGAGATAGGCAGCTCCCAGCAGCTTGAGTACGCCGAATGCCCAGGCCGACTGCAGCAGGATTAGAGAAATTCCTAACGCCGATACCGAGGCATGGACGAACAGGCCAAGGCAGATGGCCAGACTGGTTACAACGCCATCGCGTACGCCACCGCGAGCAGTATTGCGAATCACAAGAAGGGTATCTACACCAGGCGTCATGCTCAGCAACGTGATGGCCAGCACGAAGGAGAGAAACTGCGCATCGATCAACATGTATTTCTCGAATCAAGACATGGGAAGCAACCAACGCCAAATCGCGAAGCCACCAATGACAACGGCTGCAATGCCCAGCATCAGCATCAACCCATCATCGGCTACCAACCCCAGCCCCATCAGGACGATGGCTAGCGCCGGTATCGCCGCCGCAAACGGCAGCAGTTCGAGGGGAATCATGCTCAGGGCAAGGATCACCGCCAGGACTGCCACCAGTCGCCGCGAAAGCGGATTGACCAGCCCCATCATGCGCGGCTTGAGCAGTTTATCGAATCGAGCCGTCCATGGCGTGACCCACTTGACTCCACGGTGAAACTTGTCGTGATCGAAACCTCGCTGCCCCAGGCGTCTGGGCAGCCAGGGGCTCGATTTACCAAGCACGAGCTGGCCTGCCACCATGGCAATGAACAGCCCGCAAAGGCTCGGCACGCCGGGTATGGCCCCGGTTGGCAACAAAACGATCAATCCGGGCAATACCAGCAATGGCCCGAAGCCGCGGGAATTGAAATTATCGATGATGTCCTGCAAATGAATACGCCGACTCGTGGGTATTCCATCGAGCTGCTTCAGCAGGTCAGTTAACGCTTTCTGGCGGGTCATCCCTGTCCCTCCCGGCGAATGGTGACAGTCCCGTGCCACTTCCAATGGCCTCAGTGGCTGAAGATCTCGCGACGCGAGTGCTTCAGGGAGATCTGATCGTTCAGTGTCCAGAAGTCATACAGCACCCCGATCAAGAACAGGCCTCCAGTCAATAGATACAGCAAGCCGGTTAACCACTTGCCCATGTACATGCGATGAAGGCCTAGCACCCCAAGGAACGTCAGCAACACCCATGCCACAGTATAGTTGGTGGGGCCGGCCTGAAACCGCAAGTCGGCCTCACGGTCCATGCTCGGAATCAGGAACAGGTCGATCAGCCAGCCGATCAAGAACAGACCGAACGTGAAGAACCAGATCGTGCCGGTGACCGGCTTACCGTAATAGAAGCGGTGCGCGCCGGTGAAACCAAATATCCAAAGCAGATAACCGACTGCCTTGCTATGCGTATCGTTGGATGACAATTGAACCATCTTCCCTCCTAGCCTCAACACAAGAATTTCGCCCATCATGGCGTAGCCCAACGGTTAAATGACGCCAAGCTCTCGTAAACGTTCCTTCAGGTAACTGTCGGCAGTGTGCCGTGACGACAGTACAACTTCGGGTCTCGGGTGGAGGAATAGCGGCAACGAAAGGCGCGAATGGAGACGTGCCTCGCCAAGAGGGTTCGTTACCCGGTGCGTCGTCGACGGAAAATACCCTTGCGACGCTTCCTGCAACATGTCGCCAACGTTGATGACCAGTTGGCCGGGGTCGCAGGGAACTTCGTACCAGGTGCCGTCGCCGCCACGGACTTCCAGCCCCGGCTCGTTAGCGGCCGGCAACACCGTTAGCAGATTGATATCCTCATGAGCGGCAGCGCGTACCGCACCGGGCTGCTCACTCCCGCTGAGCGGCGGATAATGTAGCACGCGAAGCAGCGTTTGCTGGCTACCCTCGATCATTTGCGAGAGCGGCTCGCTATAATTTAGTGCGATGTCAGGCGGTGTCTCTGACTCGACCCAGCCGAGTAGCGTCGATGCGACCTCATTAGCGCGGCGATAGTAGTCGAGAATATCATCGCGCAACGAATCGGGAATGCGCCCCCAAGGGTAGACGTGGTAATACTCCTTGAGATCCTTGAAGGCATGCCCTTTGGCTGTTTCCGAAACGTCAGGTGGAAAGTAGCCATCCTGCCGCCCCTGGTCGTAGCGCCACTCGGACTTCTCAGCGCTGTTGAAAAAAGCCAGCCAATCTCGGTAGATCGAGCTCACCAGTTCGGTGGGTATCGGATGATTGCGCAGCACACCGAAGCCAGTCTCTCTCAGCGATTGAACGAAGCATGCGGCGGCGTCGGGCTGGGTATAATCGACGTTCTGGACGTTCATGCGATTTCCATCTATGGTGTTTTTGCGGGGCATCGTAACGTGTAATCCATTCACAACGTAGATTGTCGTGGTAGCAGGAAACGGTGTATCAACCGCTGTGTTGGTTAGCAGGTAACAATTGCGCCAGTTTTTATCGACTCCCTCGATGAATCCAAAGCGCATCCCTTACCTTACCTAACCACGCATTACGGGCATTACGGTAAGGCTAGCGCCTTTCCTGCCCAGCACCATTATTAGTTAGTTAAGGAAATCGAAACATGGCAACTGGCACCGTCAAGTGGTTCAACGACACCAAGGGCTTCGGCTTCATCTCTCCGGACGACGGTGGTGATGATCTCTTCGCCCACTTCTCAGAGATTCAGGCTGAAGGCTTCAAAACCCTGCAGGACGGCCAGAAGGTCTCCTTCGAGGTGACTCAGGGCAAGAAAGGCCTTCAGGCCGCCAACATCAAGCCCGTTAGCTAAGCGCTGCTGGCTTGACGGCAACGGCACCCCATTGGTTGCCCGTTGTAAAAAAAGGCCCGCTTCGGCGGGCCTTTTTTATGGCCCCCTCATTTTTCTCATGCTAACGCATGAAAAAAATAATGCTTGACGATTTTTCGCTGAAGCCGCATGCTCAGCTTCGTTGGTTTGTAGGCAGAATGACGTCAGTTGTGATCGATTCCCTTGGAACATCCTCGTGCGCGTTTCTCTGGCATATAAGCCTCGCACTGACGATTGACGGATAATGTCCCGCAATCTCATCAACACCTCAGTAACATCAAGGAAATCGACAATGGCAACTGGCACTGTCAAGTGGTTCAACGATACCAAAGGTTTCGGCTTCATCTCTCCAGACGACGGCGGTGACGACCTGTTCGCTCACTTCTCAGAAATTCAGGCTGACGGCTTCAAGTCCCTGCAGGATGGCCAGAAGGTCTCCTTCGAAGTCACTCAGGGCAAGAAAGGCCTTCAGGCTTCCAAGATCAAGCCCATCTAATCGAATGCATGCCATTTGCATGCATCACGAAGCATGATTCATTCATGCCAGGCTGATCGGCACTCTTACAAGAGTGCTAAAAGAACCCCACCTAACGGTGGGGTTCTTCGTTTCAGGCAATAAGTTAAACGCTCGACTTCACGGGACTCCCGTTTCGTTCGATCCCGACCAGATCCTCATAGGCGTGCCACGATGCATAGCCAAGTACGGGCAGGATCACGGCCAGTCCGATATAGAACGTGGCCATGCCGATCACTGTGCACCCAGTCAACATAGCCGCCCAGAGCAGCATGGGACGAAAATTACGGGCCACACTCTTTACGCTGGCCTCGATGCCTTCCATGAATGTCAGGTCGCGATCCAGCAGCGTAGGAATGGCAACCACACTGATGGAAAACGCCCCGAAAGCGAGCACAGCGCCAATACCGGACCCCACCACTAGCATGCCGATTCCTTCGGTTGTCGTGAACAAATCGATATAGAACGTCTCCGGACTGGGAATGTAGTAACCGAAGAACAGGGCAAACAGCAGTGTCGCCGTTCGGATCCAGGCCATGAAGAAAATCACCATCATGACTCCCATCATTGCCAATTGCCCGGTATGTGACATCCAGGCTCCGAAGGCATCGCCCAGCGTAGGCTGACCTCCCTCGCCAAGACGGCGGCTGATTCCATAAGATCCGACAGCTACCAGTGGCCCTAGAAACATGAAGCCAGCAACCATTGGCAACAACCAGTGCCAGAGCCCCAACGCAAAGCCCCCTGCCGTGACGGCCAAACTCAACCCGACCCAGAGCAGGCCGTAAGCCAGGCTGACCGACATGGCGGCGCGAAAATCGTTGATCCCTGCCATTAACCATCGTCGAGGTCGCTGTAGGTCAATGTCCCGTATGACAAGCTGCGCATTGGTTCGAGAGAGAGGAATATTCCTGGTAGCTGCTGCTTTCATAGCGTTACCCCCTACCGAGGCATGGCGGCGGTTTGACACGGGATAAGAGCCTCGGTGCAGTACGCGGTTGCGGGTTGCGGTAGGGCAAATCCGGGTAGGAAGGTGTGGGTAGGCTAGCGAGGAGGGGATACCCGGCCTCCGCCCTTCCTTTCAATGTAGCCGACGCAACGCGAGGATACCGAATCGGCAGGTCGGTCTGGACATGAATTAATCAAGGTATGCCACCCAGCGAGCCAGCGCCTCGGTCTCCCCTGCTCAAGACCCATGCAAACGAAAATGCCCGGCATAGGCCGGGCATTCGCGTTACCGCTTTTTACCAAGACTCGTCATGTTCAGATCGATGAGCCGGATAGAGCTTTCGCGTATTGGGACACCTCAGGCAGGCGCTGTCGCTGTCCTCTTGCTGCGGCGTCGCTGCAGCAGCACCACCAGAGCGAATACCGCAAGCCCTGGAATCCACATCCACTCTTTGGACCAGCGTTCTACCGGTGCCCTGACGGAGACGATCTGCTGATCGAACTCGAAGCCCAGCTCTTCAGCTTGGCTGCCGAACGTGGTCATGTCGACCAGCGTCTGTCCATCTTCTTCCATCAGCTGCAGCCCAAGACTCTCCATACGCTCGGCACCTGTCTCGCCATCCGGCACTGGTACCAGGACCACGAAACTGGTCGGGTTGCCATACGCATCAAGCCCCTCAATGCGTACCCGCAGGTTACTGCCTTCATCCACATTGCCCATCGCCTGCTCGAACTGCGATGGCGGGACGTCACGGTACGGATCGTGGATCATGTCCATCCAGAACCCGGGCCGAAACAGCGTGAACGCGACTAGCAACAAGAGCAGGCTCTCGTACCAGCGGTTGCGTGTCAGCATGTACCCCTGCGTAGCGGCGGCGAAGATCAGCATGGCCACGGTGGCGATGAAAAAGATCACCACACCTTGCAAGAGTGAGACATCGATCAGCAACAGATCGGTGTTGAAGATGAACAAGAACGGCAACGCCGCGGTACGCAGACTGTAATAGAACGCCTGGAAGCCGGTGCGTATCGGATCACCGCCCGATACTGCCGCCGCCGCAAACGACGCCAGGCCAACCGGAGGCGTAACATCCGCCATGATTCCGAAGTAGAACACGAACAGGTGTACGGCGATCAACGGCACGATCAACCCGTTCTGCTGGCCCAAGGATACGATAACCGGCGCCAGCAGGGCCGATACGACTATGTAATTCGCTGTGGTCGGCAGCCCCATACCCAGAATCAGGCTCAACACTGCCGTCAGCAACAGCATGAGCATCAGGTTGCCCATCGACAGGGTTTCAACCAGATCAGCCAGGACTAGCCCGACCCCGGTCTGCGAGACGGCCCCAACAATGATACCAGCCGCGGCCGTGGCAATACCGATACCGATCATGTTGCGAGCACCGGCAATCAGGCCATCCCAAAGATCGATAAACCCGTTCTTGATATCCGACGCCATGTCGCTACGGCCCCGGAAAATGGCCATCAAGGGACGCTGGGTCAGCATGATAAAGATCATCAGAACCGTGGCCCAGAAAGCCGACAGCCCCGGTGACAGGCGCTCGACCATCAGGCACCAGACCAGCACGATAACCGGCAAAATATAGTGCAACCCGACCATGACTGTCGGCTTGGTCTGCGGAAGTGTCATGGTCTCCTGGCCGGGATCATCTATTTCCAGTTCGGGGTAGCGCGATCCCACCTTCAGCAGGCCGACATAGACCACCCCGAGCGCAACAGAAACTACCCACGGCGTGGTATCGCCGAGCACCGGCTTGAGCCAGCCCAGGCCGTAGTAGACGATGAAGGACAGCGCCATCAGCGCAATCAGGCCCGTCAGGAAGCCGATAACCTTGCGCAGAAACGGCTTGGCCGGATTGCTGCTCTCCAGCCCCTGCATACCGGCCTTGAGGGCTTCCAGATGCACGATATAAATCAGGGCGATGTAGGAAATCAGCGCAGGCAGGAAGGCATGCTTGATAACCTCGACATAAGAAATACCGACATATTCCACCATCAGAAACGCGGCAGCGCCCATCACTGGCGGCATGATCTGCCCGTTGACCGAGGAAGCCACCTCGACAGCACCGGCCTTCTCGGAGGAAAAACCGACACGCTTCATCATCGGAATGGTGAAGGTGCCGGTAGTCACCGTATTGGCAATGGAAGAGCCGGAAATCAGGCCGGTCATGCCCGAGGCCACCACGGCAGCTTTAGCCGGCCCGCCACGGTAGTGGCCCAACAGTGAAAACGCGACCTTGATGAAATAGTTGCCGGCACCGGCCTTATCGAGCAAGGCGCCGAATAGCACGAACAGGAAAACGAAACTCGTCGACACGCCAAGGGCGATGCCGAATACCCCTTGGGTGGTCAGCCACTGGTGATTGGCCAGCGCTTCGAAACTTACCCCGCGATGCGACAGCATGCCCGGCATGTAAGGACCAGCCAGGGAATACACCAGAAAGACGATCGCCACGATCATCAGCGGTGGCCCCAAGGCACGGCGCGTTGCCTCGAGCAAGAGGACGATGCCTACCACAGCTACGATCACATCCTGAAGAATCGGCGCTCCGGGCCGCTGGGACAACTGTTCGTAGAAAATATAGAGATAGGCACCGGCAAACGCCGCCACGGCAGCCAAGACCCAATCAGTAACGGGCACTCTGTCACGCGGTGAGCGCTTGAATGCCGGATAGGCCATGTAGGCAAGAAACAGGGCAAAGGCCAGGTGAATCGAGCGCGACTCGGTGGCACTGAAGACACCAAACCCGAAGATGAAGGGCAATGGCGAGGCGATCCAGAGCTGGAACAGCGACCATGCAGCGGCCGTTCCAAGCAGGATCTTGTTGGGCACTCCGCCCAACTTTCTCGAGCCGGTATCGCTGGCAGCAACCAGCTCCTCCAACTCGTTGGATGACGCCGAGGCGCCCTTGCTGTTTTCAGCCATACTCGTAACCTGCTATAGACTGAGCGGAAAAAGGCGGTATCCACAGCCTTGCATCGTATTGTCTCCTACCGGCGGTAGACGACATAACCGAAAGATGCGCGGCAGCTATCAGCTCCGCGCATCGTCCGGGTTGGTACTCGATTGCCTCCGTCAGGAGATCATTCGATCCAGCCTTGCTCCTTGTAGTAACGTGCCGCCCCTTCGTGTAGCGGTGCAGTCAGGCCGTTACTGATCATCTCTTCGGGCTTGAGGTTGGCAAACGCCGGGTGCAGGCGCTTGAAGCGGTCAAAGTTTTCAAAGACTGACTTGACGGTGGCATAGACCACGTCGGCATCGGTATTTTCATCAGTGACCACGGTAGCCATCACACCGAAGGTGTTGACGTCATCCGGGTTACCTTTGTACAGGCCACCTGGAATGGTCACCGTCGAGTAGTAAGGATACTTCTCGACCAGTTGGTCGACAGCTTCGCCTTCGAGCGGAACCAGCTTGGAATCGACGGTAGTGGTCGCTTCCTGGATGGAGCCGTTAGGGTGGCCCACCACATAAACCATGGCATCGATATTGTTGTCGGCCAGAGCGGCAGCCTGCTCGGCCGCAGTCAGCTCGGAGGCCAGTGAATAGACATCGCGTGACCAGCCCTTGGCATCCATCAGCACTTCCATGGTGGCGCGCTGGCCGGAGCCCGGATTGCCGATGTTGACACGCTTGCCCTGAAGGTCGTCGAGCTCATCGATGCCGGCATCGGCACGCGCCAGCACGGTGAGCGGCTCGCCATGCATCGAGAAGACCGAGCGCAGCTCCTTGAACGGCTGCTCGAAGTTGCCTTCACCGTTGTAGGCGCGGTATGCCACGTCGGACTGCACTACCCCCATGTCCAGCTCATCGGATTTGATGCCGTTAACGTTGGCAACGGAGCCGCCGGTGGAAGGCGCGTTACACTTGATATTCTGCTCTTCGCTGCGGTTGACCATGCGGCACATGGACTGGCCGACCACGTAGTAGACCCCCGTCTGGCCACCGGTACCGATGGTGATGAACTGCTCTTGTGCCATGGCCGGTGTAGATAGCGTCGCGGCACCCAACATGGCACCGGACAGCATGGCAGCTGCGGAAAGGGAGTGGCGTTTCATGCAAGATTCCTCTTCATGAGTTGTTTTCGAGTATCGGCGATGGTCGATAGCTTTGCCGTTCAAAGACTGACTGGACACAGACCAACCTGCCGATCGGCATCACTATCCCTGCATTATCAAGATACGCATTGCCATGCAGGGCTGCAAAAGCAATCCCTGAAATGCCGTGCACGCTAGCTGGCAATGCAAACCAATGCACCCAAGGCTAGTGCATCAGTCGCGTTTATAGTGCGTTAATCTAACAGTATCTATACATTGCAAACAGGTTTTTTGTTACACAACGCCAGACCAGATGGTTTCACTTCACGCAAAGTTGCTGGCAAGCGTTTTTACTGGTCTGCAAGAAGCCATGCATATTCCCCCTGTGATCCTCGTGTCCTTCAGGTGCCCTGCCTCCATCCGTCGCGCTCTCAATCACGGCTTGCCCCTGAAGCGTACCATTACAGGTTGTAGCCGAGGACACGCGGTAACCATAAAGCGATTTCCGGGAACAGCGCCACCAACAGCAGTGCCCCCCCCATGGCGACCACAAACAGCAATGCCCAGCCCATCGTTTGCTCCAAGCGGATCCGAGCCACCTCGGTAGTTACCATCAAGTTAACCGCGACGGGCGGCGTGAACTGGCCAATCGCGATATTCATAGCCAGCAGGATACCGAACCACACAGGATTCCAACCGAAGTGCTGCATCACCGGTACCAGGATCGGCATCAGGATCAGGTAGATCGAAATCGCATCAAGCAACATGCCGGCGAGTAACACGGCCAGCATGATCAGTAACAGCAGTACCGCTCCGTTATCGGATAGCCCGATCAGCCATTCCGCCATGTGGCGGAACGTCCCCAGCATGGTCCCGGCCCAGGCGAAGATGCCAGCCAGCGCGATGATCAGCATGACCACACCGGAGATTACCGCGGCCTCGCCGAACAGGTTCCACAGATCACGCCAATCCAGCTCACGGGTAATGACCAGCCCTACCACGACGCCATAAGCGACGGCAGCCACCGCCGCCTCGGTCGGGGTAAACAGGCCACTGCGCAGCCCACCGAGAATGATGACTGGCGCGAGCAACGCCGGCAGTGCCTGGCGAAAGCTCTCCCCCAACGCAGGACGCTCGGTGGACTTCGGCGCCTCCCAGCCGTGGCGCCGCGCCAGCAAGAAAGCCGGTATCAACAGAGACAACCCGGCCAGGATGCCGGGGAACAGGCCCGCCGCGAATAGCGCCCGCAAGTCGACTCCGGGCACTACGATGGAGTACAGGATCAACGCCACCGACGGTGGGATCAGGATTGCCGTCGATGCAGAGGCTGCGATGAGCGTCGCCGAGAATGGCCGCGGATAACCGGCACGGGTCATGCTCGGCAGCATGACCATGGCCACTGCGGCGGCATCTGCCGGCCCGGACCCGCTCATGCCACCCATGATCATGCACACCAGTACGGCAACCAGCGCCAGTCCACCGTGCCGTGGCCCGATCAACGCTTGTGCAAACCGCACCAGCCGGGCCGCGACCCCAGCCCGCTCGAAGATCAGCCCGGTTAGGATGAATAGCGGAATCGCAATCAGTGGATACTTGGCCACGCTGTTGTAGGTATTGGTACCCAGCGTGGCGAGCATCGCCGGTGACAGGCCGGTCACGATACCCACGGCCCCGGACAGCCCCAGCGCCAAGGCTACCGGCAGGCCTGCGATCAGCAGCGCGATGAAACTCAGTATCATCCATAGGTCAGGGCTCATCGTCGGCCAACCTCCCTTGCAGGCGATCCCAGGTCTGTTGGGTCAGACGCAGCAGCATCAAGGCGGCCAGGACCGGTAGCCAGACGATGTACCACCATTGCGGAACCCCCAGGCCCGGCGACTGGGTTTCCCAGCGATACTCCTCGATGGCCAGCTTGGCGCCGAACCACACCATCAGTCCCAGGACGATTGTCCCGGCCAGCCATTGAACAACGATCAATGCTCGCCGCGGGCCACCAGGCAGGGCCCGTTCGAGCAGGCCGATGCGTATGTGGCCGTTACGCCGCATCGCCACGGCGGCCCCGGCAAAGGTCAGGACCACAAGCAGAAACACCGAGATCTCCTCGGTAAATGCGAAGGACGCATTCGTGACATAGCGGACAATCACATTGCCCAGGCTGATGAGCGCGATGACGATCAGGGCCAGGGTGGCGAGCACCCGCTCCAACCGGGCATCCGGTTTCGATTTCATGACAAGGCCATCTCGAACCGGGACCGATGCCGGCCGACCCAGGGGTCACCGGCATCGGTCCCTTTGACAGAAGTGGGAAGCTCGGGGATCAGCGACTCTCGACCGCCTGACGGGCCGCATCGACGAGTTCCTGGCCGATTTCCGGCGCCCAAGTCTCGTAGACACTCTGAGTAGCGTCGACGAAAGACTGACGTTGCGTCTCGTCGAGCTCGATGACCTCGACACCGCGTGATTTGATGGCCTCCAGCCGCTCATCCTTCTGGTCCCGGGACATCTCGATCTCCCATTGACCCGCATCGATCGCCGCCTGGCGCAGCAGTTCACGATCCTCCTCGGGCAGTTGCTGCCAGACCCGCTGATTGGCGGCGAAGATCAGCGGATCGTTCATGTAATGCCACAAGGTAAGGTATTTCTGGCCGACCTGGTCGATGCGCGCCACGTCGAAAACCGACAGCGGGTTCTCCTGGCCGTCGACTGCGCCAGTTGTCAGCGCCGGCTTGGCGTCGGCCCAGCTCATCTGGGTGGGGTTGGCACCCAGCGCAGTGAAAGTATCCTGGAACAATGGCGAGCCCACTACGCGGATCTTGAGTCCATCGAGGTCATCCGGCGAATCGATGGGCAGCTTGGAGTTGGACAGTTCGCGGAACCCGTTCTCCCCCCAGGCCAACGGCACGACGCCACGTGACTCGATGGCATCGAAGACCATCTGTCCGGCTTCCCCACCGGTAATGGCATCAACCGCATCAGTATCTGGCATCAGGAAAGGCAGCGAGAACAGGTTAAGCTCGGGCACCTGTGGCGACCAGTTGATGGTCGAGCCGACAGCCATGTCGATCAGGCCCTGGCGCATTGCCGAAAACTCCCGAGTCTGGTCACCACTGACCAGCTGCGAGTTGGGGTAGACGCGCAAGGTAATGCGTCCATCCGAACGCTCTTCTACCAGCTCGGCCCATTTCTCGGCCGCCTGGCCCCATGGAAAATCGGCGGAAAGAACGGTGGAGACAGAATATTCACGTGCCTGGGCGCTCAGGGCCACGCAAAACAGGGCAGCTCCCGCCAAGGTGGCGGAAAGCGAGGAGAAACGGCGTGTCAGCATGTTGTGTTCCTTGCATGCAGCCGGCCGGAAGTGCCGGCACGGGCATCGTTATCAGTATCGTCGTGGGACGCATGGAGCCGTCCCGATCGCTTGCAAGGTCCTTCGGATACAAAGACCGTGGGTGGCCGGCTTGTGGCGCAGCCGGAACGGGAAACGCGGGATAGGCGCGAATGCGTGCCCGTTCCTCTGCCATTGTAAGGGCCATTACGCTGAAGGAAAGGCTCCGTTGGGCGAATGCTGTTACATCAGGGCAGAGTGACCTGATCGCCCACCTTGACGCCATGCGCCTCAAAGAAGCCGGCATTGACTTCCAGAGCGTACTGGAAAGGCTCTCCGGCCTGATAGGTCGGGCACCGAGCATTCACGTCATTGCCACACGGCACCATGGTGTCTATGGCACGGATCGTCCCTTCGGCGCCGATGAAAGCGACATCCAGGGGGATTCGCGTGCGATGCATCCAGAAGCCGGTAGAAGGCGGTTGCAGCTGCTGATAGACGAACAACATGCCAGCATCGGCGGCGAGACGGTCCCGTTCCATCAGGCCAAACGCCCGCTCCTTCGTAGTACGTGCGATCTCCACGTTCAGGCGATACGCCTGTTCGCCGTTGTCGATGGTCAGGGTGCCCTTTTCCAAGGCCTCGGCCGGTAGCGTAAGTAGTAACGCCAGTCCCGGCACGAGGGTCGCCCACCATGCTAGCGCCTTGATGTGCTTCATGTTGTTCTCCCAACAGGAATCACCATGCCAACGCCCAGGGTCGCCAGGCTCCATGCCACACCCCTATACTGTCGCCCGCCCCAACTCTGATCAAGGAAGACCTGTGCCCCTCCGCGACCTCCTGCTGGGCCTGACTATCATCGCCATCTGGGCGCTCAACATCATCGTTATCAAGCTCGGCGTGGCCGACATGCCGCCACTGTTGCTGATGACGCTACGCTTTTTGCTCGTTGCCGCGCTGATCGTGCCCTTTACACGCATCACCAAGAAGCAGTTGCCTTGGCTGTTGCTGTTATCGGTGACCTTCGGCGGGCTGCACTTTCCTCTGCTGTTCCTGGGGCTGGGCGAAGCCGAAGCGGGCACTGGTGCCTTGCTCGTCCAGATGGGCACGCCATTCGCCACTCTGTTGGCTGCGGTCTTTCTCAAGGAGCGTCTCGATCCACGCCGCTGGCTGGGCCTGGCGCTGTCCTTCGGTGGCGTTGTGGTGCTCGCTGGCGGGCCATCGCTGCCATCCCTGCTGCCAATGGCCCTGTTGCTGGCCAGCGCCTTTTTCTGGGCCGTTTCCAACCTGATCATCAAGGCAGCGCCTGATATTTCGCCGCTAACGCTCGCTGGCTGGATCGCTCTATTCGCCATACCTCAGGTTGCGTTGGGAACATGGTGGTTTGAAGATGAGCAATGGGCAGCGCTATCACGAGCCGGGTGGGCCGGGTGGGGAGCGGTCTTCTATACAGCCGTGATGTCTTCTATCGTTGCCTATGGCATGTGGTACCGGCTACTGCAGAAACATCCAGTGAGTCGTGTCGTTCCTCTTTCGCTACTCATGCCAGTATTTGCCGTACTACTCGGCATGTGGCTACTCGGCGATCCGCTGGGGGCCAACAAGCTGGCCGGCGGGCTGATGGTGATCGCCGGGCTCGCCGTCATCAACATTCGCTTCAAAAGAAAAGGCGCATGACCGTTACCGATCATGCGCCCCTTCCTATCAAGCAACGAATTTAACCATCTCGACGCGACGACTCGGCATCGTCTGCCGTGTCGTCGATGTTGCGCTTCTGCTGGGTCTTTTCCTTGGACTGGCTACCCTTGATCGAAGCCTCCTGAATATATGGCTGATGCCCAGGCTCGCTTCGTGATTTCGGTGACTTCTGATCGTCGACGTTTTCGTCGGGACGATATACCGAATCGCGATCATCACCCCCACGTGGAGTGTTGTCTTCGGGCATGTCGCGTTCCACCATGTTCCTGGCCTTGTCCTTCTCGTCGAGGCGCTTGCCGTCCTCGCTACCCGTATCCTTCTTGCCTGACTCAGACATAGTCGTCACCTCCCTTGTGTCGAACCAATGACGAATCCCTATTGACCGTAGTTATCACCACCTTGGATGGCAAGCGCTCCAACGAAAACAGGCCGCAGACGATGTCTGCGGCCTGTTTCCTGTCACCAATTGCTACTGCCCGACGAGCAGCCTGTCGCTTACTGGTTGGCAGCCTTGGAAGCGGACTTCACGTTGTCCTCGACCAGTTTCTGGCTCTTTTGCATGAAGTCACGATTCAAGGCGACGACCTTCTCGGCATCGACCTTGAGCATGTCTCCCATATCCTTGGCCACTTTCTGCTGACCTTCGACGTAGGAGCGGAACCCTTCGGGATCCTTGACGCTCATGAACGCGCGCATCTGGCCCAAGCTTGCCTCAGTATAGCTCTTGGTAAACTCCATCTGAGTCTTGACCAACTGCTCGGTATAATCAACGGCCAAAGAGGCGTATGCACGCGCCGGGCCGAAGAACAGGGATTCGAACTGTTGTGTCGTCTTGTCAAAATCTTTCGTAGCCATGGAAGCCACCTCCATTCGATCTGCTAATAGCGAAGGTTTCTCCTTCGTTGCAGTGCACAATAGCAGAGCCTTTATTGCGCTGCAACATGAACAACACTGACAATCGCTGAATACGCTACGCTGCCTCGTAAGATGCCCTGTAGCTAGCCGTGGAGATACCATGCTGACTATCGAGGATATCCGCGAAGCACGAGCGTGTATCGCAGGTACGCTTTCCGCTACTCCCATCCTGACTGAGCCAAATTTTTCTTCGACCTTGGCGCAGCGCGTTCTGCTCAAGTGTGAACTTTTTCAGAATACGGGTTCCTTCAAGCCACGTGGCGGTCTCAACTGGATCGGCACCGCTAGCGATGCCGAACTACGGCGCGGTCTGGGTGCCGTCTCCGCAGGAAACCATGCCCTGGGGCTCGCCTGGGCCGCACAGTCCGCGGGAGTCGACGTCACCATCGTCATGCCCGAAGGGGCCAGTGAATTCAAGGTACAAGGTAGTCGGGAACTGGGCGCCGAAGTGATCTTGCATGGCGATATCAACGACGCTTGGGCATTGATGCACCGGCTCGTGGAAGAGCGCGGGTTGACGCTGGTTCATCCCTATGACGATTTGCGCATCATAGCCGGGCAGGGAACCGTGGGTCTGGAAATTCTCGAACAGGCCCCTGAAGCCGCTACCATTGTCTGTCCTGTCGGTGGCGGTGGGCTGCTCGCAGGCATTGGCGTTGCCGCCCGCGCCTTGCGCCCCGACATTCGAATCATCGGAGTCGAACCGGAAGGTGCAGCGAGCATGCAGGCCGCCTGGGCGCATCAGGGCCCGTACCGGCTAAACTCGGTCGAGACGCATGCGAAGAGCCTGGGCGCGGCCATTGTCGGTGAACACACCTACGCCTTGTGTCGCCATCATGTCGACGCCTTGGTTACGGTCAGCGAAGCAGGCATTCTTCAGGCAACGCAACACCTGCTGACCCAGACCAAGCTATTTGCCGAACCCGGTGCCGCCGTGGGTATCGCGGCCCTGCTTGAAAATCGCCTTCCGGACCCGTTGCCGGCAGGCGATATTGTCGTGGTCATCACGGGAGGCAACATGGGGCTGGACGAGCTGACCACGTTGCTCCTCTGTTAGGTTTGGCGGGCATGGCTAGGTAGCACTGCCGGTCAGTGGCTCGGCGGTGCGCCGCATGTTGGTGAGGATCGGGCTGCCCGTGGCCGGGTCGGATATCAGTGTGCAGTCAATTCCGTAGAGCCGACGCACGAGGTCTACAGTCACCACCTCGCCAGGCGGCCCCTTGGCGACCACGTCACCGGCATGCATGGCCACGAGGTGGTCGGCATAGCGACAGGCGCTGACCAGATCATGCACCACCATGACTATGGTCTTGCCGCTGGCGGCCAGGTCGCGGATCAGCTCGAATACTTCGATCTGATGCCCAAGATCGAGCGCCGAGGTGGGCTCGTCGAGCAGCAGCAAGGGCGTTTGCTGGGCAATCGCCATGGCGATCCAGGCACGCTGTCGCTGGCCACCCGACATCGCGTCCAACGGCCGGTTGGCCAAGCTCTGCAGATCGGCCGCCGCTAGCGCCTCATCCACTACCTGCCTGTCCTCGGCAGACCATTGCCGCAACCAGCCTTGGTGCGGCTGACGCCCAAAACGGATCAGCTCGGCCACAGTCAGGCCTTCTGGCGCTTGAGCCTCCTGAGGCAGCAGGGCCAGGCGACGCGCCAGCTCACGCGAGGGCAGTTGCTGAATATCGCACCCATCGAGCAACACTGCTCCTGCATGCGGCTTGTGAAAACGTGCCAGCCCGGCCAATAGCGTCGATTTACCGCAGCCATTGGGCCCGACGATCGCTGTTACCTGACCATGGGGCAAATCGAGATCCAGGCGCCTGACCACCGACACGCGACCATAAGCGAGTTCAAGCCCCTGGGTGGCGATGCCGCACTCTTGGCGACATGAAGCGAAGCTATCGGCGGAATGGGAAGTTCGGGTCATGTCAGGTCTCGAGCAGCAGGACGCAGCAGTATCCACAGCAGGAACGGGCCACCGACCACGGCGGTCACGATGCCGACGGGAATCTCGATCGGTGCGAACAGCAGCCGGCCGGCAAGGTCGGAGGCCACCATCATCACGGCACCGGCCAATGCCGATCCGATCAAGGGTACGCCACGCCGGGAAGATAAGTGACGGGCAATTTCAGGGCCGATCAATGCCACCAGCCCCACCGGGCCGGCCACGGCGACGGCCAGCGCCGTCAGGGCGACAGCCAGAACCAGGGCCAGCAGGCGGCACAAGCGGACACGAATGCCCAGGCCCTGAGCCACGGCATCGGAAAAGCGCAGAACCGCCATCGAGCGCGCCAGCATTTGCGCAGCCACGATACCCAGCGCCAGCCCCGCACCTAGGATCGACACTGCATTGCCGGAGCGCGCATTGAGACTGCCAACCGTCCACGGATACGCCGAGTTGGCCACGTCGATCGCTACCCGGGCCAACAGCAATTGCGTCAACGCCCCGAACACGGCACCCACGCCGATACCAGCCACAATGAAACGATACCCACGGGTTCCGGCGCCGCCGGCCAGGCCGAACGTGATCGCGGTGGCAACAGCGGCACCGGCCAAGGCCATTGGTGGTGGCGCCAGGCTGATACCCATCCCCACAACAGACACCACGGCGAAAGCCGTCGCCCCATTGTCGATGCCAATGATCCCCGGCGTGGCCAGCCGGTTGCGCGCCAGCGTTTGCATCAGGCAACCAGCCAGTGCAAAGGCGGCCCCGGTCAACAGGCCAGCCATCAGTCGGGCCAGACGCAGTTCCTGAACGACGAACACGGCCATGGCATCGCCCTGCCCCAACAGGGCCCGGATAGCATCCAAGGGCGGAATCATGGCGCTTCCCAGACACAGCGAGAGCAATGCGACCGTGACCAGCCCACTCCCCAACAGCAGGTTGGCCGAAACCGCTCGCTTGTCTAGCAGCATCGCGTGGGAGGGCGAGCCAGGCAAAGGCAAACGCCAGGTTCCCTCCGGCGGAGCGACCTGCAATCTGTCTCGCGAGGCATGCAGCTGCGCTTCGGCCTGTCGTGCGTCGTGGGGCATAGCGGAAGATGAATTCGAGCTCATGGAAAATAGGCGTTCATAACGTCGGCAAGCGCTGGCTGCGCACGACCAATATCAGTACGGGTGCCCCAATTAATGCCGTGAGCACGCCCAGCGGCAACTCGGAAGGCTGCACCACCAAGCGTGACACGATGTCGGCACTGATCACGACGAGGGGCCCCAGCGGCAGACACAGCCACAGCGTGCGACGGATATCGGGCCCAGCCAGTGCACGAGCGGCAAATGGCACAACCAGGCCGATGAAGGCAATCGGACCGGCAACGGCTGTCGTGGCACCAACCAAAATTGCCACTACGCCAATCACCAGCAGGCGCACCAGTTGGGGGTGATGACCAAGCCCCACAGCAACGCGCTCACCCAACGCCAGTGCCGCCAGCGGCCTTGCGATCAGAACCGTGACCACGCCCCCCAGAGCCATACTGGGCAGGATCGCGTGCAGGTCCTCTATACGTCGTCCCGCCAGGCTACCCACAATCCAGAAGCGGATTTCATCCGCGGTGCGCTGGTCGACGAGTAGAATCATCGAGGTCAGCGCTCCCAGCAGGCCGGACAACACCGCACCAGCCAACACCAGACGCACCGGATCGTTGCCGACCCCACGCATTCGCGCTGCAGCCAGCACACACAGGCAACCTGCCAGCGCACCCAGCTGAGCGACCGATACCCTCAGCGTGGCCGCACTGGCGCCCAGCATCAGCGCGACAGCAACGGCAAAGGCACTCCCGGCACTAACCCCGAGCAGCCCTGGCTCCGCGAGTGGATTACGTGCCACGGCCTGCAGCAACGCACCGGCCACACCCAGGGCCATGCCGACGACCAGCCCGATCAGCGTGCGAGGAAGGCGCAATTCCTGTACCACGAACACTGCCTCCTCTGCGTACTGGGCTGTTGTACCGTCCAGCTTTCCCAAAAGGATTAACAGCGAATCCAGAGGACCGATCTCGCCCGCCCCGAACAACAGGCTGAAAAGACATACGACGGCCAGACAGGCCGACAACAGCGAAAACATCGAAGGCAGGGAAAGCCTTTCTTTCCCTGCCACATGCGCTACACCCTGGCTCAAACTCATTCCTCGCGTTTTCGGCGTGAGCGAGTCTATCGCAGCGCCTCTTCGATATCATCCAGGATCGCCTCGGCGGCCAGCGGGCCCGTCGCGCTCGTCCACAGCTGGCCATCGACCGGCACCACCTGATCGCGTTTCACCACATCAAGACGGGCAAAGGCGGGAGACGACTTGGCAGAGGCCAGCGCTTGCTCACCTTCCTCGTTGAGCGTTGCCAGGAACAACCAGTCGCTATCGATACGCGCCAGGTTCTCCAGGCTCAACGGATCGCTGTGTGGGCGGCCCTGCTTGACGACATCACCGTCGTTGACATCAAAGCCGCTCGCGGCCAACAGCACATTGGAAAAGATCGCCTCCGACATGACCAGTGCACCTTGTGGCATCCAGCGCACCAGGCTGGCGCTCTCTTGCGAGTGCTGCTCGCTCAGCACGGCGGCACGCTGCTCGACGCGGGAGATGACCTCATCGATCCGGGTTTCGCGTCCCAGAGCCTGGCCGAAGAATCGCGCCTCTTCCTTCCAGGTATCTGGCTGGTAAGGTTCACTTGCGGGCACCAGCGTCGGTGCGATACGCGACAGCAACCGGTACTGTTCTTCAGGCAGGCGCGGCGCAGCCAGGATCACATCAGGGCGCTGCGCCACCACGGATTCAATGTTGATCTCGCGGGAAGTTCCCACGATAGCGATATCCTCAACCCGCGCCTGAAGGTAACTTGCCACCCCGTCACCGCCTCGTGTCGATACTGCCGCCAGCGGTGTCACGCCAGCAGCAAGGGCAGTATCCAACGCGCCTTCATACAGCGTGACGACACGTTCAGGCAGATCGACGACTTCTACATCACCGTAGGCGGTACTCAGCGTACGAGCGCTGGCGTGACCCACTGTCAATGCGCACAGGCCCAGCCCAATCAACATGCCCAGCCAGGGGCGACCCGCGGAACGATAAGACAACATATCAAGACTCCTGTTGTTGGAACGAAACATCACGTCACCGGATCAGTCACGCTGCCACTCGACAGTCAGAGACTCCTTGCTGGCGAAGCGCACCAAGTGACTGGCGATAACGCCTTCGAGCCGCTCCAGCGCTTCTCCGCTATCACTACGCCCCTGCAAAACCAACTCCCCTAGCTGGGCATGAAGCAATGCAGTGCCGAAGGGAAAACGGATCTCACCGCGCTCGTCATCGAACTCTGTTTCTGTCTTGTGGCTGAAATGGCGGCACAACTTCTTGAGATTGAGCGAAGGACTTTCGGTCTTTACCGTTGCCCTGGTGGTAGGCATGGCAATTCTCCGTTGTTGAAGAAAGCGGCGACTACGTCGCCGCCAGGTTCAGAAATTGACGTTGAGGCCTACCCAGTAACGGCGTCCGTCCTCGACGTAGCCGTACTCGTCGTAGGTAATGGTTTCGTCGAAGAGGTTGTAGACGCCGACATTCACCTTGGCCTGGTCAGTCAATTGGTAACCGATGCCGGTATCGACAAAGGTGTACGACGGTGCGACCAACGCACTTGACGATGGCCCGGTGGTCGGCTGGCTTTCCTCGCCACGGTAGGTAACGCGTGCCCATGGACTTAGGCGTTGTGTCGCCTGCCAGTCGAGGCCGGCTGTCGCCTGATGCTTGGGCAACTGAGTCAAAGGCTCGCCTTCGTATTCACCGCTCTTCTGCTCGGAGTCGGTGTAGGTGTAGCTGGTCGATAGCTCCAGTGTCGGGGTGAGCGGAGCAGAGAGTGAGACTTCGACGCCCTGAGTCACCGCCTCGTCGACGTTGATGCGTGTATTGGTCAGCAAACTACCATCGTCGTCGGTATCGTACTCGGTTACCGCAGGGCAGCTTGTTGCCGACCCGCATCGCACCCGAGTGATTTTATCCTTGAAGTCGTTATGGAACACCGTGATGCCGGCACTTAGCCCATTACGCGCATTGTACAGTAGGCCGAGTTCCTTATTGACAGAGGTTTCCGGTTCCAGGTCAGGGTTGCCATAGGTCGTACCACCACGACTGGCAGCGCCCCATTCGGCTGTGGTCTCGCGCAGGCCAGGGGCATAGTAACCGGTGGAAACGCCGCCTTTCAGGGTCCACTGCGGCGTGAAGTTCCAAACCCCGTAAAGTCTCGGACTGATGTGACTATCGTAGTTTTCCGAATCGTCTAATCGTATGCCGCCGGTCAAGGAAAACGTATCGGTCAATAACCATTCGTCCTCGGCGAACAGGGCCCATTGCGAGGCCTCGACCTCGGTACGGTCGGAAACTTGATTCGAGGTATAGTCTTCGAGCTCTTCTTCTTCGTAATCTGCGCCGACCGTGACGATGTGCGCATCTAGCGGCATGACTAGACTGGTCTTGACCTTGGTATTGGTGATGGAAATTTCCCGCGATTCGTTCTCGCTCGTTTCGCGCTGAACGTAGGTATCGCTAGTGCCGATATCCCAGCGCCCTGTATGGGTCACCGCCACGTGCTCATGGGTGAATTCGTCATACGAGTCCGAACAGCCGCCGCGGCAGCCTTCGCTTGCGGCAGAGCGTCCCATGTTGGACTCACGCGTCTGCTCTACCGTCCCGCCTTCTAGCGTGAATTCGTGGTTTAGCGTCGGGGTCAGTGATAGTCGTGCCGTCATGCTCCGCAGGCTTTTTTCTTCATAACCATTGAGGATGTCATCCTCATCGCGATGCTGCACTTGGCCATACACTTCCAGACCCAGCAGGTCCTTCTTGAGCGGGCCGCTCAGGTAGACATTGGTCTGCTGACTGTCCCCGGAGTCGTTGCTGTCCTGGATGACCGTGCTGGCCTGCAGGCTGCCATGCCATTCATCGGCAACTTTACGGGTAATGATATTGATGACGCCTCCCATGGCGTCAGAACCGTACAGCGTAGACATGGGGCCACGGATGACTTCAATGCGCTCGATGGCCTGTAGCGGCGGTAGCCAGTCCTGTTCGAAGCCGGCACTGCCATTGGGGCGGGTCTCACGTGTGGAGCGTGGTTTGCCGTCGACCAGAATCAGGGTGTACTGCGCCGGCATGCCTCGAATACTAATATCCGCGCCGTTGTCGCCCGCACCGCCACCGGTAACAATGACGCCAGGAATGCTACGTAGCGCGTCGGTCACGTCATTGAAATAGCGGTCTTCCAGTTCTTCGCGTTCAAGGACGCTGATCGAGGCGGGGGCATTCTTGACCTGCTGCTCATAGCCGGCAGCCGTTACTACGACATCGTCGAGATCCACTTCATTCTGTGCCTGAACCGATGCGCCGAAAGACCCGGCTACGGCCAGCACGAGAAGTTTCTTCTGATAATGGTTGGACATCGTTAACCCTTTGCTCACTCGCTTGATATAGGCATCAGCTCGTCACGAGTAAATGCGAATTTTTATTATTTAGATTGTTGCACGACATCCTGTCGGAATTCTTGCTACGTTACGTTTCGAAAGCTGCAACGCCTTCAACAGGACCGGGCAGCACAGAGAACGACAATTATTTGCATTAGCAAGCCGGATTGGGCAGGATGAGAGCGGTCACGCCGACAATACAGTAAGTGCAACTAACGCAGACGCCTATGTACGACCTTGAGGACCTGACCGCCTTCGCCACGGTCATGCAGAATGGCAATCTCACCGCGAGCGCCCGCCAGCTCGAGGTTTCCAAATCTACCGTCAGCCGACGGATCAGCCAGCTCGAGGCTCAGGTCGGCCAACCTTTGCTACGTCGACAATCCAACCGCTTGCTACCTACCGAGGCAGGTACCCTGTTTCTTTCCTACTGCCAGCAGATTCTCAGCCTGGCCGAACAGAGCCGTCGGGTACTGGATGATCTGAGCGGTGAAGTCAGCGGTGAGATGACCGCGCATGTGCACAGTGTCTTTGCGCGAGGCTGGTTTTCACGGCGCCTGGAGGAGTTTCTGGACAGTTACCCCGAGGTCCGTCTGGAATTGCGCACCCGGTTGCGTCCGCCCACCGGCCCCGACGACACCTCGCTCTGTCTTTGGCTGGGTGAGGTGGAAGAATGCGGCTTGCGCCAGGAAACGCTGGGCCACCTTCCCCGCGGCATTTATGCACATCCCGATTACCTGGCACGGCACGGTACGCCAAGCCACCCGCGGGAACTGAGCCAACACGCCTGGGTCGACCTGCTCGGTGACACTCAGCAGGGTCTCCAGTTGCATCATGCCACTGAAGGCATTTATGAATTCATGCCGCCACTGTCACGCCTGCGTGTCGACCAGGACGTCTTCCAGTCCGACGCGATTGCGCGTGGTCAAGGACTAGGTATTCTCCCCGACTGGCTAGTCGAGCGTCGCCTGCGTGCGCATCCAGGCACCATGGTTCGCTGCCTGGAAGCCTGGCACCCTCCCGCTCATCCCATCGTCCTGCTTTATCCCTTCGGCCGCCTGCCCCGCAAGATGGTCAGCCTGATCGATCATCTACGTCGCGCCGTGCCTGCTGCCTGGCGCAATGCCTCGCCAGCGTGTCCCCTAACGACACTTTTGCGCGCCTGATACAACACGACCGACAACTCACCGTTATCTTGGATGAGACGGACCTTGTGCAATGCTTCGGCTCAACCGCCATTGCATAGCGTGGCTAATGGCTCCCAACAAACACCGCCCCGGATGCCGCAGCACTTTCTTTTCATATGCTGAATTCAGGCATAACTCACACTTTTATTAAACTTTACGCACTTCTATATATGTCTCGATTCTGATTGTTTAATCCATCCAATAGGTTCTTTACATGAAGGTCTAGTTCAACTTTCCTGAAGTGGAGGTGTCTTCCGCTTGGGCTCCCCCCTCACGAAAAGTTTCACCTCATTACAATCAGCCTGACGGAGGGACTCGGTATGATTTCCGCAACTCAGCCCCGCGGTGCGACTGGGTGGGCCCTGCTAATCTTCGCGTTGATACTCGCGTTTCTAGGATTAGTCCTTGCCGCCGGCGGACTCTGGCTAGTGGCGTTGGGAGGCTCATGGTACTACCTCATCGCTGGCTTAGGCTTGATCCTCTCGGGCGTGCTGATGGCCAAGGACTCGCTTACCGGCGTCTGGCTCTATCTAGCCGTGTTTGCAGGCACCGTGATCTGGGCCGTATGGGAAGTCGGCCTGTCGCCATGGGAATTGCTGCCGCGTGTCTTCGGCTACATCGTCCTCGGTGTCATCGTGCTGTTGCTCCTGCCCACCCTGAAGCGTCGCCAGGCCACAACATGAGGAGCCAAGTCATGACACCGTTACTCCGTACGCTGGCATTGCTCGCCAGCCTCTCACTGAGCACCCATACCATCGCCCAAGGTACCGCTGACAAGGAAAGCGTCCCGGGCTCGCCTTCCGCGAGCGAAAACAGCGTGGAGACCGGTGACAGCGAGGAAGTTCAGGCACCTACCTATCCAGCCACCCCGCAACCCAGCGATGCACCAGCACCGGGGGATTGGGCCGCCTGGGGGCGGGGGAGCAGCGCGTCGCGCCATTCGCCACTGGACCAGATCACCCGCGACAACGTCGACCAATTGGAGGTCGCCTGGACCTATCGCACCGGGGATTTGCCCGAAGGCAGTGATCAAGAAAGCAAGTATTCTCCGGAAAATACGCCGCTGAAGATCGGCGACAGCCTGTACCTCTGCTCAGCCATGAATATCATGATCTCGCTCGATGCCCGCACCGGCGAAGAGCAGTGGCGTTACGACCCGCAGGTAGCCAAAGAAGCGATTCCCTATGGCGCTACCTGTCGCGGCGTGGCCTATTACGAGGTGCCGGGCGCCCCGGGTGATCAGCTTTGCGCCACACGTGTCATCGAAGGCACGCTGGATGCACGGCTGATCGCCGTCGATGCCGAGACTGGCGAGTTGTGCCCCGATTTCGGTGACAGCGGCATGGTCGATCTGTGGCAGGGTATCGGTGAGAAGGTGCCCGGCTGGTACTCAGTGACTGCACCACCAGTCATCGTTCAGGACGTGCTAGTTACCGGTGCCCAGGTCAAGGACGGCCAGGCGGAAGATGCGCCTTCTGGCGTTATCCGCGGCTTCGATGCTGTCACCGGCGAGCTGGTCTGGGCCTGGGACATGGGCAAACCCGAGCTGAACGGGCTACCCCCCGAAGGCGAAACCTACACTCGAGGCACGCCCAACATGTGGACGACTGCCGCATCCGACGAAGAGTTGGGCTACGTTTACCTGCCGATGGGCAACTCCGCGGTCGACTATTGGGGTGGAAACCGCAGTGAGGAGGAAAACGAATTTTCCACGTCGCTGGTCGCCCTCGACGTCAATACCGGCGAGCCGGTATGGCATTTCCAGACCGTGCACTACGATGTCTGGGATTACGATCTTGGCTCGCAACCCACGCTGGTCGACTTTCCGCTGGACAACGGCAGTACGGTACCGGCACTCATCCTGCCCACCAAGCAAGGCGATATTTACGTGCTCAACCGCGAAACGGGGGAGTCGCTGTTTCCTGTAGAAGAGGTCGAGGCGCCCGGTGGCGGCGTCGAACCCGAGAATCTGTCACCTACACAGCCAAGCTCCGGTTACCACTCACTGGCCTTTCCGGATTTAACAGAGAAGGATATGTGGGGCATGACGCCCATCGATCAGTTGTGGTGTCGCATCCAGTTTCGCCGTGCCTCGTACAAAGGCAAATATACACCTCCGACTGCGGATCGGCGCTTCATCCAGTATCCCGGTTACAACGGCGGCAATGACTGGGGCAGCGCAGCAGTGGATGCCGAACGCGGCATTCTCATCGCCAACTACAACGACATTCCCAACCACAACCGCCTGTTGCCCCGGGAAGAAGCCGAAGAGCGCAACTTACGGCCGATCTACGCCGGCGGAGAGAATGAGGAAGAGCAGCCCCCTGCCGAAGGTGCCGGCGACCCGCAGATCGGCGCGCCCTACGCAATCGATGTCAACGCCGGCTGGCGGGCACCGATCACTGGCATGCCCTGTACTGCACCGCCCTACGGCGGTATTCGCGCTATCGATCTCGCCTCGGGCGAAACGCTGTGGGACGAACCACTGGGCACGGCACGCAAGAATGGTCCCTTCGGGATCCCGTCGCATCTGCCGTTCAAGATCGGTACGCCCAACAATGGCGGCCCGGTACTCACCGCTGGCGGTTTGATCTTCATCGCTGCGGCAACCGATGACCTGATTCGCGCCATTAATATCGGAACCGGTGAAGTGCTCTGGAAAGATGTTCTGCCGGCCGGTGGGCAGGCCAACCCGATCACCTACGAAGTGGATGGCCGTCAATATGTGCTCATCAGTGCCGGCGGTCATCACTTCATGGAAACGCCAATCGGTGATTACGTTATCGCCTACGCATTGCCGGAAGGCGAAGGCTAGCTCAGGCAACAGTAGCAGTGTTGCGGACACCACCCGGCAACGCCAGGGTGGTGTCGTTTGTCGTTACGTTGGTTTAACGGCTTAGTCCCGATCGATGGCAAACGGCGACCAGGCCTGACGAGTGGGCATTACCTCCAGCCGGTTGATGTTGATATGCGCCGGCAGGCTCGCGGTGTAATAGATCAGCTCGGCGATGTCCTCCGGCTCCAGCGGGGTGGTACCGCTATAAAGCTTGTCGGAGGCTGCCTGATCACCCCCAGTGCGCACCAGGGTGAACTCGGTCTCGGCCATGCCGGGAGCGATATCAGTGACGCGCACACCGGTGCCCAGCAAATCGCACCGCAGGTTATAAGTGAACTGCTGCACAAAGGCCTTGGTCGCTCCATAGACGTGCCCGCCCGGATACGGCCACTGACCTGCGACGGAGCCCAGGTTGACGATACTCGCGCCCTTGCCGACTTTGATCAGCGACGGTAGCACCGCATGGGTGACATTGACCAAGCCGGTAATGTTGGTATCGATCATGGTATGCCAATCGGCGAGATCGACATCCTGAGACGGCTTGGGCGCCAGGGCGAGACCGGCGTTGTTGATCAGGCTCTTGATCGGGCGAAACTCATCGGGTAGTTCGGCAATGGCTTGCTTTACCGCCTCGGCATCGCGCACGTCCAGAGCTACGGTATGCACGGGTACCTGCGACAGCTCTTCCTTCAGTTCCTGCAGGCGCGCTTCACGGCGACCGGCAAGGATCAGCGACCAGCCCGCCTTGGCGAAACGCCGCGCCGCAGCACGTCCGAAGCCCGACGTAGCTCCCGTGATCAATACAACATCGCTCATGTCTCTTCTCCCTTGCTTGTTCATTGTTGACCTCGCCATGGTATTGCTTGACAGGTATCAAGCCGACAGGCCGAGCGCCAATAGCATGGCGAACCCTGAACCGCTGAAACCGCGACTATGCCGGCAATCAGAAAGTACCGCGATATAGCCAGGTTTATATCGGTGGCGCCCGCCTCGATATCGACGGGGTTTCGTGTTCAGGACAATACTCTCGTCACTCACTCTCCGCGAGGGAAGCGTTGGGCCTCTTCGAGTATGTTGAGATCCATGTGGTTGCGCATGTAGCGCTCCGAAGCCACTTTCAACGGCTGGTGATCCCACGGGTAGTAAGCACCGTTGCGCAGCGCTTCGTAAACGATCAGCCTGCGCGCCTGGCTCTCGCGCACATCGGCATCGAAACGCTCCATGTCCCAGCGCTCGCGACACTGATGCTGAAACTCGGCGAGCAACTCGGCATGTCTCGGGTCCTCGGCCAGATTGTTCAGCTCATCAGGGTCTTCTTCAAGATCGAACAACTGGGGCGGATCGAGCTCACAGTGATTGAACTTGTAGCGCCCTTGGCGGATGGTCACCAACGGCGCATAACTGCCCTCGGCGGCGTATTCCAGATATACCGGCGTCTCGCGGCTGGCCCCGTGCATGAGCGGCAACAACGACTCACCGTCGGTCCATGGCTCGATCGCGCTGAGATCAATGCCGACCAAATCAGCCAGGGTGGCATTGATGTCCAGCGAGGACACCGGATCGTCGACTCGCCGCGGATCGATGCCTGGCGCGCTGACCATCAGCGGTACCCTTGATGAACCTTCGTATGGGCTCATCTTGAACCACAGCCCGCGCTCGCCGAGCATATCGCCATGATCGGAGACGAACAGGATGATGGTATCGTCGAGCATGCGGGTGCGCTCGAGCACGTCGAGGATGCCACCCACTTTGTCGTCGATGTAGGAAAGGTTGGCGAAATAGCCCTGGCGCGCGCGTCGGATGTTTTCGGGCTTGATGTCGAACTTGGTATAGTCGTTGGCGTCGAAGAGGCGCTGAGAGTGCGGGTCCTGCTTATCGTAGGGGATCTCGCCCACCTTCGTCTCGAGATGTTCGCAGTCGTTGTAAAGATCCCAGAACTTGCGCCGCGCCACGTAGGGATCGTGCGGATGAGTGAAACTCACGCACAGCGCCCAAGGGCGATCGTCTTGGCCGCGAGCAAGGTCATAGAGCTTCTGCTCGGCGTGGAAGGCGACCTCGTCGTCATATTCCATCTGGTTGGTGATCTCGGCCACGCCAGCACCGGTCACCGAGCCCAGATTGTGATACCACCAGTCGATACGCACACCGGGTTGACGGTAGTCCGGCGTCCAGCCGAAGTCAGGCGGATAGACGTCAGTGGTCAGACGCGACTCGAAGCCGTGCAACTGGTCCGGGCCGACGTAGTGCATCTTGCCCGAGAGACAGGTCTGGTAGCCGGCGCGGCGCAGGTGATGCGCCCAGGTCGGAATGCTTGAAGCGAACTCGGCGGCGTTGTCGTAGACGCCAGTACGCGAGGGTAATTGCCCCGACATGAACGCGGCACGCCCGGGCGCGCACAGATAGCTCGGCGTATAGGCATTGCGAAAGCACACCGAGCGCTGGGCCAATGCCTTGAGGTGCGGCATGTGCAGAAAGTCTGCCGGACCGTCGTCGAACAGCGTGCCGTTTACCTGGTCGGCCATCAGCACCAGGATATTGGGTTTCTTCATCGCCGCCTCCGTATCGTTGTCATGGTTGACTGCGGAAGCCTCAGCTTGCTCCCGAGTCAAAGGCCGGCACAAACGATCTATTTGCGCTCAAAGGCCCAGCTAGGCTGGGCCTGGATAACGAAGTGGCACATCCTCCATTGTCACTTTTGCCCGAACAGGTGCCTGCGCGCCTCCTCGTTCATTTCAACACCACCCTGCGGGTTGATCTCTTCGGCCCGGCCATAGGCACGCTTGACCGCGTCGCGCTCACCGATGGCCTCGAACCAGCGCTGGACATTGGGAAAATCCTCGATGTCCTGGCCTTGGTTGGCGTAGGGCTTGATCCACGGCCAAATCGCCATATCAGCGATAGAGTAATCGCTGCCGGCCACATAATCGTTATCTTCGAGCTGGCGGTCGAGCACGCCATAGAGACGTGCCGTCTCCTTGATGTATCGCTCGACAGCATACTCAATCTTCTTGGGCGCATAGTTGCGGAAGTGATGGTTCTGGCCGGCCATTGGCCCCAGCCCGCCCATCTGCCAATAAAGCCATTGCAGCACCACGTAGCGCTCGCGGCCACTTCGCGGGAGGAACTTGCCGCTCTTGTCTGCAAGATATTCGAGTATGGCCCCTGATTCGAACAGCGACAGCGGTTGGCCGCCATCGGCCGGCTTACGATCGACAATGGCGGGAATCCGGTTATTGGGTGCGATAGCTAGGAAGTCGGCCGTGAACTGTTCACCACGGCCGATATTGACCGGATATAAGCGGTAATCCAGCCCCGCCTCCTCCAGGAAGATCGTGATCTTGTGACCGTTGGGGGTCGTCCAGTAATAGAGATCGATCATGGCAGGATTCCTTGTGCCGTTGACAACCAGTCATTAGCCACTTAACAGCGAATTCGAGGCCCGTCGGCATTTTCACCCCGACGGCCTCGTACGAATCAGGAACCGTAAGCCCCCTCGATATCGACGATACGCGTCGCACTACGCCCCAATCCCCCATGCAAGCCGAGCATGCGTTCCATCCAGGCATAAACCGGGTCGGCGTTCGATACCAGATCGGCCGTTGAGACGGTACGTGCCCACATGAAGTGGCCAATAACCAGGTAGTCGGCCCCTGCCGGTGCGTCGCCATCCAGAAAGTCGGCCTCGGAAAGTCGGCCACGCAAGGGCTCGAGCGCCTTGTCGAGCAGGGTCAGTCCGGTGCTCGGCGCATGGATCTCTTCCAATGTTCGCCCCATGGCCTTCTCACGGGTTTCGCGAAAGTAGTCGCGATCCTTGGGATGTATGGCATTGAACAAGTCCATGACAATGGTGCGCATCATGCCTGGCGCCAGGCTACGCTCGGCATAGAATTTGAAGAAACGCGCTCGGCTTTCGGCTTCACCCTCGCCGAGCAGGGGCTTATCGGGATAAGCCCGATCGAGGTAACGGAAGATCTCGTAACTGTCGGTGATGGTCTGATCGCCATCGATGAAAACCGGCACCTTGCCTTGCTTCGAAAAGGCGATGACTTCCTTGTCGGTGAAATGCCACGGCAAGGCCTCGTAATCCAGACCCTTGTGCGCCAGCGCGAACTTGACGCGCCAGCAGTAGGGTGAGAAACGCAGGCGATCGTCGATACCGCACAGATCGTAGAGTTGCCGAGTCATGGAGTCTCCTTAGAAGCGGGATACGGAAGTCCTATGACGCTAGCACTGTGCGATGCGCGACGCCACTGCCTATGGCAGCCTCACCTTTCGCTTATCTATTAGTCTAATCGTTTTACCCTTTCGTCTCTCCTCGCCTCGCAAATGAACGAATTACAAAAACTATAATACAGATATATCAATAAGTTACATAATCAATTAGCCCTTCGTATTATTGGTATTACCAATTTCCCAAGGATAGCCAAACCCGGATCTCCCTATTATCGTGCCCACACCTGCTACTCCCGTGCAGATGAAGTAAACGGTCGTTTCTCCATGCCAGCCCTGCTGGACACGTACAAGAGGAATTGTGCCTCATGAACCCAACGTTGTTAGCGTTACTCGCTTTCCTGCCGCTCGTTTTGGCAGGGGTGCTATTGATCGGCTTTCGTATCGCGGCACGTACCGCGATGCCTATTGTGTATCTGGTCACGGCCCTGATCGGCCTGTTTGCCTGGGACATGACGTTCACCCGCGTCCTTGCTTCCACCTTTCAAGGCCTGATCCTGACTGTGGCGATCCTATGGATCATCTTCGGCGCAATCCTGCTGCTTAACACGCTCAAGCACTCAGGGGGAATCGCCGCGATTCGTAACGGTTTCTCCGGCATCAGCCCGGACCGGCGCGTCCAGGCCATCATCGTCGCCTGGCTATTCGGCTGCTTCATCGAGGGTGCCTCGGGCTTTGGAACGCCAGCGGCCGTCGCCGCGCCGCTGATGGTGGCACTGGGTTTCCCGGCGCTGGCCGCCGTTGTGGTCGGCATGATGATCCAGTCCACGCCAGTCTCGTTCGGCGCCGTGGGCACACCGATCGTGGTCGGAGTCAGCGGTGGGCTCGGCAAGGCGGATATCACTGAACGCTTGGCCGCGGGTGGTGCCGACTGGGCGGACTACTTCCAGCTAGTCACATCCGAAGTCGCTATCCTGCACGGCATCGTGGGACTGTTCATGCCATTGATCATGGTCACCATCATGGTGCGTTTCTTCGGGGCCAACCGCTCGTGGCGCGAAGGCCTGGAGATCGCCCCGTTTGCCTTGTTCGCCGGGATCTGTTTCGTGGTGCCCTACATGCTGGCCGGCGTTCTACTCGGGCCGGAGTTCCCGTCGATGATCGGCGCCATGATCGGCCTGGCCATCGTCGTGCCGGCGGCGCGCCGTGGCTTCCTGCTGCCCAAGACGACCTGGGACTTCCCCGAGTCGACCTCCTGGCCGGATGAGTGGATCGGCAAGCTCGACATCAAGCTCGACCAAGTGGCCGGGCGTGCACCGATGTCGGTTTTCATGGGCTGGCTGCCATATGTGCTCCTGGCCGTGTTCCTGGTCATCTCCCGCACCGTCACCCCGGTCAAGGAAGCCCTGACCTCACTGAGCCTGGGCTGGAGCAACATCCTCGGCGAAGCTGGGGTTTCCGGCAGTATCGAACCGCTCTACCTGCCCGGTGGCATCCTGCTCTTGGTCGTGCTGATCACCATCTTCATGCACCGCATGCGCGGTGGCCAAGTTCAGGCAGCGTTTTCCGAGTCAACCCGGACCATCTTTGGCGCTGGCTTCGTGCTGCTGTTTACCATCCCCATGGTGCGTATCCTGATCAACTCCGGTGTCAACCAGGCCGACCTGGTCTCCATGCCGGTGGCCATGGCGCAGTTCGTGGCCGATGGCGTGGGTGACGTCTACCCCTTCTTTGCCCCGTGGGTGGGTGCACTGGGGGCCTTCATTGCCGGCTCCAACACAGTGTCCAACCTGATGCTTGCCGACTTCCAGTTCAACGTGGCTGAAGTGCTCGGTGTCTCAACCACACTGATGGTTGCCCTGCAGGCCGTCGGGGCCGCTGCAGGCAACATGATTGCCATTCACAACGTAGTCGCGGCCTCGGCCACGGTCGGCTTGCTCGGTCGAGAAGGAACGACGCTGCGCAAGACCATCCTGCCGACGCTTTACTACGTGACCTTCACGGGCATCCTGGGTCTGATCGGCTTCTATGTCCTTGGCCTTGGCGACCAATTGCTGGGTAACTAGGACAAGAACACCTGCGTCACATGAAGATACGCTCCGGTTTCCCCGGAGCGTATTTTTTCTCCCCTTATGTTCAGCTCACCTACGGTGCATGGCCCTGCAGTTTTATACTCGCTGCGGCGTAGTGCTGGCCACGTCACGAAAATATCGCTGAATATCGGCCAGCACACGACGAATGTCCGCTTCGGATACGTCACGATGGGTGACGAATCGCGTATGTGGCAGCGGCTCCATCAGGATTTCCCGCTCGTGTAGATACTGGGCTAGCGCTTGACGATGCGCTTCAGGAAAACACGCAAAGACCATGTTGGTATGGCATTCGACATCCTCGACGCCCGGCAAGTCCAAAAGGCCATCGGCCAGTAGCCGAGCATGATGGTGGTCGTCGGCCAGTCCGGCGACGTGATGCTCCAGAGCGTAATGGCACCCCGCTGCCAGCAGCCCTGCCTGACGCATGCCCCCGCCAAGCGTCTTGCGCCAACGACGAGCCCGGGCGATGAAAGAAGCGCTGCCGACCAGCACCGAGCCCACTGGGGCACCTAGCCCCTTGGAAAAGCACAGCGAGACCGAATCGAAACCTCGGCACAACACCTCCAGTGACTGACCGGTGGCGACTGCTGCATTGAACAGCCGCGCGCCATCAAGATGGGTCAGCAGACCATGTTCCTTCGCCAGCGCTGTCACCTGCTCAATGTAGTCCTGTGGCAACACCTTACCCTGAAATGTGTTTTCCAGTGCGACCAGGCGTGTGCGAGCGAAATGGATATCGTCACGCTTAATGGCGTCAGCCACTTTCTCCAGCGGCAACGTCCCGTCCGAGGCATTGTCGATCGGTTGTGGCTGCAGACTGGCCAGCACCGCTGCGCCGCCGCCTTCGTATTTGTAGATATGCGACTGCTGCCCTGCGATGAACTCATCGCCGCGCTCGCAGTGCGCCATCAATGCGGTCAAGTTGCTTTGTGTGCCCGATGGGAAGAGCAGGCCGGCGGCAAACCCGGCACGCTCGGCGACAGCCTTTCGAAGGCCGCCGCACTGGGGTCATCCCCCCAGACATCGTCTCCCACCTCGGCAGAGGCAATCGCTTCACGCATTGCCTGGCTCGGGCGGGTCACGGTATCGCTTCTCAGGTCGATCATCGTTCGTTCATCTCATCATGCCCATTCGAACGCAAGAGGAGGCACGCGCTCTGCGGCCCCTCTTGCGCTGCTGCTTTTTATTTGCGACTCAGGCCAGTGCGAGGTCAAGCACGCGCGCGACGTGTAGAGCGTCACGCTGGGCACCGTCACGGATTTGATGCCGACAACTGGTCCCATCGGCTACTACCAGATCCTGTTCTTCAGCCTGGCGTACCGCAGGGAGTAGCGACAGCTCGGCCATCTGCATCGATGCATCAAAGTGCTCACGCTCGTAACCGAAGCTGCCGGCCATGCCACAGCACGACGACTCGATCGTCTTGACCTCCAGGTCGGGAATCCAACCCAATACGGCCTCCACAGGACGCAGCGCGTCGAATGCCTTCTGGTGACAATGGCCATGCAGCCAGGCGCGAGATGCCTCGAGCGGCTTGAGGTCGAGTGCCAAGCGGCCGGCGGCCTTCTCGCGCACCAGGAACTCCTCGAACAGCATCGCCGCCTCCGCTAGCTGCCTGGCTTCCTCGCCGTAGCCGTACTGCAGGAACTCATCACGAAGGGTCAACAGGCATGAAGGCTCGAGGCCCACGACTGCCGCCCCGCGCTGTACGTAAGGCATCAGATGATCCAATGTACGTCGCGCCTCGGCCTTGGCCTTGTCGACTTGGCCCGAGGCCAGGTAGGTCCGTCCGCAGCACAGCGGCCGCTGGTTAGGCGGATTGTTGAGATGGACGCGATAGCCGGCGGCCGTGAGCACACGATGGGCGGCGGCCGCATTGTCGGCTTCCATATAATTGTTGAAGGTGTCAACAAACAGCACCACCTCCCCCACCGCGTCCGTATCGGCCCGGGGACGCTCGGCCCCGCGCAGATAATCGCCAGTGAACTCCGGTAGCGTGCGTGCCTCGGCCAACCCTAATGATTGCTTGACCCAACGTGACAGGACCGGCAGACGCTCCAACCTGCCCAATAACGGTGCCATCCGGCTGGCATAGGGCGCGTAACGCGGCATATCGGCGATCATGCGGTCGCGCCACGATAATGGATGAGTCTCGGCACGCGCCGCTCGCGCCTCGATCTTGAACTTGGCCATGTCGACCCCGGTCGGACAGTCGCGTTTGCAGCCCTTGCAGGACACACACAGGTCTAGTGCCTCCTTAACCTCGTCGCTGGCGAGCCCTTCGTGCCCTACCTGGCCAGATAGCGCTAGACGCAGGGTATTGGCACGACCACGGGTGAGGTGCTGCTCGTTGCGTGTGACACGGTAACTTGGACACATGGTGCCGGCGTCGAACTTGCGGCAATGGCCATTGTTGTTACACATCTCCACGGCCATGGCTAAGCCATGCGTAGGATCGCCGGCGCTGCCCGGCTCACTCTGCTCACCGGTCAGCGGGTCGCGCTTGACGTTCCAAGGCGCCCAGTCGAGCACAGGTGTAACTGGTATCGTCTGGTAATGCTTGGGAAACCGGAAGTAGCGCTCATCGTCCATACGCGGGGTGTCGACGATCTTGTTGGGGTTGAGCAGATTGGTTGGGTCGAAAAGCTGCTTTATTTCCTTGAAGGCGGCGTTGAGCTCCGACCCGAATTGCCAGGCCACCCACTCGCCCCGACAGATACCATCGCCGTGCTCACCCGAGTATGCGCCCTTGTATTCGCGTACCAATGCCGATGCCTCCTCGGCGATTTCACGCATCTTCTGCGCGCCGTCGCGACGCATGTCGAGGATGGGCCGCACATGCAACGTACCTACGCTGGCATGTGCGTACCAAGTGCCTTCAGTTCCGTGTTTATGGAATACCTGGGTCAGCTTGTCGGTGTACTCGGCCAGGTTCTCCAGCGGCACCGCACAATCTTCGATGAAGGAGACCGGCTTGCCGTCGCCCTTCATGCTCATCATGATGTTGAGGCCGGCCTTGCGCACATTCCAAAGCGCTTTCTGCTCGTCAGCTTCGGGCATGTCGACCACGCAGTCAGGAAGACCCAGATCGGCCATCAGTTCATTCAACTGGTGCAGTCTCTCGAGTAGTGACAGGCGCTCCTGGCCCGAAAACTCCACCAGCAGTATCGCTTCAGGTTTGCCGATCAGGGATTTCTCGATCACCGGCCGGAACGAGGGATTCTCCAGCGACAGCTCAATCATTGTGCGATCGACCAGCTCGACTGCGGACGGCTGTAGTTTGACGATGTGCTGCGTCAGATCCATCGCTTGGTAAAAGGTGGGGAAGTTCACCACCCCGAGTACCTTGTGCTCGGGCAGCGGTTCTAGCTTGAGAGTGAGCCGCTGGGTTAGTCCCAGGGTGCCTTCGGAGCCCACCAGCAGATGCGCCAGGTTGGCCCGGCCCAACACATCGTAGGGGCGCGGGTTCTGGCAGTTGAACAGGTCAAGGTTGTAACCAGCGACCCGGCGCAGCACCTTGGGAAAGTGCTCACGGATATTGGCATCCTCACGCTCGGCGATGTGCCGGACACGCTCGATGATATGGCTTAGCCTCCCCGAATCGGCCATCTCGTCGATGGGCCCAAACATCGCCTGGGTACCGTCGGCCAGCAGGGCTTCGATGCCTAGCACGTTGTGGACCATGTTGCCGTACTTGATCGAGCGCGAGCCGCACGAATTGTTACCGGCCATGCCACCCAAGGTACACTGGGCGCTGGTCGAGACATCGACCGGAAACCACAGCCCATGGGGTTTCAGCCAGGCGTTGAGATGGTCGAGCACGATGCCGGGCTCGACCACCACGGTACGCCCCTCTGCGTCGAACTCGACGACGCTGTTCAGCCAGCGGCTGGTGTCGAGCACCAGAGCCTCGCCCACGGTTTGACCGCATTGGCTGGTTCCAGCCCCTCTGGGCAGCACCGGCATACTCGCATCTCGAGCGATATCCAGGGCCACTTGCAGATCCTGCTGATGTCTCGGCACAACCACGCCAAGAGGCATGATCTGGTAGATCGACGCATCAGTGGAATAGCGCCCTCGCGAGGCCTGGTCGAATAGCACTTCGCCGGCTATTTCCCGCTGTAGGCGGGCTGCGACCTCAGATACCGGCTTGATACGGGCATTGTAAGGCTGAGCATTCTTTGCGGATAACGACGTCATCGTGTCTTCCCCATGCGGCTTGCGACGATTACGCCGTTAACGGTCGGCATCGAGCGGATGGCGGGCAAAATAGTCCAGCGCAGCCAGGACGCCACTGTCCTTGAGCGGGACACCGGCGAGCTTCATGCCGGCTTCGCAGCCACCCAAGGTGGCGATCAGCGTCAGATCGTTGCAGTCGCCCAGATGGCCGATGCGGAACATCCGCCCCTTGGCCTTGCCCAGCCCCATCCCCAAGGATAAATCGAAGCGCTCATAGATCAGCTTGCGAATCGCATCGGCATCGACGTCGTCCGGCATGACGACGCCGGTCAGGACCGGGGAATAAACGGCGGGGTCCTGACATTGAATCTCCAGCCCCCAGGCCTTGACCGCGGCGCGAACGCCAGCGGCCCAGCGCTGATGACGCGCCAGCACATGCTCAAGCCCTTCTTCCAGTAGCATATCGAGGGCTTCATTCAGGCCATACAGCAGATTGGTGTTCGGCGTATAGGGCCAGTAGCCGTTCTTGTTAGCCTCGAGAATTTCATCCCAGGCCCAGAAGCTCTTGGGCAATTGCGCCGACTTGCTGGCATTGATGGCCTTGTCGGACAACGCGTTGAAACTGATCCCCGGCGGTAGCATCAGGCCCTTCTGCGAGCCTGAAATCGTCACATCGACGCCCCACTCATCGTGCCGGTAATCGGCACTGGCCAAGCCGGAAATCGTATCCACCATCAACAGCGCCGGGTGACCGGCAGCGTCGATGGCGCGGCGTACTGCAGCGATATCGCTAGTTACCCCGGTAGAAGTTTCGTTGTGGACAACACATACCGCCTTGATCTCGTGGTTGGGATCTTGCATGAGACGCGCTTCGATCATGTCGGCTTGCACGCCATGCCGCCAGCCTTGATCGCCGGGCAGGCTCAGAAACTCGGGTTCAATCCCCAACCGCCGGGCCATCTTCTGCCACAGGGTGGCAAAGTGCCCCGTCTCGAACATCAGCACCTGGTCGCCTGGTGACAAAGTATTGATAAGCGCAGCTTCCCAGGCCCCCGTGCCGGATGCCGGATAGATAATCACCGGGTTCACAGTCTTGAATATCTGCTTGATCTTGGTCAGCAGTTCCAGTCCCAGCGCACCGAATTCGGGCCCCCGATGATCAATCGTCGGCAGACTCATTGCTCTGAGAATGCGATCCGGCACCGGGGAAGGGCCTGGAATCTGCAGAAAATGGCGGCCGGATGGATGGAAGTCGAGCGTCAGCATGAGCATTCTCCGATTTGCTATTATTTTTGGATAATGAATTCAATATGCGAAAGAAAAAAATCTATTTGATACAGCCCTCAGCCCTCAGTGCCTTGAGCTCCTCCCCCTTGATGCCCAGGGTGGCTAGCACTTCATCGGTATGCTGGGCGAACAGCGGTGCCGGCTGACGGATTTGCGACGGAGTTCGCGAGAATTTGCTAGGAAAGCCTATTGTCTTCATCTTGCCGATCTTCGGATGTTCGACTTCCTGCACCATGCCTCTGGCCAAGTAATGCTCGTCCTGCATTGCCTGGGCAAAGTCATTGATCGGACCCGCCGGCACCCCAGCTTTGTCGCAGCGTTCGAGCCAGTCGTCGACGTTACGATCGGCCATGATCGTCTCGAGCAGTGCCTCGAGCTCCTCGACACGCTGGCCGCGATCATGATTGGTCAAGAAGCGCTCATCGGTCAGAAGATCTTCCCTCTCCAGCACGTCACGAGTGAATCTTTCCCAGGTCCGCTGATTGGCACAGCCAAGCATCAGGTAGCCGTCGCGGGCCTTGACCGCTTGGTAAGGGGCCGAAACACGGTGCCTCCAGCCAGTGGGCTCGGGCACCTTGCCTTCGGCAAAGTAGGCTGCCGCTTCCCAGGTGTACCAGGGCAGGCCACATTCAGTGATGGCTATATCGATATGCTGGCCTTCCCCGCTTTGCATCTTGTGAATATATGCAGCCAAAATCGAATAGACGGCTGTAATACCTGCACCGATATCGTAGACGGCAATGCCGGTCTTTAGCGGGCGACGCCCTGGCTCGCCGGTCATCGACATCAGGCCGGTCATGCCCTGAGCCACCAGATCGAAGCCACCTTTATGCCGGTAGGGGCCGGTTTGGCCGTAGCCGGAAATCGAACAATAGATAATGCCTGGGTTAATGGCTTTTATCGTGTCGTAATCGATTTCGAGCGACTGAGTCACCCCTGGACGATAATTCTCGACGATGACATCAGCATCCTCGGCCAGACGATAGAAGATCGCCCGTGCACGCGTGTTCTTGAGATTCAAGGAAATGCTTTTCTTGTTGCGGTTGATTTGCGAGAAGCAAGTCGATTCATCATTGATGTAGGGGCCCATCTGGCGGCTATCGTCGCCCCCGTTGGACTTTTCGACCTTTATGACCTCGGCACCCAGGTCACCCAGAACCATGGTGCAATACGGGCCTGCCATGATTTGCGACACGTCAAGTACTTTCAAACCATTCAAAGCGAACATCGATCCTCTCCTTGGCGGCAGCCAGAACCGGGTTACTTTCCAGTCCAGGCAAAAGGTGTCTTATTGATGAACTTGTTAACCGCAGCTTTGAAGTCATCGCTCATATAACAAGTGGTAACCCAATCGTCACTTGCCTCGGCGGCCGCTCGCCGCTGTGCCTGCACGCGTCCCACTAGCGCCTTGCTGGCCTGCAGCGTGAGCGGCGCACGCTTGGCGAACTCACCGGCAATCGATGCCACTTCATCAGCGATAGCTTCAGGCGCGAAGACGCCATTGACCAACCCTGCCTGCTGCGCCTCGTCGGCGTTGAACAGCTTAGCCATCATCAGCACTTCCTTGGTGCGAGCGATGCCGACCATATCGATCAGACGCGAAACGTTGGTGATTGATAAGGAATTGCCCAGCGTTCTAGCTATAGGTACGCCGAATTTCAGTGATGGAGTGCTGTAGCGAAAGTCGCAGACCATGGCCAACGCCGCCCCACCGCCAACACAGTAGCCTTCGATCATGGCAATGGTGGGCTTGGGCAAAGCCTCCAGCTTACCCACCACTCGGTCGATGCGGCGCTCGTAACCAATCGCATCTTCCGGCGCGGTAAATGTGGCGAACTGTGTGATGTCTGTACCCGCCACGAAAGCCTCACCGCCGACACCATGCAGCACGACCGCATGCACACTGTCCTCGTCCGCGAGCTGATCGCAGGCCGTCTCCAGCGCATCGTACATCTCCCAGGTCATGGCATTGCGGCTATCAGGACGGTTGAAACCGATCCAGGCCACCCCGTCGCGCATTTCGAAAAGAAGGTTGTCACTATTCATTGAGATTCTCCATTGATCTTGCCCTGGCGGACGCTACCGTGTCGGGCTTCGGCAGTATCATTAGCCTCTTCAGCCATAAACGAAATTGACCAGGGATAGGGCGAAGGCCGGGATATAGGTATTGATCATCAGGATCAGGAACAGCACCCCAATAAACCAAAGGTTGGTGCGGGTGGTGGCCCAGATATCCGACTTCGCTATCGAACATGAGGCAATTAATACACTTGCCACCGGAGGTGTCTGCTGGCCAATAGCCAGGTTCAGCGTTACGATCAGACCGAAGTGCAGCGGATCGATGCCCACTGCCGTCACCAAGGGCAGCACGATCGGCACGACCAGGATAATCGCTGCCGCCGAATGCAGAAAAATCCCCAGGATCAGGAAGATAATGTTGAGCAGTGCCAGGATGATGTACTTGTTATCTGTCAGATCGCTGATGGAATTAGCCATCTGCTGAGGAATCTGGGTCTCGGTCAGATAGAGCCCCACCACAGCGGAACTCGCCACCAGCAGCATCACAACCGCTGTCTGAATGCCGGCGTCAACGCAAGACTTGTAGAATATCTTCAGGCTGAACTCGCGATAGATCACTGCACTTATGAAGATGGCCACCACCACAGCAAGGGCCGCCCCTTCGGTGGCAGTGACGATACCGCCAAAAATCCCGCCGAGAATGATGACCGGGATCAGCAGCGCCCAGATCGCCCCCTTAAAGGCCTCCCAAAGCCGCTTGGCCTGGAACTTTCCCTCAGAAGGAAACCCATGCTTGCGGGCCAGGTAGTAGCACATGCCAGCCAGCCCCATGGCACCCAGCAAACCAGGGAAGATACCGGCGATGAACATCTTGACCACCGACTCGCCGGACATGACTGCATAGAGAATCATGGGAATCGACGGCGGCAGGATGATTGCCAAACTGGCGGCTGAGGAGGAAATCGCAGCCGAGAACTCCTTGGAGTACCCTTTCTTGCGCATTGCCGGTATCAGGATACTGCCGATGGCAGACACACCGGCCACTGCCGAGCCTGAAATCTCGGCGAAGAAGATCGACGCACCTATTGTCACCATGGACAGGCCGCCCTTGATGAACCCGACCATGGCCATGGCCAGGTCTATGAGACGCCGCGAGATGCTAGAAGCGTTCATGATCGCCCCGGCCAGGATGAATAGCGGGATCGCAATCAAGGGAAACTTGGTCGCGCCATCAAACATCACCATGCCGATGTTAGGCAGTGCAAAGATTCCGAAGCTCGCCACGGTGGCCAAGGCCCCCACGAGCCCCAACGCCACGGCAACCGGCACATTGATGAGAATCAGAGATATCAGCCCCATGAACATCGATAATATGATCATTATTACTCTCCGCTGGTTCGCTGATGTCCGTCAGGCTCGATTGGGAGCCCGGCTATCGGTTGGCTCATCCGTGCGAATGCCCTTGCCCGCACCAGCATCGTCGGGATTGATACCTGCCTCTTCCAATTCATGGTCAATGAAACCGGCCCCGCGGGCGCTCTCTATCACCTCAGGCAAGCGAAGCAACTGAGCAATGATGAACAGCGCCGAACCAATGGGAATGACAGATTGCGTGAGCTGCAGCGAGACACTGGTCAGGCTCACCAGAGTCGAGCCCTCCAGGATAACCACCACCTGATAACCCGTGTAACCGAGCAGCACGAAGAAGGCGATAGTGATGGCCTCCGCCAGCAGTGCCACTGGAAGACGAATACGCGGCGATGCCATATTGATGATGCTAGGGCAGGTAATGTGGGCGCCTTTGGCCGCGGCCAGGGCAGCCCCATAATAAGTTAGCCAGGCGAGTCCTACCGAGGCCACCTCGTCATACCAGCTAAAGGGTGAGCCGAGCAGGCGTGACATGAAACCGACAATCACTACCCCCGACAACGCCACGACATTCAGGAACACGATGAATTCCAGCAGCTTTTGATAAGCCGCCTTGAACTGTTTTAAGGACACGTTAGCCATCTCCGGGAAGAAGGAGGAAGGGGACACACCCCGCCGCGACGTCGTCGCTGTGCGTGGCATGCCCGTTATCACCGGCTCGAGAAAATCAGCGAAGCGCGTCGACCTTTGTGATCATCTCCTGGCCACCGTCCACTTCATCGCCGAACTTCTCATAGATAGCAGTAGAACCATCAACGAAGGCTTGGGTATCAACCTTGTTGATCTGCATCCCCTCTTCCTCGAACTTGGCAAGCAGACTATCGTCAAGCTTCGCGCCTTGCTCCAAGGCATATCCCTCGACCTCCTCAGCCGTCTCGACCAGCACCTGGCGGACGTCTTCGGGCAGGCGATTCCAGCTGGCGCCGGCCAGCACGTAGGCTGGGGTATAGACGTGGTTGGAGAGAGACAGGTAATCCTGAACCTCCTGGAAGCGCTGAGAATAGATCTGTACCAAGGGATTTTCCTGGCCATCCATGGCTCCGGTCTGGAGGGCAACGAAGGCCTCCGACAGGGCCATCGGAGCAGGATTAGCGCCGTAGCTCTTAAACATCTCTACACGCCACACTCCGTTGGGGGTTCTTAGCTTGATACCCTCGAGATCTGAAGGCACGTTGATCGGTCGGGTGTTGTTGGTAATTTGGCGGAAGCCGTTCTCCCAGATGCCGATAATCTTGTAGTTCTTGGCCTCAGCCGCGGAATAGAGTTCCTCACGCAGGAAGTCGTCACGAACACGGCGCATGTGATCCCGATCCTCGATGAGATAAGGCATCTCGAAGAGCGAGAATTCGGGAGATACGCTGCTCATGATTGAAGACGGCAGAGCGAGGTCCATAGTGCCCAACTTCAGCTTGTTGAGCATCTGGGAGTCACTGCCTAACTGACTCGAGCCGTAAACGACCACTTCAGCTTTTCCCTCGAGCTTTTCATTGGCGATCTTGGCGAACTCGTTGGCTGAAATCTCGAATAGGGAACCGGGGCCGCCCACGTGTCCAAACTTGATCTCACGCTCCTGGGCGCTGGCTGCCTGCACGCCGAAGGCAAGCGCGGTGGCGAGTAGAGCTGTCTTTATGGCTTTCATGTCGATCTCCGAAGTTTCGTTGTTTTTGTAGGTCCTGGACCGCCATCAGTACGGACCTTGTCAGCCATGGCAGTGGCCTACCGAAGCCCGTCTGTGGAGCTTCTTCCTGGCCGGCTCGGTCGCTCCTTGTTGTGCTGGTGTAATGGCGCGCCGAAACTCGACCGCATTTTGAATATGGATACATAATTCAAAATTCGAAATTATACTTTAGTCCTTCGCAAGTGACTCGTGTGGGCAAAAATATTTCTTTAAAATCAATTAATTATATGCAGAGAAATACGGCACTGGGTACGCCTGACAGCTCAGACTCTCAGTGCCGATCGTGTACAGCGAAGTGAAAAGAGACGATCAGCCGCTCAGATCACGCCTGGAAGTGGCTGCACGAGTAACGGGATCAATCCGGTGCCAGGCCAGCCCGGAACCCTGCCTCATGGATACCTGCCAAGGCCGCTTGCTCATCTTCGTCCGAAGATGCGCCACTAATCCCTACCGCTCCGATCACGCAACTCTTTTCGTTAAGGATCACGAGCCCACCGGGCACAGGAACGAACTGGCCATCCGAGGCTGCAGCCACTGAAGCTAGGAAAGCAGGACGTTGCTCATTGCGTTCGCCCACAATACGGCTGGCCACGCCATTACCGAGGGCGGCATAGGCTTTCCCTCTGGCCACGGGAAAGCGCAGCGGCGCGCAACCGTCCTCACGTTCGGCGGCGATGACATTGCCCCCCATATCGAGCACGACAGCAGTCAACGGCTCCATCCCGGCATTACGAGCTTTACTGAATGCCGTGTCGATGATCTGGCGAGCCTGAAGGCGGGAAATCTGGAAGTGAGAACGAAATACCTTGCCGGCCATGAGCGGCTCCTTGGGTATGAATTGTTGTTGTCTTGATTTTGAATTCATAATACCGTTTCAGGAATCAAGTCAAGGCGACGCAGCGAAACGCTGTGCGTATCGTCACCTGAATTTCTCCGATGCGAGAATCTATAAATGGAAAAGATCCAGCACAGGAACCTTTATCGTGAGGTCGCCGACCGCGTCCGAGAGCTGATCGAACAGGGGGTTTTAACACCGGGAGAGCGCATCTCGGAAAAGAAGCTCTGCGAACAGTTCGGGGTATCGCGTACCCCGCTACGCGAGGCGCTCAAGGTAATGGCCTCGGAAGGCCTCGTAGAGCTACTCCCCAATCGAGGCGCACGGGTCACTCGCCTGACGGTGAAGAAAGTGCGCAATACCTACGATGTAATGGCCGCTTTGGAAGGGCTGTCAGGCGAACTGGCCTGTCGGAATATCAGCGACGAAAAGGTTGCAACTATTCAACGGCTTCACGAGACGATGCTCGACCACTACCGCAAGCGCGACTTACAGCCCTATTTCCGAGTCAACCAACAAATCCACGAGCACATTATCGCAGCGGCCGATAATGATGTGCTCGAAGAGATGTACAACAACCTCAGCCAACGCGTGAAGCGCGTACGCTACTCGAAAAAGATGACAGAGGATTACTGGAAACGTGCCGTCGAGGATCACGAGGCCATGATCGAAGCGCTGCAGAAACGCGACGGCCCAATGCTGGGACGAATTCTTCGCGAACACTTGTGCAACAAGCTCGAAGTCGCCTCTCTGGAAGGCATGATCGAAGAGGAAGAAGACGAACTTCCTTCTCGAGCCGTTTCTTCCTGAGTTTACGCCGTCACCCCCACCCTTCCAGACGCATGGACGAGCGCACCAGGCGCTCGTTTTCTGCTTCGATCTCGCGCAGCCCCCGCTCGATGCTATCCAGATGCTGCAGCGCCACCTGTCGGGCACGCTCGGCATCCTGACTCACTACCGCCTCGAATAGTTGGGCATGCTGCTCGTTGATCCATGTACGCGGCCCAGGCCGGTGATACAGGTTCTTGAGTGAGGCAAAGACCGAGCTGAGCAATAGATCGGTCAGCCCTTGCAAGGTGTGCACAAGTACTGGGTTGTGCGACGCCTCGCAGATCGCCAGGTGAAAGGCGTGGTCCAGCCGGGCCAGCCGCTCGGCATCGATCGGATCGGCCGCTTCGACATAAGCAACCAACTCCTCATAGCGTCGCGTGACCAGCACCCGATCCGCCGGCGTCCCGCGCAGCGCCGCGAGCCGTGCCGACTCGCCCTCCAGCAATGCACGAACCTCGAGCAGGTCATAGAGAGTCCGCGGATGGTCCCTGAACAGGTGCATCAGAGGGCTGTCGTCGCGCTCGGGCAACAGCCTGGCAACGGTCGAGCCCCGCCCTTGGTGGGTCTCGATGATGCCCTTGCTGCGCAGAGCCCTGAGTCCCTCGCGCAGCGAGGCTCGCGAGACGCCCAGCTTGTCGCAAAGGCGTCGCTCGGAAGGCAGTAACTGCCCCGGCTTTAGCACGCCATCGAGGATCAGTTGCTCCAGCCGGGCCACCACGGTATCCGCCGTTCGTGCCATGGGCCGGCTGTCGGGGGCATCGCGCATCGCATTCCTCTGGTCAGACCAGTTGTTTATCGTCAACAGGCCAACATGGGCTTGGCCTTGGCAGACCATTGAAACCCTGGAAAGCGTTTTCAGGAATTAGACTAATGGCTGGTCTGACCAGTGTACCAATGTATAGACACGACCTGCTGGAAGCAGCAAATTGGGTGGCTACCGTGACGTTGATCGGGGATGACCATGAACATTCTCTACGACGAACGCCTCGATGGCGCGTTGTCGAAACAGGACAAGACGAGCGTGTTCGAGCAGCTGCAGAAAGCGCTGCCGGACATGACGCTGCTGCACCGCGAGGAAGACCTTCGCCCCTTCGAATGCGATGGCCTGGCGGCCTATCGCATCCTGCCCATGCTGGTGGCCATGCCGAACACCCTGGAACAGGTCGAGACATTACTGCGCACCTGTTACGAGCTGGGAGTCCCCGTGGTCACCCGCGGTGCCGGCACCGGCCTGTCGGGCGGTGCCCTGCCGTTGGAACAGGGCGTGCTGCTGGTCATGTCGCGCTTCGCCAAGATTCTCGAAGTCGATCCTGACGCGCGTATCGCTCGTGTTCAGCCCGGCGTGCGCAACCTGGCGATTTCCGAGGCCGCCGCGCCCTACGGGCTCTACTACGCGCCAGACCCCTCTTCTCAGATCGCCTGTTCCATCGGCGGTAACGTGGCCGAAAATGCCGGCGGGGTACATTGCCTGAAATACGGCCTGACGGTACACAACGTCATGCGTGTCGAGGTAGTCACCATCGAGGGCGAACGAATGACGCTGGGCTCGGAGGCCTTCGACGCCCCCGGCTTCGACCTGATGGCACTGTTCACCGGTTCCGAAGGCATGCTCGGTGTGGTGACCGAGATCACCGTCAAGCTGCTGCCCAAGCCGGAGAGCGCCAAGGTGCTGATGGCCAGCTTCGACGATGTCGAGAAGGCCGGCAAGGCGGTCGGCGATATCATCGCCGCGGGTATCATCCCGGGCGGCCTGGAAATGATGGACAACCTGGCGATCCGCGCCGCCGAGGACTTTATTCACGCCAACTACCCGGTGGAGGCAGAAGCCATACTGCTCTGCGAGCTGGACGGCGTGGAAGCCGACGTCGACGACGACTGCCAGACCGTGCGTCGGGTGCTCGAAGCAGCGGGCGCTACCGACATCGCCCAGGCTCGCGATGATGCCGAGCGCGCCAAGTTCTGGGCCGGCCGCAAGAACGCCTTCCCGGCAGTGGGCCGCATGTCGCCTGACTATTACTGCATGGACGGCACCATTCCGCGTCGCGAGCTGCCGCGTGTCCTCAAGGGCATCGCCGACCTGTCCGAGCAGTACGGGCTGCGTGTTGCCAACGTATTTCATGCCGGCGACGGCAACATGCACCCATTGATCCTGTTCGATGCCAACCGCGAAGGCGAGCTGGAACTGGCCGAGACGGTGGGTGGCAAGATTCTCGAACTATGCGTCGAGGCCGGCGGCAGCATCACCGGCGAGCACGGCGTAGGCCGCGAAAAAATCAACCAGATGTGCGCCCAGTTCCAGCCCGACGAGCTGACCACGTTCCATGCCGTGAAGGCGGCCTTCGACACCCGACGTTTGCTCAATCCAGGCAAGAACATTCCGACGCTACAGCGCTGCGCCGAATTTGGCGCGATGCATGTGCATAACAATGAGTTGCCGCATCCGGAACTGCCGCGCTTTTGAGGTCTGAAGATGGAACACCACGAACAGGACAACTACTCCGCACACGCCGAGCGCGACTTCGGCGCCCCCACAGGGCGGGACGTGAGCGAGGCGCTATGCGAGCAGGTACGTCAGGCCAATGAGGCCAGGACACCTCTCAGAATCGTGGGTGGTGATACCAAGGCATTCTACGGCCGTTCGGTCGAGGGCGAGGCGCTATCGCTGACCGAGCATCGCGGCATCACTCACTACGACCCGGTTGAGCTGGTGGTCTCGGTGCGCACCGGCACGCCGCTGGCCGAACTCAAAGCCGCGCTGGATGCCGAGGGGCAGCAGCTCGGCTGCGAACCGCCGCACTTTGGCCAGGCAGCCACAGTGGGTGGCATGATCGCCACGGGGCTATCCGGGCCACGTCGGCCTTGGGCCGGCAGCGTGCGTGACTTCGTGCTTGGCTCACGCGTCATCAACCACGAGGGCAAGCACCTGCGCTTTGGCGGTGAGGTAATGAAGAACGTGGCCGGCTACGATCTGTCCCGCCTGATGGCCGGCGCCCAAGGCACGCTCGGCGTAATCACCGAGGTGTCGCTCAAGGTGCTGCCCAAGGCCACCGAGACGCGGAGCCTGCGCCTGGAAATGACGTTGGACGACGCACTTGAACGCCTCGCCCAGTGGGGACGCCAGCCGTTGCCGCTGACCGCGGCTGCCTACCATGACGGCGCGCTCCATCTTCGCCTTGAGGGCGGGCGCAGCTCGGTGGCCGCCACGGCGGAGCGTCTCGGCGGTGAAACCCTGGAGGGCACGTTCTGGACCGAGCTCCGCGAACACCGCCTTGCGTTTTTCGTCAGCAGCGATTCCCGCCCGCTGTGGCGCCTGTCGTTGCCCAATAACACCCCGCCTCTGGCCATAGACGGCGATACCCTTTACGACTGGGCCGGCGCCCAGCGCTGGGTGCGTAGCGACGCTTCGGCCGAGACGCTGCGCGATGCCGCCGCCCGTGCCGGGGGACATGCCACCTGCTTTACGCCAGGCGTTACTGAGCCGTTCGCCCCGCTGGCCCCGGTCGTTGCCAAGTATCATCGCCAGCTCAAGGCCCAGCTCGACCCTAACGGCATCTTCAATCCCGGCCGGCTCTATCCGGAGTTCTGATATGCAGACGCAATTTACCGACGCTGACCTGCAAAAACCGCACATCCGCGAAGCCGACCGTGTACTGCGTACATGCGTGCATTGTGGTTTTTGCAACGCGACCTGTCCCACCTATCAATTGCTCGGTGACGAACGCGACGGGCCACGCGGACGCATTTACCTGATGAAGGAGTTGCTGGAAAGCCGCGACGATGACGACCAGGTCACCCACGAGACACAGTTGCACCTCGACCGCTGCCTGACCTGCCGCAACTGCGAAACCACCTGCCCGTCGGGGGTCGAATATCACAAGTTGCTCGACATCGGCCGCGCCGAGGTCGAACGGCGTGTGGGGCGTAGTCCCAAGGATCGCGCCTTGCGCTATGGCCTGCGCAAGGCGCTGGTCGATCCCAAGCGCTTTGCAGCACTGATGAAGATGGGCCAGACCTTTCGGCCTTTGGTTCCCGGCATGCTGCGTGACAAATTGCCCGCACAACCGGTGGATGCCGGCAAACGCCCCGAAGGGCGTCAGCATGCTCGCCAGATGCTGATTCTCGAGGGCTGTGTGCAACCCGGGCTGTCGCCTAACACCAATGCCGCTACCGCGCGTGTACTCGACCGCCTGGGCATTGGCCTGACACCGGCGCCCCAAGCTGGCTGCTGCGGCGCCATCGACTACCATCTGAATGCACAGAAGGATGGTCGAGCACGCATGCGCGCCAATATCGATGCCTGGTGGCCGGCCATCGAGAACGGCGCCGAGGCCATCGTGCAAACCGCGAGCGGATGCGGCGCCTTCGTCAAGGAATACGGAGAGATGCTTGCTGACGACCCGGCCTACGCCGAGAAGGCCAAACGCATCAGCGAGATGGCCAAGGATCTGGTCGAGATCTTGCGTGACGAAGATCTTGATGCGTTAAACGTCAAGACCTCGCGCCGACTCGCCTTCCATTGTCCGTGCACACTGCAGCATGCGCAGAGGCTCGGCGGTGCCGTCGAGGGCGTACTCACGCGACTCGGCTTCGAGTTGACGCCAGTGCGCGATGCCCACCTCTGTTGCGGTTCAGCGGGTACCTACTCGGTGACCCAACCGGAACTCTCGAGGCAGTTGCGTGACAACAAGGTCGAGACCCTGGAGGCCGGCAATCCTGAGCTGATCGTGACCGCCAATATCGGTTGTCAGACTCACCTCGCCGGGGCGAGCAAGACGCCGGTCAGGCACTGGATCGAGATAGTAGATGAATCTTTGACATCCGCCTCGAACCACACGCACCGTGAGGCGAGCCCCGCCTAACACGTCCCAGATAACCCTACCAAGGAGATCATCATGCAGACCAAATCCGTTCTCACCCTGAACGATGTCAATGCCATTCTCGACGCGGCGCAAAAAGAAGCCGAAGCCAACAGTTGGGCGGTAACCATCGCAGTGGCGGACGATGGCGGCCATCTGCTAGGCCTGCGTCGTATGGACGGCGCTGCGCCTTTCAGTGCCGGTGTTGCTACCGAAAAGGCGCGTAACGCCGCCATCGGTCGCAAGGAAACTCAGGTCTTCGAGGAAATGATCAACAACGGCCGCACGGCTTTCGTCACCGCCCCGATGCAGGCGCTGCTGTCCGGTGGCGTACCGGTCATCGTCGACGGCCAGGTGGCTGGCAGCGTCGGCATTTCCGGTGTCAAACCCGAGCAGGACGTGCAGGTCGCCAAGGCCGGCGTCAAGGCCATCGCTGGCTGACAGAGCCTGAGCCATCCCCGGTCCAGCCGGGGATGGCGACACAAGACCATAACGCAACGCTCTACCCTACAAGCAAGTTACTGCCCATTCCAGGCAAGCCCTTACCCCACCTGCGGTACCCGTCACCCACCTATACCAATAAATATCTGTTTTACAGGATATTTTTAGATCATGGCACGGAATGCGCCCTAGTTGAGCGTCCAAATGCGGACCCATCTCAACTATCGTCAAGGAAGCAAACCATGCCGACACCGTGTTATATCAGCATCGAAGGCCAGACCCAGGGCAACATTACCGCTGGCGCCTTCACCCCGGACTCCGTGGGCAACATCTACGTTGAAGGTCATGAAGACCAGATGCTGGTGCAGGAATTCAAGCACGTCGTCACCGTTCCCACCGACCCGCAGTCCGGCCAGCCGGCCGGCCAGCGCGCCCATAAGCCGTTCATCTTTACCGTCGCCCTGAACAAGGCCGTGCCGTTGATGTACAACGCACTGGCTTCCGGCGAGATGCTGCCCAAGGTCGAGCTCAAGTGGTACCGCACCTCCATCGAGGGTAAGCAGGAGCATTTCTTCACTACCGCGCTGACCGACGCCACCATCGTCGACATCAATTTGCGCATGCCCCACGCCCAGGATTCCACCAAGTCCGAATTCACCCAGCTGATGGACGTTTCCCTGGCCTACCGCAAGATCGACTGGGAACACACCGTCGCCGGCACCTCCGGTTCCGACGACTGGCGCGCCCCCATCGAGGCATGACGCTGGCGTCCTGAGGACGCGCTTCCATGCTCGCGCAGCGGGTGCCCTGGCACCCGTTGTTTGATTGACCTCCCGAGTGCTTGCTTTCATGGATACTTCGATTGGACTACGGTTTTCCCTGCAGCTTGGCGCCAAGCCCGGGCCGAGTATCGACGACAGCATGCCTGAGCCCTTGCCGAGCGCGTCGAGTGGCTTCTCCGTCATCGGCTTTCGTGCCGAAGAAGTGTTCTCGGCACCGTTCCACCTATCTATCGACTTCGCCAGTCACCATCACGATCTGTCACCCATCGACTGGCTCGACCGTGAGGTGAGGCTGAGCGTCTGGCAGGACGGCCAGGTGTTGCGCAGTTTTCACGGCATCGTCAGCGAGTTCGCCCAGAGCGATACGGGCCACCGCCGTACCCGCTACTCGCTCGTGGTGCGTCCGGCGCTGTGGCGGTTGTCGCTACGCCACAACGCGCGCATCTTCCAGCACGTCTCGCCGCTGACCATCATCAACACCCTGCTCGCCGAGCGCGGCATCACCGACGTCGCCTTCGCAGTGACCCGCGAGCCCGCCGAACGCGAATACTGCGTGCAGTACCGCGAGACCGACCTGGCCTTCATCGAGCGCCTGGCCGCCGAGGAAGGGCTGTTCTACTTCCATGAATTCGAGGACACCTCCGGCGGGGCCCACCGCCTGGTGTTCGCCGATGCCCCGCAGGGCCTGACCACGCTGGGCCCACGCACCTATCACAGCCGCGCCGGCGGCACGGCCCCGACCCGGCATGTCCGCCGCCTGCGCCAGACCGCCCGGGTACGCCCGGCCAGCGCGCAGCTCAAGGACTACTCGTTCAAGCAGCCGGCGTATGCGCAGCTGCACGATCACCCGGCGGGCGGCCTGGACACCCATGCCCAGCGCACCGACTACGAACATTACGACTATCCCGGTCGCTACAAGGCCGATGCCAGCGGCCAGGCCTTCACCCGGGTGCGGCTCGAACACCTGCGCCACGATGCACTGACCGCCGAGGCCGAAAGCGACCTGCCCGAACTGCGTCCGGGTACGACCTTCACCCTGACCGATCACGGCAGCGCTGCGCTCAACCGCGACTGGCAGGTGGTCGGCGTGGTCCATGAGGGCCGGCAGCCCAGGCGCTGGAAGAGGATGCCGCGGGGAGCGACGGCCTGACCCGCTACGCCAACGCCCTGACCCTGCTGCCCGGCGACCGCACCTGGCGGCCCACCCCGAACCCCAAGCCGCGTGTCGATGGCCCGCAGATCGCCTTCGTGGTCGGCCCCGCTGGCGAGGAAATCCACTGCGACCCGCACGGCCGGGTCAAGGTGCAGTTCCCCTGGGATCGTTATGCGAGCGGCGACGACAGCAGCAGCGCCTGGCTGCGGGTCAGCCAGGGCTGGGCCGGCGGCGGCTACGGCGCCATGGCGATTCCGCGCATCGGCCATGAGGTGATCGTCTCGTTTCTCGAGGGCGACCCCGACCAGCCGCTGATTACCGGGCGCACCTACCATGCGGTGAATACCCCGCCCTACCCGCTGCCCGAGCACAAGACGCGCACGGTCATCCGCACCCAGACCCACAAGGGCGAAGGCTTCAACGAGCTGCGCTTCGAGGACGAAGCCGAGCAGGAACAGATCTGGGTGCACGCCCAGAAGGACCTGGAACTGCTTACCGAGCACGACCGCACCGAGGAAATCCGCAACGACAGCTTCCTCAGCGTCAAGCGCGACCGCATCGAGGAGATCGACCGCGATACGCACCTCACCGTGCACGGCGAACGTCGCGAGAAAGGCGAGACCTCTCAGAGCCTGACCATCAACGGCAGCCTACATCTCAAGGCCGGCCAGGCCTGGCTCACCGAATCCGGGCGCGAGTTGCACATCAAGGCGGGTCAACAGGTCGTACTCGAAGCCGGCGATGAGCTAACGCTCCACGCCGGAGGGAGCTTTCTCAAGCTCGACAGCGGCGGTATCACCCTGGTTGGGCCCAGCGTGAAGATCAACGCAGGGGGCAACCCAGGCAAAGGTAGCGGTCAACGTGCCCAGCGACCGACGCTGCCCAGTCAGGCGACACTCGAACAACACGAAGCCATCACACCAGTCAGCCATGACCAGCTTCTGCAAGCCGCCTTGCAGGCCGCCTCGGTCGTGGAAGTCTGCCAGATTCGCGACACCGCTCAGGCAGGCAGCCCCGAGAACTGCAACCTAGGAGCGCAATGCCGATGCCAGACATGAACGGCATGGTCCAGACATACTATCTGCTCGATCTCGCCTGGTACCGGGATGGCCTGCGTCATTTGTTCGAGATCGAGCCAGATCCTCGCTACACCTTGCTCTACCTGCAGACCGAGCAGGCCAGCGCCGCGGAGCAAGGCCCCCTACTGATCGCCCCGCAGGCTGCCGAAGCTCAAGAGTTGCTGCGACAACGTGTCGATGCAGGTATCGTCATCGAACTCCAATCGGCAACGGCACAAGAGACTGTCGTGAGGCATTTGCGCTCTCTGACCCAGGCCCAGCGCGACAATGGCGCCTCAGTCCTCTTAAGGTATGCCGACCCGCGCCTGTACGCCGGGATTCATGCGTCACTGAGCGATAGTGACCGGCAACGACTGCTGGGCCCTATTCAATCGATGTCTGGCCAGGCCTTGGGGCAGCCATGGACATTGGCCCAGTCCGCAGAAGCAGCAACCCGTTATACGCCCCCTGACAGCCCCTTTCGACTGACACGCCACCACGTGCGCTGTCTCGAAGCATGGCGTGGGCAGGCACTCCTGCAACCGATCGCCGAGCGTCATGGATTACCTCTGGCGCGCCTTGCCGAATGGTATCAACAGATGCCGGAGATGGGTTTCACTACCGAATTCGCCCGAGTCCAGGGCTGCGAGCACCTGGCCCGTTGTCAGCTCAATCGCGCCATCTGCCCGAGCCTCGTTCAGGAAATTCAGTCAATATCAGGCGACTGGAAAAACAAGCTATCGCACCTCAAGGCTCGCTTTACCGAGCGGAGCCTCTCGGAGCAGGTCCCTCCTGGCCAGGACTCGGCCCACAGCAGCCGGTTCGGCAGGAGCCGTGCCCATGGATGAACTCGCGCCAGCACTACAACCTAGCTTGCAGACCGGAGAAGGTGCCGTATCTCGCGCAGATTGCGCCAGCCTAACCCTGGTGATGCTGGAGCATCGCGATACGCTCGGCCGCCCCTTGCCTGAAGGCACTCCGGTAGAGCTTGTCGACTGTCGTGGCAAACATCATCACGCCTTGATCGATACTGAGGGATTCAGCCAGCATCCCCGTGTAGCTGCCGGACCGGTGGCCTGGCAGCTACACGGGCTGTTCGGGAGCCACATCGTGGCTATAGACGATACGCCTTGCCATCCGGTGGCGTGTGGCATCGTCGCTCCTCTGACCTCTGTGGCCATGCCCGAGACGGCGATCCAAGCGACCTATCTACCACCGCCTATCTTGGTCAATCTGCGCACTCCTGCCCCAGATGGTGTCGACCGACTGAGCGACAGTACAATTGATCAGCTTCGCCTGAACGGCAATAACGCCACGATCTTCGTGCACGGTTACAACGTACCGCATGGCGACTGGGCGCGTTTCACCCGCGATGCCGATCTGTCCGGCCTGGCCACAACGCAGTCAGGCACACTGCGGCTTGTCCCCAGCGGTAGCGCCGCCATGGCGACACTGTGTCAGAGCGAGGCTATCGATGCCGACGAGCGCGGGCTGAATGGCAGTGGCGCGTGCAACTGGCTGATGAATATGGAATATCAGCTGAACCGCGCTGCTGGACTGCCTGACGACGATTGGCGCCAGTACACACGAATCGTCGGTGTGTTCTGGCCTGGCGATACCGGCACTACCGAATTCATCGAAGCCGAGTTCGCGGCGATGAAGAGCGGCAGGCGCCTGGTCAACATTCTGGTGCAACTGATCGAGGCCGGGATCACCATCAACCTGATCAGTCACTCGTTGGGTGCCAGGGTCGTGCTGACCGCCCTGAACATCCTTGGTGCTCACGGCATGCGGCAACGCATCGACAATCTGTTTCTCTGGGAGCCGGCCGTCGCTGACAATGCGCTGTCCCCGGATACACCGTTTACAGACGTACCCCCACGAGGCACTGGCTTTGATGTAGGTAACGTTACCGACAGCCCCGCCCGGGAGGTGCATCCGCTAGGCATGGGCACCTTCCCCACAGCCCATCTCGCCACCAAGAATGTCGTGGTGCTGCATTCTCACGAAGACGGTATTCTCGGCCCCTCGGCCAAGGACACATTGATAGAAGAGGACGGTGGAATACTCGGCGTCTTTCGGGGAATACGCACGTTTATCGACGACACCACCGACGACCAGACAGGCAAAGTGGGTGGCGCCTACACGAAAAAGTGGTGGACCTTTCCACCTGTTGCCGGAGACGGCCTGCGTTATTTCCAGACCTATTACTTCGAACGTAGCCGGGCCTTGGGCAAAGAGTGTTTGCCCGCTTTTCAAACCTATACGCAGCAAAAAGCCCGTAACGGCGACGGTTACGCGCAATGGCAAATCGAACGCGCCTGGGACGTACTGGAGCAGGCCATCGTCGACGAGGCCCATCGCGTGGCAGACACGATTCCCCGAGGCCCGCTGCGTGCCGATACGCCCTTGCCGACCTACGACCTGCTCCAGCCCCTGTCGCATCACTACCGGATCGGCGAACCTATGGCCCGCCTGTTTGCGCAGAAGCTGCGGCAACTTGCACAGCGGGATGGCTGGCAGCCGAGGGATACCGAGGTAAGGCCGGCGCTGGGGTTGATTGGGTTTGCTGAAGTGGAAGCTATTTCATTTTTTGAACCTAAGATATTTGCCGAAATATTTTATCCTGTTGACCAGTCAGCTTGGTTTTTCTCTCACTCGGCCATGAAATACCCTTCAGAGGAAATTTTTATAAAAAGCTATAAATTTTCAATTCTCGACAAGATAAAAAACAATTCTAAGTTCGGACACTACTAACCCAGGAAAGACACTTAACATGCTTAATTCACTAGTTACTATTTTTACTATTTTTTTACTCTTAGCAGGCTGTGCCACGAGCAAATCTAACCAGAAAAGTGAGATTGGCCCTGCCATGGTTATTAGTGTTTCCAGTGATGGCCATTATGCTATTAGCTCACATTTATCTAAACACTTAGTGCTGTGGAACCTCGACCAGAAAACCCGCCAAACTGTATCAAGCAACGCAAATATATACAGCGCCTATTTCATCCACAATTCGGATGCATTTCTGTGGCAGGATTTGAATGACCAAGTTTATGTGCAAAAGATTGATGGAAAAGTCCTTGACCAGTTCAGCCATTTCCCTACCTATGGCCACGTAATGGACGAAAGCATGACGCACTACATCGCTTCAGATGATGAGTGGAATCTATTCCATGGTCATGGCGAAGACATGCAGCCCATTCTCAGCGATGGCGATGTGCCAGGGGTGCTAAGCACAGGCAAGCTCATGCACATAAGCTTGTCGGAAGCAGGCAATACATTTGTGACGGCAGGTTTCGATAATCGTGAGCGATTCGACCTTCAAGAGCGCCCTCCAATTGTAAAAGATCAATCTTTTGGAAACTACGGAGGGGTTTTTCTATGGAGCCTGGATAGCTTGAAGCCTATTGCTCAGCTGCCAGGCAATGCCAGCAAGGTCGATGCCGTCATCAGCCCGGATGGTCAGTGGGTGGTCAGTGGCGACGAGTCCGGCATTGGGCGTTTCACCCATACGGACAAGCCCGAGAAGATGCACCGCATGGCAAGCTATACGGGCGGTATTTTCCTGGATGACTCGTCATATGATCTCGATGATCCTAGAAAATTTGATAAAAGTGGCCTGATCCCAGTTCCTATGGCCGAAAAACCCAATCGTTGGGGTGGCCGTCATCTAACAACTAATACTACCGTCGCAGTCGCCTTCATCAACGACAGCAAGGAATTCCTGCGCTTTGGCACCTACAAGCATTGGGTTGCGCTCTTCGAGGCCGGCAATCCCTGGCCGCAGAAGTACTTCGACCTTGGCACCGATCCTCACCCGTCGACATTTTCCTATCTGCGCAGCCTGAGTATCGCCACATCACCCCAGGCCCATGTGCTGGTCACGGGGCATGTCAATGACGGCGGCATCACCGTGTATCGCTATGACCCCCACGAACGCACGCTGACCAAAGAGTGGGTAGCAGAATGATACCCGGTCGGCGCTCACGGTCTGGTGGGAGTCGTTTCTTGCTGGGACTGGTTACCCTGATAGGCTTCTCTCAGCTGGGTGGCTGCGCATTGCATGGAAACGCTGAAAACACACTTGGCCCAGCCATGGTCATCGGTGTCTCCAGCGATGGGCATTATGCAATCAGCACGCATAGGTCCAAGCATCTGGTGCTGTGGGATTTAGAAAAGCATCAGAAAGAAATTATTTCTCGTGATGCCAACATATACAGTGCTTACTTTATTCACGGGCGTGATGCATTTCTTTGGCAAGACCACCGTCGCCGTCGCCTTCATCAACGACAGTAAGGAATTCCTGCGCTTTGGCACCTACAAGCATTGGGTTGCGCTCTTCGAGGCCGGCAATCCCTGGCCGCAGAAGTACTTCGACCTTGGCACCGATCCTCACCCGTCGACATTTTCCTATCTGCGCAGCCTGAGTATCGCCACATCACCCCAGGCCCACGTGCTGGTTACTGGACATGTCAATGACGGCGGCATCACCGTGTATCGTTATGATCCTGATGCACGCACGTTGACCAAGGAGTGGGTGAGCGAATGAAGCGGGCATATCGGCAGGCCGCCCTGCCCCTCTTTCTGATGGGCATGGTTCTGCTCGACGGTTGCGCCACATACCCGCCATCCGAAAATGCGCTTGGTCCTGCCATGGTCGTTAGTGTTTCGAGCGATGGTAGACATGCGATCAGCTCCCATTCATCGAAGCACTTGGTGCTTTGGGATCTTGAAAAACATCAGAAAGAAATCATTTTTCGTGATGCCAACATATACAGTGCTTACTTCATTCACGGGCGTGATGCATTTCTTTGGCAAGACTTGGCAGATCAAGTTTATGTACAAACCGTAGAGGGAGAAGTAGTCAAGCAATTCGAACATTTCCCCACCTACGGGCATGTCATGGATTCCAGCATGGCGCATTACATTGCATCGGATGATGACTGGAATCTTTTCCATGGCTATGGAAAGGACCTGCAACCCCTCAAAAAGGACGGAAGCTCGCCCAGCTTTCTGGGTACTGGCAAGCTCATGCATCTATCGCTTGCCGAAGAAAGCAACCTCTTGGTCTCTGCCGGCTTCTCAACCGACAAGGATGTTGATCCTTCCACACAACCGGCCATCCAGGACGATCAGTTATTCAGTTACTATGGAGGCATCGTACTATGGGACCTTGAGTCAAAGGCTCCAATTGATAACTTGGAGGGCAATACCAGCAAGGTCGATGCCGTCATTAGCCCGGATGGCCAATGGGTCGTCAGTGGTGACGAGTCGGGCATCGGACGGTTCACCCATACGGACCAGCCCGAGAAGATGTATCGCATGGCACGCTATACGGGCGGTATTTTCTTGGAAGACTCCCCTTACGCCCTTGAGGACCCGAGAAAATATGACAAGAGCGGGTTGATACCAGTCCCCATGGCCGAGAAACCCAACCGCTGGGGTGGCCGTCATTTAACAACTAATACCACTGTCGCCGTCGCCTTCATCAACGACAGCAAGGAATTCCTGCGCTTCGGCACCTACAAGCATTGGGTTGCGCTCTTCGAGGCCGGCAATCCCTGGCCGCAGAAGTACTTCGACCTCGGCACCGATCCTCACCCGTCGACATTTTCCTATCTGCGCAGTCAGAGTATCGCCACGTCACCCCAGGCCCACGTGCTGGTCACGGGGCATGTCAACGACGGTGGCATCACCGTGTATCGCTATGACCCTGACGAACGCACGCTGACCAAGGAGTGGGTAAGTGAATAACCGAATTGCCCGGTCTCGCTGCGTCGCATAGGCCGCGTCTTTACAGTAACCTGATCAGCCCCGAAGCAGATGCACCTGCCTCGGGGTTTTCTTTGCCAGCCCGAGGCCACCATGTCATTACTGTATTTTCTTCCTCCGCTGGGTGCCGTTCTGATCTGGTCGGGAAACATGACCATCAATCAGCTTACCGTCGGTTCGATCGCCCCGAGTGCCATCGCCTTCGACCGATGGGTGCTTGCCTTGGCCGTGCTATCGCCTTTCGTGCTGCCCACGGTATGGCGCCTGCGCCGCCAGCTCCGTCCCGAACTGCCCAAGCTGGCTCTGCTGGGTCTGCTGGGCATGGCCATGTGGCAGGGGCTTGCCTATGTCGCTGCTGCAACGACCTCAGCCACCAACATGGGTATCCTGGCAGCCACCGTCCCCCTGCTGACCGTCTTGCTGAGCGCCGTGATACTGCGTGAAAGACCAACACTGGGTGGCATTACCGGCGGGCTGTTGGCACTGCTGGGTGTCTTCGTTCTGCTTGGCCGTGGGGATCCGCTATCGCTGCTGGCGCTCGACATCGCACCCGGCGATCTCCTGATGGTCTTGGCCGCCCTGTGCTATGCCTCCTACGGTGTCATGCTCAAGCGCTGGCCCATGGCGCTGCCGCCTTGGGTGATGCTCTATGTGCAGGCCTGTTTCGCCACCTTGTTTTTACTGCCGGGCTATCTGCTGGGCCCCATGACGCCTGTCGATGAACATAACGCATGGCTGATCCTATACGCGGGGATCCCCGCCTCGATCGTGACCACCTATCTTTGGATGCGTGCCGTGCGTGAGATCGGTGCCAGCAAGGCAAGCATCTTTCTCAATCTGATGCCGTTATTCAGCGCGCTGATCGCCATGGCTTTCCTTGGTGAACGCCTGGAAACCTGGCATCTGCTGGGCGGCAGCCTGACACTAGCCGGTGTCATCATGGCCCAGACCTTGACGCAGCCCCTGGCAGGAAGCTCGGCTCGCCGCCTAGACTGAGGCACGAACCGGCAGGTAGAGCCACGGCGCATACGCGTGTGCAACAAGGAGATTTTTCATGACCACACAATGGATCGACATCACTGCCAAGGATGGCGGCAAATTCAAGGGCTATCTGGCACTGCCCCCGGCGGGCAAGGGTCCCGGAATCGTGCTGCTGCAGGAAATCTTCGGGGTCAACGCGCATATTCGCAGCGTCGCGGAGCAGTATGCGCTGGATGGCTATGTGGTGCTGGCCCCGGATATCTTCTGGCGGCAGGAGCCCGGCGTAGAGCTAGGCTATGAAGGCGAGGATATGGAGAAGGCGTTCTCGCTCATGAAAGCCATGAACTCGGACCAAGCCATCGCAGATATCGCCAGCACCGTCGATACCCTGCGCGGGCGTCCGGAGTGCCAAGGCAAGATAGCTTCGCTTGGCTACTGCATGGGCGGCATTCTCTCCTTCCGCAGTGCGCTGGATGCCGGCGTCGATTCTGCCGTCTGCTTTTATCCGGGCGGTATCGCCAACCATCTCGACAAGGCCGACCGGCTTCAGGTACCCGTTCAGTTTCATTTTGCCGGTCAGGACAAGCACATCACCGGCGAGCATATCGAACAGACGCGTCGTGCCTTTGCGGGTCGCGACGACGTGAAGATGTTCGTCTATGACAGCGCCGACCATGGCTTCAATTGCTGGGCACGCAGTGCCTACGACCGGCATGCCTCGGCACTTTCGCATGGACGCACTCTGGCCTTTCTGGAAACGCTGGGTCGCTGAGCGCAGCTTCCTTCTCCACCGCGATACCCCGTGCTAATCGCATGGATAGTGAACGTCTGGCAGCGTTTGCTGTCCATGCTCGTCCTGGTGAAAACACCTCGCGTGTTACCATACTGCGATCTTTTGAGGACTCGAAACGCCCATGGCCCTAGACGAACTCCATCTCAATCTACGCAACCTGACGGTGGACGACTATCCGCAGCTGAAGGACCTGATGGATTCCGTCTACAACGATATCGGGGGCGCCTGGCCCAAGCTGACCATCGACAAGCTGATCGCGGAATTCCCCGATGGCCAGATCGTGATCGAGGATGACAGCCGTATCGTCGGCGTGGCCCTGACCGCGCTCGTGGAGTACGACCGCTTCTCCAACCCGCACAAGTACGACGACCTGATCGGCCATCGCGAAATCATCCTCAACAATCCGGATGGTGATGCCCTGTATGGTCTGGACGTACTTATCCACCCGGACTATCGCGGCTATCGACTGGGTCGGCGCCTTTATGAAGCGCGCAAGGACCTGTGTCGCTCGATGAACTTGCGCTCCATTCTTGCCGGTGGGCGGATTCCCCATTACCACCAGTACGCCGACGAGATGTCGCCGACTGATTATCTGGAGAAAGTCGCCCGTAAGGAGATTCACGACCCCATCCTGTCGTTCCAGCTCGCCAACGGCTTTCTGGTCAAGCGCCTGCTGCGCAAGTACCTGCCCGAGGATGAAAAGTCGCAGGGTTACGCAACCCTGCTTGAGTGGAACAACATTCTGTTCCAGCCTGCCGAACGTATTCTCGAGTCGCGCCGTACCCAGGTCCGCGTCGGTGCCGTGCAGTGGCAGATGCGTGAGTTCGCCTCGGTGGAATCGGTGCTGCAGCAGGTCGAGTATTTCGTCGATGCGGTATCCGATTATCAGAGCGACTTCGTGGTCTTTCCGGAGTTGTTCAACACGCCCCTGATGGGCCTGACCGACCAGTCGGACCAGATCCAGGCGATTCGTTTCCTAGCCGGCTTTACCGAGCAATTCAAGGCCGAGATCTCGCGCATGGCAGTCTCCTACAACATTAATATCATCGCGGGATCGATGGTCGAGGAAGGTGAGGACGGCAAGCTCTACAACGTTTCCTATCTATGCCACCGCGACGGTTCCACTGAGCGCCAGTCCAAGCTGCACATTACTCCCCAGGAGCGTAGAGACTGGGTAGTGGAAGGCGGTGATGAGCTGCGGGTGTTCGAGACAGATGCCGGTCGCGTCGGTATCTTGATCTGTTATGACGTGGAGTTCCCCGAGTTACCGCGCCTGCTCGCCGAACAGGACATGGATATTCTGTTCGTACCGTTCTGGACCGACACCAAGAACAGCTACCTGCGCGTGCGTCACTGTGCCCAGGCCCGCGCCATCGAGAACGAGTGTTATGTGGTGCTGTGCGGCAGCGTGGGCAACGTGCCCTCTATCGAGAATCTGGATATCCAGTACGGCCAATCAGCGGTGTTCTCGCCGTCGGACTTCGCCTTTCCGCACGATGCCGTGCTCTCCGAGACCACACCGAATACCGAAATGGTGATTTTCTCGGACCTCGACCTGCTGCGCTTGAAGGTCGTGCGCTCGGAGGGCTCGGTGACCAACCTCAAGGATCGCCGCAAGGATCTGTTCGATCTGCGTTGGCGTGACTGGTCGTGGAAGAGCGGGGGCCGTCAGGAAGACTGATGCTGAGCAAGTGGCGCCAGTGGCGGGCCGAGCGGTTCGATGCCCGCCATCCCTTCCCGCAGGAAGAGTGGTTACGGGCCTGCGAGCGGCTCCCGCTGCTGGCCGCCCTTGACCATGACGAGCGCCAACGCTTGGGGCAGCGAACATGGCGCCTGCTGCATCGCAAACGATTAACTCTACCGGAGGGGCTGGATTTCGACCTCCCCGACCGATTTAGCCTGTTGGCCCAGGCCGGGCTGCTCACGCTGGGCTGGAGCGAAGCGGATGCCGAAGGCGCCTTTGCCGGCGTTCATGAAATTATCGTCCTGCCCGAGGCTTTCCGCCGTCAGGTGGAAGAGATGGACGAGGCCGGCGTCATGCATGAGTACGTGGATGAAAGAGTCGGCGAGACCTGGCATCAGGGGCCGGTCGTGCTGTCGCTGGCCGACGTTCGGGACAGTGGGGACTGGACTGGCTTCAACGTGATCATTCACGAACTCGCTCACAAGCTCGACATGGAAAATTCACTGGATGCCGACGGGTTTCCGTCAATCTCGTCGGATATCGACAGCCGCGAGTGGTACCAGACCTTCATGGCTGTCTGGAACGACCTGCAGGCTCACCTCGAGCGTGGCGAACCGACGCCCATCGATGACTACGCCGCCACCCACCCTGGCGAATGCTTTGCCGTCTGCTGCGAGCATTTTTTTACTGCGCCTGACGTACTGAACGAGGCTTATCCCGCCCTCTACGCCCTGTTGCGTCGCTATTTTCGCCAAAACCCGCTGGCCCGGTTCAAGGCCTGCCAAACGGCCTGAGCAAGCCAGCAATTTTTGTGCTCTTGGCCATGTTAACTGCCCTGGCTTGGCCGGCTAGTTTCCCGTGGTCGACCATACATTGGAACGCTCGGCCGGTTGCGATTCGGGACAAGGCAGGTTTCGAGTGGACCAGGTCATGCTATGTGCCTGACGACATATGCTCGGCCCACCATCTTCGCCGCCCGCCGCTTCACGCTGTGCCGGCTCACGGGTTGATAGGCCATCGACAATAATCTCGACACGAGGCTCGGGCCGGGCTGTATGGCTACGCGTCTTGCGATTATCACGATCATGAAGATGCTCATCACGGTCATAACGCCCATTGCTACCGTACCTATCGGGGCGTTCGCGAGCCGACCCTTCCTCCCAGATTTCGTGATGACGGCCTCCTTCGCCTATCACTTGAACCTCCTCGCCACTGGCCGGCACAGTCAACACAAATACCGAAGCGGCTAGCATAAACGCCGTGCCCCGACACCGATATCGGCGTCCAGTCGGTAACGCATCTCTCATTGCCTCTGCCCTCCATAGTGGGATGCTGATTACAGCATAGGCGTCAGTCGGCGAAACGCATCAGCCAGTCCCAAAGCAGCCCAGCTTCCTGGCGCCACCTGAGGCGCACTGGACGTACCAGCCAAAAACGCTCATCACTGGGCACCGACAGCGAGAAAGGTGCGACCAGATCATCACGCTCAGCCAGCAGGCTGTCATGCGTCAGGGCCACTCCCCCACCCCGCGCCGCAAGGGATAACGTCGTGACCTGGTTATCACAGGTGATAGACGGGCACTGTGTGTCGAGGCCCGGCACGCCCGCCTTGTCCAGCCAAGCCTGCCACCCCACAGCGAAGCCCAGTGCATGCAACAGGGTTTCTCCCGCCAGGTCGGCTGGTTTTTGCAGGCGTGCAGCCACCTCGGGGGAACACACCGGCAGCATGGATTCGGTGCCCAGAGAATAGGCCTCGAAACCCTCCCAGTCGCCACGACCATAGCGGATCTCCAAGTCGGCCCCTTCAGGCCCGAAGTCCTCAGTCCAGATCGCACTGACAAGGTGCACTGCGACCTGTGGATGACTGCGATGGAACTCGAGCAGACGCGGTGCCAGCCAGGTCTGCTGCATCACCGGCGTGGCCCGCAACGTAACAGGCGCCTCGGGGCGAGGACCGAATACCTCGGCAGTACCCTCGGCCAGCCGCGTGAATGCTTCTTCAACACTGGGCAACCAGGCCTGGCCGGCTGGCGTCAGGGTCAGGCTGCGAGGATGGCGCACGAACAACTTCTGGCCCAGACGATCCTCGAGCAGGCGTATGCGCTGGCTGACGGCGGACTGGGTCACGCCCAGCTCGTTGCCGGCTTCGGTGAAACTCAAGGTCCGGGCAGCGGCCTCGAAGGCCTGCAGCCAGAGAACAGGGGGCAATGGCTTCATGGGCAAGTTGGACATTAGTTTATCTTGGGCATAGACCTCAGATTAATCGTTTGTCGTACGTGTGCCCAGTCTTCATCCTTGTTCACCAAGCGCACCATTGTTCAACCGTGTCCCAGGAGGATCGCGATGCATACCGCTACACCGCATCATGCCGAGCATAATGCTGCTCGTCCCCGCATCGACATGGGGGAACTTTCGTCCCATGCCGAAGGGCCTGCCCTGGTTGACGCCGTTGCCACTGGAGCTCGCGTCACGCTGCACTGGGAAGACGGAAGCCAAGCCCACTTTCCATGGATGTGGCTGCGAGATCATTGTGCCTGCCCTGAGTGCCGCCACCCCCTAACGCGAGAACGTTTGTTCTTTCCCCTGAACGACATCGAGACAGCACCCAGCGCTCACGTGACCGAAGGCAGCCTGGAACTGATCTGGGCAGATGGCCATATGAGCCGCTTTGATCCCGTCTGGTTGTACCAGCGGCGTCTCGAAGACACGACCTTCACCCCGGCACAGGTCATCCCGCACCGCCAGCCCTGGTGCCTGGATTTCACCCCCGAGCGGGTCTCGCATGGCGACTTCATCAATGGCGATGGCGAGCGCCAATGGCTGGAAGCGTTGCTGCGTGATGGCCTTGTCCTGCTCGAAGACGGTCCGCTGGCCGAAGAGGAAGTCAGCCGCTTGGCCGGGCGCATCGGACCCATGCGTGCGACCAACTTTGGGGCCCGCTTCGACGTCCGCTCCAAGCCCAACCCCAACAACGCTGCCTATACCGCCATCGGGCTGGCCTTGCATGTCGATCTGCCCAACTGGCGCCAACCGCCCGATATTCAACTGCTCTATTGCCTGCAGAACGAGGCCAAAGGCGGCGAGTCGACCTTTGCCGACGGCTTCACGGTTGCGGAGATACTGCGTGAGGAATCACCGGAGCATTTCCGTATTCTCAGTGAGACCCCGATCGATTTCCGCTTTCAGGACGAAGATCACGACATTGCCGTACGCGCCCCGATCATTGAACTGAACGAGGACGGCAAGCCGCTGGAGATTCGCTTCAACAACTGGATTCGCGATACCCTGCGCCTGCCCCTGCACGAAGTCGATGCGTGGTACGCAGCCTACCGCCACTTCTGGCAGTTGTTGCACGATCCGCGCCATCAGATCGAGTTCGCCCTCGAGCCGGGGCAGATGATCGCCTTCGACAACCGCCGCGTGCTGCATGGTCGCCGTGCCTTCGATCCCAATACCGGCAAGCGTCACCTGCAGGGCACCTATCTCGATCTCGATTTGCTCGAGTCACGACTGCGCGTACTTTTGCGCCAGCGCTGATTTTCGGCGCCTCGACGCCGGCGCATGACGCCGAACCGCAATAACAAGAAACCGCGGCTCGGCCCTTCCAGTAACCCGAAAGAGAATTGTCCATGACACATACCCTGACCAAGACCCTCATTGCCCTGCCCCTGGCCAGTGCCATCGCTCTGCCCGCCATCGCCGATGATGCCACTCTCGACTTCGGCGTCCCGGCCTGGCCCGGTATTACCGTCAAGAGCGAGATCGCCTCGCAACTGCTCCAGCCGCTGGGTTATGAAACCCGTAACCAGGAGCTTGGCCTGCAAGTGATCTATCAGGCGCTTGAAACCGGCGATCTCGATGTTTTCCTCGGCGGCTGGATGCCGGCACAGCAGGATATGCTCAAGCCGCGCGAGGAAAGCGGCGACATCATTCGTCTGGCTAATAACGTGGATGGCGCCCAGATGACCCTGGCAGTGCCTGAGTATGTCTATGAGAGCGGGATTCAGAGCTTCGCCGACCTGGACGCCAACCGTGAGCGTTTCAACGGCGAGATTTACGGCTTTGGCGCGGGTTCTGCGGCCAGCGAGATCCTCAACAAGGCCATCGACAACGATACGTGGGGCCTGGGCGACTGGAGCATCGTTGATACCAGCACGGTAGGCATGCTGAGCGCCGCCGAGGATGCCATCTCGCGCCAGGAACCGATCGTCTGGGTGGGCTGGACGCCGCATTGGATGAACCTGGAACTGCCGATGCGCTATCTCGACGATCCCAAGAACTTATTCGGCGAAAACAACGGTCAGAGCGAAGTGCTGACCCTGATGCGCAGCGACTATGCCGAGTCCCACCCCAACCTCAAGGCCTTCTTCGAGCAGTTCACCTTCAAGGCCGAAGAGCAGAGCTGGATGATTCAAGGTTTCGGACTGGAAGAGCGTTCGGCCGACGAAGTCGCCAACGAGTGGATTCGTAGCAACCCCGAGCGCGTTCAGACCATGCTTGAAGGTGTCACCACTCAGGAAGGCGAACCGGCATGGCCGGCCGTACGCGACGCGCTGTCGCTATAACCTTCCCTTCGCGGCGGCCAGTATTGGCCGCCGTGCCTCTTCATGCTTATCCTAACCGCCACCCAAGCGAATGGATGCGCAGCTCTCATGTCCCGCCCACTGATCATCGTCATCGGCTCGCTGGTTGCGCTGGCCGGCCTGGGCCTGCTGTGGCAATGGCTGGCCATGCACGACGCCCTGACACCGGAACGCCTGATGAGCCTCGTCAAGTATTCCATCGCTTGGCGGGATTCGCCCTGGGCTATTTTCGTGGTCGTGGCCGTCTATGCCGGTGCATCGCTGCTGGTGTTTCCGCTTAGCATCCTGGTGGCCGTGACCGGCTTGATGTTCGGACCATGGTGGGGATTCGGCTATGCCCTGGCCGGCACGCTGGCCGCCTCGGCCACTACCTACTGGGCGGGCCGCAAGCTGGGACGCGATGCCTTGTTGCGCCACGGGGGCCAACGCCTCAACGGGCTCGCCAAGCTCCTGGCCGGGCGCGGCATTCGCACCATGACGGTAGTCAACCTGCTTCCCCTGGCCCCCTTCACACTGACCAACATGATGGCTGGTGCCTTTCACCTGCGCTTTCGCGATTACATGTTGGGCTCATTGATCGGCATCGTCCCAGGCCTTGTCGGCATGACCCTGCTGGGCAGCCAACTGGGCTCGCTGGTAACCGCCGAGAATCGCAGCGACCTGTACTATGCCTTGGGCGGGCTGGTGTTGGCGGTGCTGGTATTGCTGGGGCTTAAGCGTTACGCCACCTACAGGCAGCAGCGCAACCGACGCTAGGCCTGGCTGCAATGGGCATGTATATAACTCGTTATTTTTGCGAGGTTTCCGGCGTTTCGGGCTTGGCCATCAGGCCGTATACCGGCTCTTCCTGTAGTAACGAGCGCAGCACTCGTCCCCGGTGGCGGAGTAGCTGCCACTCCGCCTCCAGGCGACCGCGCATGCGCTCCCAGGCATCCTCATCGGCGTGGCTTACGGGGCCGCCAGCAGCGATCGCTTGTCGGTAGACGTCCAGGCAACGCGCGGCACAGCGAGATTCATCGAATGCTTGAGCGGTCGTCAATGCACCGCTACGCAGCCCTGCTCGAAGTTCCTGATCGTCCAGGTTGGCCAAGGCTGCAGCCAGCGCCCGGGCGTGATCGCCGGGCAGCAAGTAGCCATTGTGTCCGCTTTTCACCACTTCACGAACGCCCGGGGCCTCCACCGCCACCACGGGCAAGCCGGCTGCCATGGCCTCGACCAAAACCATGCCCTGGGTTTCGCTGTGCGAGGCAAAGGCGAATACGTCCATGGCATGGTAGGCGTCGATCAGGGTCTGGTCATGCAGCTTGCCGGTGAAATGGATACGGTCGATTACGCCGGAGTAGAAGGCGGTTTCATGCATGGCCATGCGCGCATCCCCGTCACCGACGACAAGGAAATGCGCGCGGGGCCGCTCGCTCAGAAACTGAGTCACCGCTTCCGTCAGAAATGGCAGGTTCTTCTCACGTGCCAAACGACCGACATGGCCAATGACATAGGCATCGTCGGGAATACCCATGCGTTGACGAATGACAGCGCCATCGCCCTGGGCAAAGCGCCGGGTATCGACACCGCTGGGGACTACGTGCACGGCCTCATTGGCGCCACGCAGGCACAACAGGTCCCGAATGCTGTCGCTGGGCGCTATCACCGCGTCGCACAGGCGAGTGTATTCCGTGGATAGCGCTACCGCGAAGCGCTGCATGCGCGGTGAATCGCCCGGCACATAATGCGTGTAATGCTCATAAAGGGTGTGATGAGTGAAGACCAAGGGCAGACCGTAGGTTTCCGCCGCCCGGGCCGCGGTATCGCCAAGCAGGAACGGATGGTGCGAGTGAACGATATCGGGATCGAAGGCTTCGATAGCCTCGTAGAGTTGTCCCGGGATCGGTACCGGCAAGGAAAAGTCGCTGCCGTTGAAGTGCTGTACCGCCGCCACACGGACTACATCAGGCTCATGCTTCGGCTGGCCCCGTAGCTTGGGCGCCACAACCAATACCTTGTGTCCTTCCGCCTGCAAGCGGGTCTTGAGTCGTTGGACCGACTCGCTGACCCCGCCGACGATGGGACAATACGTATTGGTAAACATGAGTATGTTCAAGCCAATATCTCCTTGGCAGTGGCAGATGACCGTAGCAACCGCTTGGCTTCACGCCCTCGCGATATCTTTAGGGCCGTTGGCGGCACGCTGCGGCGGCGATGGCACGCGACCGGGCAGGGCTTCCTCAAGATAAGCGACGAAAGCACGTAAGCGGGCCGGCAGGTGACGACGCTGGTCATAGACGGCATAGAAGTCAGCCTCCACACCCTGCCAGTCTGGCAGCAATTCGACGAGTTGCCCGCTCTTTAGATAGGGGTACACGTCCCACCACGACCGCAGCATGACGCCATGCCCTTCCAGCGCCAGTAGCGTAATCGCTTCACCATCGTTGCTGGCGAGCCGACCTGATACCTTGACTCCGGCTTCATGAGTTCCGTTCACGAAGCGCCAGAGCGCATAGTCACTGTCATTTTCACGAATCAACAGGCACTGGTGCGCCGAGAGATCCTGAGGCGAGGCCAATGTCGGCATGCGCGCGACATAGTCCGGGGCGGCACACAGGATGCGGCGATTATACAGAATGCGCCGGGCAATCAACCGAGAATCCGGTGGCTGGCCGACACGGATACCGACATCGAAACCATGATCCGCCAGGTTGAGAGGAAAATTGGTCAACTCAAGGAGCACCTCAAGCTGCGGATGGCGTTGGGTGAACGAGGAAATCAACGGCGCGATATGCCGGCGTCCGAACCCGAAGGTCGCGTTGACACGCAGGCGTCCAGAAAGCACGGTCTGCTGGGCACTCAGCGCACCTTCCAACTCGCCGATCTCGTCAAGGATCGCAGCGCCACGTTCACGGTAGAGTTCCCCCTCGGGGGTCAACGTGAGGCGACGTGTAGTACGGCTGGCCAATTCGACGCCCAGCCGCGCCTCGATCTGCTTGAGGCGCTTGCTGACAGCCGACAGCGAGATACCGAGCTCGCGGGCTGTCGCCGTCAGGCTGCCGCAGTGAGCCAGGCGCTGAAAGAATGCCAGGTCATCGATATTGGCCATGGAATTATTATCAACTACAACGCAACAATAACTTGCATTCTACCCTGATTATTCCAAGCACGACAGCGACTAGACTCTGGATATCCCTGCAGCCCAACAAGAAGGAGTACGCCATGGCCCATCGCATCGCCGCCATCGCCGGAGACGGTATCGGAACTGAAGTCATGCCGGAAGGCTTGCGCGTTCTGGAAGCCGCCGCCAAGCGCTTCGGTATCGAACTGGAAGTCGAGCACTTCGACTTTGCCAGTTGCGACTATTACCTCGAACACGGCCAGATGCTGCCGGATGACTGGTTCGATACGCTGTCGTCTTTCGATGCCATCTTCTTCGGTGCCGTAGGCTGGCCTGAAAAGGTCCCGGATCATATTTCCTTGTGGGGCTCCCTGCTGCAGTTCCGCCGCGCCTTCGACCAGTACATCAACCTGCGACCATGTCGCCTGATGCCCGGGATAAAAAGCCCACTGGCCGACCGCCAGCCCGGTGACATCGACTTCTACGTCGTGCGCGAGAATACCGAAGGGGAATACTCCAGTGTCGGCGGCAAGATGTTCGAAGGCACCGAGCGCGAGGTGGTCATCCAGGACACGGTCATGACCCGTGTCGGCATCGACCGAGTCCTCAAGTACGCGTTCGAGTTGGCCTCCAAGCGACCGCGCCATTCGCTGACCTCAGCGACCAAGTCCAACGGCATTTCGATCACCATGCCTTACTGGGATGAGCGGGTTAAGGCCATGGCCAAACATTACCCCGATATCACCGTCGACCAGTTTCACATCGACATCCTCACCGCCAACTTCGTACTGCATCCCGACTGGTTCGATGTGGTGGTGGCCAGCAATCTGTTCGGCGACATCCTTTCCGACCTTGGCCCGGCCTGTACCGGTACCATTGGCGTGGCGCCCTCGGCCAATATCAACCCGGAAGGCAAGTATCCCAGCCTGTTCGAACCGGTCCACGGCAGTGCGCCGGACATCGCAGGCAAAGGGATCGCCAATCCCATCGGGCAAATCTGGTGCGGTGCCATGATGCTCGAGCATCTTGGTCACGAGGAGGCCAGTAAGGCCATCGTCAACGCCATCGAGCATGTGCTTGCCGCTGGCCCGGAGCAGGCGCCTCTCACTCCCGACCTGAAAGGTCAGGGAACCACCCAGACATTGGGCAAGGCGATCGCCGAAGCACTCGAGTCGTAACGAAACGTACCGGCGGGCCGCTGGCCCGCCGGTACGGTTACAGTACGCTGTTCATTAATAGCTAGATCAATTTTCTGCTATTTTCGTCTTGCAACTCGCTGTCGATCCCCCTATCACTGAGTAATCTAACAATGATAAGGATATCGGCCATGGCCATTGCCACTCAGTTGCCTACGTTTCCCCGCTTGACCTGGTTGGCGCCGTTCTCGTTTCTGGCCGGTTGTACCGGCATTCCCGACGGTACCCAGGCTGTGGCTGATTTCAGGCTCGAGAATTATCTGGGGCGCTGGTACGAAATCGCCCGTTTGCCGCATAGCTTCGAGAAAGGCCTGTCCTGCGTCACGGCGACCTATAGTCGTCGTGAGGATGGCGGCATCAACATCGTTAATCGTGGCTATAACCTGGAAGAGGGCAAGTGGGAGGTTGCCGAGGGCAAGGCGTACTTTACCGAAAACCCCAACGTGGGCCGGCTCAAGGTCAGCTTCTTTGGGCCTTTCTATGCCGGCTACAACATTCTGAAGCTCGACGGGGATTATCGTCATGCACTGGTAGCCGGCCCCGACCGTGACTACTTATGGATCCTGGCACGCGAGCCCAGCCTGGACGAACGTACCTACCGTTCTCTGGTCAGCTTGGCCCGGGAATTAGCGTTTCCCGTGGACGCGCTGATCCGTGTCGAACAACGCCCTGCGATCTGCCCTGGCCAGCGCCAGGCCGGATAAAGATTCCCCACGGGCGCCGTTATTCGACTAAAGGTGCCCTGCCTATGTTTAACATTTAACGTTAAAGCTTCTACATTTTTCTGGGTAGGCTCACCACCGTCTACGCCCTGTTCACAACATCACTTACAAACAGGTAGAAGAAAAATGAAGCTTGGACGCCGACAGTTCCTGTCAGCAACGGCCGCTCTGGCCGCTGCCGGCACCGCCCCTGCCCTGTTCGCCCATACCCCGATGAGCGCCTCGCCACCGGACCGCTACCCGTCCGAGGCTTGGAAGATCATCGACGAGCGCTTTCGTGATTACTATCTTTTTAATGCCCCGCTTCAGCGCCAATGGACTGGGGGATTATGGCTCGAAGGGCCGGCCTGGAACGCCGTGGGCCGCTATGCCGTGTTCAGTGACATCCCTCGAGCCCTTCAGATGCGCTGGGACGAGGCTACAGGACACGTTAGCGTGCTGCGCCACAAGGTAGGCCATTCCAACGGCAACACCTTCGACGATCATGGACGCCTGGTCTCCTGCGAGCATTACCCGGCACGGGTGATTCGCTACGAATGGGACGGGACCACTACGGTGCTGGCCAGCCAATATCAGGGCAAGCCGCTCAACGCGCCTAACGACCTGGTGGCACTGCCCACGGGCGGGATTATCTTTACCGATCCGGGCTACGGGGCGCATTTCGATTACGAAGGCCACAAGCGCGAGCTGGAACTCAAGCCAGCGATCTACTATATCGACGACAGCCTCGATGACCCCATCCTGCTGACTGACGAAATACATAAGCCCAACGGCATCGCGTTGACTCCGGATGGCAAGGCCTTCTACGCCAGTGACACCGCCCCTTCGCACTTCCCCGATCAGCCAGCCGCCATCATCAAGTGGTCCCTGGCCGAGGATGGCAAGAGCGTCAGTAACCGACAGGAGATCGTCACCAGCAATAGCACGACCTTTGACGGCCTGACGTGCGATGTCCACGGCAACATCTGGTCGAGTGCGTCAGGCGGAGAAGGCGTTGACGGCGTGGCCGTGTTCTCCCCGGACGGCACCCTGCTGGGCCGCATCCTGCTTCCGGAGGTCTGCTCGAATGTCTGCTTCGTTGGCGAGGATCGCAACCAGCTACTGATGACCGCCAGCCAATCGATCTACACACTGTATACCAACACCCAGGGCGCCTGACTCCCGCCATGAGGTAACGCCGCTGCCACGAGACCAGCTCACTCGGTTTCGTGGCAGCGGCGTTTTCATTATCGCACCTGCCATTTTCATTACATCGACGCTTCCCCTTGCCGCTCCCTGCCCGAGTCCGGATGGTAGAAAGTTATCGAGGCAGCTAATCGCCTATTACCGCCATCGATTATGCTGCCAGCGGACCTTTCCAAGAAAACAACAGGACAATAGGCAGGTGCCAATGACTCTCGATCAGTTCTTCGACAATCTGTGGAACGACTATACGGCGATGACACCTCAGGCCCAGCGCATTCATGATGCGTTCGTCGACGCAGGCGAGAACATCATCAACGATCATGTCGCCTTCCGTACATTCGATCGCGGGCCGATTACTCTCGCTGATCTCGAACCGCACCTGCTGGCGCTAGGCTACACCCGCTACGAGCCTTACGACTTCGCTGCCAAGAAATTGCGCGCCTACGGCTACCTGCCTCCGTCCCCAGACCAGCCGCGCGTTTTCCTTTCCGAACTCAAGTGTGACGAGCTCTCGGCAAGCGCTCAGCGCATCATAGACGGGCTCGTAGGCCAGATCGATGCCGAACGAGTCCAGGCGCCCGAGGTGCTATGGGCCGGCCGGCTATGGGCCCCCCCCAGCTTCGAGGACTACCAGGCCCTAATGGAGGAGAGTGAATACGCCGCTTGGCTAGCGATCATCGGCCTGCGTGCCAACCACTTCACCATCAGTGTCAATCACTTTCATTCCTACGACAGCGTCGAGAAGGTGCTCGACAAGATCGAGTCGCTGGGCCTGGGCATCAATGCCTCAGGCGGGCGGATCAAGGGATCGCCGGACGTACTGCTTGAACAGGGCTCGACATTGGCCGACCGCGCCGAGTTCAGCTTTGCCGGTGGCCAGATCGAGGAGATTCCGACGTGTTACTACGAGTTTGCCAAGCGCTACCGCGATGTCGACGGCAAACTCTATCAGGGCTTCGTAGCCGCTAGCGCCGACAAGATCTTCGAGTCCACCAATGTCCGAGGCGAACGCCATGCTGGCTGATTGGCTCGGCCTGACCCTGGACGGTGAATCGCCCGCAACCACGCAGGGGCGATTGCCCTTCGGCCGCTATCGTATCCACGGACCAGGCATACTCGAGCTGACGCCCAACGATCTTCATCCCCGGGCGCACGCCGTCATCGTTTCCGCCGGCATTCACGGCAACGAGACGGGCCCCATCGAGCTGGTCGGAGAGTTGTTGGCACGATTGGAAGCCGGCCTGCTACGTCTCGGCGCCCCAACATTGATCATTCTCGGCAATCTGCCCTCGATCCGTGCCGGACAGCGTTTCTGCGAGACCAACCTCAATCGCCTGTTCCGACGCGACCTGAAAGCATCGGGTAACGAACCACAGCGTGCCCGCGAGCTGATGGCGGCGGTCGATGCTTTCTATGCGCGCCATCCCCAGCCGCGCCTGCATTACGACCTGCACACCGCCATTCGCGACAGCCGCTACCCACGCTTCGCCGTTGACCCTTACGCGGATACCGTCACTCGGGCAGAGCAATGGCGCTGGTTCTCGGCCGCCGGCATCCAGGCGGTGCTGCATCAGCATCAGCACAGCTGGACATTTTCGCACTACTCGAAGCATTACCATCAGGCCCAGGCGTTCACCATGGAGCTGGGCAAGGTGCATCCGTTCGGGGCGAATGACCTCGCTGCCTTGCGTCCCATGCGGCAATTGCTCGAAGCATTGATAGAAGGACGTGAACCGCCCGGTGACGATCCCGATGTACTGAAATACTTCAAGGTTGAGCATGAGCTGATGCGCGAAAGCGAGGACTTTCGGCTGTGCTTTCCTGACGAGACGCCGAATTTCAGCGAATTTTCCGTCGGAACCCGGCTGTCTTACGATGCCAAGGCCGGTGAGTTCATCGTCACCGAGCAGCCATTGGCGGTTGTGTTCCCTAACGCCAACGTGGAACTCGGCGCCCGTGCCGCCCTGTTGGTACGCACCACGTCGACACCGCAGAATTAGCGTTAGCCGCATGCGCTCTCACTGGCGCACCATATGGAACAAAAAACTTTAGCATTATAATAAATTAGAGGAATCATACTATGTTTCCCCAAACGTTATCAGACCAAAGTCGTACCCCTGTGTGGGCAACCCTTTCTGAATCGGCACCGAACGCCTGCTAGAATCGCTGCCTTTTCTGCGGCAACCCGCTGCGTTAGTACGCATCGAAACACTGCACAGGTGGCTTACGAGACGGTTCATCACTGCCATGTCGGCCCATACCGATTCATGGCCTGAGAACGCTATTTCGTAGTGACCTGACAAGCCAGTCACCGGAGCCCGACTCATGGCCGAAACGCCCTTACCCCTCGAAGTGCGAAATCTGCGAAAGCGCTTCGGAGATAACGAGGTCCTCAAGGGCCTGTCCTTGCAAGCCCATCAGGGCGATGTAATCACGCTCATCGGCGCCTCGGGCTCCGGCAAGAGCACGTTCCTGCGCTGCATGAACCTGCTCGAACAGCCCAACGAGGGTGAGCTGATCGTCCATGGCGAGCCAATCCGCTTCAAGGAAACCCGTCACGGACGCGAACCCGCCGACTGGAAGCAGGTCGAGCGCATCCGCGCCAAGCTGTCTATGGTCTTCCAAGGCTTCAACCTCTGGGCCCACATGACCCTGCTCGAGAATGTCATCGAGGCGCCAATTCATGTCCTCAAGAAGCCCCGCAAGGAAGCGATCGAACAGGGCCGAGCCCTGCTCGACCGCGTCGGTCTGCTGGAGCGCGCCGACTACTACCCGGTACAAATGTCAGGCGGTCAGCAGCAGCGTGGCGCCATCGCTCGCGCTCTAGCCATGGATCCGGAAGTCATGCTGTTCGATGAGCCAACCTCGGCGCTCGACCCGGAGCTGGTCGGCGATGTACTCAAGGTCATGCGCGATCTGGCCAAGGAAGGACGCACCATGATCGTGGTCACCCACGAGATGGCGTTCGCCCGGGATGTGTCCAGTCAAGTGATCTACCTGCACCAAGGGCTAGTGGAAGAGGCAGGCCCACCCGGGGAGGTACTGAATAACCCACGTTCCGAGCGCCTCAGGCAATTCCTGGCACCCAAGCATTGAAGGGCCCGTCAAAGGACAGGAGAGAATCATGATCGACCTGCAGGGCTACGGCCCGCGCATTCTCGAAGGCGCCCTGGTTACCATCGAGTTGGCAGTGTTGTCGTTGTTGCTGGCCATCGTCCTTGGCCTGCTCACCGCTAGTGCCAAGATGTCACGAAACTGGATTCTTCATCGTATCGGTACGCTCTACACCACGGTGATCCGCGGCGTGCCGGACCTGGTATTGATGCTGCTGCTGTTCTTTGGCGGGCAGATGGGCATCAACATGGTAACCGATTGGCTCTACGATCAGTTCGGTATCGATATATTCATCAACATCAACGAATTCGTGGCGGGCGTGGTGACCATCGCGCTAATCTTCGGCGCCTACATGGGTGAAACGTTCCGCGGCGCCTTTCTCGCCGTGGATAGCGGCCAGATCGAGGCAGGCCGCGCCTACGGCATGTCCGAAGGGCTGATGTTCCGGCGCATCCGCTTCCCGCAGATGATGCGTCATGCCCTCCCCGGACTCTCCAACAACTGGATGGTGCTGCTCAAGACCACGGCGCTGGTGTCGATCATCGGACTCACCGACATGGTGCGCGTAGCCGCCGAGGCTTCCAAGGCCACCCACGAGCCGTTCACCTTCCTGATTCCAGTGGCGCTGATATATCTGGCAATCGCCAGCGTCTCGGAGTGGATCTTCGCGCGCCTGCAGAAGCACTACAACGTCGGATTCGGGGAGGCTGACGAATGGAACAATTAAGTGCCTGGTTCACCAACCTACTGGCCGACAACACCATCTTCAACGCCCAGACACTGGAGTACTACGCTGAGGGCTTGGCGACCACCGTTCAACTGGTGTTCCTGTCGCTGGTCATCGGCCTGGTCATGGCTGTCCCGCTGGCCATCGCTCGTGGCTCACGGCGCAAGTGGATCAAGATGCCGATCTTTTTCTACACCTATGTGTTCCGTGGCACACCGCTACTGATCCAGCTCTATATCATCTACTACGGCGTGGTTTTCATCGACGGCATTCAGGACACCTGGCTGTGGCTGATCCTCGAGGAGCCGTTCTATCCGGCCCTGATTGCTTTCACGCTTAATACTGCTGCCTACACAACGGAAATCTTCCATGGCGCGATCAAGGCGACGTCAAAGGGCGAGATCGAAGCAGCACGCGCCTACGGCATGTCTCGCGGACTCATGATGCGGCGCATTATTCTGCCCAGCGCCTTTCGTCGCGCTTTGCCGGCCTACGGCAATGAAGTAATCTTCATGCTGCATGCCAGTGCCATCGCCAGTGTAGTAACGATCATGGATCTAACCGGCGCCGCCCGCCTGGTCTATGCACGGTACTATGCCCCGTTCGATGCGTTCCTGTTCGTGGCTCTGCTCTACCTGTGCTTGACGTTCGCAATCCTCTATCTGTTCCGCTACCTCGAAAAGCGCATGCTGGCGCATCTCAAGCCACAGAGCTGAGGCGTAACGTCAAAAACGAGCGTTGGAAAAATGTCATCAATCGGTATTTTTTCTTCTTCCGACATGACCTTGGGTACGCTACCTTGGTCGGGTCATTGGCCATGAGCCGATTCGTAAAACAAAAGGGATAGTTTCACTATGAATAAATTGTTGACCGTTACCCTGCTCAGCGCCGCTCTCATTGCCGGCACCGCCCAGGCACGTGATTACGACACCGTACGTTTCGGCGTCGACGTCCCCTACGAGCCAATGGAGTACCGGACTCCAGAGGGTGAGCTGACCGGTTTCGACATTGAGCTCGGCAACGCCCTGTGCGCAGAAATGGGTATCGAGTGCGAATGGATCGTTCAGGGATGGGATGGCATCATCCCGGGCCTGATGTCGCGCAAGTACGACGCCATCATGTCCTCGATGACTATCAATGAAGAGCGCCGTGAACAGGTGTTGTTCTCCGATCCGTACTTCACTCCGCCTTCCGCCTGGTTCGTGCCTTCCGACAGCAATATCGACATGCCTGCCAAGGAAACGCTGGAAGGCAAGAACATCGGTGTGCAGCGCGGCACCCTGCAGGATAATTACGTGAGCGACATGTACGGTGACGTGGCTGACATCAATCGCTACGCCACGGCTGACGACATGGTACTGGATATGGAAGCGGGCCGTCTCGACGCCGTTTTCCTCGACTTCCCGGTGGGCAAGTCCACCCTGCTCGACAGCGAAGACGGCAACTACAAGGTCGTCGGCAGCATGATCACCGAGCCCAAGTCCTACTTCGGCGACGGTTTCGGTATCGCCTTCCGCAAGCGTGACGAAGACTTGGCCAGCAAGTTCAACGAAGCCCTCGCTACGCTGAAAGAGAACGGCACCTACGACCAGATTTTCAACAAGTACTTCAGCAACAGGAAGTAACCCCCCTCCGCGCCCTGGGTTTCCGGGGCGCTTCTTTTTAACTGCGCCCGCCCCCTTCCTGACCAGCCTGGTTTTTCCTGTATTTTCTAGCGGTTGGCGTATGCGCCGTCAGGGCTTAACCTTGTCCCCACGATACATAGGAACAGGGACGCCCATGATTCGCACCTTCACGCTGGAAAGGCACACCATCAAGGAAGATAACCGGGAAACGCTGTCGCTTCCGCAACGGCTCTCCATGGCGACCTGGATCGACGCCCATGAGCCGGACGAGGAAGAGCGCGAGCAGCTCAATGCCTTTCTCGCTGACGAACTGCCCGCTGGCGAGGATGTAGAAGAAATCGAATCTTCGGCACGCTATTTCGTGGATGCCGACGGTATCCACGTGCACTCGCTTTTCCTGTCACACAGCGAAGGGCGTCATGGCAACACTACGGTCGCCTTTATTCTCCAGTCGGATCGCCTGATCACCTTCCGCGACTGCGAGCTAGCAGACTTCCGTCTGCTGCGCATGCGTGCCCGTTACGGCCAGGTCGAGGCCGACTCCCCCCAGGCGCTGGCACTGACCATCTTCGACCAGAAGGTGGAGAACCTGGCCGATACCCTGGAAGACATTCATCGCAGACTGGAGGATGTCAGCCATCTGGTACTCGAAGAAGAAGGCTCAGACCTAGAGGAAGCGATCGATCAACTGGCCAAGCTGGAAGATAGTAACGGCAAGATCCGTCTGTGCCTGATGGATACCCAGCGTTCGGTGGCCTTCCTGATGCGTCAGCTACGTGGGCATAGCGAACTGCAGGAGCTCGCCCGCGAAATAATGCGCGACGTAGAGACCCTGATGACACATACCACCTTTCTGTTCGACAAGATCAACTTCTTGATGGATTCAACCCAGGGCTTTATCAACATCCAGCAAAACCAGATCATCAAAATCTTCTCTATCGCTGCCGTGGTTTTCCTGCCGCCGACCCTGGTAGCCAGCATTTACGGCATGAACTTCGAGCACATGCCGGAACTGTCGTGGCCCTACGGCTATCCCTTCGCCCTGCTGTTAATGGTTGCTGCGGGGGTCTCGCCGTATCTATATTTCAAACACAAGAACTGGCTATAAAGGCGCCCAGACGTTATTAGCAGGACTACCCTGCGCTGTAGGTCGCCGAAGAACGCTCACCTGCTCAGCTATCTTGTTATTTATTAATGGGAGTGGGAGCCGCCAATATGCTGAACCGGCGGCGGCAACTCCCCGCTGTCCTGCTCTTCGGCAGGCAGCGCCAGTTCGCGAAGGATGCCGCAGGCACCGGTTTCTGCCTCGCCCCGGCAACGCGCCCGCAAATCGAGAAGCGCATCGCGCAGGCTGGCCAGTTGAACAAGGCGGGCTTCGACGTGACCAATATGTTCGTCGATCAGCTCATTTACCGCAGCACAATCGCGCTCGGGATGGTCGCGCAGGGCCAGCAGTTCACGGATCTCACCGAGCGCCATGTCCAACGCACGGCAATGGCGAATGAAGGTCAGGCGCTCAACATGCGCTGCGCCATAGACGCGATAGTTACTGCTGCTGCGTGCCGGCTCGGGCAGCAGCCCCTCGCGTTCGTAGTAACGGATCGTCTCCACTTGGCAGCCAGTCTGGCGTGCCAGTTCACCGATCTTCATGATGCGTCTCCTGCCGATGTGCCACGAGAGTGCATCTCCCGTACCTTACCGGCTTATGGAAGGCTTCCAAAGTGTAATTCAGGAGCCAATTCACTGGTTATCCATCTGCCGACCGAGCCTGGACGGACCGCAATGCGCGCCATCACTGGGAACTAGATGCCCAGGCGCGATGGGCAGGGAAAGGAAGGACAGACAGGCAACTGGCATAGTCATTGCCTTAAATCTACTCGCATCGCCTGAACGGCGGAACCGGCATGCTCGCCGGTTCCGCCGTCCTTTTTATGACGCTGCCGGCCGACTCAACTCCTGCCTAAAGAAGTTAAGCATCCAGCGCACCATTACCTGATCATCCACTGGTGCATCGAGCGAAATCAGCCCTTCGCGCAAGCGATTGCTGGGCAAGGCGTCGCGCTTGTGCTCCATCAGGTCGGCCGAATACGCCTTGGTGAACTCGGGATGACCTTGTATGCCCAGGAACGTCTCGCCGACCTGCATCAGATAGATCGGGCAAAAGTCGCTCACGGCGAGGATTTTCGCCTGATCCGGCAACTGCCTGACCTGATCCTGATGACTGACCACCAGGTCGAGTCCTTCCTGCCAGGGCTCCATCCAGGCGGTACGCTCCGTCACGCGATTGAACGACATGCCCACGCCCCAGCCACGCTCGTTCTTGACCACCTCACCGCCTAACGCCCTGGCAATCAGTTGATGCCCAAAGCAAACCCCCACCAGTGGCCGGCCGGCTTGCCAAAGCTCACGTACGAAACTGCAGAGTGCCTCGATCCAGTCACTTCCGTCGTTGACCCCGAATTTGGATCCGGTGATCAGCCAGGCATCCACCGCTCCGGTATCGGTGGGGATCTCGCCGTCATGGCAACGCCAGGTTTGAAAGGTCAACGAGGAGTCGACCGAACTCAGCAGCCGCTCGAACATATCGGGATAGTTACCGTGCCGGGGCTGAAGCTCTTCGGCAACATCATCGCACTGCAGCAGACCGATGCGCATGCATCTCTCCTTCATGAATCATTGAATCTCTCTTCCCCGCAATACCGAGGAACGTTTTGAAATGCCGCACAGCTCCCAATAGCCACCGAATCGATAGCACACGGCGGTCATGGACGCTATCGTAGCGTCGAAACGGGCTCCACGGCCTTATCACTACATGTCGGAGCGATCCATGCCCCTGGCTTCACCGAGTGTCACCTTTCAAGAAGTCCAGCGTCCCTCGTCGGCCTGGACAGGTTGGGGCCAGTGGCTGGCCCTGGTTACCATGACGGTGGACCACGTCACACGCTACCTGCTTCCCGATCACTGGGACATCGGCTGGGCGAGCTCGTCCATCGGTCGCATCGCCTTCCCTCTGTTCGCTGCGATGGTGGCCTGGCATGCATTGTTCAACACGCGCAATCCATTGCGCTATGCACGTCGCATCCTGGTCATCGGCCTGGTGGCCCAATTGCCCTACCTGGCCATGCCACGCGATCACTTTCAGCTGAATATCTGTTTCACTCTGGCGCTCGGTATGTTCTGGGGAAGCTGGCTATACGACCTTACCCGACAGTCAGCGGCGGGTACGCTACGTAGTCCCTACATCACGGCCCTGCTTATTGCCCTGTCAGGATTGGCCTGGCTGACCATCGGTCCTTGGGTGGAGTATGGCCATCAGGGCTTGCTGATGATTCCGTTTTACATGCTCGCCTTCCAGGCATTGACCCAGCCTGCCGAAACGCTGACGTCACGCTTATGGGCCGCCAGCTCCGCCCTGCCGCTACTGCTCAATGCGGGCCTGCTCAACAGCTCGGACATGGCCAAGTCGTTTACCGTAGCGACCTGCCTGGCGATGCTGTTGCTTGCCGCTGGCGCGGCCAACCGTATTCCACAGGTCGGTTATGCCATGCCGCGCCGGGTGTGGCTGGCCTGGTATCCAGCACATTTTGCAGTCATCGCCCTGCTGTTGCTCTTGATGGAGTGAACGCAGGCGCAACGGCAGGAGCCATGACTAGCAATGCGGCGCGAGCAATACCTCGCCTAGCGCAGATAATGACATCGGTCGATGGAAGTAGTATCCCTGGAATCGCGAACAGCCACTGGCGATCAATAAGGTCAGTTGCTGATCCGTTTCCACCCCCTCGGCCACCACGTCCAGCGCGAGATGCTGGGAGATGGCGATAATCGTCTGGACGATGGCCGCATCGTTGGTATCGTCCAGATCCTGAACGAAACTGCGGTCGATCTTGAGTTCATCGAGTGGCAGGCGTCTGAGATACGACAGAGATGAATAGCCGACTCCGAAATCATCGATGGCCAGGCCAACGCCGATTCGCTTGAGTTCCTGCATCTTGTTCACGGCATCCTGCAAATGATCGATGAGAACCCCTTCGGTCAGTTCGAGCATCAATCGCTCAGGCGCGATCCGCGCGCCGGACACCGCCCGCTCGATACAGGCCACGAAATCGGGCTCGCTGAAATGGCGTGGACTGACATTGATGGATAACCGGGGCAGACGATCGGCGTCCAAGCGTTGCAGGCATTGGCAGGCCTCTCGCAGGACCCACTCGCCCAGTTCGATGATCAGCCCACTTTCCTCCGCCAAGGGGATGAATTCCGCTGGCGATACTCCGCCTCGGGTCTCGTGATTCCAACGCAACAATGCCTCGACACCGACAATCCCGCCCTCGGCATCCACTTGAGGCTGGTAGTGAAGACTCAGCCGATTCTGTTCAATGGCTCGGCGCAAGTCGCTCTCCAGCGCCAGGCGACGCTCCACCTCGAGCTGCATGCTTGGTTGATAACAGCAAACGCGGGAGCGTCCTTGGGTCTTGGCCTGATACATTGCGGTATCCGCATGCTTGAGCAGGTCATCGGCATCCTTCGATCCTTCGGGAAACAACGCCATACCGATACTCGGCGTCACGCGCAGCGTTCGGCCAGCCAACTCGTAAGGAGTCGAAAGCGCATTCAAGAATCGTCGCGCCAGCGCCATGGCCGCCTGGTTCGCACGATCGACACAGGCAGGCAGACCGGTAACCAGCACCACGAACTCATCACCACTGAGACGCGCCGCCACATCGCCCTGACGGAGCAGGCCTGTCAGGCGCTGCGCCACCTCGCGTAGCAACCGATCCCCCATGGCATGGCCCAGCGTGTCATTGACCGCCTTGAAGCGATCCAGATCGAGAAACAGCACGACACCGCGCTCACCGCTCTGCTGGTAAGCGCGATAGGCGGTACCGAGTCGATCGAGCAGGAAGCGGCGGTTAGGCAGGTTGGTCAGCGGATCGTAGTAGGCCTGGTGATGGATGGTCTCCTCAGCCCGCTTACGCTCTGTAAAGTCCTCGATGACCGCCACGCCACTGGTAATCTCACCGTTGCCGTCACGAATCCCGTTGAAGAAGCCACGTAACGGAATCATCCGTCCCGAATGGAGGCTGACGTAATCGCCCTCGTAGTAGCCACTGCCCTCGCGCAGAGCGCTGGTCACAGCGTTCATCACGTTGTCGTCGGCCAGATCGCGACATAAATCCAGCCCTATCACTCCTCCCCGGCGCCCACCGATGATGTCGAGGAACTTGTCGTTGCAGTCGAGTACTCTGCCATCGCCATTGAAATGCAGGATTCCCAGCGGGGCAGAGTGAAAGATGCTGCGGTAGCGGCTTCGGCTCTCACGCAAGATGCTTTCCCGTTCGCTCCCTTCGACGCGTAATCGGACATTGTCCGTAATCAATAAGCTCAAACGGCGGCTGACGACCAGAGTCAGTGCGAGAAACAGCGTCATCATGATCGAGAGGAAGAGTGATACCGGTGTACCCATGAACAGGTACTGCAGCAACAATGGCAAGATGGCTGGTATCAAGAACAGGGCAGCAACACCCCACACCGACGATAGTGTGGCCACCGCTCCAGCTCCAATACCCGCCATAACGACAGATAGTGCTGCCTGGTACTCGTAGTGGTCCGCAAAGAACAAGAATGTGCCAGCCGCCCCCCAGGTCACGCCGGCGGCAAAGGCGCCCACGGCGAACCAGCCTAACCAGTAATGCTTCGACTGAACGCTGGCAACACGGCGATGAAACTTCATTACCAGCACAAGACGCAGCAGCATGACCCCTAACATCGCCGACAGCCAGCCGATCAGGACGCCATGCGGAATGACCGGCCACATCAAGAAAACCAGCAGCAACGCACATGCGATGCTGGCGAACATCGGTTGCCAGAAGCTCTCATAGAGCATCTTTACTTGTTCGCGACGAACGATAGGCAACTGCTCCTGACTTTTGGCAAAAAGCGTTGCTGGGTTGAAACGCCCAAAAAACCCCGACATCCATCCCCCTGTCTTCAACCCGTACTGAGCAAGCCCAGCTGGCGCTCAAACACTTACGATATCTCATCGTAATGAACCAACATGCCCCGACGAATGGATGAGTTCAACGCATGTTTTATTTGAGCGTTTGCCGATTTTTTGCATCTTGACCTTGAGCAGGGCCAAGCCTTGCTATGCTTGGCAAAGGTGAGGTAAGCGTACCTGTGAGCGCTAGCCGCACCGGGGCGGCCATCGCAGAGCCCCGCCAGTGGCAACTCCGACATACAACAAGAGGAGACCACGGTGGCCGCAGCTTCCATCCGACCCTGGGGAACACGCCATGAAACGTCCCGTCCGGATCGCCATTACCGGAGCCGCCGGTAGCATCAGCAACTCACTGCTCTTTCGCATCGCCGCCGGCGACATGTTCGGCCCCGATCAGCCAGTCATCCTGCAACTCATCGAACGCCCGGAAGCCATGCCCGCCCTGCATGGCATGGCCATGGAGCTCGAGGACTGCGCATTTCCCCTGCTGCATACCGTGCGCTTGCACGACAACGCCGAAGCCGGCTTCAAGAATGTGCATTACGCGATCCTGCTCGGCGCCCGGCCACGGGGTCCGGGTATGGAGCGCAAGGACCTGCTGTCAGCCAATGCAGAAATCTTCAGCCGCCAGGGTCGGGCCTTGAACGACCATGCCAACCATGACGTCAAGATCGTAGTGGTCGGCAATCCAGCCAATACCAACGCCCTGATCGCCAGTCGCAATGCGCCTGAGCTGTCGCCGTCGCAATTCACCGCGATGAGCCGCCTCGACCACAACCGCACCAAGGGCATACTGGCCAACCATACCGGCTACAACCCGGCCGATATCCGCCGAGTCGCGGTTTGGGGCAATCATAGTGCCACCCAGTATCCCGACCTGCGTCATGCGGAAGCGTTCGGCCTGCCGATCTTTCCCGGCCTCGATCTGGACTGGGTCGAGAACTCGTTCATCCCACGGGTTCAGAAGCGCGGAGCAGAAGTCATTGCCGCGCGCGGCCAGTCAAGTGCCGCCTCCGCAGCCCAGGCGGTCATCGACCATATGCGTGATTGGGCCCTGGGCACCCCGCCAGGGGATTTCACCAGCATGTGCATCGTCTCGGACGGCAGTTACGGAGTCGCCAAGGGTATCGTGTTTTCCTTCCCGGTCTGTTGCCGCTACGGCCGCTACCAGATCGTCCAGAATCTGGCGATGGACGAATCGAGCCTACAGCGCCTGAAAGCCACCGAAGCCGAACTGCTGGAAGAGAAAGCCGCCGTAGAGCATCTGCTACTGCCGGAGACCGAGGAGGCCCATAACAATCTGAGTATTCGCCTGCGCTCCGGGGCAATCCGCTATGCTGAAGAGGATAACGACGACGACAGCTCGGCCAGCGTTCTGCGGACCGATCGCGTCATGTGAACGGAGCCAGCTCGGCTTCGGCAGGCTAGCGATGCCGTTCGACGGGCACATTCGTCGGCGGCATCGTGAACGTGCGCACCACCCACCACAGGCCAGCGAGCAGGCCCAGGGGCAACATTACGGTCTCGAGCAGATAGACCACCAGCAGCTGGACAAAGCGATCCACCATGTCGTCGGAAAAGCCGCGGACGTCCAGTGCCATTGCCGTCGTCTCGTCGCGCAGCTCGCGCATCCAGTCGAACAGACCACCATCCCCTGCCTTCAGCCCTTCTATATCCGCCTCCTGCAGCTCTGCGGTGGCGATGTCCAGCTGTTGCTGCGCCTCGACACGCCGCGGTTCGAGCACGGCATCCGAGATGCCAGCGACACCGGTCACCGCCAGCGGCACCATGAGCCGGGCAACAATCAGCAGGACCAGTGCCCCACGCGCCAGCCGAACCAGGCGCCAGGCCACCAGAGGCAACAGCAACGAGATCAGCAGGAACAGGGCCACCGTACTGCCCAACACCGCCACTGACGCACTGTGGCCGAGCTCAATCAGCACACGCTGGATGCCGACAGAGGCCATCGCCACGACCATGACATCGGAGTAGCGTTCGGCCATGTCCTGCAAGGGCTTGAAGAATTGTCCCGGCTTGACCGCCACGCCCCCGATTACCGGCAGGGTCAACTCGGCTTCGGATACCAGCGCAATGCCGCGATCAATGAGCCGGGCTGAAGCGTAGGAAGCGGCCGCCAAGGCCAGCGATCGATTAAGCGTGTCTACCGCCGTGATCTCGACGGGCGCCATCGCCGGCCCCAACACGCGACGTTCGGCCAGACCACTTGCCGACGCCAGCAGTACGAGCCCTAGCAGAAACGCCATGGCCGTCCGTTGCCCCACGCCATGACGGGGACCGGAGAGCCCGGCCGGTGCCGCTTGACGCGACATTACCCAGGAAACACACGGCAGTACCAGACTGAGCGCCAGCAACACCGCCTGCCAGCGCGTCGGGATAAACCTCACCCACCATCGTCTTGCCGCCACACCACCGACAATCCACCCCAATAACAGGCCGTAGCTCAGCCATGGAAGCTCCGGCACGAACCAGTAACTCGCCAGGTAAGCCGCGTCGAGCAAAACGGCCAATCCCACCCGCCAACCGATGTTCATGGATACGCTCCTTCAATGGCCCTGTACGTACAGGTCCCGACCGGCACGGTCGATTCATCGCACATTTGCAGCTTGCCGGGTTAATTACCATCCTAGTTATCAAAGATGAGGAGAGGCCTTATGAACGACCGAGTTTTCCTGATCACCGGCGCCTCCAGCGGGATCGGCGCCGCCACTGCCAGAGCGGCCCATCGCGAAGGCTACCAGTTGGTATTGGCCGCACGTTCCGCGGACAAGCTGGATGCCTTGGTCAAGGAGTTCGGCCCCGAGAAGGCCTTGGCGGTTTCCTGTGACGTGACGTCTATGGAAGACCAGCGCGCCATGGTCGAGCAGGCGTTAGAGCAGTTCGGGCGCGTCGATGCCGTTTTCGCGAATGCCGGGCGCGGTGGTGCTCCGGGGGGCTTCAGTGAAGCTGATCATGAGTCGTGGCGCGAACTGTTGCTCACCAATGTCTACGGTGTCGGCCTGACGATCCAGGCCACGCTACCTGCCTTGCGCCGCAGTCGGGGGCACATCCTGCTCACCGGGTCCGCCGCCGGCCGCGCCACCATTCCCGGCTCGATGTACAGCGCCAGCAAGTGGGCGGTGACCGGGATCGGCTACAACCTGCGGGAAGAGCTGCGCGGCAGCGGCATTCGCGTCACGCTGATCGAACCCGGCATGGTCGATACCGCCTTTTTTGATCAGTCGCCGGAGCATGCCCTGCAGGACAGGGACATTGCCAATGCCGTGCTGTATGCCGTCAGCCAACCGCCCCATGTCGATGTCAACGAAATCCTCGTGCGTCCAACACCACCCATGGGCTAGTCTGGAAAGGCAACTACAAAAAACTTGATCAATGGCATGTTTGGGGACTAGCGCAAGACAAAAAAATTGCGCATCCTGACACCGTCATAGGTAAGGCACTGGAGCCTCATGGACGCTGTACGACAGATGAACGGCTGTGCTTCTTCCGCACAGCCGTCGAAGTGGAAAAGCGATTTCGATGTTCGCGACATGGAAAAACGCAGCCGCCTGATGCGCGTCGTCACTCGCCGCATCGCCCTCTCGGAACTAGGCAACCGGGAAATCGCCCGTCGCGCTGGCATCCCCCCCCAACGCATCAGTGATCTACTCGCAGGACGTATTGAGCAGTTCTCGGTCGACGAACTGCAGGCTCTGCGCGAAACGGTGGAAGAGGACGACGCTACGCCGACCCTCTGACTCTACCGGCCGCCCTGCAGCCACTCGAGCGCCAACTCGTGCTGGCCCTGCTCGTCGGTGACGAACAATGTGTCCTCGCTGATCATTACTGCCCACTTGATGCTCCGCGGCAGGTCTTCGGCCAGCGCGCCCAAGCTTTCTTGAGATAGTGCCGCGATACTGAGATTGCCCAGCGAAGCCACGCTGGGCAACACATGTGTTTCCCAGCTCCGACGGTTGCCGTACACCAACAGCGATACCCGCTCGGTGCGCCGTGAACACCAGGTCAGGCGCTCGGCATCGGGCTGGCCGACTTCGATCCAATGCAGAACGCGACCATCCAGGCTCTTTTCCCATAGTGCCGGCTCATCGACGTCGGACAGTCCGCGCCCAAAGGCGAGACTCTCGGCATGCCACAGCGCATAGGCCAACAGACGGGAGGCCAGGCGCCCCTCGGTTTCCGATGGATGGCGAGCCACAGTAAAGCGCAGCGTCGCGTAGACGCCACGATCCAGATCGGACAGGCTGATATCGGCCTTGTAAGGCGTTGCAGTCAGGGCCATGGGAGCACTTCCTGAAAAATGGGGGCCTAGCATAACCTGCAGGTGACACGCCGCCCACCCAGGCCGTACCGGCATCAGTTCCGTTTCCGGCGAGTCCTTGCCCAACCGCGAGGTAGAATTCAAGCAACCACAACCCGCGGAGGGTAAGCGCATGTTGGACCGGGCAACCTGCCAGTACGCGCGGCTTGCACGTGACGCTCGCTTCGATGGCCAGTTCTTCACTGCCGTCAGGACTACCGGAATCTATTGCCGCCCGGTATGCCCGGCCACGCCGCCACAGGAAGACAATGTCGATTACTACGCCAGTGCGGTCGAGGCCGCCAAAGCCGGCTATCGTCCCTGCCTGCGCTGCCGCCCCGATAGCGCGCCTGGCTCGCCAGCCTGGAAAGGCACTGACACCACACTCGAGCGCGCGTTACGGCTGATCAATGAAGGCGCACTGCAACATGCCTCGCTCGAACAACTCTGCACACGCCTAGGGATTGGCGATCGTCATCTGCGCGCGCTTTTCCAACGCCGCTTCGGCGTTTCGCCGAAACACTATGCGCTCTATCAGCAATGCCTGTTCGCCAAGCAATTGCTCCACCAGACCCATCTACCGGTGACCACCATTGCTTATGCCAGTGGTTTTCGTAGCCTGCGTCGCTTCAACGACTGCTTTCGCACCCACATGGGCCTGGCGCCAAGCCAGCTTCGCCGTCAGGCTGGCACCACCGCTGGCGGCTTGACGCTTCACCTGGCCTATCGTCCACCCTATGCTTGGTCAGTCATGCAGCGTTTCCTGGCGAAGCGCCGGATCGACGGACTTGAGTGGATCGATGAGAACAGCTATGGCCGTACGTTTGCCTGGCAGCACACCAAGGGATGCTTTACCGCCATTCACGATCCCCGGCGGCATGGGTTCAAGGTCACGCTGGAGCTCGACGATCTAAGCGTCATGAAACCGGTCGTGACCAATATCCGACGCGTTCTCGACCTGGATGCCGACACCCGAGCGATAGAGGCTCACCTCGCCACGGCAATCCCCGGCCTGCCCCTCATCGAGGGCCTGCGCCTGCCCGGGACATGGTGCCTGTTCGAGGCGGGCATTCGGGCGATCCTCGGCCAGCAGGTATCGGTCGATGCCGCGAAGCGCCAGAGTCAGGTCCTGGTCGACAGACTCGGCGACACCTTGGCCGAGGCGTGTGGCGGGCTACGCCGCACCTTCCCGGCACCTGACACGATTGCCGCGAGCGACCTGGCGTTTCTGAGCATGCCCGGTGCTCGCCGCGAAGCATTGCGCCGCTTCGCCGCCTGGTACCGCGAGAACCCGGCATCGCATGACACTGCGCACTGGCAAATGCTCAAGGGCATCGGCCCGTGGACGGTGGATTATGCACGCTTGCGTGGCACCAGCCACCCCGACATTTGGCTGGCCGGTGACCTCGGTGTGAAACAGGCCTTGAGCGCCTTGGGCGAGGACGATATACGGCTCGACCCGCAAGTCGCCTCCCCCTGGCGCAGTTACCTGACCCTGCAACTGTGGAATCGCTGACATGTACGTGGATCACTTTATCTCCCCCTGCGAAAGCCCCCTCGGCCTGCTGGAAATTCGTGCCGATGATCAGGGCATTACACACCTGCTGTTCGTCGACGCACCAACACAGCCGCCCCACCCTCACCCGCTGCTCGAGCGCTGCAAGGCGCAGCTCGGTGAGTATTTTGAAGGGCAACGCCTGCACTTCGATCTGCCCCTGAGCCCGGCAGGCACGGATTTCCAGCAGCGTGTATGGATGCGCTTGCGCGACGTGCCCTACGGCGAAACCTGCAGCTATGCGACCATCTCTGCCGGGATCGGGTGTCCCAAGAGTCATCGAGCCGTAGGTGCCGCCAATGGCCGCAATCCGTTGGCGATCATCGTGCCCTGCCACCGGGTGATCGGCAGCAATGGCCAGCTCACCGGCTATGCGGGGGGAATCGCACGCAAGCAGTGGCTGCTGGCCCACGAACGGGCGCACCGGGATTTCGCCCTGCAAGGGGATAAATGAGTCCCGCTACTTGGCCGCATCATCCGGCTTGGCTAGGGTAGGCACGGTAACGACGTGCTGCGTGACACCATATGTGCTACGCCTACTCAAGGATGCGACCTCGGAGAACCTCATGAAAAAGCTCCTCGCAGGGATGATGTTCGCTGCTGCCATGCCGGCATTCGCCGACGGCAAGGCCACCATCACCTCGAACGACAGCCAGCAGAACATGCAGATGCAGATCCACTGGGCCGGCGACAAGATGCGCATGGATTTTCCCAGCCAACAGCAGCATGGCTATATGCTGATGCGCGATGGCAAGGGATACATGGTGACCCAGCAGGGCGGACAGCCACTCATCATGGATATGTCGATGCTCAGGGAAATGAGCGATTCGATGGGTGACGACGCCGGCGCGATGGCCACCCAGGCAGAAACCGTCGATAGTCTGGAAGCCACCGGCAAGACGGAAACCGTCGCCGGTATCGAAGGCGATGTATACCGCCTCGCGTGGACCGACCGCGGCGGCCAGAGCCACGAAGATACGCTGGTGCTCAGCGACGATCCGCTGGCGCATGAGATGCTGGGCGCTTTCCAGGATTATGTAAAAGCCGTCATGGGCCGCACCGACCCGATCGGTAAGGCGATTCTCGAGCGTGATCAGGGCATGCTGCGCTTCGGCGAGCGTTTCAAGGTCGCCGAAATCGCCGATGCCTCTCCTGATGCAAGTACGTTCGAGTTGCCGGAAAACGCCGTGACCATGGAGCAGATGATCCGGCAGCAGATGGATAACGGTGCTCAGTAACCGAAATGCTTGCTGCACCTGCCGTGTCTCAGATCGGTAGGTGCAGAATCGCCCCTCTCAATCCGCGCGCATCCGCCCACAGTTTGCCCACGGTGATCGGCAGCTTGAAACGCCGCCGCCCTCCCCCACCCGAGTTGAACAGCAGCCGCCCATCCTGCCATTCGTTGCGCGGCTTGTGGGAATGCCCGTGCAGCACGGCATCGCAAGCTGTATCAGGAGCGAAGTCGGCAAGATCATGGACCAGGTGCAATCGCCAGCCATTGACGACGAGATCCTGAGTCACGGGTAGCCGCTCGCCCCAGCCAGGCGTATCGATATTGCCACGTACGGCATACAGCGGCGCCAGGCCGGCCAGACGCGCCAGAATCTCCTCGTCACGTTCACGACTACCCACGTCGCCCAGATGCAGCAGCAGCTCGCAGTCATCGAGCATCACCAGCGCCTCGTCGCGCAGCGTGCCGTGGGTATCGGCGATGACACCGATCGGCGAAGCTATATCGTGAACCGGCGCAGCCATTCCATTATTCCAGCACGTCGGTGACGGCACCCTTGGATGCAGAGTTCACAGTACGCGCGTATTTGGCCAGCACGCCTCGTGTGTAGCGCGGCTCGGGCTGACGCCAGTCGGCCCGGCGTCGTGCCAGTTCGTCGTCACTGATATTGACCTCGATGACGTCGGCCTCGGCATCGATGGTGATCTCGTCACCATCCTCGACCAGGGCGATGGGGCCGCCCTCGAAGGCTTCCGGCGTCACGTGGCCGACCACGAAGCCGTGGCTGCCACCCGAGAATCGTCCGTCGGTAATGAGCGCTACGTCGTTGCCCAGGCCGCGCCCCATGATCGCCGAGGTCGGCGTGAGCATCTCGCGCATGCCCGGGCCGCCCTTGGGCCCTTCGTAGCGGATCACCAGCACGTCGCCAGCGACCACGGTACCGTCGTTGATGCGCGCCTGCGCTTCCTCCTCGGAGCCGAACACCCGGGCGCGCCCGGTGAAGCGCGTGCCCTCCTTGCCGGTGATCTTGGCTACTGCGCCGGTAGGCGCCAGGTTGCCGTACAGGATACGCAGGTGACTCTGCGCCTTGATCGGCTTGTCCAGCGGCATGATGATCTGCTGGTCATCCGGGTAGGGTTTCACGTCGGCCAGGTTCTCGGCCAGCGTCCGGCCGGTCACGGTCAGGCAGTCGCCATGCAGCAGCCCGGCATCGAGCAGCGTCTTCATCAACGGCTGGATGCCGCCGATGGCGACCAGCTCGCTCATCATGTAATGACCGCTGGGGCGCAGGTCGGCAACCACCGGTACGCGTTTACCGATGCGCGTGAAATCCTCCAGCGACAGCTCGACACCGATGGTACTGGCCATGCCGATCAGGTGCAGTATGGCGTTGGTCGAGCCGCCGAGTGCGATGACCACGGTAATGGCATTCTCGAAGGCCTCGCGGGTCATGATGTCGCTGGGCTTGAGGTCACGCTCGAGCAATTCCAGCACCGCCTCACCGGCGGCATGACAATCGTCGCGCTTGGTCTGCGAGACGGCGTTCTGCGCCGAACTGTTGGGCAGGCTCATGCCCAGCGCCTCGATCGCCGACGCCATGGTATTGGCGGTATACATGCCACCGCACGAACCCGGCCCGGGAATCGCTGTCTCCTCGATCTGCTTGACGGCGATGCGGTCGATATCGCCACGTGAGTGGGCGCCCATGGCCTCGAATACCGAGACGATATCGGTGTGGTTCTCGCCGGGCAGGATGGTCCCGCCATAGACGAAGATACTGGGCCGGTTGAGACGTGCCAGCCCCATCATGCAGCCCGGCATGTTCTTGTCGCAGCCACCAATGGCCACCAAGCCGTCGAACCCCTCGCAGCCGGCCACCGTCTCGATGGAATCGGCAATGACCTCGCGTGAGACCAGTGAGTACTTCATGCCCTCGGTGCCGTTGGCGATACCGTCGGAGATGGTGATGGTGTTGAAGATCACACCCTTGCCACCAGCCACATCGGCTCCGAGACGCGCCTGTTCGGCCAAGGTGTCGATATGGCTATTGCACGGCGTGACTTGACTCCAGGTCGAGGCGATGCCCACCTGGGGCTTGGTGAAATCTTCGTCACTGAACCCCACCGCCCGCAGCATGGCGCGGCTGGCGGCCTTTCCCGGACCGTCGACAACCGGGCCGGAGTAACGACGGCGCTTGTCCTGGGGGGTCTCTTCACTCATGGTCTCTCTCCGCGGCGGTATGTATGGTCAGATCAGAGTCTGGCCATGCACCGCCTCGGTTGCAAACCCGAAGCCCCTCTCTTTGGTCCGTCGCTGTGTCAGGCCAAGTCGAACAACAGCAGTTCTGCGTCCTCGAGCCCCGTCACGTCGATGGCCTCGCCAGGCTCAAAGGCGGCGGCATCTCCAGCCGACAGTGCCTGGCCATTGATCTCGACCTTGCCGCGCGCCACGTGCAGCCAGGCGTGGCGGGCATCGGGCACGACGAACGACAGTGCTTGTGCAGGGGCCACCAGCGAGGCGTACAGGTTGACATCCTGATGCACCGTGACTGCGCCATCTCGTCCATCGCGCGAGGCGACCAGCCGCCACTGATCCTGGCGATCGGCCACGGGAAACGCTTTCTGTTCGTAGCTGGGCGCAATACCGGCACGCTCAGGTTCGATCCAGATCTGTAGAAAGTGTACCTGGCGATCCCTGGCGTTATTGAACTCGCTATGACGCACACCGGTGCCCGCCGACATACGCTGGACCTCACCGGGACGGATGATCTCACCGTTGCCCATACTGTCCTGGTGAGCCAGCTCGCCCTCCAGAACGTAGGAGATGATTTCCATGTCACGGTGGGCATGAGCACCAAAGCCCTTGCCGCCCTCGACACGGTCCTCGTTGATCACCCGCAGCGCCCTGAATCCCATATGCGCAGGATCGTAATAGTTGGCGAACGAGAAAGTGTGAAAAGAGCGCAACCAGCCATGGTCGGCGTAACCGCGCTGATTCCCTGGACGAACGATCATGATGATTTCCTCCGTTTGGAGTGGCTAGATGAAGTCAGACGTGCTGCGCCCAGCGGCGATCGAGTGACACGCTACCGGCACCACTGAAGACCAGCGAGACCGAAATGGCCAGCAGGGCCAAGGCGAACTCGTAACCGTTATTGCTCATGAACAGGCCATTGCCGATATGCACGCTAAAGATCGCCACCAACATGGCAAAGGCCAGCACTGCAGCAGCCGGACGAACCAGCAGGCCCAGCAGCAGCGCCAGCCCGCCGAAAAACTCGGCGCCACCGACCAGCAGCGCCATTAGATACCCCGGCTCGATACCGATCGATGCCAACCATTGCCCGGTCCCTTCGAGACCGTAACCGCCGAACCAGCCAAACAACTTCTGGGCGCCGTGCGCCATGAAGATCAGCCCCACCGGCACGCGCAGGGCCAGTGTCGCCAGGCTGGAGCGGGTGGATACCATCTGAGAGAGTATTTGTGATTTCATGAAAGACTCCTGAGTTCGGTGATGAGTCACTGAACTCAGGATACGCGCTGCTTTCACCGGAAATGTCGCAATGTTTAGCGCAAAACGATCGACGTTTTCGATGATTCCATATCCATGAGGCCCGCTTCATGACGACACGCATCCCCCGTATCAGCCTGGAACAGTGGGCAGTCCTTCAGGCGGTGGTCGACGAAGGCAGCTTCGCTCAGGCCGCAGAGGCGCTGAACAAGAGCCAGTCCTCGGTAAGCTATGCCCTCAAGGGCATGCAGGAGCACCTGCCTGTCGATGTGCTGACATTACGCGGGCGCAAGGCGGAACTCTCGGACGCCGGCGAGGCACTGCTGCGACGCGCCCGGGTGCTGATCGACGAGGCCCTTCGCCTGGAGCGACTGGCCGATAACCTGGCACAAGGCTGGGAGACTGAAGTCCGGCTGGCCGTGGAGATCATCTTTCCGCCCGACCTGCTCGGGCGGGCACTGACTGCCTTCGTCCCCGAGAGCCGCGCCACTCGGGTACAACTGATCGAGTCGGTGCTTTCCGGTACCCACGAGGCCCTGCTTAATCATGAGGCTGACCTGATCGTCACCAATCGCATGCCGCCTGGCTTTCTTGGGCAGGCATTGATGCCGATCGAGTTCATTGCTGTCGCCCATGCCCAGCATGCCTTGCACCAGCTAGAGCGTGAGCTGACATCTCAGGACCTGGCCGGTCATCGCCAGTTCGTGGTCCGCGACAGTGGGCTCAAGCGCCGTCAGGATGCCGGCTGGCTCGGCGCCGAACAGCGCTGGACCGTGTCTCACCTCAAGACTTCAATCCAGTTTGTCACTCAGGGGCTGGGGTTCGCCTGGCTGCCGCGCGAACATATCCGGGAAGAGTTGGCCGCGGGCCAGCTGAAACCGTTGCCGCTCATCGAAGGGGGCAGTCGGCAGGAAACGCTGTATATGGTTTTTGCGGACCGTGACGGGGCGGGACCGGCGACCCGGGCCTTGGCACATGCCCTGCAGGACACGTGCCAGGCCGCCTGCGCCCGAGCAACAGGCAACTGAGTGCCGGGTGCTGTGAGGCGCCACCTAGGTGTATTGCGGGCTGGGCCGCGGCTTCACCATCGCAACCAGTATGCCCACCACGCAGGAGGCCACCAGCGCGCCAGCGAAAGGCGCCAATGTCGGGACACCGCCGGGGAAGCTCGCTGCGAGCAGACCGGCCTGCAAACTGCCTTGGGCAATCCATCCCGGCAACACGGCGCCGACCAGTCCTGCCAAACCACCACTCACGGCCGCTATCGTGCTCATGCGCGACCACAAGCCCAGCAACACCGGCACTACGGCCGTCGCACAAAGCAGATCGGCAATCAGAAACAGGCGCAGCACCGATACGCCCTGCAACGCAATGATCACGACTGGCACCATCAGCGCCACCGTCAGCCAACGCGCGCCATTCAGCGACAACCCCCGCCGCGACAGGCCATCCCCCACGGCCAGCGAGGCAATGCCGTTCTGTAGCGTGTCCACGCTGGAGGCGACCAGCGTTACCGCGAGCACCAGCGCCAAGAGCTTGAGCCAGCCCGGCGCTTCGCTGAGCAGTGCGAAGAACGGCATCGGCGGTTCCCCCAGTCCTATTCCGCTCATTGCCGCGAGAATGCCCAGTCCTCCGACTACCGTGACGACGACAACCGTCGTCACGCCGCCCAGCACAGCGCCCAGCCCCAAGGCCGCCCCGTTCTTGGCCGCCCATACACGCTGCCAGTAGCCCTGATGAAAGAGGTTGGCCGCGGTCACAGCGATCACCAGCGTCAGCGCGACGCCCAGCGCACTGCCGGTCGGCGCGCTGGGCAGCATCGCCTCGGCCGGCATGGCTGGCAGGCGCTGCAGGGCAACAACGCCCACCACGGCGAGCAGCCCGATCAACAACAGGGCCTGCCAACGATCGGTGACCAGGCTCGCCCGCAGCCCACCCAAGGCGGTGTAGGTAAAAGTGATGGCGGCGACTGCGACGACCACCACCCCGCCCGGTACGCCCGACAGCAGCGCAGTAATCCCGCCGATGGCGGTCAACTCCGCGGCCAGAAAGCAGGCCATGTAGAGCACCGAAATCAGCGACACGTAGCGGCGCACGCCATTACCGAAGCGCGATGCCGCGAACTCGCCGATGCTGCGCCCTTCGGGCAGGTGACGACGAATCGCTGGACCGCATAACGCCAGCACGATGAACGGCAGTGCCGAACCAAGCGCATAGCCCCCCAACGCTACAGGACCGACGAACGCCCCCACTTCCGGCGGCGCAAAAAGAATCCATGCACCCATGCCCGAGGCCAGGAAAGACAGTCCCAGGGTCGAAGCATTCTGGGAATTGCGCGCAGTGACGTAATCGTCGAGATTGGTACCGGCGCGGCTGGCGCGCAGGCCAAGAATGGCAAACAGCAACAAGGCAGCGCCCAGCGCCGCCAGGGTGGCGTACAGCATGTCGCTCTTCCTCCGCCGGTATTAACCGGATCAGGTTCCAGGGTCAGCCCAGCAAGAAGCCTCTGCACTCGACCATGCGGCGTTACAGGATGTTGGGATGCTCATTTACCATGCGTAAACTTCGCTCCCTCGTCCTTTTTGCCTGGCCGTCGTTCGATCGCTTCAAGCTCAACAGGACAATCTCAGCCCTACCGGTTGGCAGGACACCCCTGGCGACAGTGAATGAGATGAATTGTGGCCCCGAGGAGCTCGGGTAACGATATGATCGACCGCAAGGCACCCTGTGTAAAGCGCTACGCCTCACGGGAATCAGGAGTCGGATAGCCAGGCACTAATGCCGAGACAAGGGAAAAGCGCTCGCCCTCTGGGAAAGTAGCCCCCCGTGCTCATGGTCGAAGCGGGAGAACAGGCCATGCATGAACCGGCCAAGCGACGAATCGGCACCGAAAACTGCAGTCAAGTGCCGGTCTGCCTTGGCCAGGTGTCCCGCCAACCGCTGGCGCACTTCCTCCTCGCCGAGCAGGGCGACAAGCGTCGTCTTGCCATTATCCTGATCGACATCCTTGCCGTTCACCGCCAATCCATCGGTGAGATCGTCGTAAAGCTGGTACGCCTGACCGAATGCCAGGGCAAAACACTTCAGACGTGACGCGGTGAGTTCGTTCGCGCCGGCGGCGAGCCCCGCCAAGGCCAGGGTTGCCTGGAACAACACGCCTGTCTTGAGCGTGTTCGTCGTGGATACGTCATTCACGCTGCGCAACTGCTGGGATGCATGCAGGTCCTGATACTGCCCCCTGACCAGGCCCTGATCACCGACCGCCCGGGAAAGCTGGGTCACCATCTGCGTACATATTTCAGGAGCGAGACCGGACGCTTCCGACACCAGGCCGAACGCACGACTCAATAGCGCCACCATCGAGAGCATGGCAATGTCCTCACCGTACTGACGATGGGTTGTCGGCCGCCCCCGACGCAGGCTGGCGTCATCCATGCAGGGTAGATCGTCGAGAATCAGCGAGGCGCTGTGGATCATCTCCACGGCACACCCCAGGTCAAGCAGAGGCGGCGAGTCGTTTCCCAGCCCCCTTGCGGTGAGAATCAACAGACAGGGGCGCACGCGCTTGCCACCGGATAGCAGGCAATCGCGCATCGCCAGAGTCACGGGATCGTCTGCCTGCCTCGGCAGTAGTTGTTCCAGGCGTGCATCGATCTGGCAGCGAAGATGGGAAAATTCGCTCGCGGCCACGTTAACGTCTTCGGGTCTATGTGTTATTGAGCCCATCTAGAGACACTCCCGTTATGCACCCCGGCGCGACGTTGTTATCTTGAAGATACGGTGGGTTTGGTATCGATTGACGAACCCCGGATTTCCATTACCCTGCTTGTACAAGTTAGGTATAACTCTAGGTATTACTCTCAACAATAGCAATTTGTCATCCTCAGGCCCAGGAGACGCGCATGGCCGATGGCGATCTGGTAAACCGCAAGAACGATCATCTAGACATCGTACTGGATGAACAGCGTGCACTTGGCCCCGGACAGACGGGCTTCGCACGTTATCAGTTCGTGCATTGCGCCTTGCCACAGTTGCATCTGGATGACATTGATCTGTCTACCCAGCTACTGGGTAAGCCTCTCCGTGCGCCATTACTGATCAGCTCAATGACCGGTGGCGCCGCACGCGCCAAGGCCATCAACCACCATCTGGCCGAGGCTGCCGAAGCCCTTGGCATCGCGCTGGCCATCGGCTCGCAACGAGTGGCGCTTCAGTCCGGCAACGATCATGGACTGACCCGCGACCTGCGCAGGCTTGCGCCGAATATTCCCCTGCTGGGCAATATCGGCGCCGCCCAATTGATCGAGCGGGAAGGCACAGACTGGGCTCGCCGTGCCGTCGAAATGATCGGCGCCGACGCGCTCATCGTCCATCTCAACCCACTTCAGGAAGCCGTCCAGGCTGACGGTGACCGAGACTGGCGGGGCATTCTCGAAGCTATCGAATACCTGGCTGTGGCGCTGGGCGTCCCGATTGTCATCAAGGAGGTTGGGGCCGGCATCTCCGCCTCGGTCGCACGCTCGCTGATCGATGCCGGTGTGGCCGCGATCGATGTGGCTGGGGCCGGCGGCACCAGCTGGGCTGCCGTGGAGGCGGAGCGCTCCTCGGACGACACCTCGCGCAAGATAGCCATGGCCTTCGCTGGCTGGGGCATTCCCACCGCCCTGGCCCTGCAGTCGGTGCGCCAGGCCCTGCCCGACACGCCACTGATCGCCTCGGGCGGCATCAGGGATGGCGTGGATGCCGCCAAGGCGATCCGACTCGGCGCCAATATAGTCGGCCAGGCGGCAGCAGTACTGCACAGCGCCACGCAATCCACCCAGGCGGTGATCGATCACTTCGATATCGTGATCCGCCAGTTGCGCATTGCCTGCTTCTGCACTGGCAGCGCAGACCTTAAGGCCTTGCGTCGCGCCGCACTGATCGATCTTCAGGACCCGGCCTCAGGCAGCCTACATGGCTAAGGAACCGAGACATGTAGGTGTCATTGCGCCCCCTTTCCCCAGCCACTACCAGGCCCTGCAGGCCTTGGCCGTGACATTGATGGAGCGCGGCCACCGTGTGACGTTTATCGGCCAGCCAGACGCCGTGCGCTGGCTAGGCGAGCCACGCATCGGTTTTCACGCAGTCGGGCACGCCAGCCATCCCCCCTATTCACTGGAGCGGACCCTGCGACTGGCCGCCAACCCCGGCGGCCCGCAGGGCCTGCGTCGGTTGATAACAGAACTCGCGCGCACCACCAACATGCTCTGTCGCGAGGTACCCGAGGCATTGCAGACTCTTGGGATAGACGCCCTGCTTTGCGACCAGATGGAAGCCGCTGGCGGGCTGGTTGCCGAGGATGCCGGACTGCTCTATATCTCGGTGGCCTGCGCCTTGCCGGTCAACCGCGAACCCGGCATTCCCCTACCGGTCATGCCGATGGCATATGGCCAAGGGCTACGCTTCAGCCGCATGTACGACGGCAGCGAGCGAGTCTACGATGCCGTAACGCGCCCCCTGCGCCGGGTCATCGCCGATAATGCCAACGCTTTCGGCCTGTCGCCCCGCGACGGACTCCACGACTGCCTCTCGCCCTATGCCCAGATCAGCCAGACGGTGCCAGGCTTCGAGTTGCCGCGCCGGGCTTTGCCCGCCCACTTCCATCATGTCGGGCCACTACGCGCCCCGGCCTCGCCCCAAGACGAACTGGACTTTCCAGTGATGGAAGACCAGCCGCTGGTATTCGCCTCGCTGGGCACGTTGCAAGGGCATCGTTTTCGAGTGTTTAAGCGCATCGCCCGGGCCTGCCGACGCCTCGACGCGAAACTTCTGCTGGCTCACTGCGGCGGGTTGAGTGCCGCTCAGGCGCGCTCACTAGAGCGTGAGGGAGCAACCTGGGTTACCGACTTCGCACCACAGCGCGCCGCCCTGGCTCGTGCCGATGTCGCGGTAACTCATGGTGGTCTCAATACGGTAATGGATGCCTTGTCGGCTCGCACGCCGATGCTCGTGCTGCCTATCGCCTTCGATCAGCCTGGCGTCGCGACCCGCGTCGTACATGCCGGGGTCGGCCTACGCGCTTCACCGACATTTGCCAGCTCTCGGGCATTAGCCAGAAAACTGAATGACTTGTTAAATGGCAGCCGTTATATCGCACCGCTGGATCGCCTGGGATTGGAAGTCGACGCCGCAGGCGGGGCCCCAGCCGCCGCCGACATCATCGAGCGAGTCCTTACCGAGAGTGGGCCGGCCGGGAGGATGGGCTGCATATGACAACGCCGCATTACGATCTGATCCTGGCGGGTGGCGGCCTGGCCAATGGCCTGATTGCGCTGCGTCTCAAGCGCGAGCGGCCGTCGCTTCGCCTGCTGATGCTGGAGCGCGATGCCCGCCCCGGCGGCAATCACACTTGGTCGTTTCACGATAGCGATCTCGACGACGCCCAGCATGCCTGGCTATCGCCCTTGGTCGGTTGCCGCTGGCCGAGCCATCGAGTGGTATTCCCGCAGCGCACGCGTCAGTTGCATGGTGGCTATGCCAGCATTTTCTCGGCGGATTTCGCCCGAGCGCTGGAGATAGCCCTTGACGATGACCTATGGACCGATACGCCAGTCGACACACTGCACCCCACCCAGGTGACGCTGGCCGATGGACGCGTTCTAAATGCCGGTGCCGTGATCGACGGGCGTGGTGTCGAGGCCAGCCCGCATGTGGCACTGGGTTATCAGGCGTTTCTCGGTCAGGAAGTCAGCCTGACGCGTCCGCATGGTCTCGAGCAGCCTATCCTGATGGATGCCAGCGTCGACCAGGGTAACGGCTACCGCTTCGTCTACGTGTTGCCCTTCACGACCGATACGCTGCTCATCGAAGATACCCATTACGTCGATGGGCCAGAAATCGACGAGGCAACCTTGCGTGAGCACATCCAGACGTATGCCGGGGCCCACGGCTGGGAAATTCACGAGGTGCTGCGCGAGGAACGCGGCGTGCTGCCGATCACCCTGGCCGGGAACATCGATGCCTTCTGGCACGATGCCCATGGCCAACCGCGCAGTGGGCTGCGTGCCGGCCTGTTCCACCCCACCACCGGCTACTCGCTGCCACATGCCGTGCGTCTCGCCGAGCATATTGCAAGCCTCGATGACCTGAGCGCCCCGGCGCTGTTCGCTGCCGTCCGCGCCACGGCACACCGGGAATGGCGCCGCCAAGGCTACTTTCGGCTGCTCAACCGCATGTTGTTCCTGGCCGGGCGCAGCGACCAGCGCTGGCGTGTCATGCAGCGTTTTTACGGCTTGCCGGAGCCACTCATCGAGCGTTTCTACGCCGGCCGACTCACGGCTGCCGACAAGTTTCGCATCGTGATCGGCAAGCCACCAGTGCCACTGGGCGAAGCGGCCCGCGCTGTGCGTTTGACCCGCCCCGAGCAAGTCGTCTTTCACCAACACAGGAACCGCCCATGACCCAGCCTAAGCGTGCCGTGGTGATCGGTGCCGGCTTCGGTGGCCTGGCCTTGGCCATTCGCCTGCAAGCCGGCGGCTACCAGACCACTTTGCTGGAGAAGCGCGACAAGCCCGGCGGCCGTGCCTACGTCTATGAGGATCAGGGCTTCGTTTTCGACGCCGGCCCCACGGTGATTACCGATCCCTCTGCCCTGGCAGAGTTGTTCAACCTCGCCGGCAAGCGGCTGGAAGATTACGTCGAGCTGCTGCCGGTCTCGCCGTTCTATCGCCTGTGCTGGGAGGATGCCCCCGCCTTCGATTACGTCAACGATCAGGCTGCGCTCGAACGGCAGATCGCTGAGCGCAGACCTGCCGACGTCGAGGGTTACCGGCAGTTCCTAGCCTATTCCCGCGACGTGTTCGAGGAGGGGTATCGCAAGCTCGGCGCCGTGCCGTTTTTAACGTTCCGTGACATGGTGCGTGCCGGGCCGCAGCTGGCACGGCTCCAGGCCTGGCGTAGCGTCTATAGCATGGTGTCGCACTTCATTCAGGACGAGCATTTACGTCAAGCGTTCTCATTTCACTCACTGCTGGTGGGGGGCAATCCGTTCGCCACGTCATCGATCTACACCCTGATTCATGCCTTGGAGCGCGAGTGGGGTGTATGGTTTCCGCGTGGCGGTACAGGCGCGCTGGTACGCGGGATGGTCCAGCTGTTCGAGGATTTGGGCGGTGAGCTCGAACTGAATGCGCCGGTCAAGCGCATCGAGGTCACCGATGATCGCATTAGCGGGGTTACTGTCGAGGATGGTCGCCATTACCAGGCCGACGCGCTGGCCTCCAACGCCGATGTCATGCACACCTATGACCAACTGCTCGGCACTCACCCGCGCGGCATACGCCAGGCCAAGTCACTGGGCCGCAAGCGCTTCAGCATGTCGCTGTTCGTGATCTACTTCGGCCTCGATAGGCCGCCAGAAAACCTGGAACATCACACGGTCTGCTTCGGGCCACGCTATCGCGAGTTGATCGATGACATCTTCAATGGCGAAACGCTGGCCGATGATTTCTCGCTCTACCTGCATGCGCCGTGCGTCACCGACCCGTCACTGGCGCCGCCCGGCTGCAGCGCGCATTACGTGCTCGCCCCGGTGCCGCACTTGGGCAAGGCGCCCATCGATTGGGCCGTCGAAGGGCCACGCTATCGCGACCGTATTCTCGAGTATCTTGAGCGTTATTACATACCCGGGCTACGAGACCACTTGGTCACCTGCCGTCACTTTACCCCCGAGGATTTCCGCGACGAGCTCAACGCCCATCTGGGTTCGGCGTTCTCACTGGAGCCCATACTCACCCAGAGCGCCTGGTTCCGACCGCACAACCGCGACGCTAGGATCGACAACCTCTATCTGGTAGGTGCCGGCACCCACCCAGGCGCCGGTGTGCCGGGAGTGATTGGTTCAGCCAAGGCCACGGCCAGCCTGATGCTGGAGCAGCTCGGCGCATGAGCGAAACGACTCACCTGAACGACCTGGCGCACCATGCCACCCAGACCATCCAGGCCGGTTCGAAGAGCTTCGCCACTGCCTCGCGATTGTTCGATCCCGCCACTCGGCGCAGCGCCGTGATGCTCTATGCCTGGTGTCGACACTGCGACGACGTAATCGACGGACAGGAACTGGGATTCGGGCAGGCCAAAGGCGAGCGCGCCGACGCGGCCTGCCTGGCCGAGCTACGCGAAACGACGCGCCGCGCCTACGCCAGCGAGACAATAATGGATAGCCCGCCCTTCGCTGCCTTCCAGCAGGTCGCCCTGACCCACCGTATTCCCGAACGCTACCCCATGGACCACCTCGACGGCTTCGCCATGGATGTGCATCGTCATCGTTACGAAACGCTCGAGGATACGCTGACCTACTGTTACCGCGTCGCTGGCGTGGTGGGCGTGATGATGGCCATGGTGATGGGAGTACGTGATGAACCGACCCTGGACCGGGCCTGCGATCTGGGTCTGGCCTTCCAACTGACCAACATTGCTCGCGATATCGTCGAGGATGCCGGTATCGGCCGTTGCTACCTGCCGGCCGAATGGCTGCGCGAAATGAATATCCCGCCCGACCAGATCGCCACCCCATACCATCGCGACGCCTTGGCGGTGCTTGCAGCACGACTGGTCGACCTGGCGGAACCCTACTACCAATCCGCCCGGGGCGGGCTCAATGCGCTATCGCCTCGCTCAGCCTGGGCCATCGCCACCGCGCACGGCGTCTATCGAGAAATCGGCGTGAAGGTTAAGGCGCAAGGTGCCAGGGCGTGGGATGCCCGGGCCTCTACCAGCCGGGCGGACAAGCTGCGACTACTGGCCCGAGGGTCGCTCCTGGCGCTTCGCTCCAGGGTTGGCACACCCGAGCCAAGGCCGGCCGGGTTGTGGACGAGGCCTAGAGACTAGGAGTCCTCGTCGCGCTTTAACGGCCCATCGTGCAACTCACGCAGTTGCCGCTTGAGGGTACTCACCGGGGGCGCGACCAGGAAACCGAAAGAGACGCAGCCATCCTTGCCTTGCACGGCATGATGCATGCGGTGGGCTTGATAGAGCCGCTTCAGGTAGCCGCGACGAGGCACGTAACGGAACGGCCAGCGCTGGTGCACCAGGCCGTCGTGGGCCAGAAAGTACAGAAAACCGTACGCAGTCATGCCGGCACCGATCCACTGCAGCGGGTACCGCCCCGCCGTACCCAAGGCGATCAAAGCAATCGCCACACCGGCAAACACCACGGCATACAAGTCGTTCTTCTCGAACCAGCCGGTGCGCTCAGGCGAATCGTGCGGCTCATGGTGCGAGCGGTGCCATGCCCACCCCCAACCATGCATGATGTACTTGTGCGCAAACCAGGCGAACGCCTCCATGCCGGCCACTGTCAGCAGGACGATCAGAGTGTTCAACATATAACTCATGGTGGTCTCGTCTCCCGTGCCTTGACAGGACACTGACGTTTTGCCGTACCGCTACTGTACAAGTTACCGGCGTGAGTCGACAGGCCAGACTGGTAGAGATTTTATTCTTACCCATACATAAAAGCCGCCGCCCGAAGGCGGCGGAAGGGGGGCACGTCAGAAGGGGTACACCTCACCCCATCGAGATCGTGCTGTTGATGCCACTGGAGACGTTCTCGGGCTCGAACCAGCGGGCGGTGACGGTCTTGGTCTGGGTCCAGAAGGCGATGGCCTGCTTGCCGTTGGGGCCAAGATCGCCGAGCTTGGAGGCGCGTGAGCCAGTGAAGCTGAAATAAGCCACCGGTACCGGGATCGGCACGTTGATGCCGACCTGGCCGACATCGATGTCGCTCTCGAAGCGCTTGGCCGCCCAACCGGAGTTGGTGAAGATTGCCGTGCCGTTGCCGTTGGGGTTGGCGTTGATGAACTCGATGGCGTCGTCCAGCGTCTCGACACCTGCTACGCACAATACCGGGCCGAAGATTTCTTCCTTGTAGATGGTCATCTCGGCGGTTACATCACTAAAGATAGTCGGGCCGACGAAATTGCCGTCCGGGTAACCTTCCACCTGAATGTTGCGTCCATCCAGCGCCAGCGTCGCCCCTTCCGCTTCGCCGGTGCCGATGAGTTGCACCACGCGATCACGCGCGGCTGGTGAAACCAGCGGTCCGAGGTCGGCGTCGCGCTGAGTGCCGGGGCCGACCTTCATCGCCCGGGACTTCTCGACGATTTCGTCCAGCCATTGGCGAGCCTCGCCGACCAGTACCAGTACCGAATTGGCCATGCAGCGTTGGCCAGCTGCGCCGAAGGCGGAGCCGAGGATATTATTGATGGCCTGGCTGCGGTTGGCGTCGGGCATGATCACACAGTGGTTCTTGGCGCCCATCATCGCCTGTACGCGCTTGCCCGCCTTACCAGCCCGTTCGTGGATCAGGGTGCCGATACGCGTCGAGCCGATGAACGACAGCGCCTTGATGTCAGGATGGTCGCACAGCCGGCTAGCCACGTCCGGGCCGCCATGCACCACGTTGAGTACCCCGGCGGGTACACCGGCTTCGTGGGCCAGTTCAACCAGCCGCATGGTCGACGATGGATCCTGCTCGGAAGGCTTGAGCACGAAGGTATTGCCTGTCGCAATGGCCAACGGAAACATGAAGCACGGCAACATCACCGGGAAGTTGAAGGCGGTGATGCCGGCGCCCACGCCCAGCGGCTGGTTCAACGAATAGACATTGACGTCGCTGGCGGCATTCTCGGCAATCTCGCCGAGCTGCAGCGTGGTAATCGAGCAGGCATGTTCGACTACCTCCAGCCCACGCCCCACCTCGCCTTCGGCATCCGGCAAGGTCTTGCCATGCTCCTCGGTGATCAGTTCTGCAAGCTCGGCGGTATGTTCACGAATCAACGCCTGGAAGGCCAGCATGATGCGCATGCGCTTGGCCAGCGACACCTTTCGCCAACTCTTGAATGCAGCCTTGGCGCTGGCCACGGCACGGTCGACTTCTTCAACGGTGCAGAACGGCACCCTTGCCACGACTTCCTGGGTTGCCGGATTGACCACGTCCCGCCATTCCTGAGTCTGTGATTGTACGGGCTGGCCATCGATATACAGGGAAATTTCTCGAACGGACATGGGGTGCTCCTGGTTCGTTGTCTTTATTGGATATGCGCTATGACACCGCGAAACGCCACAATAGTGATCCTTCGAGTCTAGTCAGGGGTCGAATTGACAGACAACCGGCACCGCAGCACATTACTTGTGCACTCATGCACAAGGCATACCGGCATGCTGGATTGGCAGGACATCCAGATCTTTCTCGAAGTGGCGCGTTGCGAGCGGCTCACCGATGCCGCGCGTCGTCTGGGCCTGGACCACTCCACCCTGTCGCGACGCATTCGGCGTTTCGAGACACGTCTCAACACCCAGTTGTTCGAACGCAGCACACGAGGCTATCGCCTCACCGATGCCGGCCAGCGCCTACTCGGCCACGCCGAGGAAATGGCCCGTCACGCCATCGGTGCCCGCGAGACGCTGGGCGACCAGAATCACCAGGTCAGCGGCCAGATCCGGCTGGGCGTCACCGAAGGTTTCGGCACCTGGGTGATCGCGCCGCTGCTGGCCGCCTTTTGCGAGCGGTACCCCCGCATTACCGTGGACCTCCTGGCCCTGCCACGCATGATCAACCTCAGCCGTCACGAAGCCGACCTGGCAATCACACTGGACCGGCCTACCAGCCCCGGCCTGGTAGTGTCACGGCTGTGCAATTACGCACTGCGACTGTATGGCAGCCATCGCTACCTGCAGCGTCACGGCACCCCCAAGGTCCTGGCGGACCTGCCCCACCATCGGCTGATCGGCTACGTCGACGACCTGATTTTCAGCGAGCAACTCAACTACCTGGTCCCGCTACTCGATGCAGATGCCAATCCTGGTTCGTCGCCACATTTCAGCCTGCGCAGTACCAGCGTCTCGACCCAGCTCAGCGCCGCCCGCCACGGTGCCGGCCTGGCGATCCTGCCCTGCTTCATGGCCTCGGGGTGCGATGAACTGATCGAACTGCTCGGCAGCGAGATCGAGATTCGCCGTCAGTTCTGGATCGTGTCACGTCAGGAACAGCGCCAGCTTGCCCGGGTCAGGCTGTTGTGGGAGTTCCTGCGTGACGCGATCGAGCGCAACCACGATTTTCTTTTGGGCGAGCCGGTGGCACTAGAAGTGCCCCAGGATGGAGCGGAGTGAGCTTAAGTTCCGCAAAATGTCCGGAATACCTGCTCGCTCGGCTCCGCTGGGAGGGTATACGCCTCACGGCCGGGCTGCTCCTCGAAGGGCTTGGCCAGCACTTCGCGCAGCGTCTCGAAGGGACTGAAATCGCCCTGGTAAGCCGCCGATAGCGCTTCCTCGACCTTATGGTTGCGGGGAATGTAGAGCGGGTTGACCGCCCGCATACGCGTGGCGATGGTAGCGGCATCAACGTCCTCACGCGCCAGCCGGGCCTGCCACAGTTCCAGCCAGGTTTCCAGGGGTTCGGTGCGCTCGAAGAGTTCGAACAGTGCCTGTCGCCCTTCGGTAGACTCCGCCACGTCGGCCAGTTGCCGAAAGCTCAGGGTGAAGTCGGCACGCCCGGCGTGAAGCGCCTCGAGCAGAGAGTCGGCGAGCTCGCCGTCGCCTTCCTCTTCTCGAACCAGCCCAAGCTTGGCGCGCATCACCGCAAGCCATTCGCCTTCGTACTGGCCAGGGTAGGCTTCGATCACCTTGGTGGCCCGTTCGACGGCACGCTCCTGCTCGGTGTCGATCAACGGCAGCAGGGTCTCGGCAAAGCGCGCCAGGTTCCACTGAATGATGCCCGGCTGGTTGCCATAGGCGTAGCGACCACCCTCGTCGATAGAACTGAACACCTTGCGCGGGTCGTAGGCTTCCATGAACGCGCAGGGGCCGAAGTCAATGGTTTCGCCCGAGATCGCGGTGTTGTCGGTATTCATCACGCCATGGATGAAGCCTACGCCCATCCAGCGGGCAACCAGTGCAGCCTGGCGCGCCTGTACAGCCTCCAGCAGGGCCAAGTAGCGCTCTTCCTCGGGATGCTCGCGCAGTTCGGGGTAGTGACGATCAATGACGTGATCGGCCAGGGTGCGCACCCCGTCAATGTCGCCACGGGCAGCGAAGTACTGGAAGGTGCCCACGCGAATGTGGCTCGACGCCACGCGCGTCACCACGCCGCCAGGCTCCGGGGTGCGGCGGACGACCCGCTCGCCAGTGGTCACCGCCGCCAGTGCCCGCGTGGTAGGAATGCCCATGGCGTGCATCGCCTCGCTGACAAGATACTCACGCAGTACCGGCCCCAGCGGCGCGCGACCATCGCCGCCACGCGAGAACGGCGTGCGCCCGGCTCCCTTGAGCTGAATGTCGCGCAGCCTTCCCTGGCGATCGGTGACTTCACCCAGCAGCACGGCGCGACCATCGCCCAGGCGTGGCACGAAATTGCCGAACTGGTGGCCGGCATAGGCCATGGCCAGCGGCTCGGCTCCCGGCGGCACCGTGTTGCCGGCGAACCAGGCCGCGGCCTGATCGGTGTCGAAGGCGTCGAGGTCGAAGCCGAGTTCCTCGGCCAGGGGACGGTTGAAGGCAACCAGTTCGGGTGCCTTCACGGGAACGGGGTCGAAGTGCTCGTAGAAGCGCTCCGGAAGTCGTGCATAGTGCAACGTAAACGCAGAAAACATCGCAGCTCCAGTGGCTTCCAGCCGAATGGCAAATGACATCCTGTCCCGATCAGCGTAGGTCATGCCAGGCAGAGATGCTGGCAGTAAATGCGGTCAGGACGGAGGATAGCGTTGGCGCAATTCGTCATCATACTCGCCGTATCCATGCCCCACATAAACCTGAGGCAACCACTGCAGGTCGTGGCCGAGTACATCCATCCACTTGCGCAACTCGATAACCTCGAGCCAGGCCTGTGGCAGTCCGCCGAGGCCGAATTTCAGCCCCAGCAGGTTGCCGGCAAGCAAGCCGATTCCCTTGCTGTCGCCGGCGTGATTGACCGCCCACAGCGCACCTTCGCGGTAGTCCCTGGCGGCCAGGGCACACCATACAGCAACGGCTAGTGACACCTGAGCGCTCCGATCGGTACCCAGCATTTCGATGCCTTGCGGCGAAGGCACACTGCCTTGAGCATGAAAGTCGAGCACCGCCTCGAGGAGAAAGCGAATCCGTGCCTGACAACGCGGCAGACTGGCGCGTTCTTCATCGTCAGCGATATAGAAGTCGATGCAAGCCCCGCTCTCCATGAAGGCCAGGGCCTGGGGCAACAACGTTTCGAGGGGCTGTTCGCTTTCCAGCAGGCCGTTGATCAGGTAGGCGAACACACCGGCACTGAGGTAGGCGCAGGGATGGCCATGGGTGAGACGTGCTGTTTCGCTGGCCACCGAGAAGGCTCGTTCGCGGTGTCGCAGCAAAAAGTCGCTCCACGGGAACAGGCCGATCGGGGCGGCGCGTGTCAGGGCAGCGCAGTGATTGACCTTATTGTACGGTTGCCAGGTAAGGGCGGGTGACTGTTCAAGAGCTGCCAGGCTGGTCGCATCCGGCGAGCGCCGCTGATGCAAGCGCTCATCGGTCACCAGGCCGATTTCATCGTCTATCGGGCTCAGTGACGGCGTAATCCCCTGGGTAATGGCCCAGCGTATCAGGGCATGATGAATGGCAGCGACCGGGTCGTAGATGTCGCGCTCCTGAATACGTATATAGGCACGCAGCATACCTTCAGCGGTAAACAGCATCGTCTGGGTGTCGCCAGTCACGCTCCCCCGCCCCCCATCGCCCCCCACCAGGTCATCAACCCCGTCGGGGCCGAAACGAGCGCAAATCTGCTCCCAGCCCAGCGAGTCGACCGGTGCGCCCAGAGCATTGCCGATCGCCCCGCCAAACAGACAAGCCTGTGTCAGTTCGATCCGTGGTGCCGTAATCATCGCCCCCTCCCGCTCCCCGAAATGGAGCAGGCTAGAGCCAGCATACGACAATGGGTGTCGCTCGCCACCTGCCTTCGGACACATTACCACTCAGGTACCAGAACAAGAGCAGATTACCTGCGCATCATGACCAGATGCGCCATTCCCGCAGAGCCAGATACGTCATTCACCGGGCAGTCCTTCCTCGGCATTGCACCGAAGTCCTGTACACTGATCTTACGCCGTGTTGAAGGTATCCCTGATGATCAAGCTGATAACCTGGCCTGTTCATGTCCTGAATAGCTTTCGTCAGAGCATCGCCTACCTGACCAGCTTGATTACCCTGGCCTATCTGGCATTGGCACTGCTTGTCGTGCTGTTGCCCGTCGACTCCTCCATCCTTCCGGGCTTTCTCGATTTCGTGAATTTCGATGACCCCGATACGGCGCGAACCCTGCTGGCGACGTTGATCGCGGGCATGATCTCGTTGATGGTGTTCAGCTTCTCCATGGTCATGTCCGTGCTCACCCAGGCCGGAGGCAACTTTTCTCACAAGTTAGTCTTTGGGTTGGTCACGGAGCGCCGCCACCAGCAAGTGCTTGGCCACTATCTGGGCACGATCCTCTACATCCTGGTGTTGTTGATGGTCCCCGTGGATGGGAGAACACCGGACGTCTGGCGTTCGCTGGCGGCCTACCTCGGTGCGGGCATGGTGATCAATTGCCTGGCGCTGTTCGTCTACTTCATCCATAACGCCTCTCAATCCGTACAGATCAATGCCATAACGCAACAACTCCATGAGTCCGCGCTGCGCTCCATGGAGCGCCTCCAGGCCAGGCAACGGCACAACCAATGGTGCTACGTTGGGCACCGGGACATTTCCGACAACCGGTGCCACTATATCCATGCCCGACAGAGCGGCTACATACAGCGCGCCGACCTTCAAGAGCTGGCCCAACTCGCCAAGGCGGCGGACTGTGTAATCCATTTCAACTTCGCTCTGGGCGACTTCATCGTCAGAGGTTTTCCGATATTGAAAATAGAGTCGGAGCAGCCTCCCGATGACGAGTGGAGCGAAGCCGTCGTTTGCTATCTGGAGTACGTGGAAGGCGAGTCCATCCAGGACTTGTACGTCAATGGGCTTACCCAACTCATGGAGATAGCCGTAAAAGCGCTATCACCGGGGATCAACGATCCGGGAACCGCCCGCCTGTGCCTTCATCAGATCACCGAACTGCTCTGCGAACGCCTCAAATTCCAACCCTGCAACACGTTAGCGGATGAGACGGGGCGTGACCGGGTTACGTGGCCCGAAGAGTCCCTGGAGAGCCTTCTCTACAAGCTGTACACCCCCATTCTTCATTATGGGCGTGACGATGTAAGCATCTGTCTTGCTCTCCTGAAATCCCTGAAAACCTTGTCGTTGTTCGCCGATATGAGACAAAGGGATCTCCTCCAGGCGCACGCTCAGCGAGTTGTCGACGCGCTTTCGGAGTTGGCTGCCGATCCACTGGATAGCCAGTTCATCCTGGAGCGACTGGATGGCGGGACACATCGCCTCGCCCTGTCGAAAGACCCGTTCAAGTAGGGGCTCCCACGCGATACGATGAAAGAGGACAGGCTTCACTTCATGACAAGGAGAATAAAGTGCTTAACAAGTTGATGGCGGCTATCGGTATCGGCAGTGCTCAGGTGGATACCCGACTGGAAGCGGATATGGTTCGTGCAGGCGAGACACTACACGGCCAGATTCACATCAAGGGTGGCGAAGTTGCCCAGGAGATCGACGGCCTTAGCCTCGACCTGGTCAGCGAGGTCATCGAAGAGGTCAACGACAAGAAGGTGCGCATACCGCATACCTGGGCACGAATGAGCCTGACCGAGCGACTCAGCGTGCAGCCCGGCGAATCCCAGGTACACGACTTCACGCTGGAGATTCCCCTGCTATCGCCGTTGTCGGTGGGGCGTCAGCAGCCTCGGACTTGGGTCGCTACCCGGGCGGACATCGCCATGGCCATCGACCCACGCGATCAGGACGCCCTGCGCCTCCAGCCCGCCCCGCTTCATGAGAACATCTTCAATGCCATGGCAGCCTTGGGCTTCCGCATGACCGAAGCGCCATTGAACCGCTCGCGGAGGAATCCGCAGACTGGCTTCGTGCAGGAGTTCGAGTTCAAGCCCGAGCGTGGCGGCCGCTTCTCGCACCTCGACGAGGCGGAACTGGCCTTTCTGCCTTCCCGCGAGGGCGTGCTCGACCTGCTTATCCAGCGCGACACCAAGGCGCGCGGCTTCGGCTCGATGTTCGCTGAGATGACCGGCACAGACGAGCAGTTCCATCGCCTGACCTTACATGGCAACGAAACCCAGCAAAGCCTGCAGCACGCTCTGGAACAAGTATTGTCCTGAGCCCCGCCTAGAGGAGCCGATGCGCCAACGCTGGCCATCGGCTCTTGAAGCATCGCACGCGACATGGTTTATTCCCGCTCCCCGTCCAGTCCGGTATGGTTGGAGAATGTTCGACCGCCCCGCATCAAGGAAGCGCCATGTCACTGTTTACTGACGAAGCCCTGCAACCCGGCTTCATGGTCGTTCATGGCAATCGCCTGGAGGATCTGCGTGGCGTGGCGGTGGAATGGATGAAGCGCCACCCGCTGGCGCCGCTGGAAAACGAAGTCATCCTGGTACAAAGCAACGGCATCAGTCAGTGGATGAAGCTGGCGCTAGCCGCCGACACCAACGAGACCGGCACTGGCGGCTCCGGCATCGCCGCGGCCCTGGACATCACCCTGCCGGCACGCTTCCTGTGGCAGGCCTATCGTGCCGTGCTCACTCACGTTGAAGATGACCCTGCCGCGGTTCCATCGACCTCGCCGTTCGACAAGTCGCGGCTGACCTGGCGTCTGCTGCGCCTGCTTCCCGAGCTAATGACGCATGAGGTCTTTGCGCCACTCAAGCAGTTCCTGGACGGCGATGGCGACCTGCGCAAACACCATCAGCTCGCCGAGCGCCTGGCCGACCTGTTCGATCAGTACCAGGTCTACCGTGCAGACTGGTTGGACGCCTGGGGTCGCGGCGAGGACGTGTTGATTACCGCGCGTGGCGAGGCTCGCCCGCTGGACGACGGCCAGCGTTGGCAACCCGAGCTGTGGCGTGCCTTGCGCGAAGACGTGGGCGCCGACGGCATCGACTCCAGTCGCGCCATGGTCCACCGGCGCTTTCTCAATGCCGCCCAGGCGCTGACGCCCGAGACTCGTCCCCCCGGTTTGCCGCGCCGGGTCATGGTATTCGGCATCTCCTCGTTGCCCCAGCAAGCCCTCGAGGCGATGGCCGCCATCGCCCGCTGTTGCCAGGTAGTGCTCTGCGTGCACAATCCCTGCCAGCACTATTGGGCAGACATTATCGAACACAAGGACCTGTTGCGTGCCCGGCGCTTCCGCCAGGCGCGCAAGGACGGCATGCCCGAGCGCCTCGATGTGATCGGCGACGGTGACGGCGAGGCCGATCTACACCTGCACGCCCAGCCGCTGCTGGCGGCGTGGGGCAAGCAGGGCCGTGACTACCTGCGCCTGCTCGACGAGCACGACGACACCCAACAGTACGAAGGACTGTTTGCCGCCGAGTCGCTGCGCATCGACCTGTTCGAGTCGAACGGCGACGGCTGCTTGTTAAACCAGTTACAGGATGATATCCGCGAACTGCGCCCGCTGCGCGAGACCCGTGAACGCTGGCCAGCCGTAGACACCCACCGCGACGACTCGGTGGTATTCCATGTGGCCCATAGTGCCCAGCGTGAGGTCGAGATCCTGCACGACCAGCTGCTCGCCGCGTTCAGCGCCGACCCGACATTGCGCCCGCGCGACGTGATCGTCATGGTGCCGGACATTGACAGCTACGCCCCGCACATCCAAGCGGTGTTCGGGCAGATCCCCACGGACGATCCGCGCCATATTCCCTTTACGTTGTCGGATCAGGGCAGCCGTCATCGCCTGCCGCTACTGATTGCGCTGGAAAAGCTGCTGCGCCTGCCCGATCTGCGCTTGTCGGTGAGCGACTTTCTCGACCTGCTCGATGTGCCTGCGCTGCGAGCGCGTTTCGGCATCGCCGAGGACGACCTGCCTACCCTGCGCCGCTGGATTCACGGCGCCGGCATCCGCTGGGGCCTGCATGGCCTGCAGCGCCGAAGCCTCGATCTGCCCGACGGCATGGAACAGAACACATGGACCTTCGGCCTGCGCCGCCTGCTACTGGGCTACACCGTGGGTAGCGCCGCCGATGGCGCCTGGTTGGATATCGAGCCGTTCGATGATATCGGCGGGCTGGAAGCACAGCTGGCCGGGCCGCTGGCAACCCTGCTGGAAACCCTCGAAGACCAGTGGCACGCGCTGCGTGGCGAAACCGATGTAATCGGCTGGGGCGCACGACTACGCGCGCTGCTCGAAGCGTGCTTCTTCGCCGAGGATCCCCGTGACAGCCTGGTGCTCACCCAGCTCGAACAGGCCCTGCAAACTTGGCAGGAAAGCGCACTCGAAGCCGAACTGACTCGTGAACTGCCACTGTCCATCGTGCGTGAGCATTGGCTGAACCAGATCGACGAGCAGACCCTATCGCAGCGCTTCATGGCCGGCGCGATCAATTTCGCCACGCTGATGCCGATGCGCGCCATTCCCTTCCAGCGTGTCTGCCTGCTGGGCATGAACGACGGCGACTATCCGCGTAGCCACCCGCCCATCGACTTCGACCTGATGAACGGTGATTACCGCCCCGGCGACCGCTCACGCCGCGAGGACGACCGCTACCTGTTCCTCGAGGCGCTGCTCTCGGCACGCCAGCAATTCTATGTGAGTTGGGTGGGTCGCAGCATCGTCGACAACAGCGAGAAACCGCCTTCGGTACTGGTCGGCCAGCTGCGCGATCATCTTGCGGCCGGCTGGCGAGCCACGGATGACTCAGGCTTGCTCGACGCGCTGACCACCTTCCATCCTCTGCAGCCGTTCAGCCGCGCCTATTTCCCCAGCGCCGAGGAGTATGCTGCGCGCGACGTGGCTGCGCGCCGACTGGTGACATATGCCCACGAGTGGCGCGCAGTGCATCGCAACAAAGTACCTGACAACACAACGCGGGCCGACGCATCGAGCGCAGTCGCATTAGGCGATTTCGAACAAGACACACCCCTGACGTTGCATCAACTCGGGAGCTTCCTGCGCAATCCCGCCAAGGCGTTCTTCAATACCCGTCTCAAGGTCTACCTGGAGCGTGAAGACATCGTCAGCCACGATCAGGAGCCCTTCGCCCTCGACGGGCTGGAACAATGGCAGTTGCAGGACCTGCTGATCCAGGCCCAGCGTCAGGCCGTGGATAGCGGCTATTCCCGCGAGGCGGCGCTGAACGACATGCTCGACTGCCTGCAGGGCCAGGGCGTGCTCGCCATGGGCGCCTTCGGCGAGCGCATGCGCGAATCCCTCGCCGAGCCCATGGAGGCGCTATTCGACGACTATCGTCAAGCGCTGGACGAATGGCCCCACGCCTTCGACGAGCCAGTGCCGGTTCGCCTGGCCACGCCCGGCGGCCCGCTGCTGGAAGACTGGCTGGGCGACCTGCGCCGCGACGACGACGGCAACCGCTGCCGCCTGCTGCTGATCAGCAGCAGCCTGGTCAAGAAGAACCGCTACAACTGGCATCATCTGATGCGCCCCTGGGTAGCGCACCTGGCCGGGCATCTCGATGACGCGCCGATGACCACGCGCCTGCTCTCCAAGGCGGGCAACATCACGCTGCCACCGCTTGACCCCGACGTGGCCCGCGATCACTTGCGGACCTTGATCTATGCCTGGCAGGTCGGCATGCGCTCGCCCCTACCCCTGGCTACGGGCACCGCCTTCGCTTGGCTGGGCAAGGAAGGCACCCCGGAAAGCACGCCCGACAGCGACGCCTGGAAAGCCGCCGTCAGCACCTATCAGGGCGACGACTTCGTTGCCGGTGAGGTTGGCCGCGATCCGTACCTGGCCCACCGCTGGGCGAACTTCGCCGCGCTCTACCAGACACACCTCGGCACGCCCTACGCCTTCGCCACGCTGAGCGAGCGCTTGCTGGCCCCCGTGTACCACGCCGTGAAGGGAGGCGGAAAATGAGCGACGTCACCCAGCTCAATCCCTTGGAGTTTCCGCTGCATGGCAGCCGGCTCATCGAAGCCAGCGCCGGCACCGGCAAGACCTTCACCATCGCTTTACTTTACGTGCGTCTGGTGCTCGGCGCGCGCCGCGATGACGATCCCGCTGCCTTCGCCCGGCCACTGACGCCCCCGGAAATCCTGGTGGTGACCTTCACCAACGCGGCCACCCAGGAGCTGCGCGAGCGTATCCGTCATCGACTGGTCGAAGCCGCCAACGTCTTTCTACAGCCAAGAGATAATGCCGAAGGCGATGCGCTGCTGCTCCAGCTCCGCGACGAATACGATGAGGCTACCTGGCCAGCCTGCGCACGGCGCCTGCAGCTGGCCGCCGAATGGATGGACGAGGCTGCGGTGTCAACCATTCACAGCTGGTGCTATCGCATGCTGCGCGAGCACGCTTTCGACAGTGGCAGTCTGTTCTCGCTCAACCTGGAGACCGACCAGAGCGAGCTGATCAGCGAAGTGGTACGCGATTACTGGCGCAGCTTCTACTATCCGATGAGCGTCGACGAGTTGCCCGCGGTCATGCGCTATTGGCAGTCCCCCGACACGCTGTACGAGCACATCTGCCGGCTGCTGCCGGAATGCGACGCCCTGCCCGACGGTGCACCGCCGCCCGACGAGGCGCTGGCCGAGGCCCGTGAGGCCACCGTTCAGCGTCTCGCCGAGCTCAAGGCGCCCTGGCCACAATGGGTGGATGAGTGCGAGGCTCTGTTCGAGGATGCCGCCAAGCGCAAGGCCTTCAAGGGCCAGAGCTTCAATGCCCGCAGCCGCGCCAACTGGCTGGGCGCACTGCGCGACTGGTGCCAGAGCGACGCCGTGCGGCCTGAGCTGACCCCCGCCGCCTGGAAGCGCCTAACCCCGGAAGGCATGGCCGAGATCTGGCTCAAGGGTGAGCCACCGGATCATCCCGCCCTCAATGCTATCGCCGAGTTGCAGGCCGAGCTCGATGCCCTACCCGAGCCGCGCGCTACGCTATTGCTCCATGCCGTACACTGGTGCCGCACACGCCTGGAGCGCGAGCAGCTACGCCGTGCCGAGATGGGTCCCAACGAGTTGCTGACCCATCTCGACCGCGCCTTGGCCGGTGGCAACTGCGAAGCACTGGGTGCGCAGATCCGCCGCCAGTTCCCGGTCGCGTTGATCGACGAATTTCAGGATACCGATCCGGTGCAGTACCGCATCTTCGATTGCGTCTACCGCATCAGCGAGAACCGCCGCGATACCGGCGTGTTCCTGATCGGCGATCCCAAGCAAGCGATCTACGCCTTCCGTGGCGCTGACATTCACACCTACCTGCAGGCACGCCGCGACACCGCTGGCCGCCATGTCACGCTGGGTACCAATTTCCGCTCCTGCACGACGATGGTCGAGGCGGTCAATCGCTGCTTTGCGCATGCCGAGCAGCACCCGCCCGGTGCTTTCCTGTTCAAGGGCAAGGATGGCGGCAACCCGGTACCCTTCAACGAAGTCGCCGCCAAGGGACGCAAGGACTCACTCACGCTGAACGGCCAGACGCTACCGGCCATGACCCTGTGGCAACTGGAAAGCGACGAGCCGTTGGCCAAGGGCACCTATCACACCGAGATGGCCGAGCGCTGCGCCAGCGCCATGGTCGAATTGCTGGAACACGGCCAGCAGGGGCGTGCCGGGTTCAGTAGCGATGATGACTTCAAGGCGCTCAAGCCCTCCGACATGGCGGTGCTGGTCAATGGCCTGGGCGAGGCCCGCGCCATCCGCCAGGCGCTGGCCCGGCGCGGCGTGAAGAGCGTCTATCTTTCCGACAAGGACAAGGTGTTTGCCTCGCCCATCGCGCCGCAGGTCGAAACCTGGCTGCGTGCCTGCGCCGAGCCCGACGATGACCGTAAGCTGCGCGCCGCCCTGGCCACGCCCGCGCTGGGCCTCGGCCTGCCCGAACTCGACGCCCTGAACGAAGACGAACTGGCCTGGGAAGCCCGGGTCATGCAATTCCGTGACTACCATCGCCTATGGCAGACCCAGGGTGTGCTGCCACTGCTGCGCCGGGTGATGAACGACTTCGGCGTGCCTGCACGCCTCCTCGTTGACGGGCCTGCCAGCGATGGTGAACGCTTGCTTACTGACTTGCTTCACTTGGGGGAGTTGCTTCAGCAGGCCAGCCAGGAACTCGACGGCGAGCACGCAATGATTCGCTTTCTCGCCGAGGCCATTGCCGACCCTCAGGGCCAAGGTGATGCCCACAAACTGCGCTTGGAAAGCGATGCCGATCTGGTCCAGGTGATCACCATCCACAAGTCGAAGGGACTGGAGTATCCGCTGGTGTTCCTGCCCTTCATCTGTGGACATCGCCCCACCAAGAAGGATGACTCTCCGCTGCGCTGGCATGACGACGACGGCAAACTGCAGATCAGCCTGGAAGCCGACGACACCATCCTTGAGCGCGCCGACCGCGAGCGCCTCGGTGAAGATCTGCGCAAGCTCTACGTCGCGCTGACCCGCGCCCGCCACGCCACCTGGCTGGGCATGGCGCCGCTCAAAGGCATGGAGGGCTGCGCCATAGGCCAACTGCTGGCCAACGGTGAAGCGGTGGCGCCATCCAACTTCGGTAACATGCTGGCCACGCTCAAGGGCCGCTGTGAATCCATTGTGCTCAGCCCTGCGCCACAGCCCACCCGTCAAGTCATCACGCTGGACGACGACCAGCCCAAGCTCGGCGAGGCGCGCCAGCCGCTGCGCAGCGCCCGCGAGCACTGGTGGATAGCCAGCTACTCGGCGCTGCGCTTCTCCGGCGAGGCTCCGGCCATCGCGCCCGAGACGACCTTCGAGCCCGTTGCCGAGCCGATCACCGAGTCAACGCCGTTCGAACCGGCCACTGCCGTCGAGGCCACCGCCTTCGAGGTGATGACCGAACCCCGTGACAACGCCAACCCCGACCAGCCGGTGCCTAGCCTGCACCGCTTCCCCCGTGGCCCTGGCCCCGGTACGTTTTTGCACGGCATTCTGGAGTGGGCGGGACAGCAGGGCTTTGCGCTAGTGAACGCTCACCCCAACCAGCGCGAAGACACCCTAGCGCGGCGCTGCAACCTGCGCGGCTGGACCCAGTGGCTACCGACGCTGGACGACTGGCTGGCCGACCTGCTGAGCCGCCCCCTACCGCTGCCCGGCATCGGGCCGGAAACCGCCGAGGTGCGCCTGGAAGACCTGAGCGCCTATCAGGTCGAGATGGAATTCTGGTTCGCGGCCAACCAGGTCGAGGCGCCCACCCTCGACGCGCTGGTACGCCGCTACACCCTGCACGGCATGCCGCGCCCCCGCGCCGAGCGCGACCAGCTCAACGGCATGCTCAAGGGCTTCATCGACCTAGTCTTCGAACATCAGGGCCGTTATTACGTGGCCGACTGGAAATCCAACCATCTGGGCCTGGACGACAGCGCCTACACGCCTGAAGCGATGCGCGCCGCCGTTGCCGAGAAGCGCTACGACCTGCAGTACGCGTTGTATCTGCTCGCCCTGCACCGCCTGCTCAAGGCGCGCCTGAAGGGATACGACTATGACCGACACATCGGCGGTTCACTGACGGTGTTTCTACGGGGCACTCATGCCGCCAGCCGCGGCGTACACGCCGAGCGCCCCCCTCGCGAACTGATCGAGGCCATGGACGCGCTGTTCCGCGGCGAGCCCCTCGCCACCGTCAACGCTACCGACACCCAGGCCATGGAGACGCCGGCATGAAGGAACTCGACCTATTCGCCGATCTCAATCCCGAGGCGGACACTCCGTCCCGCGAGGTCTCCCATGCCGCCTGGCACGACCACGATGCATTGATGGCCCTGCTGCAGCGCTGGGTGGACCGCGGCTGGCTGCGTCCGCTGGATCGCGCGCTGGCGGTATTCCTGCACCGCGAGGTCGGCGACGGCCACCCACTGTTGTTGCTCGCCGCCGCCCTGGCCAGCCATCAGCTCGGTCGCGGGCACGTATGCCTGGATCTCGCCCAGACCCTGGCCGCTCCCAACCTGGCATTGTCCCTACCGCCGGAAGGCGACGATCTTAGCGACCCGCCGCCGCTGCCCAGCGAAATTCTCGACGGGCTGCATCTAGAGACATGGCGCGAAGCCCTCGCCAACCCGACGCTGGTCAGCCACGGCGATCAGACGCGTTCCGGCAATACGCCGCTGGTGCGTCTCGACACGTCCGGCAGCACGCGCATTTACCTGCGTCGCTACTGGAAATATGAGCAGGATATTCGCCACGCCCTGCACGGTCGGCTGATCCACGACCTGCCCACGCCGCCGACCGACACCCTGAAGCAGTCCCTCGATGCGCTGTTCGGCGAGGCCACCGCCACCGAGGCACATGACGACGCCCAACTCGACTGGCAGAAGCTTGCCTGTGCGCTGGCTGCTCGATCGCGCTTCTCGGTGATCACCGGCGGCCCCGGCACCGGCAAGACCACCACCGTGGTGCGTCTGCTCGCCCTGCTCCAGGCATTGCAGCTCGGCCAGACCGGTGACCGCCCCCTGCGCATCCGTCTGGCCGCGCCCACCGGCAAAGCCGCCGCGCGCCTCAACGAGTCCATCGCCAAACAGGTCGAAGGGCTTTCCCTGCTGGAACTCGCCTCGGCGACCTGCGCTGGCGGCGTGGATATCCACACGCTGCGCGAAGCGATACCGACGGAAGTCACCACGCTGCACCGCCTGCTGGGCTCACGCCCCGATACACGCCACTTTCGTTATAACCCCAACAACCGCCTGACTCTCGATGTGCTGGTGGTCGATGAAGCCTCGATGGTGGACATCGAAATGATGGCCGCCCTGCTCGGCGCCCTGCCACCGCGGGCGCGGCTGGTGCTGCTCGGCGACAAGGACCAGCTCGCCTCGGTGGAGGCCGGCGCCGTGCTCGGCGACCTTTGCCAGCGTGCCGAGGCCGCTTATTACACCCCGGCGACCTGCGACTGGCTGGCCCAGGTTGCCGGCGCCACACTACCCGAGCATTACATGAGCGATCATGGTCAGGCCTTGGATCAGGCCATCGCCATGCTGCGGGTGAGTCATCGCTTCGATGCCAGCAGCGGCATCGGCCAGTTGGCCCAGGCCGTGAACCGCCCGCTGGCGAGCGATCACCAACCCAAGGACAAACGCCGCGCGGTGCGTCAGGTCTTCCAGCAGGGCTATGCGGACATTGCCCACCTGCGCCTGAGCGACAGCGACGACCCGGCGCTGGACCGGCTGGTGGTCGACGGCAACCCCGGCGGCTTTCTCGATAAGGGCCGTGGCCGTATCGGGCGTGACGGCGAACTGCCCCCGCCCACTGGCTACCGGCATTACCTGGAAGTGTTGACCAAGCAACGCCCACCCGCCGATGCCGACCTGGACCATGACCGCGAGGCCTTCGATGCCTGGGCACGCGCGGTGATCGATGCCTATGGCCGCTTCCAGTTGCTGTGCGCGCTGCGCAAGGGCCCGTGGGGCGTGGAAGGCCTGAACCCGCGCATTGCCCGCGCCCTGCGCCGCCAAGGGCTGATCCACGCCAGCGACGCCGAACTCGAACGCGGTTGGTACCTCGGCCGCCCGGTGCTCGTCACCCGCAACGACTACAGCCTGGGACTGATGAACGGCGACATCGGCATCACCCTCGCGCTGCCGCTGCCCGGCCAACCCGGCAAGACGATGCTGCGCGCCGCCTTCCCCAGCAACGACGGCAGCGGACGCATCAAATGGGTACTACCCAGCCGCCTGCAGGCGGTGGAGACCGTCTTCGCCATGACCGTGCACAAGTCCCAGGGCTCGGAATTCACCCACACCGCGCTGGTGCTGCCCGACGCACCCAACCCCATCCTGACTAGAGAATTGATCTACACGGGTGTTACGCGTGCCAAGAACTGGTTCACATTAGCGGAAAGCGGGCGCGGGATACTGGATGAGGCGGTGCTGAGGGAAGTGACGCGGGTGAGTGGGTTAGCGTAAAGCAATCAAGGCAGCTTAGTAACCAAAGCTGCCATTCAATACCATGATCAACGCTGCTTTCAGAGGATGGCTGGATAGTCCTCGGAATGATCATGCCAGGGAGCCAGAACCTCGAACCCGTCACTGGTGACCGCGACCCTATGCTCCCACTGCGCTCACAAGGAGGATCCTTGGTGATTACGGTCCAGTCATCGTTCAGCATTCTTACAAACCGCTATCTGCAAATTGTCTTTGTAACATCGGGATAACCCGGGTTGGCCGGAGTGAGTGGACCTTGTCTATGATGGCATCAAGCGTCGCTGTGCTTTCAGGGGCTAACAGCTCTATCAAATCGGTTTTCTCGTCTTACCTGAGCAGGCCAAGCCCCATAACGCTCATGCGGGTCGGATTGAGTGCCAAACAAAAAACATGAACGTGATCATGTCGTTAACTCTCAAGGAGCGCCGCCAGGAGCCGTTTTAAAAAAGCCTTACCCCCTGATCGAATCAAGCGATAACATTCGCCATGGCACCCTCACGGGCTTTCTGGACATATTTATTTGACTGGGCCAAGGTGCTATGGCATGATGCTCTCAGTTGGTTAGCAAGTCGCATATTGTCAGTTGTACTCGAATCATTCGGTAGCCTGGTTGTATCCCTTGTTTTACCTACTTCATCTGGGGTAGTACCCGGCAATCGCATAAAGCGCCTAGCGCGTAAGGAATTCGAACATGACAACTGGCACAGTTAAGTGGTTCAACGACTCTAAAGGCTTCGGCTTCATCTCTCCGGCTGACGGTGGTGATGATCTCTTTGCCCACTTCTCAGAAATTCAGGCTGACGGTTTCAAGTCCCTGCAAGATGGTCAACAGGTCTCTTTTGACGTGACCCAGGGCAAGAAAGGCCTTCAGGCTGCGAACATCAAGCCTCTCTAACTTCGGTTAGTCTGCGCTTTCGAGCCGTAAGGCTTCGAGCACGAAAGCCCGCGTATGCGGGCTTTCGTGTTTCTGCATGTCTGAATTTTGAGTAAATACGCTATGGCTGGGTATCGGTTAAAGGCCAATTACCAGCTGTCCCGACAGCGTTAGTTGGCGCGCATATTTGCAACCAGGGTGTGTTCTAGCTCTGCCAAAGGACCGCTACTGGCCGAAAGCTAGCCACATGTTGAAGCGTCAGGAGAACCCACCTTGCCCCCTACCGAGGAAGGTGCCATGGTCAAACGGCAGCTTTCATCAACCTGACCGTAAGGAGAGTTCACCGTGTTCATCGTCATGAACCGTTTTCGCGTCAATCCCGAGAGAACGGAAGAGTTCGAGCAGATCTGGCTGGAGCGGGAAACCCATCTGCAGGGCCTGCCTGGTTTCGTCGAGTTCCATATGCTCCGCGGTCCCGATGAGGGGGATCACGTCCTTTACGCCTCGCATACCACTTGGCGTTCCCGCGAGGATTTCGATGCCTGGACGCACTCCGAGGCGTTCCGCGCTGCCCACGCCAATGCTGGCCAGAGCCGACGCGAGGGGCTTTACCTAGGCCCACCTAGGTTCGAGGGGTTTGAGGTCATTCAGACGGTTGGCAATGACTGATCACGATATCGAAGGGAAGTTGGCTGTTGTTACCGGCGCCAATGCAGGGTTGGGCTTCGAAACCACCAAGGGGCTAATCCGTCAGGGATATCGCGTCATCCTGGCGGGGCGGAATTCGGACAAGGGCCATGCGGCGATTAGCTCCTTGCGCAATGATTGCCCAAGAGCAGACGTTCGATTCGAGCCACTCGATCTGGACAGCCTGGCCTCGGTGCGAGACTTCGCTGCAAGATTGCGCGCCTGTGAGCCTTCGCTGGACGTGTTGATAAACAATGCCGGTGTCCTGGCATTGCCGACGCGGGAATTGACCCAGGATGGTTTCGAGCGCCAGTTTGGCGTCAACTTTCTGAGCCATTTTTTGCTGACCAGCCTGCTTCTCCCCCTGCTATTGGCGGCACCGGCGCCACGTGTCGTGCAACTCTCGAGCTTGGCGCACCGCGGTGGGCGTATCGATTTTGAGGATCTTCACGGCGAGTACCGTTACGACCCTTGGCGCGCCTACCGCCAGTCCAAGCTGGCCATGCTGCTGTTCAGCCAGACATTGCAGCGCTACAGCCACGCCGAAAACTGGGGGCTGGTTAGCCTGGCAGCGCACCCCGGCCTTTCGCGCACAGCATTGTTCGATCACGGCATTATCAGCCGCGGCATGGCGGGCCGTCTCTTCCGTTTGGCGATGCCGTTTGTCAGTCAGTCTGCTGTCGAGGGAGCGCGGCCCGTACTCTACGCAGCCACCGCCAGCAACGTTCGTCCAGGCAGTTACATCGGCCCTGCCGGCCTGGGGGAAACACGCGGTGCGCCCAAACCAGCTCATATTGCCCCGGCTGCCCGCGATCAGGACGTCGCCGAGCGATTATGGAAGGCGTCCTGCGAACTGACAGGAGCGAAGTGGCCCAAGGCGTGAGCGGTTATCGAACAGCATGCCGCTGCTGTACCGATTACAGGAGCGGCAGGCTAGCCCCGCAGCGGGAATACCCTGCGGGGCATCGATCAGGCACGTTTGACGAACATATACCCTCGGTTACGTACCGTCTTGATAAGATGAGGCTGGTTGGGATCGTCTCCGATCTTGGGGCGAATACGCGATACGCGCACGTCTATGCCACGATCCTGCCCGTTATAGGGAGTGCCGCGTATCGACGAGAATATTTCTTCACGGGTCAGCACGCGGCCGGCATTGTTGGCAAGCAGCCATAACAGATCGAACTCGGAACAGCTAAGGTCGATCCGCTCCCCGTCGAGCCAAGCCTCGCGAACCGTTCTGTTGATCATCAACCCACCGAAGTTCAGTAGAACCGGCTTACTCTTGCGGACGGCCGAATCCTTGCGCCGCATGAGCGCGTGCATGTGGGCCAGCAACACTCGCGGCTGTACCGGTTTCGGCAGGTAGTCGTCGGCGCCCATCTCCAGGCCCAGCACCTGATCCACGTCATCGGCACGTGCCGTGAGTATCAGAATCGGGCCGGCGTAATAGGGCTTCACGCGGCGGCAGATAGACAGGCCGTCTGCGCCGGGAAGCATCAGATCAAGAATGACGATGCCAGGCTGCAGCTCAATGATGCGCTCCACGGCGAGGGCGCCATCCGCTTCGACAATGACCCGATAGCCGTTGGCCTCAAGATATTCCTGAGTCAATGTCGCCAGGCGTTCGTCGTCTTCGACGATTAATACACGATCCTTGTTTTCACTATTCAAGCAATTACCCATCCTTAGCATGCTTTGCTATATCGTTGTCCTGAGTCCTGTCGAACGCACCAATATTACATTATTTTACTCTGCATTAATTAACAAAACTCTGAATACTGCCATTTTCACAACTTGTATTTACACATATTACCAAAGATCTCCAAAAACTCACTGGCAATAGGAAAATCTAAGCAACAAATATCAAATGTATTGCAAATCAATAAGATAGATGCAAAAGCAAGTCTTTCATGCTTGTTTTAAGCTATGTTCGTATGCGCTTTGTCATCAATCTCTTACGTGCTTGAGTTACATAGGTTATTACAATGGCACAGTACTCTTTATATGATGCGATTACTGGGTAAGGATGCTCAAGCAAGGAAGACCGAGTGCAGGGATGGCTCAGCACCAGGGATGTACGGGCAGGATGCCTGTAATGGAAGCACGGAAAGCAGCATTAGATTGCCCGGCCCAAGCGACCGGGCTTTTCTTGGTTCATCCCCACCTGAAGCCATCGCACCGTCTTGGCGATGTTTGCTTACATGGCGCCTGACACTAACCTCGCTGCGCCATGGCCCGCCGAAATTCTTCCCGATAGGCCTCGGCATGCTGTGCCGGATCTTCGGAAAAGCGCCCCAGCGTTACCGCAAGGTCGAAGAAGCCTTGTGCCGGCAGTCCCTCCCCTCGCCGGCTGACGATCAGCGCGGCGATGAAGGGGCGGTCTTGAGCGGCGTCTTCATGCATCAGGGTTTCCAGCGCCAGGGCAACGCGCTGGATGGTGCGCGGCGGACGGAGGCCCACTGCCTCGGCGAGTTGTTGATAGGTCATGGGCAATGCCTCATGCGGCGCTGCCTCGAGAACGTGTCGGACCTGCACGGGGAGCGATGAATTGTCAGTCATGGTATGGATCAGGGCTCGACCTATTGGCAATGGGCAGATGGCGATCCGTCAACTTACTCCAGCGGAGAGAGGCAGCCAAACGTGTTCGTAACCGATCGACAGTGAAACGGCAATCAACAGGGCGGACATAGTGAGACTGAACCCCTTGAGAATGACTGGATCCTCGACGCGTTTCCCTAGCACAGCGCCAACCAGCGCATAACTGCCAGGAGCCCCGATTGCCAGGGCAGCCAGCCCTAGCGACCAGACTATCAAACCGACACCATGAATCCCCACGGCAGGAAACTGAATCGTCGCGATCGGCAGTGTCGCGACGATGCCCTTGGGATTGCATAACTGCATGATCAGGCCGTCACGAAAGCGCAGCGCTCGCGGTGTTCGGCGGACGGCCGCCATGTTGATGCTCGACTTGGCGATCTTGATGGCAAGGTAAAAGATATACCCGCATCCCAGCGCCCCTATCACGGCGAGCATATCGCCTTGCACCCAGGCGGCACCAGCCAGGCCAAACAGCACGAACAAGGTGAACATGGCCAGCCCTACCCCGAGAAAGAACCCCAATGATGCCTTGGCCTGTCCATGGAGCCCGGCATTCAGGCCGAGCAGATTCACTGGCCCAGGCGTGTACATTACGCCCAAGGCATAGGCGATAATTTCCAACATGTGAGGAATCTCGGGTAAGAGGCGACGCTACGCTGATATTGATGGGGCGTCATGCCATAGATGCGCTTGAACCGGCGGTTGAAGTGGCTAAGGTCGGCAAAGCCATAACGGAACGCGACATCGTTTGGTCCAGCGCCAGACTCCAGTGCACTGCGTGCAGCATTGATGCGGCAGTTGATCACGTACTGGTGCGGCGTCATGCCGGACTGTTGCCGGAACAGGCGCAGGAAATGGTACTTCGAGAGGTGAGCGGCCCGGCTAATATCATCCAGCGATACATCATCCTCAAGATGCGCGAGGATGAAGTCCCTGGCTCGCTTAAGGAGGGCGTCAGGCCGACTGGACGTGCCATCCGGCTGGAACTTGCCGGCACGCTGCACGAGTCCTGCGGCCATCTGGTAGAGCGTATGCTCCTGATCGATGCGGCTACCGACCTGGCAGGTTACCAGGCGAGCCAGTTCCAGGATGGCCTGACGCAGGGCTGGGTCCGACATCAGGGTTTCATCGCTTCTAAACTGCCCGGCGCTCTCACGCCCTAGCGTATCAGCGAATAGCGCCTCGAGCTGGCGGGGAGAAACGTAGACCATGACATAGCCCAGCGTGCTGTCGCCGCCCGGCTGGCCATCATGCGCCTCCTCGGGATTCAACAGGATCACGTTGCCAGGTGGACTACGGTGAAATTGGCCACCGCTGAAGAAGTCCTGCCGTCCCGAGAGGGTGACACCGAAGGCATATTCTTCATGGGCATGGAAATCGTAGCTGAAATCGTTCATCGCCGCCTTCAGCACCATAAGCTCAGGGATATGCCGACTTTTGAAGAACTGAAACTGGGTGGTCTGCTTTGCCATGCCACACCTCCTGAACGCTGACTAGGCATAGCTTAGGCTTGGCCCATGCCGCGAGCTTGGACATTATTGCGGAAAGCACCGAATGAGCCGAATCCACCACGTTCGCCTGTTCAACGGCCCACAGTCTCTCTCGCGACTTGACCTGAAGCCCGGCTCGGTAGTGTGATACGTTTTGCTGTCATATGCGTCGGCACCCCGCCTTGCGCCAGCAACGAGGCCTCATGCGAAAGATACTGCTCGTCGACAACGGTTCCCTGCGCCCTCAGGCCACGCTCAATCTGCGCCGGCTTGCCCACGCCTTGAGCCAGGCCACCGGCGAGACGGTCGAGGCCGCTTCCCTGCTGCACTCCTTCAAGATCCCTCCCGAGGAACTCGAGGGCCACAAGGCCGTGACGCTGGGGCCGCTGGCCGAACGATATGCGGCACAGGGCGTTACCGAACTGCTTATCCTGCCCTTCTTCTTCGGCCCCAGTCAGGCATTGACGCACTACTTGCCCGAGCGTCTGGCCGAGGTACAGGCCAGCTACCCTCAGCTAAACGTGAAGGTAGCCCTGCCCTTGGTCGACAGCCAGGCGACGGTGGACCTGCGCCTGGCGCAGCTGCTGGCAGACAACGTGCGCGAAAGGTCGGCCGGCCTGTCACACCCGAAGGTTGTGCTGGTCGACCATGGCAGCCCGATTCCGGAAGTCACGGCCGTGCGCAACTACCTCGCCGGCCAGCTGAGCGTGCTACTGGCCGATGAGGCCAGTTGCGTCACCTTTGCCTCCATGGAGCGCCGCGATGGCGATGCCTACCGTTTCAACGAGCCGCTGCTGGAAGATCTGCTTGCCTCGCCGACGCTGGCCCACAGCAACGTGATCCTGTCCATGCTGTTCCTTTCCCCGGGTCGACACGCCGGCGAAGGCGGCGACATTGCGGAAATCTGCGAACAGGCGATGTCATGTTCACCCGACCTGAGCGTCACCACGACGCGGCTGGTAGGCGAGAACGACGCCATCGTGGATATTCTCGTAACTCGCCTACAGCAAGCCCTTGCCGGCGAGCCGCTACTGATAGAACTGCCGGCCACGGGAGCCGACATCACATAGAAAAATTACAGCCGGCCAAGTTCGCTCTCGAAGAGCCGGCCGCGATGAGTGGGTAGTTGTGGCGACGTTCAGCTGTTCGGGTCGAAGAGTTTCACTTCGCGAATATCGACATGTTCCCATACACGCCCGGTCATATAGGGCTCGGTCTCGAGCCAGGCATCAAGGTCCTGCCGGTCAACGAACCGGAAGTGGGCACTCGAGCCAATCATCTTGCCCTCATCGTTGAGGATCGCCCCGCCGCTGAGGAATTTCCCCTGTTTGGCAAGTTCGCGAACGCCCTCCAGATGCGACTCTCGATTGGCCAGTCGACGCTCGAGCGCCTCGGCGTCCGTGTAATCGTAGGCCACCACAGCGTATTGCTTCATCGAATGCTCCTTGGATTTACTAGCGGCTAGCCGGGTATAACACGATAACGTGTGCTGCGTCCGCCTCCTGACAGTTCTCGATGAGGCCTTTCTCCAGTTGAAGTTCAACTGGAGAAAGGCCTCGCCAGGTTTGGCCCTGCACCCTGAGCGGTACTATGTTGTAGGTGGTACCGATACTTAATAAATAACGACCCCAAGGAGGGAGTCATGGCCGTTGACAATGGTAATGGTGAAAGACTGGATGTAGTGGATATTCTTACCGCAGACCATCGAGAGATGACGGAGCTGTTGGCACAGGCCGAGCATACGCCGGATGCCACGCAGCGCCGGGAGCTGGTCGAAACGGTAATCGCTGAGGTGATGCGTCATTCCGTTGCCGAGGAGATGTACGTTTACCCGGCGATGGAAAAGCACTTGCCGAATGGTAAGGAAGAAGTCGAACATGACAAGCAGGAACACGACGAGATCGTTCAGGTCATGAAAAAGCTGGAAGACGCCGATGCGGCTGATCCGCAGTTCATGGCATTGGTGCAGTCGCTGGATAAACAGCTGCGCCACCATGCGAACGATGAGGAATCCGATCAATTCCCCTCGCTGCGAAAGCATCTGCCTCTGGATCAACTCGTCGACATGGGGGACAAGGTTCAGAAAGCCAAGCAGCTGGCGCCGACCCGCCCACACCCCAGCGCCCCTCATTCCGAACTGTTTCACAAGAGCGTGGGACCGGGAGTTGGCATGATCGACCGGCTCCGGGACAAGCTCACAGGGCGGACAAGCTCTTAACGAAACGTTTCCGTTGCTGCTGGTACGCCGGGAGCCAGTCGCAAAAGGCCTACTTAGAAGATGTAGGCGTATGTAATGTCCTCCGGGTAAGCCAATACCTTCCCCTTCGACGTCGTGACGTCGAAGGGGTGCTTGATTGTGCCTATAACAAGGTGGCAATAGGCCACCAGATGAGGCCGAGCGCTACACCCACGCCCTGCAGCGAGGCATCAGCCTGCCCACCGCCCCCTTGATGAGATAAGTAAGAATTAGAACATTCCTACGAGAGTCCGTGACAATGCATCAGGCTTTGCTACTTTAAGATTATGTCTCTTCAAGGAGGAAGCCACATGCACAATGACAGCCTTCTAGAAGATATTCAGGAAGTGAACCTGTCTTACCTTCTCCTCGCGCAGCGAATGCTGAAGGAGGATCGCGAAACCGCGATGTTTCGTCTGAAAATCAACGAACGCATGGCGGACTTGATGGCTTCGCTCTCAGTCAAGCAACTGAGCCAAATGGCCCGCTCCAATCAGTTGCTGTGTCGGCTGGCCTATGTCGATCCCGACCAATTCTTGAAACTGTCCGGTAACCCACGCGAGCTGGGAATGGCCCAGACCCATGCAGCCTTGCTCATGGCGGCCGACCGCTTCTCGACATCCGGCCACTGATTGCCGACTCGCCACGAGGGTATATGATGAAAAGCCTCGTCAGTGAAATGATGCAGGTGCAAGTAGCTATAGAGCTTATCGAACTCGGGGCCCGCCTGCAGGTGCTCGAATCAGAGACCGACCTGAGTCGTGCCCGGCTGATCAAGCTGTACAAGGAGGTTCGCGGCGCGTCCCCACCCAAGGGCATGCTGCCCTTCTCGACCGACTGGTTCATGACCTGGTTGCCGAATATTCATTCATCGCTGTTTTACAACATCTACCGCTGCATGAGCGAGGATGTCGGCTGCCACCGGCTTTCCGCCTTCATCAAGGCTTATCGGCTCTATATCGAACATATCATGTTGGAGGGAGCCGAACCGGTACTCGGCCTGACACGTGCCTGGACCTTGGTACGATTCTTTGAAAGCAACATGCTCCAGTTATCGACCTGCAAGGAATGCCGGGGGCCGTACGTAGCCCATGCCCACAGCCCCACCCAGCACTATGTTTGCGGCATCTGCCAGCCCCCGTCGCGTGCCGGCAAGACCGCAAAGGCCCGAGAAAGCAAGGTCGCCTAGCAACAGCAAGAAATCATTCGTCGCCTATCCTTTCCACGACCTTCGCTGTATCGAATGACAGTCGTCCTCGAATGTCCATGAGTGCAGCGAAGGGCGCTTCATAACTCCAGGCGGCATCCGCCAATGTCTCGTTGTACAGCGAGATGGCGTAATAGTTGGCATCGCCCTTGAACGGGCAATGCGTAGCGGTATCGGTGCGATTAAGATACGACATGTCCACGTCCTCCCGCGGGAGGTACTGGCGGGGCGGATAGCCTGTTTCGCGCAGTTCGATGGCGCTTCTCGTATCGGCAATCAGCGTATCGCCTGCCCAGACCCGCACGCGCCGGTAATGCAGGTGTAAGCTAATGCGGTCTGTCGGATCGTGGATCATGGCAAGTCCTGCCTGTAGTCAGTGAATTCCCTTCAGCCTAGCACTCTCCTCGCCTTCGCAAGTTAGCCTGCAATATCAGCCGAAGGCAGCTCATCCTTAATAACGCCAGGATGAAATAATCCACCCACCCGATGCCGGCGCTGGACCTATCTTCATCTCCTGGCTTTGTTGCATGATGGTCCGATTGGTCTATCGGGAGACACCATGATGTCCAAGAGCCTATTCCGGTGTGTTACCTGTCTTTTCCCCCTGCTATTGCTGGCAGGCCCATCCCTTGCCATTGAACTCGCCCAGCGAGCACAGATCGCCGAGGAAAAGGCACAAGTGCTGGAACAGGAGGCCTCGGCCGAAGGCAGCGGCCGGCCACCCGAGCCCGCCGAGCTGATCACACGGCCCGGCGCCCAGGCGGTAGATCCTGCCGGCCAGGCACCGCTGGATGATGCAATTACCTGTTTGGCACGCTCGATCTACTGGGAAGCGCGGGGGGAAGACACCATAGATATGGAGGCAGTAGCCAACGTGGTAATGAATCGGCTGGGCCACGAGGGCTTTCCCGATACGGTTTGCGAGGTAGTCAAGGAGGGCTCGGAACGGGGCAATTGCCAGTTCTCGTGGTGGTGCGATGGCCGCCCGGATGAGGCTCAGGAGGAAGATGCCTACGTTATCGCCAAAGAAATCGCTCGCAAGGCGCTGAATCAGCAACTGCAGGACCACACCGATGGTGGACAGTTTTTCCATCACCGGAACGTTACCCCGAACTGGGCCTCGAAATTTACCCGTACATTTCAGACCGATGAGCTGGTCTTTTATCGTGAGGATTCGTAAGGCTCAGGGGCGTGCTCGAAAAACGTGTCAGGAGATATTTCTGATGCGTCATTCATATGAAATAAAAGCGAGCAATCATAAGAGAAGGCCTAGGCACTGTTATGATGCGCCTAGGCCGGAAAATCTTCTTGTTGGTGCAGGAAAATCTGCCTAAGGGCATGAACGCCCAACTAAAAACACTTAAAGTTTTTTTACTCGATTGTTTTGGAAGGCTTTTTGTTATTGTGGCGCGCTTTTCGTATAGTTATTGGCATGGTGGGAGAAAAATACCACTCCCAACGTCCTAATGCCCAGTGGGGCTGGGACAAACCACCCGTTACCAACGTCGCCACACTGTGGCGATAAACCGAGTGAGCTGGCGTGCTCCCCTGGTCCCCTTCGGGGGACTTTTTTATTTCTAGCCCGTATTGTTCTTGTGGCCTTTCGGTTCGGACCGGCGAGCTACATACGACTAGTTTCCGGCTCTTGCACGCTAGAGACAACACCACCTTCGTTTAATACATACTGGTCTCGCATAAAGGCTGAATTCCCATGCATCAGCCTTTTTCCTGTTCTGTCATCAAAAATTCAAGTCCCCGCCTATACTTACCAGTCGTGGCGAAGTGTATCGCCGGCTTATTCTCGACTGGCCCACTAACGCCATCACTGTTCACCACCGTTCAATGGAAGGGACGCAGCAATGGCAAAGCACTCCCGTGGCGTCGCCTATGGCGCCTGGCTGCTATTGGCGATTTCGATCGTCGCCCTGATAGTGGCCGCCATCAACACCTTCAATGTAGGCAACGGTATCGCCTACACTCCCGGCACATATCTCGTATTGTTCTCCACCGCCATGCTGGTGATCGGGTCACTACTGATCACCTTTGTCAGAAGCATGCCTCGCTGGTTGAGTGGCTTGATTGCTTTCTTGCTGCTGATCGACCTGCTGGGCACCGGCCTTGCCTCCTACCTGCTGGAGGCCACGATCCTGGTGTGGCTCATGGTGGCGGGGTTGGTCGCCTGGCTCATTCATGTCTTCGCTGATCCCGCCAGCGGTAAACGCTCGCACCCGACAGCTACCAACCGTGAGGCCATGACGTCATGACCCGATACCCTTCACGAACATTGCTATCCATTCTGTTGCTGGCCAGTGCGCTTGGTTCGGCACACGCTCAGGACTCGCAAAGCAACGATTCGGACGGCGGAGCTAGTGGCGGCCAGCCTCAAGGCATCACCGATGTCGAAGGCACCCAGGCGGACGGGGAAAACGGTGATCAGAGCCAACAATCCCAGCAAGACCAGGAGGATCAGACAACCTCAGCCGAAAACGGCTTGCAGGTCACTCCAACACTCAAGAAGGGGCGTGTCTCGACAGGCCCCGCCGGTACGCCGCCCTCACCCGACGCCCAAGGCCTCACTCCGCCACAACAGGGGCCGGACGAGTGGATGGAGTCACCTGACACCTGGGCGACGTTCAACGGCGACCTCCGAGCGCAGAAATATTCCCCGGCGGACCAGATCACCCCGGAAAACGTCGGCCAACTCGAGAAGGCCTGGGAGTATCATACCGGCGACGTCTCTGATGGCAGTGGCGATATTCCCATGTCCGTGTGGTCGGCCACCCCATTGTTCGTCAATGATACGCTTTATCTCGGCACGCCCTTCTACCGGATCATCGCGCTTGACCCGGGCACAGGGGAGGAAAAGTGGGCATTTAACCCTGAGGCACGCCTGGAAGCCTTGACCCAACCAAACATGAAGAATCGCGGCGTTGCTTACTGGCAGGCTGACGATCCCCAGGATGGCGAGGCATGTCAGAAAATCGTCTACATCGGCACCATGGACGCCAAACTCTACGGTGTCGACGCTGATACAGGCGAGCCCTGCAGTACGTTCGGCGAGAATGGCATGGTCAATGTCAACCAATGGAACACGGTCAATGCCAAGTGGCCTTTATCCTTGTTACAGCCGCCGACGGTCTACAACGACACGCTGTACCTGGGATGGGCCGGCAAGGATTGGACCGATGCCGCCGCACCTCCCGGCACGGTGTTCGCTCTCGATGCCCGCAGCGGTGAGCTGAAGTGGATGTTCCATGCCTTGCCGGAGGAGGTGATCGATCGTACTGGCACGGCCAATGTGTGGGCCTCGATGTCCATCGATCCTGAAGCGGGCCTGGTTTACCTTCCGATCAGCTCACCCAGTCCGAACTACTACGGCGGCAACCGCACCGAAGAGCTGCCACTTGCCACCTCGGTAACAGCCCTCGATGCCGAGACCGGCCGGGTCGTCTGGAGCCGCCAGCTCGTGCACCACGATATCTGGGACTACGATACGGTTGCGCCTCCGACGCTGGTCGATATCCAGAAGGATGGCGAGACCATTCCTGCGCTAGTTCAAGTCTCCAAGCAAGGCTTTCTCTATGTACTCAATCGAGAGACGGGGGAGCCAATCTACCCCATCGAGGAGCGTGAGGTACCAGCGTCGGATATCGAGGGCGAGCAGGCCGCGCCTACCCAGCCTTATGTACCCAAGCCCGAGCCGGTGATTCCTGACGAGTGGCCTGGCGTGTCGACACTGGCCGATATCGTGAGCTTCGGCGAATGCAGCCGTCAGGCAGAGAAGTTTCGCTATGAAGGTCGCTTCACCCCACCGAGCCTCGAGGGCTCTATCGCCTTCCCTCCTACCACGGGCGGAACCCAATGGGGTGGTGGTGCCGTCGACCCCAACAGCGGAATCTTTGTGGTTAACTCCAACCATGTGGTACAGATCTATCGGCTCGTGCCACGTGACGAGTTCCAGCAGAAGGAGCAGTCGGGCGAGACAGCTGGCTACTATGCCCAAGGCGACGTGCCTTACGGTTTCCATCTGGAAACGTTCCTCAACTGGGCGGGCATGCCCTGCTGGAAGCCGCCCTACGGCACGATCGCTGCCTACGATCTGAAAACCGGTGAGCGCTTGTGGAACAAGCCGTTCGGCCAGGTCCAGAAACATGGCTTCTATATGCCCGAGTCCTGGGGCTCGGTGACCATAGGCGGCCCGGTGCTGACCAAGACAGGCCTGATCTTTATCGGTGCCTCCATGGATTCGCGGGTTCGCGCGCTCGACGCCAAGACGGGTGAAGAACTCTGGCGCGGCCAGGTCGAAGCACCGGCGGTATCGATCCCGGCAACCTACACCTACGAGGGCAAGCAGTACGTGACCTTCGTCGTTGGTGGCAATTCGATACTCTTGCCGAAGGTGAGCGATCAGGTCGTCTCCTACGCCCTCCCGGACTAAGTCCGGACAGGGCCGCCACGATCAGCCACCGGGCCCTGCCCGGTGGTTTTTTGTTGGCATTGGCCCATGTTCTCTCGCCTGACAACGTACATCACGAGACTGAATGAGAAGGAGCTTTCGTGCCACATCAAATCACCAACCGTAGACGAAGCTATCGACAGCCACCGGAAAGAGAACGTTTCTTGTGGGAGGGATTGAATGCGTCAGCCTACGTTGTGGGTGCCGCGACCTTCGTGGTCGGCAGCGTTTTCTTCCTACCCGCCTTGGAAAAATACTCGACTGCAGGTGCTGGGCTATTCATTGCGGGCTCGCTGATTTATCTGGCAGTCACGGCCCATGACTTAACGGAAACCATCAATCATTACCGCCACCACGCTTCGCATGGCAAGAAGACCGCACTGGAGTTCATTACTTCGACGGGTTATGTCATTGCATGCCTCCTGTTTCTGGTAGGCAGCATATTCTTTTTGCCAAGGCTGGGCGCAGAGCGCTGGGGGGCCTGGTGCTTCATCGTTGGGAGTGCCCTTTTCACTGGGGGCGCAATCCTCAATGTCACCCAGATCACTCAGGCCGGCTCGCTGATCACCTTGCAGTTGCTGAATGCGGTCGCTGTCTCGTTCGTCATCGGGTCCATTCTGTTTCTGGTCGCTTCCATTCCCTATCTCTGGGCGACTCATCAAGCACAGCTCGCCCATGCCCTTTACACCTACTTGGCATCCCAGTTCATTTTCGCCAGCGTACTGTTTCTCCTCGGCGGGTTGGCTAACTTCTACCGGGCCTATCGGACTCATCAGGATCATAAACAGAAAAGCCCCGACCGAAGCCGGGGCTGAACGTCATGAGAGTTGATACGGGCAATTACATCTTGGTGCCAGGAGTGCCGTCCCGGTGCTGCTGGGTACCCAGATGTGTCGGTTCACCGACTACATCGGACGCAGAGGAGCGAGACTGACCTCCTTTATGCTGGGCCGTGCCCAGATGTGTCGCCTCGCCAACGGCCTCCCGGTTTGGGGAGGCGCCGGTCGCAGTCGCTCCCTCCCCCGTCGAAGCCGTACCTACTCCTGAAGTCGTCACGGGGCGATTCGCACCGGTCAGGTGATCCTCCTGGTGAGGCGGTGCCGAGGTTGACGTGGTCGGGGTAGCCGGCATCACCGTACCTGGTTTGCTGTACCGCTCATCCATGTCCTGGCTATGCCTGGACCTACCAGAGGCTTTCTGGCCATTGCGATTTTGCGACATCATCAACCAGCCGATACCGATGCCGATCAGCAGGGTCGGGATCGGATTCTGCTTGATGGTGTTGCCGAGATTGGAAAGAAACTCGTTGGCCCCACCGTTGCGAACCTGATTGTAGGCGGAATCCATAAGATGTTTCGGCGAGAGACGGTCTTCCAACTCGTGCAGGGTATCGTCCAAGTTTTCACGTGTCTGACGGATTTCGTCTTCGATCTCATCCGGACTACGTCTATCGTGCTTATCGCTCATCAGCTGCCCTCCTTGACATGTTCACCATGATGCTTGGCCACATCCTTATCATTCCTGAAGCTGGCCATTGTTCTCTCGGGTGCCATCTGCAAATTCTTGAGCTTCTTGCGCCCAGCCTGTAATAGGATGAAACCGATGACCAACACAATGCCGCCAACGATAAGGGCCGAAAGCCAAGGCGTTTCGCCGTAGTCGATTATCGCATGGAGCCCATAGACTGCAGCGGCAAGCAGAACCAGAAAGCCACTGAACAACACTGCGCCCGCAGCGGCAATGGAGCCCGCGCCTTTCCCTGCTTGGGATGCTTTCTCGGTCATTTCGGCTTGTGCCAAGCGCACTTCACCGCGAATCAGGGTTCTTACCTCATCCGTCAGGTTCGAAACCAGTGAGCTAAGCATGGAACTCTCCGTACGGCTTCTATTCTCTTCTTCCATGACTGTCTCTCCTTGACAGAAGTTTTACTGAGTTGGCACTTACCAACGTAGTCAAAGCTACCGCCAAGGCAATGACATTTACCTTTCGATACTTAACGCCCTTTATGGGTTTGATGGCTCCTATACCGTCCAGGCCAGGCCGAGACATGGGAGCGCCCCGTTCCCACTGGACGGCATCTCGGTACATTCCTTAACGGGTGCAGTCCGTAATGCCTGGCGGATCTTACCGGATCGGCAGGCAACGACGATCGGCGCCATGTCGGGCGTTGCCGAAGTGCAGCCTGTCTGTAGCGCACACCAGCAAGATACTCATCGAGAAGTTTTATGAGCATGGTGGCCAACACGGCCAGTTTTCTGAAGTTAGCCATCGATCCGGTCCAGTGCCTGAGAGATTGAGTGGGTATCCGATGGCCGAACGAGGCGGGTGACCTCTTGGCCATTGTTCAGAAAAACCAGCGTGGGCCATAGCTTGACGCGAAAGGAACGCCCCAATCGGCGCCCTCGCCCATCCGCGATCTTGAGATGCTTGACGCCAGGGTGCGATTCCATGGCCTCGGCCAGGATCGGCTGTGTGGATATGCTGAAGCCACACCACGGAGAGCCGAATTCGAGGACGACCGGCTCTTCCAGCGCATCGATATCCTTGCGCGCTGGTTCACGCTCCAGATAGGCCGTGGTCATTGGCATTCCGTATCCTCCTTGACTTGATCCGTCAGCCAATGTCGCTAGCTTGAAAGTAAGCGCTTCCCAACCCAACAACAAACACGATATGGAGGTCGGTATGAAACGCTCGCGTTCGCTCCTGAACCTTTCTTCTTCAACCCTAGTTCGAAGTATGGCGACTTTTCTAGTTTTCGCCGTAATCTCACCACCTGTCGTTGTGGCACAAGACGGGACAGCGAATGCGATATCGAGCACAGGGGACGCACCTCGCCTTGAGGCTTCCGGCTGTGTCACGGATGCTCTGAAGGCCATGCAGGCCGAATGCTATACCTTCTACGGACAGGAAGACTGGAGTGAGCCCAATGGGCAGCTAGTGGAGTTGCCAGTCGCGGTGATTACGCCGGAACAGGCAGGCAGCCCGAACGCTCCGCCGGTCGTTTTCTTTCCCGGCGGCCCCGGCTATTCGGTGATTGGCAATCGTGATTATATCGAGCAGTTACGCAAGGATATCGGCAACCGTACATTGATAGTGATGGATCACCGCGGATTCATTCATGCCAAGCCGATGCTGGCTTGTCCGGACTATGCCGAGGTATCGCCTTACCACAACATTATCCATACTCCGGCCATTACGTCGTCCCTGGACCCGATGGAACGCATGGATGCCATCACAGGCGAAGTCGTCGCCTGCTATCGCAAGCTCGAGAGCGAAGGAGTCGACGTAGCGGAGTACAACCAATACGCCGTATCGCGCGATGTCGACGAGATTCGTCGTCTGCTGGGCTACGACACCATCGATGCCTTCGGCTCCTCGACAGGCAGCGGGACGGTACTTTCCTACATGCAATACCACCCCGGGAACGTTCGCGCGGCGATTCTCGGCTGGCCCTGGTTCACCAGCCTGCGCAACCGCTCGCCTCTGGATGAGTTCTACGTCGCCAAGCAGACCTTCAGCGACGTGCTTGCTCTGTGTACGGCGAACAGTGAACGCTGTCGAGAGCAACTGACGGCCTGGTTCCTGGCCATTGACCGAGCCCGTCGGACATTGGACAACCAACCCTTCGTTGCCACCGTACAGGATGGAGACAAGGAGAAACGCCTCTATTTTGACGGTGCCGCCTTTCTCGATACGCTCTACCTGATGCTACCCAGCGATTACGCTCAGTTGCCGCGCTTGGTCAACGAGATCCAGGCGGACGATTACTCTTCGCTGGCGCGCTTCTTCCGCATCGACGAGTACCAGCCGAACACCCAGGCACCCAACTACGCACTGGGGTATTTTCTTGCCCATGTTTGCAATGACATGGGAACCAACCGCCCCACACCAGCAGACTCGCGAGCCGCGATACAACGTGAACCGGGTATTCTTGGCTTCGAGCCGCCCTGGTTGTGTGCATGGTGGGGCGTGGATGGCGATGTGCCGAGTTCACATAGCGATCCGTTGCAATCAGCTACACCCGCCCTATCGATTCATGGCCAAATGGATCCGTGCTGCGGAACACGCTGGGGGGAGGTATTGTCACGCACCATGCCCAATCTGCAGACCATCGAGATTCAGGCCAAGGGCCACAGTCCGGTGACCGAGTGTCGCTCGCAAGTGATATCAGCGTTTCTCGACGACCCGATGGCCAGGATCGATACGAGTTGCGCCGACGAAGTGCCATTGGAGCCGTGGGCCTTGCAATAGCTTGATTAACGGCAGGGGCAGGTGACCCAGCCCCTGCCGAACAGGCCAGAAAGTCATCCCTGTGTCTGGGACTGGGTATCCTGCTGTGGCTGTTGCTCGTTCTTCGAGCCATCCGGGGCCACCAAGTACCACTCCCCGCCGAAGCCATGCACATCCTGGCCATTGACTTCGCCCGAGGCCTGATCCTTGACGAAGTAATACAGCGGCCAACCGCCGTAGGTCACTTGGGTCGTCCCGTCTTCACGCTGGAACGTACCCACCAGGTCCTGCTGCAGTTGATCCCCAACCTGCGGGTTACCGCTCTCTATCGTCAGCGGCGGCCAGGCTTCGGCACACGCGTCGTAACAGGAACTCTTGGCCTGGGTATCTCCCTGGCCTTGGGTGTCGGTCGTGAACATGTAGAGCGTCTTGCCTTGCCCGTCAGCGACATAGGCACCATAGCCGCTAGAGGTCTGTTCGGAGAGTTGGGCATCACCGCCAGACTGGGCCAAGGCCGACCCGGCGAACGCGACGGCAGTCATCATCAGCGAAAGTGAGAACAGTTTCATGGCTGGTACTCCTTTGACGTTGTCGCCTTCAACATAGCAGGTGGCGACGCCACGGCGACCGGAACCGATCACCAACATGCAAAGCGAGCAAATGAGTCAAAACTGTTGCATGGCCAGCAGCACGACCAAGTAGCGTGCACCCTTGCCAATGGCGGTCAACACGAAGAAGATCGGAAAGGAGACCCGCAGCAGCCCGGCAATGAATGTCAGAGCATCGCCGCCCACTGGCAGCCAGGCCAGCAGCAGCGACCATACCCCGAAGCGGTTGAACCAGCGCTGAGCATAGCCCAGCTTTTTTTCCTTGAAGGGAAACCAGCGACGGTCCTTGTAGTGTTCCAGGTGACGGCCTATGCCCCAGTTTACAGCAGCGCCGAGCGTATTCCCCGCGGTAGCGACGAGCAGCAGCAGCCAGAAATCGTAGCCGGCACGAAACAGGCCGGCTAGCAGCACCTCAGAGTAAAAGGGAAGCAGGGTCGCCGCGAGGAAGGAAGACGTGAACAACCCGAAGTATCCCGTCACATCCGCTCCTTTCGTTCATGAGTGGGTTACGGGCGATAAGGTAGCTATCGCCGAGCCCGGGGCCCAGCAATCAAGGCAGTAAGGCACTCGGCTCAATGTGTCGTGCCACGCTTGCCGGCAAGACGGCTAACGAGCTTCACGACACCCAGCACTACGCCCCCGGCGACGATGCCAAACAGAGCGTTGAGCAGCGTTGTTCCCAGAGTGCCGAGTACGACGCCGATACCGGGAATGGCGGCCGAGGCCTGTGAGACATCCTCCACCGCATGTTCGAGAAGCGGAATGCCATGGGTCAGAATGCCCCCACCGACCATGAACATGGCTGCCGTTCCGATCACCGACAGGCTTTTCATCAAATACGGCGCGGCACGCAGAATGGCGCTGCCGATGGCACGAGACACCTGGCCGGTCTTCTGGTTGAGATAGAGCCCCAGGTCATCTAGCTTGACGATGCCGGCCACCAACCCATACACACCGACGGTCATGAGGATAGCGATACCCGACATGACCAAGATCTGCTGGGTCAGGCTGGCATCGGCCACAGTGCCTAGCGTGATAGCGATGATTTCCGCCGAGAGGATGAAATCGGTACGTGTGGCACCCTTTATCTTGCCCTTTTCGTAGGCCACCAGGTCGACATTGGTATCGCTGAGTGCCTTGACCTGCTCGTCATGGTGCGCCTTGTCCTCGTCCTTGCTATGTAGAAACCGGTGCGCCAGCTTTTCGAAGCCCTCGTAGCAAAGGAAGGCACCGCCCAGCATCAGCAGCGGCGTCACCGCCCAGGGAATGAAGGCGCTGATCAATAACGCGGCCGGAACGAGAATCAGCTTGTTCAGGAACGACCCCTTGGCCACCGACCAGACCACCGGTAGCTCGCGATCGGCCCTGAGTCCGGTGACCTGTTGAGCGTTGAGCGCCAGGTCGTCACCGAGCACGCCGGCAGTCTTCTTGGCAGCCACCTTGGTCATCACCGACACGTCATCGAGGATGGTCGAGATGTCATCGATCAGGGTCAATAAGCTCGCACCGGCCAAGGGGTCTTCCTCTTCGATAGATTAGGCGGGTTCAGCATAACAGTAATTGGTGGTTTCGCTGCCTTCACCGCCGATTCACGACGTTGCGCGCAGGCGCCTCAGGTACTCGTCGGCCTCGCGCTGCAAGGCTTCGCGCTCCTGGGCGGCGCTTTCCCGTAAGCGGCTATCGTCGAGGCCGCTCAGGTTGGCATCCACATTCAGCAACACGGCGCTGAGTCCCGAGTGCAGCAATAATCCCCCGGCGACCACATCGCTCTGCAGGTAGGCCTCGGTCAACGGCCATGCCTCTAGCGTCAGGCCGAGCCCGGCCAGGCAGGCCTCGGCGGTAGCCAAGGGAATGCGGTTCACCTCTCGCGTCGCGGTATCCAGGGCCTGTCGCCGTTGATCGCGCTGCACCTTGTTGTCACTGGGCATTTTCAGCGCCTTGAGGTATCCCTCGAACGCCTGCATGTCACCGTCAGCGTGATCGGCCAACGTTTCCAGCAGTTGCTCCGCCTTGTCGAGCAGACGCTTGCATTCGGGACTGGAGTGCTTGGCGTCAGTGATTCGCAGTCCCTTCATTACCAGCGCCAGCCCTAAATCGGCCGAAGCTGCAGCGGCGGCGCCGCAGCCCGGGCTGGCGCGCTGCACGATCGCCTCGCGAAAATCGAGCAGTGGAAGTGTCCATAAGCTTCGTGGCGCCGTCATGACCGTCCCATCCGTATGACTTCGCCATCGCGCGAGAGCCGGTAGGTCTCGAGATCGCGAGCCAAGTAAAGCGTGTTGCGATAATGGCTACGCGCCTCATGCTCGACATCGTCAATGTTGGGAGAAACTTGGCGATTATCATGATATCGCGGGCTGAAGTGGGTCAGAATCAGGTTGGGCAGTTCAAGACGCTGGGCAAACGCAGCCACGGCCGCTGCCGTGCTGTGCTGGTTATCGGTGCCCAGGCGCTCGACCACCGCCTCGGTATAGGTGGCCTCATGAACCAGCAGGTCCGCCCCGCGGCAGGCGGCCTCGAGCCGTGACGGATCGTCATTGTCGCCGCCAATCACCACCTTTCTCGCTGGGCGGCCGGGCAGTAACACGTCCTCGCTGCGGATCTGCGTACCGTTGCCGAGTGTCACGTCTTCGCCGCGATGCAGCCGCCCCCAGTCCGGCCCGCGCGGAACACCCAACGCATCCAGGCGCTCGGTATCCAGTCGGCTTTCCACGCCACGCTCATGAAAGACGAAGCCGTACGATGCCACGCCATGGGAGAGCGACACCGCCTCCACGGCGAAATCCGGCAGCCTGAGCGACGCATCCATCGCTTCCACCGCTACGAATTCCAGAGAAAAGGTCAGATGCAACCCGGTGGTGGCCTGGATAGCCTCGAGATAGTCACGTATCGAGGTGGGAGCGACAATGGTAAGCGCGTGGCGACGGCCCGCCATCGAGGCGCTGGCCAGCAGGCCGGGCAGTCCATAGCAGTGATCACCGTGCAAGTGGGTAATGAGCACTGCCTCCAACCGATGCAGCGACAGTGGCGTCTGCATCACGCGGTGCTGGGTTCCCTCGCCGCAATCGATGAGATACCAGGCCTTGCCGTCCTGCTTCTTGAGGGCGGTCGCTGTGACGTTGCGTATCCTCGTCGGAACTCCGGCGGAGGTTCCCAGAAAGATGATTTCCATATCCTCTTCCTTGGCCTGAGCGAGTCATCAGCGTAGTGCGAGATTGCCCTACCCACCAGCCATCCCAGCCGACCAAGACAATACAATAGCCCCTCTTATTAGACTTAAGTCTTATGGACTGTAGCCGATATAGCATCATCCCACATTAATTGGAGCTGCTATGTCACTTCTGAAATCGCTTCGTCGAGCCAATATTGGAGTGAAACTATCGATTCTCGTCGCTGTAGTGCAGCTCATCGGCTTTCTAGGGCTTGGAATCGTGCTGTCTCAATCAGCCAGCCACCAACTACGTAGCCAGGTTAGCCAGAGCCTCGATAAACAGCAGAGTCAGGTTGCTGACATGGTTGAGCTCTTCGACCAGACCCTGCAAGAAGAAGCTGGCCTGCTTCTTACCCTCTTCCTCAACGGCCTGGCTCCGGGCTTCTCGCTGAACCCGAACCAGAAAGTCCTTGTAGCGGGGCGTCAAACACCAGCGCTGAGCAATGGGGGCAATGTTCTCAACGGCAACTACAGCATTCTTGACCACTTCACGGCCCAGACAGGAGCGCCTATCACCCTTTTCGCCCGCGATGGTAACGACTTCGTCCGCGTGACGACCTCGCTCAAAAAATCCGACGGCGAGCGTGCCGTTGGCACGCTGCTCGACCCGGCCAGCAAGAGCTATGCGCAGTTGATGAACGGTAAGCCCTACCTTGGCTTGGCCGAACTCTTCGGCACTCCCTTCATCACCAAGTACCAACCGATCCTGGATCGCAATGGGAAGGTAATCGGCGCCTCGTTCATCGGCATCGACATTACCGAACAGATGGCCATGCTGAAGGGCAAGGTCCGTCACATGTCGCAGGGTGAAAGTGGCTATACGATGCTTGTCAGCGCCAACCCAGCCCAACAGGGCCAGGTTATCGCAGGCGGCCCCCACGAGGGCGGCTCACTGATGAATCTCGAAACGCTGGACGGCGAGCCTGCTTTCTCCGCCCTCTTCGGCTCAGCGTCGGGAGAGATCAGTTACGCCCTTGCAGGCAACGACACACGTCAACGCACCACCCACTACCTTGCCTATCCGCAATGGGATTGGGTCATTGCGAGCACTGTTTTTGATGATGAAGTGAATTCGCACATTGTCGCCTTGCGCAACTGGGCCATCCTGGCGGCGACTCTACTCGCTCTCGGCTTCTCAGTGTTGCTGTATCTATGCCAGCGATCCCTTATCAGCAGGCCTCTGGCCAGCCTGGTAGCACTGGCTCAAGGACTCTCGAAGGGGGATCTCTCGCAGCGAATGCATACCTCGCGTGAGGATGAAATCGGCAAGCTGATCACCTCAATGAACGGGATTGGCGAAGGCCTTACCCGGATTGTCGGGCAAGTGAATGCCAGCACCAGCAGCGTGAACCATGCCGCGGAGGAGATTGCCCAGAGCAGCCGGGACATGGCATCGCGTACCGAGCAGTCAGCCGCCAATCTTCAGGAAACGTCCGCGTCGATGGAACAGATCACATCGACCGTTCAAAATACGGCGCACTCAGCTCAGCAGGCGAGTCAACTGGTTCAGGCTACGGCCGATACCGCAAAGCGCGGCAACACGGCAATGAATCAGGCTCGTGACACGATGCACGACATCAATGCCTCCGCAGCCAGGATTGGCGAAATCATCACCTTGATCGATGGTATCGCGTTTCAGACCAATATCCTGGCGCTCAATGCTTCGGTCGAAGCCGCCCGGGCGGGAGAACACGGGCGTGGTTTCGCCGTGGTTGCCCAGGAAGTGCGCACGCTGGCAACCCGTTCCAGTGACGCCTCGAAAGAGATCCGGACCCTGATAGACGAATCCGTTGCTTTCACAAGAACCGGATCAGAGCTCGTGGGCTCGGCTGCCCTGACGATGGAAGAAATAATGCAAGGCATCGAACGCGTCACGGACATGATCGGCGAGATTTCTTCAGGCGCGAAAGAGCAGAGCGACGGGGTCACCCAGATCAATATCGCCGTGACCGAGTTGGATACCATGACCCAGCAGAATGCGGCCTTGGTGGAACAATCAAGCGCTGCCGCCGATGAGTTGCGCGGCCAAGCCGAACAACTCAGCCAGTTAATGGCAACGTTCAATCTGGGAGAACACGACGGCAAGCGCGCGGGAGCGGAAGAGAAGCCCACAACACTCGGGGCAACGGTTCTGGCACAGAAACCTGTCCGCGCACCTATGCCCGCCGCGACTTCCTCCAAGCATGAGGTCGAGTGGGAGGAATTCTAAATACCTTTACCTTCTGGGCCTGCGGTTGCAGGCCCTTTTCCCCTCCTGCTCCACGAAAGATTGCCGGCCAATGGCATCGTCCCGGCCTACTGCTTACCCGCCCTCCGCGTGAAATATTTTTTCTTACCTCGGTGTCGATTTTCTAGCTCGCTGAACGACCAGGTGATGGCAATACGCTATGCCTACAACCCTGGCACGAACGAGGATGCCCTACATGAACACGACGACGGCCAACATCAGTGCAGAAAGCGAGATTCGCGCCCTAATGGATAGCTGGACACAGGCCTTCCTGGCCAAGGACCTGGACGGCATCATGGCTCACTACTCCCCCGACATCGTGGCTTTCGATGCAATTCTCGCCTTGCAGGTCAAGGGACAGGAAGCCTACCGGGAACACTGGGAGAAATGCTTTAGCTTCTGCCAGGGCCCGATCGAATTCAAACTGCACGACGTGAATATCGTAGCCGGAGATGACATCGCCTACAGTCACTCGCTAAGCCACTGTGGCGGACCCAATGAGCAGGGCGACATCCAGGCAAGCTGGATGCGGGGTACCGTTTGTTATCGCAAACTGGGCGGACAATGGAAAATCGTGCACGAGCACTTCTCGGCCCCCTTCGACATGGAAACCGGCAAGGCGTTGTTCGATCTCCAACCCTGACAGCCATACGGCTGATGTTCCGGCCCGCATCGATGCGGGCCGCTTCGTTATTTCACTGCATGGTGATGTTCGCTCGGCCTAGGCTCCTTATACTGAGGAGTTTTCAGAACTACGAGGCATGACCATGCGAATCGCGATATATGGCACTGGCGGTGTCGGTGGGTATTTCGGCGGCCGGCTCGCCGAAGCCGGAGAAGACGTGACCTTCATCGCCAGAGGCGAACACTTGGCGGCAATTCAGCGTGACGGCCTGAGTGTGAAAAGTGTCGCTGGAGACTTCCATATCGCCGAGGCCCAGGCCACCGATGATCCTGCCACGGTGGGTAAAGTGGACTGCGTGATTATGGCCGTGAAGGCCTGGCAAGTTGCCGAGGCCATCGATGCCATGCGGCCAATGATCGGTCCCGACACGTTCGTGGTTCCGTTGGAGAACGGGGTGGAAGCCGCCGACCAGGTTGCCGCGGCGCTTGGTGACCAACATGCCGTCGGTGGTCTATGCGGCATCCTCGCCTACCGTGCCGCCCCCGGGCATATCGTGCATGCCGGCGTCGATCCGTTCGTGCGTTTCGGTGAGCGGGACAATCGTTCCAGCGACCGTCTCGAGACGCTCAAGGCTGCCTTCGAGCGTGCCCGTGGCGTTCAGGCGGAAATACCTGAAGACATCAATGTCGCAATCTGGAGCAAGTTCCTGTTCATCTGCGCCATGAGTGGAATCGGCGCAATCACTCGCATGCCCATCGGCGTGAGCCGTCAATTGCCGCAAACCCGGCAAATGATCGAGCAGATCCTCGACGAGATTGCCCGGGTCGCGCGCGCGCGTGGCGTTGCCCTGCCGGACAGCGCCGTGCAGCGTGCCTTGAAGTTCATCGACGCTCTACCCGCCTCGGGCACGGCCTCGATGCAGCGCGACATCATGGATGGTCGCCCCTCCGAACTGGAATCGCAGAATGGTGCAGTGGTACGCCTGGGCGAGGAGTGTGGCGTAGCAACGCCGGTGAATGCACTGGTCCATGCTGCCCTGCTTCCTCAGGAGCTGGCGGCCCGTGGCGAGACACCCCCGACCTGACCATGCATCCGGAGGAAAAGCATCGATGCCCAACCTCTACCTCGTACGCGGCCTGCCCGGCGCGGGCAAGACCACTCTTGCGCGCAGCATTGTCGATCCGTCGCGGGTGTTCGCGGCGGACGACTATTTCTACGATGCCGAAGGCAACTATCACTTCGACGTAGATCGCCTATGGCCAGCGCACCGTTACTGCCAGCTCGCTGTGGCCCAAGCGATGAAGACCGGTAAAGACATTGCAGTGGCCAACACCTTCACCCGCACCCGGGAAATGAAACCCTACATGAAACTCGCCGAGGAACACGGCTACCGGGTGTTTTCGATGATCGTCGAGAACCGTCATGGCGGTAGCTCGCTTCATGACGTTCCCGAGGAGGATGTCGAACGCATGCGTCAACGCTTCAACGTCAAGCTGTAGCGTTGGCGCATGTCCAGCGTGCTCGCGTCAAGCCGTGGCGTAATTGCGCTTGCGCCGGTTGAAGTCCTCGACGAAGGCGTCCATGACCTCGGCATCGTACGGCTGCAGGCCACTCACCACCAGCTTCTTGGAACCGCTACCGACCGACTCGCCACCGGACACCATGCGGAACTCCAGGTGAGCCTCGCCGCGTTTGCCATTGATTTCGAAACTCGAACCAGCGAACTCCACATCAAGCGACGCAATATCCAGAGTGTCGAGGGTAAACCCCATGCTGTCGTAGATGACCAATGGCCGCTGCGGGTTGAACATCACGCCGTGGGATTTCATCAGCGGCTGCAGAAAGTGCGGAAAGTTACGTCCGGAAAAAGCGATGTAGCGCCGCGTGAAGGCCTCGATCACGGCAGGCTCGCGGGTGGTCTCACCGCTGCGTTCCACGCATAGGTATTCCTTGCCGGCATCATCGACGACACGAAGCATGCCATCTTCACATTCACGGATGGTCAATGGCACGTCGGCACCAACCATGCCACGAAAATAGAATATCATGCGCTGCGACAGGCCATGACGCGCCAGTACCAACGCAAACAGCAAGTCCCCCGGCACACAGAAGCGTCGTGCATCGGGGTCGTGAATCGGGTTGTAGTCGCCGGCCATTTGCTTGGCGAACTGACTGGCCTGCTCAGCGGCAATGCACATCCGTCCGCCGGCCAAGGCGTAGAAATCGTCGAGAAACATACGGTCCTGTCACCGGTAACGCCGCAGGGGCACCGGTATTGTTACTGTTTGCAAGAGACTGTCCGGGTGACTGTTTCTATCATCCCGAGCCAGCCAAGGCCAGAAGATATCTCTCGTCTGCATGAAAAAAGGTCTGGAGCAGCTCATCACCGGGCAAGCGTTGTTACAGTCGCCCCAGTAGCTCGGTTTTCTTGGCCGCGAACTCTTCCTCGGTCAACAGCCCTTTTTCCTTGAGCGCACCAAGACGCTCGATGGCGCTGAAGACATCGGACTCTGTCGGGCCCGAGGATGACGTGGCCACAGCAACGCCTTGCGATTGAGATGGAGAATAATCATGCGAGACCACGGGCAGGCTGGCCAGATCGATGACGCCATGCTGGCTGGTGAATGACACCGAGCCCGGGCCTCCTATCCCCTGCTGCTGTGAGACCCCACCGATACAATGATCGCCCGTGTCATAGACACTTGTACTGCCACCAACACGCACGGCAAGGCGACGCGGCTGGGCAAAATAGGCATAGCGAACATCGTTCTGGGCCCCGGTGGCATTAGGCATGCCCAATTCACTGGGCCACCATTGGTCGATCGGCTCGGACACAAGCAGGCCCGAGATGCCACGTGGCTCCTCGGGGGAGTGAGGCGGGTATTTGCCGCCACCCTGGCCCTCTGATTGAAAACTACCGGTGTCCTGCAGTCCCCTCTGGCTGGCGAGAATATCGGCAATCTCATGACAGAGCGCCCCGACACGCCCTTTGAGAGCATGATTGAACATGTCACTGAGCATCAGTAACCCGCCGCGCATCCACTGGCCCGAGCCGCCAAACTCAGGATGAGAGAACTGCGCCATACCACCGTTGCCGTTGAGCACCGCAAGTAGCATATGGGTCACGGCATCGGCACTGAAGCCATGGCGTCGAGCAAGATCGCCAACCACCGCCTGCCCTTGTGGAGTGAGTCGCTGCATGGCCGTCAACCCTGTCTGACTTAGACTCACACAGTCTAGCCGACAATCACGACCGGATGACTCAGGGCCCCTCCTCGCACAGGTACTTGTCTCTGATATATCGATGGTAGAAGCGTCCCACGGACGGCGCCTTAACGAACGTACGATAAACGGCTTCCGGCACGTCGCAGAACGTATATGTCGGCGTACTGTCGTGAAAGTCGATGAATAGCCGCCGCGTTTCTCTTTCGTAGCCGATCGCGGCGATGGCTGTCGAGGTGACGAATACCCATTCGGTCATGGTGTCCTTCCCTCCAGGGGCATAGCAGCCACCACTTGAACCCACTCAATAGGCTGCGCGGCAGTTTTTGCCGGCGCCACGCCTTGGTGAAAATTCACTTGAAAGAGTACCGCTTGGCCATGGCCCAAACACGTCTCGGAAGTTGCCGATATCCAACGATGAGGCTGACTGGAGTCATGACACACTGCCGTGGAAAAGCAGTCGATGGGTAAAGGATGCGCAGCTTTGCAAACCTAAGTAATAAGTGCGTAATATCGGGTAAGTAAAAATGCGGTGCTTTTTCATCATTTGTGCACCAGACTTCATGAAACGACAACGCTCAAGAGAGTGATTCCTCTCAAGATTTTGATGGCAGATATTGGACTTCAACGTTTGGAATCGACTTATGCCAGCTAGGCGGGGTGGGACAATAAGAGGTTTGGACCGGCTAGCCCCGCGCTGGCTGGTCTCGATCGCGCTATGTCTGACCTGTCTGTCAGGCTGGGCTGACGACCCAAACGATGTAATCATGATCGCCCATCCCAATGTTCGAGTCGAAACCCTTTCACGGGACACGGCACGTGCCATTTTTGCCATGCGCCAGCGAACCTGGCCCAACGGGCAAGCAGTCAGTGTGTTCGTACTTCCTGAAAATCACTCTGTGCATGCACGTTTTTCGAAATCCCTATTGAACGTTTATCCCCACCAGTTGAGGCTCGCCTGGGACCGCGTCGTATTTTCTGGCACCGGTCAGGCCCCAAACGTCGTGATGACGCAACCGGAGATAGTCAAGCATGTTGCCTCAACATCCGGCGGGCTGGGCTATATCGAGAGAGGTTATTTGGATGACAGTGTCAAGGTCATGCCACTGGCGAACTAGCCGCCTGCTATCGGGCTCGGGACTGATAGCATCGGTGCTGTGCATCAGTCCGGCCGCCCAGGCTACCGAAAAAGTCGTGGATACTCTGCAAATGCACGGTTTTCTCAGCCAAGCCTGGATCGCCTCCGAAGGTAACGACTTTTTCGGACCCAGCAGCGGGAACGGGGGGAGCTTCGAATACACCGAAATCGGTGCTAATGCCTCGTTGCGCCCACACCGGGACGTGCTCCTAGCCGCCCAGTTACTGTGGCGTCAAGCTGGCGATACCAGCGAGGAAGGACCTGTTCTGGACTATGGCATCATCGACTACCAGATGATTTCTAACCGGCATCGTACATTGGGCATACAGGCAGGTCGTGTAAAAAACCCGTTTGGCTTTTACAACCAAACAAGAGACATAGCTTTCACGCGACCAAGCATATTATTGCCTCAATCTATCTATTTTGATCGCACTCGTTCCTTGGGCTTGGCCGGAGATGGTGTGAGCGCCTATTTAGAGGAACGCCTACCGACGGGAACCCTTTATGTACAGACCAGTTTTGGGGAAGCGCAGATAGATGAGGATGTACAAGAGACGCTTTTACTTCCTAAATCTTCAGGTGACTTAGATAGTGGGACTTCCGCTCTTGGCCAGATACGTTATGAACATGATGGCGGCAAGTTCATAGCAGCGGTCAGCACAGGTCGTGCCCAAGCACATTTCAACTCTAACGAAGATACGCCTGGCAATGGAGAATTCCAATTCCAGCCAACGGTTTTCTCATTGCAATATAATGATGAATTTTGGAGCTTAACCGGCGAGTACGCTATACGAAAGGTATCGCTTACAGGATTCACTGACCCTAGAAACCATGAAACAACGGGAGAAAGTTGGTACTTACAATACACGAGGCGGTTCCACGACGATTGGCAATGGCTTATCCGCTACGATTATTTAGCCAATAATCGCGACGATCAGGATGGAAGCGATTATGAGGCAAGCGGTGCTGGCCAAGCGCACACGCAATATGCAAAAGACATTACTTTAGGGCTTCAATGGAGCCTTCACCCTCAGGTTCTTCTTGCAGCAGAGTATCATAGCGTCGATGGGACTGGCTGGCTCCCTTACCAGAGCAATACATCTCAGGAAGAAAGGGACAGGTACTGGAACATGCTTCTCCTCCAAATGTCGTTACGCTTTTGAATAGGCCAGAAATGAAGAGAAAGACCACAAAAAACATTTCTCGTTTCAGCCTTACATGGAGGGTGGTGTTCCTTTCCAGCCTTCTACTTTTAGGCTTGGCCTCGCTCTTTACTTACATTAGCCACAGCAGCCTAACAAGACAGTTTAGCGATCACAGAAATACTCAAGTAGAGAGCCAGGCAAAGGAAATTCAACTCGCGCTAAGAAGATCAGAAGAATCGCTCCGCCAGTTAGCCAGCTTACTGGCCGCATCGTACAGGCTAGGCCCTGCATTAATAAGCAACGACTCTACAACTGTCATTCATTCGCTTTCTTCTCAATGGCCGACACTACAATTAGAATCAGGGATTGATGAAATATTAGTGCTCAACGCCCATGGAAACCGAATAGCCTCATGGGGTATACCACAAGAAGGAATATTCAGGCCGGTTCGAGACTGGGCACAGCAGGTTATGTATTCAGAAGCTCCAATGTCTACTTTGCGCTGCACCTACGACTGCAGGCAATATATTGCAGTACCTGTCCTAGTAGAAGGGGCCAGCGTTGGCATGGTCGTCGTGTCGCGCTCGCTAGCCGATGTTACCCGTCAAGCCCAACGCATGGCCGACAGCGAGGTGGCACTTCTAGTCGCTGGTCAAGCCGCTTCTGCCGATATGGGAGGGGAGCGCACCCTTGACGCATGGAACGGACACTTGGAAACCGTAACGCACCAGTCCGTAACCCTCCCCCTACTTCGGGACGCCGCTCGCCAGGCAACCTTACCTCAGCTCGTCAACGCCCCTTTGATTATTCAATCAGGCAACTCCTATTATGAAGTTTCCGCCATACGCCTCGATAGTAATAACAGTTCTCAAAGTGCAGGCTATTTTTTGCTTGTTTCTGACATTACCGGTCAGATTCATACGATTACCCAAGATACACGTACCAGCTTAGTCATTTCATTACTTGGGTGGCTTGCGGCGGAAATCTTGCTGCTGGTTATCCTATGGCGCCCGATGGCACGCCTGAGACGCTTGGCTGATGTATTGCCATCGCTTGCCAAAGGAGGCTATTCGAAGGCCAGAGTCATGGTGCCTCTCCCTCAAAAGCGTCTCCTCGACGAAATCGACGTTCTGGATACAACGACGCTGGACCTGGCCCTGCAGTTAGAATCCTTTGAGTGCGAATTGCGCTCGCGAAGCGAGCAATTGACCCTCCGTGTCAAGGAACTGGCTCAAGAACGTGATTTCGTTGAAAGCCTACTGGACACCGCACGCGTCTTTATCCTGACTCAGGATGCTCATGGTCATATCATGATGGTTAACGACTATGCCCTGAGCATGCTCTCACTTGACGAAGCCTCCCTCATAGGCAAGTCATTTGACGATATTTTTTTATATCGTGAGCTGAAAGGCAAAGCCTCTATCGGTACACACCAGGACGAACGCGTAGTACAACTACCCGGCCAACCGGAACGTACCATTGTGTGGGCACACGCAGCGCTTCCAGCCCAGCAGGGCGAAACATCAGCACGTATTTCGGTCGGTCTCGATATTACCGAGCGTAAAGTCGCTGAAGCTCGCCTGACCTGGCTGGCACAGCACGACCCGCTGACAGAGCTTTATAATCGGCGCTTTTTTCAAGAGGCGCTGGACCGTGCACTGGAGCAGAACTGTCCCGGCGCCGTCCTGTTTCTAGATCTCGACCAATTCAAGGAAGTTAACGAACTTAGCGGTCATCATGCGGGAGATAGCCTGCTACGCATGGTAGCCGAAGCCCTTCACCGAGAGTTCGGTCGCGATTACGTGATTGCAAGACTGGGAGGCGATGAGTTCTCCATATTATTGCATGATGTCGATGCCAAGCAGGCCATACAAGCTGCAAAGTCTATCGACCGGGTGTTGGACAACGTCGGCCTGACAGTTGCTTCCCGTCTTCATCGCGCCGTTGCTAGTATTGGTATCGCCTTGTATCCCATGCATGGTGAGACCCCTTCCGACATCATGGCTAGTGCTGACGTTGCCATGTACAAGGCCAAGGAGAGCGGAGTTCAGCGGTGGTACCTGCTCGAAGCGATCCAGCATGCCAAGGACGAGTTGCAACAGCGGGTCTACTGGGTAGAGCGTATTCGTAAAGCACTGCGTGAGGACGATTTCGTATTGATGGTTCAACCCATCGTTCGGTTGGCGGACCGCGACGTACGCCATTATGAAGTTCTGCTTCGCATGCGTAATGAGGATGGCTCGCTGGTGGCGCCAGGTAGTTTCATCCCGATAGCAGAACGTAGCGGCCAGATTATCCAACTAGATCGTTGGGTACTACGTGAGAGTCTTAGGGCGCTTCGCTCGGTCCAGCATCAAGGGATCAGCTTGGCCGTCAACTTGTCTGGACAGTCCTTCCATGACGGTGGGCTAACCCGCTTTCTGGCTGATGAGTTGGCAATCAGCGGCGCGGACCCACATAAGTTGATACTCGAGATTACGGAAACGGCCGCAGTCACCGACTTTGCAACAGCACGTGGCATGATGCAGGGTATTCGTGATCTTGGTTGCCGCACGGCTCTGGATGACTTCGGCGTTGGTTTCAGCAGTTTCCATTACCTCAGCCAGTTGCCTGTCGATTACATCAAGATCGATGGCTCGTTCATTAGAAACCTAGCAACCAGCGCAGATAGTCGTATTATCGTCAAGGCAATTGCCGACATTGCCCAAGGCTTCGGCAAGCAGGCCATCGCCGAATTCGTGGATCAGGAAGCCTTGATCCCACTTTTACAGGCTTACGGCATCACTTACGGTCAAGGTTTTCACCTGGGAAAACCGATGCCAATGAAAGCCACTTTTTCCACCATGGCCGAAAACTAAAAAAATCAAAATCAATTGTCTCTAGCAAGGGAATGTCAATGGGATCTCTAATCACCAGCAAACCGACAGACAAAGAGGCTTTCAAAGAGCCTTACCTACGATTGACAGATTTTTTTAACTTCAAGCTGGCTTTTAGCGACAACGAAAAAAAGCATTTCTATAAGCTCCGCCACGAAGTGTTTTGCCAAGAACTAAGCTACAAAATGAACATACTGAATGGCGTGGAAAAAGATGATTACGACCATTCTTCCATACATTGCATCATTGAACACAAACACACAGGGATTACCGCCGGAGGGCTGAGAGTCATAACATTAGACAGCAGTCTCGAAAAGGCCGCCTCTAAACTTCCTATTGAAGAGCAGTATAAAAACAAATTACCTGAATTCATAACCGAACTTCCGAGAAAAAATATATGCGAAGCATCTAGGCTAGTAATTTCCAGACGCTTCAGGGAAGGGTTAACATATAATCACGAGCCATTAATCAAGGACGAAAAATCAACGTTCCCCTACTTGATCATTGGGCTATTTCTATCCTCTTACGCGATAGCGGAATTATTCAACAAGCAACATATGTTCGCCATGATGGAGCCAACTCTTCCTCGGTTACTAAGAAAATATGGCTTCAACTTCATAAAAGTAGGCGACCCTATACACTACCATGGCATTAGAGAGCCCTACTACATAGATAACTCAACAGCAAGTAATGGAATGGCCAAAAAACTGCTTCCTTTATATAGAGAAATACACGACCAGCTTAACTGCTCAAAAACAGAGCTTTCTACCACCATTTAGGAAATTAAAGACAACATTCCCGCCCGGTCGAGGTGCGCCCGCATCTCGTCTGTCGCGGCATCACCGTCATGGCTGCGAATGGCATCGAGAATGCGCGCATGCTCCTCCAGCGTGACATGCTCGTTGCCTTTCCAGTGCAATGCCTCGGTGTGAAAATTCGCCAGCCAGTTGAGCATGGCGTTGCTCACTGCGATAAAGATGGCATTGCCGGTCATCTCGGCAATGGCGACATGAAAGGACATGTCGGTCTTGATGAAGGCGCCGACATCGACGTTCAGTTGGGAGCGCTGCATCTCGAGTAATGTTTCGAGTCGCTCGATGTCCTTATCCGTGGCCTTCTGCGCCGCTCGGGCAACCATGCCAAGTTCGAAGAACGCCCTCGCCTCCTTGAGCTGCTCCAGCGATTGCGGTGAGCTCGACAGCATATGCATGGCAGTCAGCTCAATTTGCGAGAGTACACCCGAGGCCGTGGGCATGGTCACTGTGGGCCGCTGCCCATGATGAATACTGACCAGGCCGGCACGCTCCAGAGACTGCATCGCCTCGCGTACCGCCGGCCGCCCGACCCCGAACATCTCCATCAGTTGACGCTCCGACGGCAGGCTATCACCTGGCCGGTAGTCGCCATTGAGCAGCATGGCATATAGCCGATCGAACACCTCGTCAGACAGCTTGCGACGGGAAACCTTCAGGGCATCGCTCATGGAGTGTCTCTGAATTGATATCGGGAGGCAGCTTATCCAAACGCCCCATACATGCGCAGCCACATCATGGCTGCGACCAAAGTCGCGTTTGACAGCGTGGCGTACTTGTCATGTCATCATACCAGTTATATCGAGTTTCTTTCCATCGGCAAGGCAGGACAATAACCATGACACGCATTGCATTGATCGGCGCTGGCGGCAAGATGGGCTTTCGCCTGTCGCGTAACCTGAAGGGCTCGGAATTTACGGTCGATCACGTCGAGGTCAGCGAAGCAGGACGCGGACGCCTAAGCCAGGAGCTGAGTATCGATTGTGTCGACGCCGAGCGAGCCGTTCCCAATGCCGACGTGGTTATCCTGGCTGTGCCAGATACATTGGTCGGAAAGATCTCGCACCAGCTCTCGCCAATGATGGAAAGCGGTACCATGGTTATTACGCTGGATGCGGCGGCCCCCTTCGCCGGCCACCTGCCCGAGCGAGATGACCTGATCTACTTCGTCACTCACCCCTGCCATCCGCCAATCTTCAATGACGAGACGGACCTGGAAGCCAAGAAAGACTACTTCGGTGGCCTCAAGGCTACTCAGCACATTGTCAGTGCCCTGATGCAGGGCCCAGAGGAGAGTTTCGAACTTGGTGAACGCATTGCCCGTACCATCTATGCCCCAGTCGGGCGGTCACACCGAGTCAGCGTCGATGAGATGGCCCTGCTCGAACCGGGACTTTCCGAGACAGTCTGCGCCACACTGCTGGCAGTGATGCGCGAAGCCATGGATGAAGTCGTCGCTCGTGGCGTCTCCCAGCAGTGTGCCCGCGATTTCCTGCTCGGCCATATGAATATCCTTTCTGCTGTCATCTTCGATGAGCAGCCTGGCGCTTTCTCGGATGCCTGCAACAAGGCCATTGAAAATGGCAAGCCAATGCTAATGCGCGACGACTGGAAAAAGGTCTTCGAGCCTGAGGAAATTGCAGAGAGCATCCGCCGCATTACTTGATCGGGGAGGAGTGTCATGAGCGAACGAATCTACGCCACTTACCTTATCGAGACGCCCTACCCAGTCGAGCGCGCGGCCGAGGTGATGGCTGGCGAGCAGTCGTCAGGCACTTTCACTCGACTGGCCAACGAGACTGATGAGCTGCGCGCGAATCATGGCGCCAACGTCGAGCGTATCGAGCATCTCGAATGCGTCGAGACGCCGTCGCTTCCTGTGCGCCCGCCGAAGGGCAGCGACATGCCGCGCTACCAGCGTGCCCGTGTCACGCTGTCATGGCCGATCGCCAACCTCGGGCCGTCTCTGCCCAATCTGCTCTCCACCGTCGCTGGCAACCTGTTCGAGCTCAAGGAATTCTCCGCACTCAAGCTGCTCGACCTGACACTGCCGGATAGCTTCGCCACCGCCTACCCCGGGCCACAATATGCTATCGCCGGCACGCGCAAGCTCACCGGCGTTGAGCAACGCCCGCTGATCGGTACCATCATCAAGCCCAGCGTGGGCCTGTCGCCGGCGCAGACCGCCGAGGTTGTCGAGCAGCTCGTCGAGGGTGGCATCGACTTCATCAAGGATGATGAACTGCAGGCCAACGGGCCGCACAACCCTCTCGAGGCGCGGGTCGATGCAGTCATGCCGATCATCAACGCTCATGCCGAGCGCACCGGGCGCAAGGTGATGTACGCCTTCAACATTACCGGCGATATCGACGAAATGTTACGCCATCACGATTACGTGGCAGCGGCCGGTGGCACTTGCGCCATGGTCGCGCTCAATAGTGTGGGACTGGCTGGCGTGGCGCACCTGCGCAAGCGTTGCCGGCTGGCCCTGCACGGCCATCGTGCCGGCTGGGGCCTATTCAGTCGCTCGCCGCATATCGGCATGAGCTTTATCGCTTACCAGAAATTATGGCGCCTGGCCGGCGTCGATCATATCCACGTCAACGGATTGGCCAACAAGTTCAGCGAGGCCGATGACAGCGTGATCGCCAGCGCCCGTGCCTGCCTGACACCAATGTTTCCGCCCCCCACGCCGGGTTGCGAGGTGATGCCGGTGTTCTCCTCGGGCCAGACGGCGCGGCAAGCGGTAGACACCTACCAGGCGCTGGGTAGCACCGATCTGATTTTCTGTGCCGGCGGCGGCATCATGGCCCACCCCGGCGGCATCGCCAGCGGGGTGAAGAGCTTGCGCCAGGCCTGGGATGCCACCGTTCAGGGCACGACACTGGAGTCCTACGCCGCCGAGCACCACGAACTCGCCCAGGCGCTGGAGGCCTTTCGATGACTGCGAACGAGACGCTCATCACCTATTACGGCGATGACCTCACCGGCTCGACCGACGCGCTGGAAGCCCTGAGCAGTCGAGGCGTCTCGACGGTACTGTTCACAGCGATACCGGATGACGCGCAGCTGGCCCGCTTCGCGGATTGCCGCGCCTTCGGCCTGGCCGGCACCAGCCGCAGCGAGTCGCCAGCGTGGATGCAGGAAAACCTCACACCGGCACTCACCTGGCTGCGCGAGCGCCGGGCCGGAGTGTGCCACTACAAGACCTGCTCAACCTTCGACAGTGCGCCCGGGACCGGCAGCATCGGGTGTGCGCTGGAGATCGGACGTGATCTGTTCGATCAGGCCTGTGTCCCCATTGTGGTCGGCGTGCCACAGATGAAACGCTACACCGCCTTCGGTCACCTGTTCGCGGCATATCGGGGCGATGTGTACCGCATCGACCGGCATCCAGTGATGTCGCGCCACCCGGTAACACCAATGCGCGAAGCCGACCTGCGCCGCCATCTCGCCGAGCAGACCACACTGGACATCGGCCTGGTGGACCTGGCCTCGCTGACTGGCGACGATATCGACAGGCGCATCGATAACTGGCAACGGCAATACCAAGCGCTGCTCTACGACGTGATCGACGAGGCCACCCAGACCAGCGTCGGTCATCAGTTGTGGCGCACGCGCCAGGCCGGCGGTAGCTACGTAGTGGGCTCTTCCGGTGTCGAATACGCGCTGCTCACCGAATGGCGCCGTCAAGGATTGATCGGGCCGGCGCCGACATTCTCGAACCCCGGGGCGGTGGAACGCATTGCCGTAGTCTCGGGTAGCTGCTCGGAAACCACGGCAAGCCAGATACGCTGGGCACAGGGCAATGGCTTCCAAACCATCGCCATCGATGCCGCCCGGCTTGCCGACCCGACGAGCGGCGAAACAGCTCGAAGTGAAGCGCTACAACACGGACTTACGGCCCTGCGCGCCGGCAAGAGCGTGATATTGCATACCGCCCTGGGCCCCGAAGCGGCCGATCCGGCGCTGAATACCGAGCAGGCCCGACACGGCATCGGTCGACGCCTGGGCGAGATCCTGCGCGAGCTGGTCATCGCCGAACGACTGACACGCGTGGTAGTCGCCGGAGGCGACACCTCGAGCCATGCCCTCCAGCAGTTGGGTATTCATGCCTTGACCACACGGCTGCCACTGCCCGAGACACCAGGATCGCCGCTGTGTACGGCCTACAGCGTCGACATGCGTTTCGATGGACTGGAAATCGCCTTCAAGGGCGGCCAGATCGGCAGCGACAGCTATTTCGCCACCATCCGTGACGGTGGCATCCAGCGTTAGCGCATTTCCAGGATGCGTATCAACTCAGGCGCCAGCCGGTCGCCATGGCCTTGCTCGTTGACCTCGCGGTAAAGCGCCTCGATGGCACCGGCCACGCTGTGTGGCGCTTTCACATCTTCGGCCATGGCGTTGTAATAACCGACGTCCTTGAGCGTATTGGCCAGACTGAAGCGGAAACCCGAGGGGTCGTCGGCGGCGATAAACGGACGCAGCCGCTCGAGCACGACGCCTGCGCCACCCCCATTACCCAGCACCTCCAGAAAGACGTCATCGGCGATCCCGGCATGGCGTGCCGCCGCCGAGGCCTCGGCGAGTACCGCAGTGAAGCCCAGCGATACGTAATTGTGCAGCAGTTTAAGCTTGTGTCCCGAGCCTACCGGTCCACCATGCGTGATGTTCTCGGCAAAGTCCTGCAGCAGAGGATAGACATCCCGAAACAGCTCGTCGGAGGCACCGACGATCAGGTTCAGACGGCCTTCGGCGGCTTCCTTGGGGGTACGCGTCATCGCCGCGTCCAGAAACTGACCGCCGGCCGCAGCGACCCGCTCGGCAATCTTCACTGTGGAACTAGGGATCGCTGTGGAGCAATCAATGACGGTGGCTCCGGCGCCCAGCCCCTCGATCACTCCCTGCGAATCGAACAGTACGCTCTCCACCTGTGGCGTACCGGTAACACAGAGAATGACGACTTCCGAGGCTTCGGCGACTTCGCGGGCGGTACGTTTGATCACCGCCCCCTTGTCGATTAAGTCGTCGACCGGTTGATTGCCGGGATGATCGAGAAAACACAGTTCGTGACTGTGGCGCAGCAAGCAGCTGGCGATGCCATGGCCCATCAGGCCGATGCCCACCATGCCGACACGATAGTTTTTGCTCATGCCTGCTCCTCCTCAATGGCTGGCTGGGTTTGCGCATCGCCCGCGGCCAGCGCCTCGGCAATGGCCTGGCCCAATGTCTCGGTTGTGCCGCGGCCCTTCAGGTCCGGCGTGATCACGCTCGCATCTCCCCGCTCCATGACGCGCTCGATGGCGCTGACGATAGCCTTGCCTGCCTCGATTTCGCCCAGGTGTTCAAGCATCATCGCCCCGCACCAGATCTGGCCGATGGGGTTGGCGATGCCCTTGCCCGCGATATCCGGCGCGCTGCCATGGACCGGCTCGAACAGGCTGGGGTATTCCCGGGTCGGGTTGATGTTGCCGGACGGCGCGATACCGATGGTGCCAGTGCACGCCGGCCCCAGGTCGGAGAGGATATCGCCGAACAGGTTGCTGGCCACCACGACATCGAACCAGTCGGGGTGCAACACGAAGTTGGCAGTAAGAATATCGATGTGAAACTGATCGACGCTGACTTCCGGGTAGTTCGCCTTCATCGCCTTGACCCGCTCGTTCCAGTACGGCATCGAGATCGACAGGCCATTGGACTTGGTCGCCGAGGTCAGCTTCTTGCGCGGCCGTGACTGGGCCAGCTCGAAGGCGTACTTGAGCACGCGGTCGACACCGCTACGGGTCATGATGGTTTCCTGCAGCACCACTTCGCGATCGGTGCCTTCGAATACTCTGCCACCCAGGCGTGTGTATTCGCCCTCAGTGTTCTCGCGCACCACCATGAAATCGATGTCGCCCGGCCCCCGCCCCTTGAGCGGGCTCTCGATTCCCGGCATCAGCCGGCACGGGCGCAGGTTGACGTACTGATCGAAGGCACGCCGAAACTTGAGCAGCGAGCCCCACGCCGACACATGGTCGGGCACGGTATCCGGCCAGCCCACCGCACCGAAGAAGATGGCATCGAAGCGGGTCAACGTCTCGTACCAGTCGTCCGGCAACATGTCGCCGTGTTCCATGTAGTAAGCGCAACTAGCGAAATCGAACTGTTCGAACTCTAGCGACAGGTTGAAGCGCTTCGCCGCCGCCTCCAGCACCCGCAGCCCCTCCGGAACGACTTCGAGGCCAATCCCGTCACCCGGCAACACCGCAATCTTGTAGGTCATTGTCGTTATCCTCAGCCGTGCTTGATCGCCACTGTCTTGAGTTGGGTATAACTCTTCAGCCCTTCGAAGCCCTTCTCGCGCCCATGCCCCGAGCGCCCAACACCGCCGAACGGCAGCTCGACGCCACCAGCAGCGCCATAGTTGTTGACGAAGACCTGGCCGCTGCGGATACGCTTGGCCATCCGCAGCTGGCGTCCACCGTCACGGGTCCACACGCCGGCACACAGCCCGAAGTCGGTCGAATTGGCCAGGCGCACGGCATCTTCCTCGCTGTCGAAGCGCTGAACCGCCAGCACAGGACCGAACAGCTCCTCGCGTACCGCGTCATGGCCCTCAGGGATATCGATAAGCAGCTGCGGCACCACGAAGTGGCCCCCGCCGGGTGCCCCTTCCGCCAACTGCCCGGCGGCGGCAACACGGATACCGTCTTCCTTGGCCGCGGCAAGTCGAGCCTCGAGCTTCTCGCGCTGGCGAGCGTTGATCAGCGGGCCGCAATCCGGGTCCTTCTCGCCAGCATCACAGCGCAATGCCGAGAAGCGTTCGGTGAGGCGCGTTATCACCTCCTCGTAGCAGCTCGACTCGACCAGCAGGCGGCTACCTGCCGAACAGGTCTGGCCGGCATTCTGAATGATGCCCCGAACTACCGCGGCCAGCGCGGCGTCGAGGTCGGCATCGGCGAACACCACCTGCGGCGACTTGCCACCCAGTTCCATGGTCACGGGAACGTGATTGGCCGCTGCCGCCTGGGTAACCAGCGTGCCGGTGACCGGCGAGCCGGTGAACGATAAGTGGTTGATGAGCGGATGCGCCGATAATGCCGCTCCCGCCTCGCTACCCAGGCCGGGAATGACATTAAGCACACCGGGCGGCAAGCCACAGCGTGTAGCGATCTGCGCCAGGCGCAGCACACTCAGGCAGGCATCCTCGGCCGGCTTGAGCACCACGGTATTGCCGGCAGCGAGCGCGGCAGCAACACAGCGCCCGAAGATCTGCGCCGGATAGTTCCAGGGGATGATCTGCGCGCAGACACCGAATGGCTCCCGCAGGGTCATCACGGCGAAGTCGTTCTCGAACGGGATCGTCTCACCGTGCAGCTTGTCGGCGGCACCGGCATAGAAACGGAAGTAACGCGCACAGACGGCGATGTCGCCCTTGGCCTGGCTGATCGGTTTGCCGGTATCGGCGCACTCCAACGCGGCCAGCGCCTCGGCATCGGCGTCAATGGCTGTAGCAAAGGCGAACAACCACTCGCCACGCTGGCGGGCCGACCAATGACTCCACTCGCCCAGCTCGCCGTCGAAGGCCTGTCGTGCTGCCCTGACAGCCTCCTCGACGTGTTCCGCCTCGCAGCGGGCAATCTCGGTGAGCCTCTCGCCGGTAGCCGGCGCTTCCACGCGTAGCGTGTGCGGTGTCGTTACCCATTCACCGGCGATCAGCGCCGCACGGGGCGGCATGTCGGGTAGGTCATGCATTGTTATTTTCCTCGCTCAGTAAAGAAGATCGACCAGGCCCAGTGAGATCCAGGGCAGGTAGGTAATCGCCATCAGGCAGGCCAGCACCACCAGCACGAAACGCAGCAACCAGGGGATCAGCTGATCGATGGATAGCTTGGCCACCGCACAGGCGGCAAACAGGTTGACGCCCAACGGCGGCGTGAACATGCCCAAGGCCAGGTTGACGACGACGATCAGGCCGAAGTGCACCGGATCGATGCCGTATTGCACGGCAATGGGCGTGAAGATCGGGGCAAGCACCAGAATGGCGGCGGAAGTCTCGACGAACATGCCCACTACCAGCAGCATCACGTTGACGGCCAGCAGAAACGAGATTGGGCTGTCGAAGACCTGGGTCACCCACGCCGCTACGTCCGAGGGCAGGCCCGAGCGGCTGATCAAAAAGCTGAACAGCGTCGCGGCGGCAATGATCAGCATGATTGTCGTTGTCGAGATCACGCTCTGCTTGAAGATCGGCCAAAGGTCATCGAAGCCCAGTTCGCGGTAGACCAGCCCACCGACGATCAGCGCATAAACCACCGCCACTGCCGACGCCTCGGTGGGTGTAAACACGCCTCCGTAGATTCCGCCGATGACCACCACCGGCATCAGCATGGCCGCCCAGGCACGCCGGAAGGCAACGGGGAAGGCCTGGCGCTCCTCGCGATCGCGCAGACCGTAACCGCGCACCTTGCAGAACAGGTACAAAAACAGCAGAAGCGAGCCACCGATCAGCAGGCCCGGACCAATGCCGGCGATGAACAGGCGCCCTATCGAGGTATCGGTACTGACACCGTAAAGAATCAGCGGTATCGATGGCGGAATCAGCACACCCAGCTCGGCAGACGAGGCCTGGATTGACGCTGCCAGCGGGCGGGGATAGTCGTGGCGTACCATCGCCGGGATCAGGATGGAACCGATGGCAAACGTTGTGGCCACGCTCGACCCGGACACCGCGGCGAACATCATGCAGGTCAGCACACAGGTCATCGCCAGGCCGCCCTGCAGGCCACCGACAATCGACTTGGCGAGATCCACCAGGCGCTGAGAAATGCCCCCGGCGGCCATCAGGTTGCCTGCCAGAATGAAGAATGGAATTGCCATCAGCGGAAAGTTGTCGATACCGACGAACATCTGCTGCGGCACCATCAATAGCGGCAGCCGCGAGAAGAACTCGATGCCGATGATCGAAGCCAGCAGGATGGAAATGGCAATGGGCACGCCCAGGCCGAACAGAATGATCAGCGAGAGTCCGATGGCCAGGTTCATGAGCGGGATCTCCCGGTGAGTCCGGTCGGGGCCGGTGCGGACGATGTCTTAGCGTTGATGGGCGGCGTGTCGTGACGCGGTGCCTGGCTAGCTGGGGCAACCGGGGTATCGTGCTTGCGTTCGGGCAGCGCTTCGGCCTCTGCAGGGCCGATCGGCTCGCGCCGGGTCACTTGGGAGGCGATACGTGCCAGGACTGCCAGCACCGAGAAGGCAGCGCCGACAGGGATGGCTGCGTAGACCCAGGCGATGGATATCTGCATGCCTGACAGCATTTGCGCGCTGACCCGAATCGTCATCAAGGTACCGAAGTAGACCAGTATCCCCAGAACGAGAAGACAGCACAGGGCGACCAGCAACTCGAGCCACACCAGGGCCCGGACCGGCACCAGCTTGTAGATGACCTCGACGGCCATCATGTAGCCACCGCGGAAGCTGGCCGCGGCGCCCAGAAAGACACACCAGATCATCGCCGAGCGCGACATGACTTCGGACCAGGTCGACGGGGCGTCGAAAACGAAGCGCGTCAGCACCTGATAGAAGCCCAGCGTCACCGAGACGATCAGCATCAGCACGGCGGCGACCAGTGCGATACGTGACGTGAATCGCTCGATGCGTAGAAAGAGTTCCAGCATAGCAGTCACCATGTATCGGCCACCCCCGAACCGGGGGTGGCGAGGTTACTAGAGTGCTGTGCTTAGCTACCGGTCAGGCATTCACTGTTGCGAATACGCTCCAACATCTCGCTGCCGTACTGGTCGGTGTAGACCGAGTAGGAAGGCTCGACGGCATCCTGGAACTGCGACTTGTCGATGTCTTCGATCACCGTCAAGCCCTTTTCCTTGAGCTCCTTTACACCCGCGGTTTCGAGACGCGACACCTCGGCGCGGGTCGCCTCGGCGCCTGCCTGGGCAGCCTGCTTGAACCAGCCCTTCTCTTCATCGCTGAGGCTGTCCCAGAGTACCGGCGAGGCCAGCATGATGGCTGGCGAATAGACATGGCCGGTCAGTGACATATGATCCTGAACTTCCCACAGGTTGCTGGTTAGAATCACCGAGACGGGATTTTCCTGACCGTCGACCGTGCCCTGCTGAAGCGCAGTAAACAGTTCAGGGAAGGCCATCGGCGTGGGATGCACATCCATTTCCTTGAAGGCGGCCATGTGCATCTGGTTTTCCATGGTGCGGATCTTCAGGCCCGCGGCATCCTCGGGGGTTTTCACGTCGCGTTTGCTGTTGGTCAGGTGACGGAAACCGTTCTCGGTCCAGGCCAGGCCAACCAGGTTGTTGTTACCGATCTGATCGAGCAGGTCCTGGCCGATCTCGCCATCCAGCACGCAGCGTGCCTGATCGTAATCGGCGAACAGGAACGGCAGATCGAGTACATAGGTCTCGGGTACGAAGTTGCCCAACGGCCCGGTGGAGGTGATGACGGTATCGATAGTGCCGATCTGCAGCCCCTCGATCATGGCACGCTCACCTCCCAGCGCACCGGAAGGATGTTCCTCGACGGTGAACTCGCCACCGCTGAGTTCCTCCAGGGTTTTCTTGAAGGCATCGACGCCCACCGAATAGTGGGAGTTATCGGAAGTGGTATGACCGACCGTGACGGTCTGGGCCGCCTGAGCGCTCACACTGGTGGAAGCCAGAGCGGCGCCGGCGAGTCCGGCGATGGCGGTGTTCAGAGCGGTGCGTGCAAAGCGTGCTGTCATTATTGTTTCCTCTTTCACGTTACGCTTCATGGTGTGGCGGCGCTGCCGCCGGATGAGTCATTGTGTTCTTGTGGCTTGCCTCAGGACGCCTCTCGTTCGGCGACGAAGGTGCGTACGATCTCGTGAAAGTCGCGATCGCCGACGAAGCCAAGGCGCTCGGCTCGCTGCGTCTCGAAGCGCGCCGGCCAGCTAGTGACGATCGCTTCGATCCGCGGGTCGGGCTCGTGGCTCACTCTGGCCAGAGCCTCCTCCCCGCCGACTTCGCGCAGCACCTCAAGCATCGCGGCAACGCTGACGGTCAAGCCCGGCAGCATCACGCTGCGGTATGGCGCCAGCGAATCGCTCGGGAGCGTCGCGGCATGCAGCAACGCCTCGATGACACGCCCCGGTGACATCACGAACAGTTCGAGATCGGTGGGTACCGGGCAGACCGCGGCCTCGCCGTTCAAGGGTTCACGCAGGATGCTGGAGGCAAAGCTGGATGCCGCGGCATTGGGCCGCCCGGGGCGCACCACGATGGTCGGCAGGCGCAGTACGCAGCCATCGACCAGACCCCGGCGGCTGTAATCATTGATGAGCAGTTCACACATCGCCTTCTGGGCGCCGTAGGAACTCTGCGGCGTCAGGGCCGTCATGTCGTCGAGTACCGTCGGCAGCTCGCCACCATAGACAGCAACTGAGCTGGCCATGACCAGGCGCGTTTCGGCGAGGCCGGCCGCGCGGCAGCCTTCCAGCAGGGCACGGGTGGCATCGAAGTTGACAGCCATGCCCAGGTCGAGGTCGGCCTCGGCCGCCGCACTGACTACGGCAGCGAGGTGATAGATGACCTCGGGGCGTTCGCCGAGCAGGCTATCCAGCGCACCGGCTCGGGTGATGTCCATGGCCCGACAATCGAGTGTGATGTCATCGTGCGCCGGCGGTACCGGCGCGATCTGATCAACCAGCGTCAGACGCGTCAGAGCCCTGCCATTGAGCTCGCCGCGGTCGAGCAAGGCGGCCGTCAATCGTTGGCCGAGGAAGCCGGCAGCACCGGTAATCAATACGTGCATCATCCATCCTTATCGTTGTCGTCACGCGCTTTTGTTGATCAGGCCTGCAGCCCGTAGGCCGTGCCCCACCTCAAGCCGGCAGCGGTTTCCGCCGCTGGCTTGTACTCGCAGCCCACCCAGCCGTCGTACCCCAGCTCCGCCAGGCGCTCGAGCACCGCCGGATAGTTCACCTCGCCAACATCCGGCTCATGACGTCCCGGCACGCCGGCGATCTGCACATGCCCCATATAAGGAAACTGCGCCTCGAGATTGGCGAACAGGTTCCCCTCGGTCATCTGGCAGTGATAAAGGTCGAATTGAATGCGCAGGTTGTCGGCGCCGACCCGTTCCAGCACCTCACGGGCCTGGGCCTGTCGATTCAGGAAAAAACCCGGCATGTCGTGGGTGTTGATGGGCTCGATGAGTAGGGTACGTCCAGCCCGGGCCAGTTCCGACGCGGCATGGCGCAGATTGTCGATGTAGGTGGCCAGGTGCGCCTCGCGAGTGGCCTCGTCGGCATCCGCCGGCAATAACCCGGCCATGGCGTGCAGACTCGGGCAGTCGAGTGCCTCGGCATAGCGCAGCGCCTCGCTCACACTGTCGCGGAATTCGGATTCACGTCCCGGCAGGCTGGCCAGGCCGCGTTCCCCCGCCTCCCAGTTGCCCGGCGGCAGGTTGAACAACACCTGCGTCAACCCGTTATCGTCGAGGGCAGCACGCAGCTCTCGCGGCTCGTAGGCGTAGGGAAACAGATACTCGACACCGCGGAACCCGGCCTTCGCCGCCACCGCAAAGCGATCGAGAAAGTCATGCTCGGTGAACAGCATGCTGAGGTTGGCGGCCAGTCGGATCATGGGTGTCCTCATAGAGTCGTTGGCGACTTGTCATATCAGTCGCGGGGAAAGCGCGCTTCGAGTTCGGCCACTTGCTCCGGCGTCAGGCAGCGCGGGTTCTGGCCACGCAAGAGCAGAAACAGCTTGGCGGTTTCCTCGAGCTCTTCGGTGGCGTACACCGCTGCCTCCAGCGACTTGCCCGCCACCACCGGGCCGTGGTTAGCCAGCAGCACGGCGCTGTGCCGGCCGGCCAGGCCTTTTACCGCATCGCCCAGTGCGGTGTCGCCGGGCAGATGGTACGGCACCAGCGGCAGTCGCCCGACACGCATCACGTAGTAGGCGGTCAGTGGCGGGATGCAATCATGGGAGTCGATATCCGGCAGGCACGACACCGCCACCGAATGGGTCGAGTGCAGATGCACGATGGCCTGCGACTGCTGGCGCTCGGCATACATTGCCATGTGCAGAAAGCTTTCCTTGGTCGGCTTGTCGCCGTCGAGCAGGCGTCCATCTCGATCGAGACGCGAGATGCGCGCCGGGTCGAGCCGACCCAGGCAGGCGTTGGAGGGCGTCATCAGCCAGCCACCATCGTCAAGACGTACGCTGATGTTGCCGCTCGATCCCATGGTCAGGCCACGGTCGAACAACGACTTGCCATGGGTGGTTATCTGCTCACGCAGAAGATTGTCGTGACGGCTCATGACGGTCGCTCCCCACGCAGTGTCTCGAAAGCCCGAGTGAAGAAATCGACGCCTCCGAAATTGCCTGACTTCAGGGCCAGCGATAACGGCGCCTCGCGACCGGCTACCTGGGTCTGTGTCCAAGGTACGCCAGGATCGATCTGCTCGCCGATACGCAGTTCGGCCACGCCCAATGCCGAGACCACTGCGCCGGAAGTTTCACCACCGGCAACCACCAGTCGCCCTACGCCTTCACCCACCAGCGCCTGCGCCAGGCGTGCCAGGGCCCGCTCGACCAGTTCACCGGCCTGGGCCGCCCCGAGGCGTCGCTGCGCTTCCTTGACACGCTCGGGCGCAGCCGAGGCATAGATCAGTACCGGCGTCGTCTCGCTCAGGCGCTCGTGGGCAAAAGCCAGTGCCTCCTCGACTTGGGCATCGCTCTCGGCCAGCGCCAGAGGATCGAGCGCAAAGCCTTCGTGGAAACGCAGAAAATGCTCGACCTGGCCCAGCGTGGCCTGCGAGCAGCTTCCCGACAGTACCAGGGACGCTCCGTTCGGCACGGCTAATTGGCCCGCATTATCGACCGGCGCCAGCCAGCCGCGCTGACGATAGACTTCGGGCAGAGTCTGACCCAGCCCGGAACCGCCGGTGACCAGTGCCAAGTCGGCCACCGACTCGGCAAGAACGTTCAGATCGTTTTCATCGAGAGTGTCACAGATCACGTGGCGGACGCCGTCGCGATGCAGTTCGGCCAGGCGTACCTTGGCAGCATCGCCCCCCTGGGTCAGGGTGGCATGCGTCAGCAGGCCAACGGGATGAGGCGTCTGTTGCGCCAACACGCGCACCAGGTCGGCGTCACGCATCGGGTTGAGTGGGTGGTGCTGCATGCCGCTGTCGTTGAGCAGCCGGTCGCCAACAAACAGGTGGCCTTGGTAGACCGTGCGCCCGTTGACCGGAAATGCCGGCACCATCACTGTTTGCTCCGCTCCCAAGCGCTCCAGCAACGCATCGGCCACCGGCCCGATGTTTCCGCGCGGCGTGGAGTCGAACGTGGAGCAATACTTGAAAAAAACCTGCCGCGCGCCCTGCGCCTGCAACCATTCCAGTGCCGAGAGCGAATCGCTCACGGCCTCCTCCACCGGACAGGAGCGCGACTTGAGTGCGACTACCACCGCATCGACATCGTCGGCATCAAGGGCGTGATCGGGCACGCCAATGGTCTGGATGCAACGCATGCCGGCCCGCACCAGATTGTTGGCCAGATCGGTGGCGCCAGTGAAATCGTCGGCGATGGCGCCGAGAACCAGGCTCATGTGCCACCCTCCGCATCGTTGGCTGCCGGTAGAGCAATGCCCGACAGACGCTGGTATACCTTGATGACCGCCGCATCATCCTCGCGCCCGAACCCGGCGCCGCTGGCTGCGGTGAATTGCTGTAACGCGCTGGCCGCAACCGGGGTGGGAAAGGTCAACTCGCGCCCGGTCTGGTGCACGATATTGAGATCCTTGACGAAGATATCCACGGCGGAAAGCGGCGTGTAATCGCCTTTGAGAATATGCGGTACGCGATTCTCGAACATCCAGGAATTGCCGGCGGAATGGGTGATCACGTCGTAGAGCGTGTCGGGATCGATACCCATGCGGACACCCAGCGCCATGGCCTCGGCGGCCGCCGCAATATGTACACCAGCCAGCAATTGATTGACCAGTTTGACGCTGGAGCCCGCCCCCGGGGCATCGCCCAGCCGATAAACGGTCTCGGCCATCGCATCGAGCACCGGCCTGGCCTTGTCGTAGGCCGCATCGCTTCCCGAAGACATAACCGACAACCGCCCTTGGCGCGCCTTCGCGGCGCCGCCGCTGATCGGGGCATCAAGCATCAACAGCCCGGTGGCGTCTAGCCGTTTTCCCAGGGCCATGGCATAGCTCGGCGCCACCGTGGCGCACTGCACGACCAGGCTGCCCGGCGCTAGCCGATCCGCCAGTCCCGCCTCGCCGAACAATACATGCTCGACCTGCTCGTCATTGACCACCACTACCAATACGACGCCACAGCGCCCTGCCAACTCGGCTGGCGTAGCCACGCTGATGCCGCCGCGGGATTCGAAGGCCTCACGGGCCGAGTCGCTGATATCACAACCGATCACCGCCAACCCGGCCTCGTGCAGGGCCGTGGCCGTGCCCAGCCCCATGGCTCCCAAGCCTATTACCCCTACCGTCTCGGTGTGCGGCGTGCGCTCAATCATCTGGCGGACTCCCCTGTTGTCATGTTGTGGCGGGATCGAATGTTAGCGCTAACATTTGTTTTAGATTACCCTCTCCTGACACGCAAGGGTGGGAAGCGGGAGCACGACCAATGTCTAATTCAGAGCCGTCGGAGCGTCGCAAACGGCGTGGGGCCGACAACCCCACCCTGGCCGATGTCGCCCGCGAGTCGGGGGTTTCCACCATAACGGTGTCACGCGTGCTCAACTCGCCCGACAGCGTCCGCCAGACCACACGCGAACGCGTCGAGGCCGCTATCGAGCGCATCGGTTACGTACGCAATATGCTCGCTGGCAGCTTGGCCTCAGCCAATTCACGCTTCATCGCGGTGATCGTGCCATCGCTATCCAACGTCGTATTCATCGAGGTCATCCATGGCCTGCAGACCACCTTCGAGAAGCACGGCTACCAGATTCTGCTTGGCAATACCGAATACGACATACGCCGCGAGCATGAGTTGGTGCAGACCTTCCTCGGCTGGTCCTCCTCCGCGTTGGTCATTACCGGGTTACGCCATGATGCCGCCTGTACCGCCATGCTCAAGCGCTGGCAGAAGCCGGTCATGGAGATCATGGAACTCGGCCAGGGGATCGACCTCAATGTGGGACTGTCTCACTACGATGCCGGGCGCTGCATGGCGCAGCACCTACTGGACCAGGGCTATCGACGGATCGTTTATGCCGGCGCGCAGATGGATGGCAATTACCGCGCCCGGCTGCGCTACGAAGGACATCGCGATCTCCTGGAAGCGCACGGACTGGAAGCACCGCTCGCAGAGTGGCCGGACGCCAGCGCACTCGAGATCGGCGCCAAGGCGTTTCGCCACGTCATGGTTCAGCGATCAGGCACCGACGCCATTCATTTCGCCGACGATACCTTGGCCGCAGGTGCCATCTTGCATGCCAATCGGGCAGGTATCCGTGTGCCTGATGACGTCGCCATTGCCGGCTTCACCGGACTGCCCTTCGGCCAGCACATTACCCCCAGGCTGACGACGATCGTATCGCCTCGCGAAGCGATCGGGCGCATTGCCGCCCAGCAGGTCATTGCCCGCCTTGAGGGCAAGGCCGTGGATGCATCGGTTTGCGATGTCGGATTTGAGCTTTGTGTGGGAGAAAGTACTTGAGCGCGGAAAGTAAATACTGAGCGCAATAATATGAAGCGCAACGATAGCTTACACAAACCAAACGTGTGTTTGAAAGCAAACAAACGTGACAAGTCATGGCGTGTAGTCGACTAACGACTCAATCACGTTTACCGTTGCATGACATTAGAAACGACGCTTCCGAGAGAACAACGATATGGGCACGCGCAGACTGTAAATTCCCTGGTCTTCCGACACGCCACTCACCCCGCCTGGCTTTCCTCCCAGCCAAGTCCTGCATTCTAGCCTTGGCACTCGATACGATCTGCCAGTTCGTTCTCAGGAGCTTCACGTCATGCCACAGCGCGCCTTGGTCGTCGACGACGATATCGAAATACAGTTGTTGGGCCAGCATCTGTTACGCCGGCGCGGTTATGATGTCACCACGTTGGGCGGTCTCGACGAGCTGGCCCATCGGCCGGAGCTACTCGATGTTGACCTGATCTTGCTCGACTTCGGGCTGGGTGAGTTTACGGAACTGGAAGTTCTTCATCATTTGCGGGATTTGCGCCTCAGCGCGGCTGTGGTGCTGCTCAGTGGCTGCGATGCCGATACCCCCCAAGCCGTTCTTGGCATCGGAAGGGATATGGGACTGCATTTGCTCGGCTTTCTTCCTAAAGGGCAGCTACTGAAGCGGCTCGATGCCTTGATTGCTCCCCTGGGCAACCGCGACCGTCCACTGACGGTCAACGCCTTGGATAATGCCATGCGCCAGGGTCACTTCTTCCTGGCCTACCAGCCCAAGCTTGAGCTGCAGAGCGGTAGAATCGCAGGTGTGGAAGCGCTGCTGCGCTGGAAGGATCCCGATTGCGGGATGATTTACCCAGACAGCTTCATTCCCTTGGCCGAGCGCAGCCAACGCATTGTCGAACTGACCTGGCACGTGCTAGATCTCGCCCTGACGCAACAAACATGCTGGCACGCTCGGGGCTGGCCACTTAACATCGCCATCAACATTCCGGCCCAGCTGCTGAGAACGCCTAACATGCTAACGGCTTTCGACCGTGTCGTGGCCCGCCATACCTCACACCTTGGTGGCCTGACCTTGGAACTGACCGAGTCGGCAAGCATCGAGTGTCTCAGCCACGCATGCCAACTCCTATCGGCCCTACGTGAGCGTGGCTGCCGGCTGGCACTGGATGACTTCGGTACCGGTTACTCCTCGCTGACCCAGCTTTACCGGCTGCCATTCGACGAACTGAAGCTGGACCGGAGCTTCGTTTCACTATGCGATAAAGACCACGAGGCGCGTGCCATTACCTTGGCCATCGTCGACCTGGGTCGCCGACTCGATATGGAAGTGGTGGCGGAAGGGATCGAGACACAGGAGCAACATGGCCTGCTCAAAGCCGCCCATTGCCACATCGGCCAAGGTTATCTTTTTGCCCGCCCCATGGCACAAGAGCAATTCAATGGCTGGTACTCCCACCAGGCCCAAGCAAGCACTCTCGCATGATGACGACTTCAACGCTTGAATATTGAGTAAAAATATCAGTTCCTAGTCGCTGAGATGCCAAGCAACGCACTGCGTGTAGCAGCCCCAAGCTCGGCGAGATGCCGCATGTAGCGGTGTAGAGTCGATATCTCGGCCAGCAAACTCTCTTGCTCCATGGCGCGAGCCTGCTCGGCGATCGCCAAGCATCCCAACGACGAGGCGGCGCCCTTAAGCGAGTGAGCGTCCCTTCGAAACGCCTGCCAGTCTTCGTTTTCCAGATGCTGTCGCAGCGCGACCAGGCGCTTATCGAGGCGTGCAAAGAAAACTGTCAGCAACCCCTTCAAGGCGTCCGGATCAAGGGTATCGCGCAATTCTTTTTGAATGTCTAAATCCAGCAGCCCCACGCCTGACGAGTCTTCACTTGATGGAAGCGATGGCGGCGGAGCTGTTTCCTTGGTCTGGGAGCATGCCGTTTCATCACTTTCCCGGCACGGACTAAGATATTGGCCGAGCAGGAAATACAGCGCCTCTCGTGTAAAGGGTTTGCATATGACCTCGTCCATACCGCTTTGCAGGCAAACTTCACGATGCTCTGGCATAACATTGGCCGTCATGGCCAGAATCGGCAGATGTTGCCCAGCGGGCTCCTGTGACCGCCAGCGACGCGCCGTTTCCGGCCCATCCAGGACCGGCATCTGCATATCGAGCAATACCAGGTCGATCGGCGAGGACGACGCCAGGCAGGCCAGCGCTTCTTCGCCGTTATCGACGACAACTACATCCTGACCCATCCATTCGAGCATGGCTCTGGTCAAGATCTGGTTGATCGAGTTGTCCTCCACCACCAGGATCGTATGACGACCCAACTCCGTACCTGCCAGCGCGGTGGAGGCTAGAGCCTCGACAGCATCCGTCTCGGGCAGACTGATGGTAAACCAGAACAAACTGCCCAGCCCTGGCTGGCTACTCATGTCGATCTCGCCACCCATGGCCGTTATCAGGCGCTCGCAGATGGCCAGCCCCAGGCCCGTCCCTTCGTGCCGCCGGGCAATAGAAGCATCGACTTGAGTGAATGGCGAGAAGAGCCGCTGCTGATCGTGCGGAGAGATGCCGCAGCCGGTATCACGGACCTCGAAGCGAATGTGTTGCTCGCCATCACGGGTAACGCTGAGCCTGACGAACCCCTCTTCCGTGAACTTGAAAGCGTTTGTCAGCAGGTTCATCAGTACCTGGCGAAGGCGGTCGATGTCACCACTGACGAACGAGGGCAGGTCGGCATCGAGTTGATATAGCATCGAAACATTCTGGCCGTCCTGTCGTAACCGGTAGCCGGCACAGACCTGCTCGATGAACGTAGGCAGATTGAACGGTCGATCATCGAGATCCAGGGCACCGGATTCCAACTTGGTGTAATCCAGTATGTCGTTGATTACCGTGTGCAAACCGGCAGCACTTTGCCTGAGGGACAGTAGATACTTATTACCCTGTTCTGTCAGACGCTCGTCGCCGAGCAGATCGGACATACCGATTACGCCACTGAGCGGAGTACGGATCTCGTGACTCATCACCGCCATGAATTCCGACTTGGCCCGGCTCGCTGCCTCGGCACGTCGGGCGACTTCGTTAAGCTCGATGCTCTGTATCTCGAGTAGCTGCGCCTTTTCGTGGCGCGCCCGCCCTTCCCGCACCAACGCCTTCACCAGGGCGCCACCGGAAAACATCACCAGCACCACCAGAACCAATACCACCCAATACAGCTTGAGTAACTCCTGATGCTCGAAGGCCCGCATTTCCGAAACATGGGCATTGATGCCAACCACTACGTCACCGGTCAGCAGTTGTAGCGTTTGATTCTTGTCGAGAAGTGTCTGCACCAGCGCTGGAGACAGCCCTGCCGTATCGCCGGGCAACGCCACCAGCAGACCATCAATCTCATTGACTAGGCGCTTGGCCTGCCGAATAGGCGCGTCCAGCCCCGGTACCTCGCTAATTGATCGGGCAATGTCACCCTGCAGGAATAGCGCCATACGGCTATAGAGGAGTTCGTGGTGCAGCAAGGCGTCATCGATCGACGCCTTGCTGTCGTCCAGCAGGGCAAAGCGAAACTCCCGGACCTCACGATCGAACTGGTAGGCAGCCCAGACTAGGTTCTCCAGCAGGCGGTCCTCGATGGCTTGATGCCTTTGGAAGATCAGGCCGCCCGTGACCAAGGTGGCAAGAAAAAACAGGATCGCCGCAAAAGTGGCGATCCTGAAGCGTCGCGATAATAGCGACTGCATCGACAGGCCTCCCGAGGCCTGGGCGGTGTCACTTGATTTCAATAGCCTTCACCTGCCAGACCGAGCGTGTAATGACGTCCTCGTTGAGCAGTGACGGCTCCTCGTCGAAGGGATAGATCACGAACAGCGGACCATGGTCGCGTACACGCAGTCGACGATTGTCGGCGGACATCGCCAGAATCACGTCGTGTTCCCTGAAATCCTCTACAGGAACGCTGGCGGAATAGTCATTGAGAGCGTCAATCCGCATGATCTCGCCCTGGGCGCCCACGGTTTCAAGCAGCGAGCGTCCCAGAGGCCCCTTGAAGGTCATCTTGCCCTCGTGCCAGGGCGTCCCGGTCATGGTTTCACGCTGCTCCAGCGATTGGAGCATGTCATGGTCGAAATGCGCCTCATTGCCCAGGTTGGTCTCGGTGATATTACCGCTGACCACGAGGATCACCGGGCCTGTCGGCGCCTCAAGTGCCAGGGCCTGGCTGCCGATAGAAGAAAGCAAGGAGGCCAACATACCACCCAACAGCAGGCCCGGTGAGCGGAAAAGCGACATGTTAAGTGCCCCCAAGGTGTCTGACGTAGTGATTATATTTCGGCCGCTCGTCATCGAACTGTGAACCTTTGTCACAGTCACGGCGTGACTGACCGTATTCAATCAATAGCTGGCCACAGCCGGTAAGAAGAAAAACATGCCAAACCCAATGCATATCGGCGTGCTGGAAGACGATACCGATCAGCAGGACTTCATCGAGCAGTGTCTGATCGCTGCTGGCCACCGTATCTCGCAATTCACGCGCGCCAGCGAACTACGCCGGGCCATCCAGACGCAGGCGTTTGATATGTTCATCATTGACTGGAGGTTGCCGGACGCCAGCGGCATGGACGTCACCATGAACCTGCGCCAGCATGACGGTTGGAAAGGTCCCATTCTGTTCATCACCGCGAGCGATGAGGAGGAAAATATCGTGCTGGCCTTGGAGAGTGGTGCCGACGATTTTCTGTCCAAACCGCTACGTCCCCGCGAGCTTTCCGCACGCATTAACGCCCTTGCCCGACGCACCGGCTTCCAGGCGCAGGATACCAGGGAGCAACTCGGAGCCTACACACTGCATAGCAGTCAACGTGAAGTGCAATTCGCTGGCGAACACGTGAAACTGACGGAGCGGGAGTTCCGCCTGGTGTCGCTGTTCTTCAATCATCCCGGCGAGTTGCTTTCGCGAGCCCGTCTGCTGGAAGTCGTATGGGGCATCAATGGCGACGTATCGACACGCACCGTGGATACGCACATCAGCCGGTTGCGCCGCAAGCTGACTTTGGATGGCAGCCATGGCGTGCGCCTACGTAGCATCTATCAACATGGCTATCGGCTGGAAGCGCAGGCCATGCTGCATTGACATTGTCACTCGCGGCAGTCGCCTCGAACGTCTAGCCCCTGTCAGCAGAAGTACCCTTCCGTCGCCACTCGTCCCCGGTATCTTCCGAGTCGACAAAAAAGCGATAGTCCTGCGTTACGCAATCGGCATAGCTCATGGCCAGTGTGGACACCATGTTAACGAAGTTGTCGAGCCGGCCATCGAGCCGTTCGCACACGCTGCGAGCAAAACGTGCCGGATCGTCCGGATTCAACGCACGAGCCCCGCGCAGATGCTCGCGAGCCAGAATACGCCCCCATTGCTTGGACAGCTTGCGATAGGGCTTGGCTCCTTCGATGCGCTGAGTGGGAAAATCCACCTTGTAGGGCGACCGTTCACGAACCGAGAACACCTTATCCCCCAGGTGCAGCCAGCCCAGATAGATATCGGGGTGCTCGGCAATCGCACAGAAGGCCGCCGCATGACGTATGCCTTCATGGGGAAAAGCCCGGCGCCAGGCACGCTTCTCGTCGCGGTTCATGAGTCGCCACCCTTCCGGTGGTGTCTGTTCCTTGATATCGAGAATGACGTCGTCATGCACATGCTCCGCCCCACCCTCGATCAGCACGTAATAGCGTTCGAGTCCCAGCGAGCCGGTTCCCGCATCCAGCCGGCGCGCCATGTCCTTGACGCGAAAATGAGCGCTCTCGTTGCCAGCGGCATGCCCCTGTAACGTCTTGGGATATTCCTGCTCGATGGCCTGACGAAGCTGGATGGCCTGATCCTGGGGCAAGGGTGCCAGCTTTTTCGGACGCTCGGCGAAACAGCGTCCGTTCTCCTCAAGGCGCGTCCATTTCTCCAGCATCTTCGCGCGCGAAGAGGTGTCTGCAACCGTCCGCATGAACGGTTCCAGAATCCCCTTGGCATTTTCGAGCGTCACCGCCTGAGGTGTCTCGCCACGAACGTGACCGGCCAACTCGTCGTGATAACTCTCCAGCAGCGAGCTGAGCGCCTTGCGAATACCCTTGCGCGTCAGACCGACATTTTCGCGAGCATCCAGAACCACACTGATCGCCAACCGCCAGACATCGTATTGGTAATCACCTATCAGGGCATCGTCGAAGTCGTCCATGCCATAGCGCACACTATCATCGTGATGGCCATAGGCGCCGAAGTTGTAGGCATGGGCATCGCCCTGCAACCAGGTCTGGGTCCCGGGCAACCCGCCATAGAGGGCAAACCGCCAATCGTGCCAGACATCGGCCCAATAGAGATGGTTGGTGCCACGGAAAAAACGGTACGGCGACTCGGCCAGCTTGGTGTACTTGGCCTTGCGCTGCGCATCGGATAGGCCTGCATTGGCGGCGGCAATAGCTTCGAGCACTTGGCGGGGCCGGTTGTGACGCGTCAATGGCTGCGACATGCGCAGGCTCCTTCGGCGAAGTGAGAACAGGATCTTCAGCGTGCCGGATAAGCACGACGACGCCAAGTCCATAGTGAGCTTATACGCTTTGCAATCCTGCCCTGGGTTCTATGCTTACCGGACAGTAGGCAGGGAAATGAACCTTACATGCACTGCAACGCCTGTGACCACGGGCAAGGAGAGCAACATGGCACTGCGTTTGAAACCGCTCGATAAGCAGGTCATCGTGATTACCGGCGCCACAACGGGCATTGGTCTGGCCACGGCGCGCATGGCGGCCGAACACGGCGCCAGTCTTGTGCTTGCGGCTCGCGACGAGACGGCCCTTTCGCTGCTCGTCGGAGAGTGTCGCGAGGCTGGCGCCGAGGCAACGTATGTCGTCGCCGACGTCGGCGACGAGGGCCAGGTTCGCGAACTCGCTGCCAAGGCTATCGGAAGCTTCGGCGGCTTCGATACCTGGATCAACAACGCTGGCGCCTCGATCTTCGGCCGGATGCTCGACATCAAGATGGAAGACAACCACCGGCTAATGAACACCAATTTCTGGGGCGTCGTGCATGGCTCGTTGGAGGCAGCGCGTTACTACACCCAGAAACCGCGTGATTTCGGTGGTGTCATCATCAACCTCGGTTCGGCCGTGTCGGACCGTGCCCTGCCCATACAGGGCATGTATTCTGCGTCGAAACATGCCGTGAAAGGCTTCACCGATGCCTTGCGCATGGAGCTCGAAGAGGATGGCGCGCCGGTTGCCGTCACCCTGATCAAGCCAGGCAGTATCGCTACACCTTTCCCCGAGCATGCCGAGAATTACATGGAGGAAGAGCCCACCCTGCCGCCGCCCCTTTATGATCCGAGGGTGGTGGCCGAGGCCATTCTGCGTTGCGCGGTGAAGCCACATCGCGACATGGTCGTCGGCGGGGGTGGCAAAATGATCGCTGCGCTAGGCCAGATCGCGCCACGCCTGGCCGACAAGGCCATGGAAGCATCGGTGATACGTCAGCAGAAGTCGGGACAGCCCGAACATCGTCAGCGCTTCGCGCTGAACTCACCTACCCAGGACATGCGCGAAACGACGAGCTACCCGAGCCATGTCTCGAAATCGAGTATTTACACTCAGTCTTCGTTTCATCCTCTGCTGACGACAGCAGTCATCGCCGGTGCCGTGCTTGGCCTTGCCGCCCTGAGCGGCAAGGCCTCGCCAAACAAGTTTCGGCGCCACTGAGGCTGATCAGCGTAAGAGTTGCTTCATACCCCGGCCTGCGTGGTCGGGGCATCGTCGTTCAAGGTCCGCGTCATGATGGTGACGGCTTCACCGCGATAGGTCAGGTGTTCGCGTTCCTGCCAGCCCAGACGTCCGTACAATGACTGCTGATCCGGCGTGTAGAGATAGAAGCGTTCAAGCCCTGTACTACGCGCCTCTTCCTCGACCCGCTTCACCAAGCGAGACGCAATCCCCTGCCCACGCCATTCAGGAAGGACGAAAACCGACGCCAGCCAGGGGGTCAGGTGCGGCCGGCTCGTCATGTCGCACTCGATCAGGCTGGCGGTACCGACGGGACGGTCGTTACTCATGGCCACGAACACCCGGGGTACCCCGCCACTGCCGCACTCACTGCGAACTTCGTCACAGCGCCCGGTAAAGCCCAGCGACGGATTCAGATGTCCCCAAGCCTCGTGTTGCCAGGTGGCAACCGTGACCACATGCGGCGAGTCCGGGCGCAACGGAACGAGGACGACAGAGCTTGGCATGCCAATTCATCTCCTTGGGCTGTTCTGTACAGGCGTGTCGCTTGCTTATCGCACACCTGCGTCACGACGCCAAGATTTGTAGCCTGAACCCGCACGACACCGCACGCGGGCAAGCCCGCTATCGATCCTGATGTCGCCGACGCCATTGATACAGGCAGAACCCGCCGAGGACGGCAGCCGCCACGGCTGTCGTGGCTAACGCTGTCGTACGTTGTGCTGCGGGATCGCGGAACCCACCATCGATACGCCGTTCGCCACTCGGTGGTGCAAACAGGTTGCCCGACGAGGTGGCATCGGGATCTGCCCTACCCAATGCTGTTTCGACCATACGCGCATTGGCCAGATTGAAGCCGGGCACCAGCGCATAAGCGAACTTGGCCAGTAGCGATACGCTGCCTACATACACGCTATGCCGCGGGCGACGCGCCGCATTCACAATGGCGCGTGCCGTACGACGCGGATCGTAGACGGGGGGCACAGGCTTGGTGGCCCGCCCTGTATAGTTGCCGCCATCACGAAACCCGGGCGTATCCATGACAGGGGGATACAGGTTACAGACATGAATATGCGGCCATGCATGCAACTCGCCCCGTAGGCTTTCGGCAAATCCTCGCAGACCGAACTTGGCCGCCGAGTAGGACGCCGCATACGGCTGGGGCGCAAAGCCGCCCAGCGAAATGTTGTTGATCAGTACGCCCGACTGTTGGCGCTTGAAATAGGGCAATACGGCGTGAGCGCCCCGCACATAGCCCAAAAGATCGGTCTGGATGACCTGCTCATGCGACTCGAGGGGGATCTCATCGAAGGCACCCAACGCGCCTATGCCAGCATTGTTGACCCAGACATCAATACGGCCTGCCGTATCGAATGCAGTCCGCGCCAGGCGCTCGACATCCTCGGAGCGTGTCACATCGGCCACGACGATCCTGGCTTGCCCACCCTGACGATGGCACTCCTCGGCAACGTCATGTAACGCCTGCTTGTCGCGGGACGCCAGAAACAAGGCCGCGCCCTGGCGAGCAAATTCATGTGCGGTGGCACGCCCGATGCCGCTGGAGGCACCGGTAATGACGACGACAGCATCCTGCAAATCATGGGACATATTCGTCTCCTTCCTGTGGGTTGCGACATACGCAAGCCCAGTACACCTTACAAGCACCGACTCGCATGTGTACCTGGGCCTGTCTTAACGTAGTCGAACCTCAGCAAACAGGCGGGACGAGGGGCACCCTGCCCCATGATGGAGCCAATTCACAGGCGGCCATCAAGGCGTTCGGCGAGAAAATCGAGAAATAGCGTGATCCGCAATGACAGCGCCGTGTTGCGATAGAAGACAGCATGAATGACCTGATATCTATGCTGGGTCTGGGCCGCCAGCACCGGGACGAGGCGGCCCTGCTCACGGTCGCTACGCGTCATGTAATCGGCCAGGCAGACAATGCCCTGCCCGGCCAAGGCCAGAGCCTGGAGGGTTGCCCCGCTGGAGGCCGCGATGTCCGGTGTGATCATCAATGGTTGCCCCGCGGTATCGAACAACGGCCAGCGATTGAGTTCATCCAACCGATTGAAACCGCACAGCGTATGTTGCGTCAGCTCGGCAACGTTCTGCGGCTCCCCGTGCCTGGCCAGGTAATCGGGGCTGGCTAGCAGGCGCAGCGGCGTATGCCCCAATAATCGCGCATGCAGGGTGGAATCCCGTAATTCTCCAAAGCGAATGGCGATGTCTGTGCGCTGCTCGAGCAGGTCGATATAGCGATCATGGGTATCAAGCTCCAGCGTGATGCCTGGGTAATGTCGCCGGAACTCGCCGATCAGCGGCACAATGACATGTTGCATGAAACTCGGTGCGGCATTGACTCGCAGGCGTCCTGCCGGCTGCTGACTGCATAGCGCCATTTGCTCTTCAGCCGCTTCCACTGCATCGAGAATCGAGCGTGTTCGACTGAGAAACTCTCGGCCTTCGTCAGTCAGTTCCAGTTTGCGTGTGGTTCGGCGCAACAGAGTGATGCCCAGTTTCTGCTCCAGTCGACGCAGAGTCCGGCTGACGCCCGAGGTCGTTTGACCGAGCTGATCGGCAGCGGCCGTGATCGAGCCGGCTTCCACCACCGTCCGAAACGCCAGATATTCTTCCAGGGTCGTTTTCATGGTTATCTCGCCGTGCCCCTGTGCGGATTATTGCACTCGCATCAATTATCTTTCCCAGTTTACAGGCTTTTTCGTCAACCTAGGTATCGCCAGAATACGTCCATTCATAATCGCAACCTCACTCGATAGGAGAGGCCGTGAAGATTTTTCTCATCAATGGCGGCAAGGCCTTTGCGCACTCTGGCGGACGCTATAACGACACCCTGCACGACACCGCACGCGGCACGCTGGCGGAAATGGGCCATGAACTCAAGGAGATCCGGGTCGACGATGGCTATGACATCGATGAGGAGGTTCAGAACTTCCTTTGGGCCGATGTGATCATCTATCAGATGCCCGGCTGGTGGATGGGCGCGCCCTGGACCGTCAAGAAGTACATCGATGAAGTGTTCACGGCAGGCCATGGCTCGATGTATGCCAACGACGGTCGTTCACGTCACGACCCTAGCCGTCACTATGGCAGCGGTGGCCTGTTGCAGGGCCGCCGCTACATGCTTTCGCTGACCTGGAATGCGCCGCGCGAAGCCTTTGACGAACCTGGCAACTTCTTTGAAGGGCGCGGCGTGGACGCCGTCTATTTCCCGTTTCACAAGTCCCAGGAGTTCATCGGTCTGGAGGCGCTGCCTACGTTTCTTGCCAACGATGTAATCAAGGCACCCGATATTGAAGGCCATATCGCCGCCTATCGCGAGCACCTGAAACACATCTTCTGATCGTTGCACCGCGTTGTGAGGAAAAAACCCCGCCGACAGGCGGGGTACCGAGAGACAACGGCCTTGATGGACAACCCTCAGTCCAGTTGGAACGGGTAAACGCTGCCCAGGTTGAGCAGGCGTGTCAGCTCATCCAAGGCGGTGAGCGTTTCTTCGGCGAGCTGCGGGTCGGCGAGATCCTCCGGACTCAAGTGATCACGGTAGTGACGATTCACCCAGTCGGTAAGCTCGCCATATAGCGCGTCATCAAGCAGCACGCGTCCGGTCAGTCCATGACGCTCTGCCTCGGAAAGCACGATCCGCAGACGCAGACAGGCTGGGCCGCCCCCGTTGCGCATGCTCTGCTTGACGTCCTTGACCACCACTTCGTTGATCGGGTTGTTACCGGCCAGCAGATGATCCTGGATGGCCCGCCATACCGCCTCGTTCTCCTCGCACTCGCCGGGCACCACAAGTGACATGGCACCGGAACCGTCAGGCTGGGTAAGAAGCTGCGAGTTGAACAGGTATGAGCTCACGGCATCGTCAAGACTAATCGCCTCGCTGGGCACGCGGATCGGGATCAATGGGGTGGTCATCTTGCGGCGCAGCTCGTCGAGGGTCTTCTCCTCGTCGAGAAAGGCCATCTCATGATAGAGCAGCACTGGACCGTTGCCGACGGCAATCACGTCGTTGTGGAACACGCCGGCATCGATGGCATCAGGGTGCTGTTGGGCAAACACCGTCTGCGCATCGGACAGGCCATGCTGGCGCGCCACGGCCTGGCTGGCCTCCAGGGTCTGGCGCGCAGGGAAGCGCTTGGGCTCTCGCCTTTCTCCAGAGCCGCCGAATGCCTGGCGGCCGTAGACGTAGAGATGCACCCCGGGTTCACCATGGGCCGCGGCCAGTCGGGTATGGTTAGCCGCGCCTTCATCGGAAAACGCCGGAGTTGCCGGCAGTACCGGGTGGTGGGCAAAGCGTGACTCATCGTGAAACATCGCCGCCAGCACGCGAGCGGTGGTCTGTGGCTCGAGAAAGCGGTGAAAGCTCGACTGCAGGTTGGCTGCCGTAAAGTGCACACGACCATCCGGCGCATCACCGCTGGGGGTGATCGTGGCAGCGTTGGCGGTCCACATTGACGAAGCCGAACAGACAGCACGCAAGAGTTGCGGCGCCTCGCGGGCGGCACGCTCGAGCACTTCGGCATTGCTGCCGCTGAACCCCAGGTCCCTCAGGGCTCCGAGATCCGGGCGTTGCTGCGGTGGCAACACGCCCTGAGGGTAGCCGGCATCCTTGAGGGCCTTCATCTTGGCCAAGCCTTGCAGCGCGGCCTCCTTCGGATTGGAGGCCAGGCCGCCGTGGCGCATCGAGGCAACGTTGCCGTGAGCCAGCCCGGCATAGTTATGTGTGGGACCCACTAGCCCGTCGAAGTTGACTTCCTGTACGTTCATGTCGCTCACATTGCCTCTCATAACGTCACGCCCGGCGGCAGGTTGTCGGGCATCGCCAATGATTCACCTTCCATCGAGGCGATCGGGTAGGCGCAGTAATCGGCCGCGTAGTAGGCACTGGGCCGATGGTTGCCGCTGTCACCGATGCCGCCGAACGGCGCGTCGCTGGAGGCGCCGGTAGTCTGTCGGTTCCAATTGACGATCCCGGCACGGATGCGCAACAGAAAGTCGTTCCAATCGTCCCGGCTCCCACCGATCAAGCCCGCCGCCAGGCCGTAGCGGGTATCGTTGGCCAGCGCGATAGCCTCGTTCCAGTCACGGTAGCGATGGACCTTGAGCAGCGGCCCGAAGTGCTCCTCGTCGGGGACATCGAGGCCGGTGACGTCGATCAGCGCTGGCGTGACCAGGCTGGTGCCGTCGACCACCCGCCGCATGCGAGACAGCACGGTGCCACCCCGACTTTCCAGGTCGTCTTGGGCACGCAGCATCGCCTCAGCAGCTGCAGGACTGACCAGGCCACTATAGAACGGTGCCGGCTCGCTGAATGGCGCGGCAATGTGCAGCTTGCCAATGGCATCGTTGAGCGCCTCGATCAAGCGGTCGCCGACCTCGCCTTCGGGTACCATCAGACGCCGGGCACAGGTGCAGCGCTGCCCGCCGGAAAGGAACGCCGATTGCAGAATGGTGAGTACCGCTGCAGCCTGATCGGGCACGTCTCTGACCACGAGCGGATTGTTGCCCCCCAGTTCCAGAGCCAGGATCTTGCCCATCTGCCCCGCGAACTGCTCGTGCAGCATCCGGCCGATCTTGACACTGCCGGTGAACAGCAGACCATCAATGCCGCCTTCACCGGCCAGTGCCTGACCGACCGGGGCTGCGCCCTGGACCAGGTTGATTACGCCATCCGGCAGGCCAGCCGCCTGCCAGCACTGCAGAGTCAGGTCGGCGGTCATCGGAGTCTGTTCGCTGGGTTTGAAGACCACGGTATTGCCGGCCAATAACGCAGGAACGATATGTCCATTGGGCAAATGACCGGGAAAGTTGTAAGGGCCAAACACTGCCATGACGCCGTGCGGGCGATGGCGCAGTACGGCCTGGGTGCCACCGGCCACATCACGGCTGCGTTCGCCGGTGCGGTCCGCGTAGGCGGTGACCGAGATACCGATCTTGCCGATCATCGCGCCGACTTCGGTACGCGATTCCCATAGCGGCTTGCCGGTCTCATGGGCAATGCATTTAGCAAGTGCCTCACGGTTGGCTTCAAGCTCATCGCGGAAACGCTCTAGCAGCGCTTGGCGTTCGCTCAACGGACGGCCAGCCCACCCCGGGAACGCCTCACGGGCCGCAGCGACGGCACTGATGACCTGCCCGGCGCTGGCGGCCTGGGCCTGCCACAGCGTGTCACCGGTGATCGGATCGCATTTGTCGAAACGTTCTGCCTCACCGTCAACCCAGCGGCCACCGATCAAGAGTTGTTGCTTGGCGTGCATAATTCTCTCCTTAGTATCCCGCTCAGGTTTCCAGAACGCGGAGGGAATCGCCCGTGCCTACGTTCAGTCGGTACGCCTCCTCCTCGGTCAGTGTCAGCGTGCCGTCTTCGCTCGGGCCCCGACCGATCCATGCCGCCCGGAAGTCGACCATGCCGGTGGTCGATACCAACCAGCTCGGCCGCTCGCCATGGTCCAGGTCGCGCCCGATCTCGACTTGGCACAGCCGTGAAAGACGTACGGCGCGAACATCGTCGATGTACGCTTCCACCGTGGGGCCGCCATCGAAGATATCGACGTAGCCCTCCCAGCGCAGACCTTCCTTCTTGAGCATCTCCAGCGCCGGGCGGGTGTGCTCGTGAACTTTCCCGATGCAGGCCCGAGCTTCCTCGCTGAGGAACGTGGTATGGATCGGGAATTTGGGCATCAGCTCGCCGATGAAACTCTTCTGGCCCATGCCCGTCAGGCGGTCGGCCTCGTTGAAGTCCATGGGGAAGAAGTGGCTACCCAGACACTGCCAGAACGGGCTGATGCCGTTCTTGTCGAACACACCGCGCATCTCGGCCAGTACCTTGTCCGGGAAACGATCACGGAACTGCGCCATGAATAGCCAACGCGCCTTGGACAACAGCGCACCATTGCGGTCGCGACGGTATTCGGGGCGCAGGTAGAGCGATGCCACCTCAGCATCGCCAGTGTGGTCGGAGCTCAAGAACAGCGTGTCGATGGTTCGATGCAGGTCTAGCTGTACCGACGAGTGCGCCAGCTTGCCTACTCGGTAGTGGTAGAACGGCACTTCACGGCCGACTTGAGCCTCGATAGCGCAGCAGCCGGCCAATTCACCATTGCTCTCGTCTTCCAATACGAAGAAATACAGGCGGTCATCGACCGGCGTGCGCTCCTCGAAGGCGCGTGCCGCGGACTCGATCTTGCCGGCCAGGAATTCTCTGTTGTCAGGCAGCGAAGTGAAGCCGACGCCGGTTTCCTGGGCCAGACGCTGCAGGCCGTCCAGATCGTCGCGGGCGATAGGTCGGATGCGCATCACAGCTCCCCCTCGTCGAAGATATCTTCCCCAATGGGCAGGGCCAGTGGCGCGGCCAGCACCGCCCGGCCTTCCTCGACACCAAGCAGCTCGGCATGCTCCGGTGAGAGCATTAGCTGACCGGTTGGGGAAAGTGCATAGCGGGCCACCACACAGCGGAATCCGTCTAGCTTCTGATTGGCGATCATTGCCGGCTCAGCATCAGGCAATGACGAGGCAGGCCGGACTCGTACCGGATGCCAAGTGCTGCGGCGGAATGTCTGCAGCCGTTCACGCTCGGCCTTGATTACCGGGCCGGCATCGAAGATGTCGACATGCCTTGAGCGAACAAACCCCTCGGCAAGCATCTCATCAAGCGCCGTTTCATGATGCGGATGTTCGCGGCCGATCGCGGCCCGCGCCTGCGGTGTGAGCAACGGCAAGTAGAGGGGAAACTGTGGCATTACCTCGGCGATGAAACTCTTCGAGCGCACGCCAGCCAAGTGATTGATCTCCTGGTAACCACGCACAAAGAAATGGCGGCCAACGCTGTTCCAGAACGGTGACTCGCCATCGCCGTCGAGATAACCGGGGAAGGCGATCGCCAGGATTTCGGCGAAGCGTTCAGGATATTGGGCAATGAACATCAACCGCGCGCGGCGAAGTAGACTCTCGGCGCTGGTGCCCTTGTAACGCGAGTCGAGAGACAGCGCACAGAGCAACGTGGCCTCGGAAACCTCGTGGGACAGGGAGAGCGTCTGCACCTCACGGCGTACATTGAGTTGCTGGGAGGCGTGGATCAGCGTTTCCTGTCGATAAGTGTAGTACGCCTCATGCGCCCCGGCCTGGGCGCGGATAGTGGCAGTGCCCACCACCTCGCCTCGCTCCAAGTCCTCGAGTACGAAGGTGTAACTCTCTTCGCCTGGAAACTCTACCTCGCGCGAAAGCGAACGCTGCGAACGCGAGATGCGTTCTTCCAGCCGGTCACGGTGCGCGGGCAGGTTGGTAAGCCGGGGGGTGGCGGTGCCGGCCAGGCGCTCCAGCCCAGGCAGGTCCGCCGGCTTGGCAGGACGAACGACCAGCATGGTGTTCCCTCTTGTCAGATCCCGATAGCCCCGACTGCGAATGGTTCATTGCAGCCGGGGCAAGTCTCATGCGTTGTCGACGAGACGGGCGACGGCCCGTTCCAGGCGCTGCATGCCTTCGTCGATGTCGGCTTCGGGAATCACCAGCGACGGCGCCAAACGCAGCACGTCGGGACCCGCGATCAGGGCCATCACACCTTCCTCGATGGCCAGCGGCAGGATATCCCGCGCACGGCCTTCGTAATCCGCCGACATCTGCGCGCCGATCAACAGGCCCATGCCGCGAATTTCGCGGAATACGCCATACTTGGCGTTGATGCGTTCCAGATGCTCACGGAAACGCTCGTGACGACGCTGGACGCCCTCGAGAACTTCCGGAGTATCAATGGTTTCGAGCGCTGCCAGAGCAACGGCAGAGGCCAAGGCGTTGCCGCCATAGGTCGATCCGTGGGTGCCCAGGACCAGTACCTTGGCAATGTCATCCTTGGTCAACATCGCGCCAACCGGGAAGCCGCCACCCAGCGACTTGGCACTGGTCAGAATGTCCGGGGTGACGCCGTAGCGCATGTATGCGAACAGGGTGCCGGGACGGCCCATGCCCGACTGCACTTCGTCGAAGACCAGTAGCGCGTTGTGGCGATCGCACAGCTCGCGCAGGCCTTCAAGGAATTCCTGCGTGGCGGGGACGATGCCGCCTTCGCCCTGCATCGGCTCGACGATGATGGCGCAGGTATCGTCATCGATCAGCTCGCGCACGCTATCGAGGTTGTTGAACTCGGCATGCACGATACCACCCGGCACCGGCCCGAAGCCCTGGGAGTACTTGGGCTGGCCACCGACACTGACAGTGAACAGGGTGCGGCCGTGGAATGACTGGCGGAAGGAAATGATCTTGGCCTTGCGCTCGCCGTAGTTGTCATGCGCCCAGCGACGGGCCAGCTTTAAGGCGGCTTCGTTGGCCTCACCACCGGAAGAGCACAGATAAGCCTTGTCGGCGAAGGTGCGCTCGACTAATGCCTTGGCCAGCTTGAGTGCCGGCTCGTTGGTATAGATGTTGGAAAGATGCCAGAGTTTGTCGGCCTGTTCTTTGAGCGCATTGACCAGGGCAGGATGACAATGGCCCAGCGAGTTGACGGCAATGCCACCAGCGAAATCGATGTACTCGCGCCCCTCCTGATCCCACAGGCGGCTCCCCTCGCCTCGCACCGGTATGGTCTTCTGTGGTGCATAGTTAGGCACCATGTAACGGTCGAAATCTTCGCGGGTCGGGGTATAAGCCATGGTGTTCTCCAGCCAGTGGGATTGGTGTCATATGCTCAAGCGGCGGAATGCCATCTCGGCCGTCGTGTATCGCACGATGACACCCGAGTATAAGTGGGGAAAGCAGACATGGCTTTCAGCAATGGGACGACGAATTATGAAAAGCGGCTATCGCCATGAGCTCGTGGCAGTGTCATTTTCAGTACGGAAAAGTGTGATTGGATAGCAGTTGGACGCCAGAGGAGATAACGCCATGCTTAACACCACCGCCTGGAATCGCTTGCGCTATACCCTCTATGCGCCGATATACGACCTTATCGCTGATCGAGCCTTCCGCCGTGCCCGGCGCAAGTCGCTGGAAGCCAACGACTTGCACAGCGGGCAATGCGTGCTAATCGTTGGTGCCGGAACCGGCCTCGACCTGCCCTATCTCCCCCGCGACATCGAACTGCACGGCGCGGATCTTAGCCCGGCCATGGTCAAGCGCTTCCAGGCACGTGCCGACGAGCTTGGCTTCGACTGCCAGGCACGCGTCATGGACGCCGAGTCTCTCGACTACCCCGACAAACACTTCGACATGGTAATCATGCATCTCATCCTGGCAGTGATGCCGCGTCCCGAGCGCGGCCTGGCCGAAGTGCATCGCGTTTTGGCCGATAATGGTCGATTGTCCATCATGGACAAGTTCCAGCCCGATAGTCATTCCTCAGGCTGGGGTCGGCGCGCGCTCAACCTGGCGACCACTGCCATAGCTACCGATATCACCCGGCAGGCCGGCCCCTTGCTACAACAGGCTGGGTTCGTGGTCGAGCAGGACGAACCGGTAATGATGGGCTCGCTGTTTCGGGCACTGGTTGCCAGAAAAGCGACGGCTTACCAGACTGCCTAGAGCATCCGCTCTTCCCGCGGCGTCATGCCGAAATGATTGCGGTAAGCCGTCGAGAAATGCGCTCCCGAGGAAAAGCCCGTTTGTAGGGCGATGTCACCCACGGCCTGGTCGGTCTCGCGCAGTAACTTGCGGGCCTGTTGCAGGCGCAGGCCGAGATAGTAACGACTTGGCACCGCCTGAAGGTACTTCTTGAACAGCCGCTCGAGCTGACGCCGCGAAATCCCTAGATGCTCGGAAAGCTCGTGGGTGGTAAGCGGTTCCTCGATGTTCGATTCCATCAGGGTGACAGCATCGAGCAAGCTCTGCGGCGCGTGGCCAAGCCGCGAACGTAACGGCGCATGCTGGGGCTCGTCGCCCATGCGGATACGTTCACATACGAAGTGCTCTGAAATGCGCTCGGCCAGGCGCTGGCCATGCTGCTGACCGATCAGGGTCATCATCATATCCATCGCCGCCGTGCCACCACCGCAGGTCAACCGATCCCGATCGATCTCGAACAACTGATTCGTCACGCGCACCGTCGGGTGGTTGCGAGCGAATGTCTCGGCATTCTGCCAGGGCAATGTCACGCGATACCCGTCGAGCACCCCGGCGCGGGCCAGGACTTCGGTTCCACCGGCTATGCCGCCCAGGACGATGCCGCGCCCGGCCAAACGTTTCAACCAGTCCAGCAGACCGGCTGGGGTGTGGGTCGTTTGACTGGGAGCACAAACGAACAACAGATCCAGCGCACCGATATCGCCACCGACCGCGCCCTCCGGCGTCAGGGTAAGTTCGGCAGCACTCCTCACTTCACGCGTATCCATACCGAAGGTCATTGAGGTATAAAGCCTTGCCCCGGACAGCCGATTGGCAACGTGCAACGGCTCCAGTGCACACGCCTGTGCGAGCAGGGAAAAGCCCGGCAGCAGCACGAAGCCGACCTGCCGGGCAAATCCAGAGTGAGGAAAAGAAGATGATGCGTCAGGGGGCATCGTGGCTGCCGAGCTCGGCAATGAAGGCGTCAGAGCGTGCGATGGCTGCCTGCATGCGTTGACGTAACGCCGCTACATCACGCTCCAGCCCTTCCACTTCGCCTCGCAGGGCCCCGATTGCGCGAGCGTTGAGGTTGTGCTTGAGGAACAGCATATTGTCGCGCATTGCTAGTAATACCGGCTGCATGCTGTCGGCCGCATCGTGCATGGCTTCGATCATCTCAGCGTAACGCACCCGGGTATCGCGCAACTGCCGCTCGGACAGTCGACGATAGTCGGCACTCTGGTACAGCGAGAGCTCGTCTTCCCACTCGTCGAACAGCGCCTCGGCCACGTCCTCGATACTTTCGATGCGCGCCTCGACACGCTTGGCGGCGGCCTCGCTATCCTCGTACTCAGCGTTCAAGCGGTCGTAGGTCTGCGAGAGCTCGCTCTCGGGCACCTGCACAACCGCCCGAAACTGCTCGAGTGCCGAGGAGAATTGTTCCTGAGCCGCCTGCTGCGCGTCACGGCCCTCCTCGACACGGTCGACCAGCACGTCGCGCTTGTGAATGCCGACCTTTTCCAACGCGCTAAAATAAGCGCTTTGACAGCCGGCCATGCCGACCAGTACGACCAGCAGTAGCGGCCACAGCCAGCCAGCAGCACGCTGATGTCGTGTTCGCCTCGTCATGAGCTTGCCTACGTCTGAATCACAATTGAACGACATCGAAATCCGCGACCGGGTCGGTCTCGGCATCGTAGTCGATGTCATCACGCTTGAAGCCGAACAGCTTCAGGAATTCGTACTTGTAGCCGGCGTAATCGGTGATGTCGAACAGGTTCTCCGTGGTCACTTGCGGCCACAGGTCCTTGCAGGCCTGCTGAACGTCGTCGCGCAGTTCCCAATCGTCGAGGCGCAGGCGGCCGGCCTCATCGGTCTCGGGCGCGCCATCGGCATATAGGCGGTCACGGAACAGACGATTAAGCTGGTCGATGGTGCCTTCGTGCAGGCCCTGCTCCTTCATCACCTTGTATACCATGGCGATGTACAGTGGCATGACCGGAATAGCGGCGCTGGCCTGGGTGACCACCGACTTGAGTACCGCCACGTTGGCGCTACCACCCTTCTCGCTCAGGCGCTTGTCGATCTCGCCAGCGGCGCGATCGAGGTCTTCCTTGGCCTTGCCCAGTGCACCATGCCAGTAGATCGGCCAGGTGATTTCGGTGCCAATGTAGCTGAAGGCCACCGACTTGGCGCCGTCAGCCAGTACGCCGGCCTTATCGAGCGCATCGATCCACAGTTCCCAGTCCTCGCCACCCATGACCTGAATGGTGTCGGCGATTTCCTGTTCGGTAGCGGGCTCGACCTCGGCCTCGATGATCGTATCCTTGTTGGTGTCGATGGCAGTGGCGCGGTAGGTCTCGCCAATCGGCTTGAGCGCTGAGCGCTTGACCTCGCCACTGTCGGGCAGCTTGCGCACCGGCGAGGCCAAGGAGTAGATCACCAGATCGACTTCGCCGAGATCCTGCTTGATGAGCTCAATGGCCTTTTCGCGGGTTTCATGGGCAAAGGCATCGCCGTTGATAGCCTTGCTGTAGAGGCCTTCTTCCTTGGCGTAACGATCAAAGGCAGCGGAGTTGTACCAGCCCGCCGTGCCCGGCTTCTTATCGGTGCCGGGCTTCTCGAAGAATACACCGAGCGTACTGGCTCCATAGCCAAAGGCCGCGGTGACTCGTGCCGCCAGGCCATAGCCACTGGAGGCACCGATCACCAGCACCTTCTTCGGGCCCTTGGCCTTGTCGGCATTGCCGACCGCGGCGCGGGTGGCCTCGATCTGCTCGAGTACGTTCTGTGCGCAGCCAGCGGGGTGGGTAGTGGTGCAGATAAAACCGCGAACCTTGGGTTTGATGATCACGTCAGACCTCGACTTTATATTTACAGATTTTGCTCCCGTAGGATGGCATCGAATCGGGAGCCGCTGATTTGCGGCTATTCTAGCGGCTAGACGATTCCCTGTCCGCCTTGCTTGAGCTCATCCAAACAATGGTCGAAGATGCCGACCTAACCGACAAGTAGCGAGCAAACCGTGGAAGAAATCGAAGCCCTTGTCGCCAGGCGCGGCGAGTTATGGTTAGCACTGGCACCGTTGTGGTTAGACCGCGAGCCGCGCGAAAGCGACTACCAGCACATGATCGAGGTCATCGAGCGTCACGATCTATCCCTTGATCAGTTGGAGTGGATCTTTCGCCTGGAACTTGCGCCAGTGCTCTCACGCCAACAGATGTCCATGACCGGGGGATGGCGCAGCTTCGATGAGAATCGCCTACTGACGCATCTAGTCATCCATTACCGACGCTTGCGCGGCTGGCGCAAGGGATTCTGGATGCTATTTTCGGGGCTTACCACGATGATGACCCGCCATCGTTGGAACCTGCTGATGACGCGCCTGATGGAAGTGCGTGGCGAAACGCCTCCCTGAACGGCATCATGCCGAGAATGGCGTATCCAAGGCTGCCTCCAGCTTGGGTACGATGCGCTGCATACCGTCGCGCGGCGCGAAACGGCAGATGACCTGACCGTCACGCCCCACCAAGAATTTGGTGAAATTCCACTTGATCGGGGTGCTGCCCAGCACACCTGGCGCCTGTTTTCGTAATAGCGTGAACAATGGATGGGCCCGACTGCCGTTGACCCGCACTTTTTCCATGATCGGAAAGGTCACGCCGTAGTTACGCTCACAGAATTCGGCAAAGCTTCGTGCGGATTCGGGAGACTGGTTGGCGAACTGATTGCAGGGAAAGGCCAGTACGGTGAACCCCTGATCCCGATAGCGGCGATAGAGACGTTCGAGCTCGCTGAGTTGCGGCGTGTACCCGCAGCGACTGGCGACATTGACGATCAGCAGTACCTGCCCACGCAGTGCGCGCAGGTTGAAAGGTTCGCCGCTCTGGATGCGACAGTCCTGTGTATAGATTTGCATAACCCGCCGATTCGCTATGGTCCGCCTTGGACGTAAAATATCTCCCGCCCGGTGGTCAGCCGCAAAGATGCCATGTCTCATGATGGCGTGCCAACGACGTTGCCCTTTCGTTGGCGAACGCTTCTGCCGGATTTGCCTATTTCAGCATAGCCCTGCCTGGGTCGCCGAGCACGTTGCGCCAACGCTTGCCGCCCATGGCCAGGTCAACGGGGCTTTCCCATGTCCAGTAGGCCGCGATCAAGCATCATTTCCAGCGCAAGGCGACTGTCCGGTGTGGCTGGCTCGAGAGCCAGCGCCTCGGCCACCGGCAACCACAGCGCATCGGCGACCTCTTCCGGCTGGAGGCACAGCGGGCCATCGTAGTTGGCCAAGAACGCACTGCCGAAAATATGATTACCCTGCTCGGCAAAGCGAAAATCGAAACACGGCTGCAGGCGCACCCTCTCGATGCCCAACTCCTCAGCCAGTTCCCGACGTGCCGCCAGATGTACCGGTTCGCCGGCGCCAACCACGCCACCGGTGGCCAGATCGTAATGCCCCGGGAACACTTCCTTGGTCATCGTACGGACCTGCACGCAGAGCTCATGATGCGCATTAAGGACAAAGACGTAAGTAGCCCGGTGCCAGAAGTGAAAACGCCGCATCATGGCGCGCTCGGCACTACCGCAGGGCCGGTTTGTGGCATCGACGAGTTGGATGCGCTCCTTCTTGATGGGGACGGTGCGATCCATATCGACTGACATGCCGGGCTCCTTGGAATAATACCGGCCCAGCATGCCAGAAAAGCTGCTCATGCGTCATCGTCTCCTGCGACAAGGGCTGAATTGACCGCATGCACACGGGGTTCCATGCTCAAGCTGACAAGGAGACTCGTCATGCACGACCGCGCCCCACGAAGCCGCTTGGCCACACACAGCGTCGACAACCAGCCGCTCCCCCCGCGGGATCGCGACCTGTTGGCTCTTGATCGTCCGCTACGCGAGGCCTTGGCCCGCGAAGCGCCGGCATGGGTCACTCGCCGCCTTGCTCCGTTGGGTACCGCCGTCGGTAGTCGCGAGTTCCAGGCGTTGGGCGAAGAAGCCAACCGCCACTCTCCCGAGCTACGGCAGTTCGACCGCTACGGTCGCCGCCTCGATGAGGTCAGCTACCACCCTGCCTATCACCAACTTATGCACTTGGCATTCGATCATGGCTGGCACACGGTTGCCTGGGAGGAGGAGCAGCGGGGCGGCCACCAGGCGCATGTCGCAGCGCTCTACCTGCTCACCCAGGCCGAGCCGGGCTTCTGCTGTCCAGTGACCATGACGCATGCCGCTGTACCGGCACTACGTCATGAGCCGAACGTCTACAAGGCCTGGTGTTCTCGCCTGCAGGCTTGGGACTATGACCCACGTGCCGTACCCGCCTGGGAAAAACCCGCCGTTACCCTGGGCATGGCGATGACCGAGAAACAGGGGGGAAGCGATGTTCGCGCCAATACTACCCAGGCCGTTCGCGATGAGGGCGGCTATCGCCTGACCGGCCACAAGTGGTTTTGCAGCGCGCCGATGTCGGACGCCTTTCTGACCTTGGCCCAGACCGACGATGGGCTCGGATGCTTTCTGGTGCCCCGCTTCGCCCCCGATGGCGAACGCAATGCCATCGAGTTGCAACGCCTCAAGGATAAGTGCGGCAATCGTGCCAATGCCTCGGCGGAAATAGAGTACTGTGGCGCCTGGGCAGAAGCCATTGGCTCGCCGGATCGGGGTATCGCCAACATCCTTGAGATGGTTCAACAGACCAGGTTAGATGCCGCTACCGCTCCGGCGGGAATGATGCGCCAAGCACTGCTGGAAGCCTGGCTGCATGTTCGTGAGCGCCATGCCTTCGGGCGTCGTCTTGCCGAGCAGCCCTTGATGCGCCGGGTGATCGCCGACCTTGCTCTGGAAGCCGAAGCCAGCCTGGCACTGGCAATGCGTACCGCTCGTGCCTACGATACTCCGCACGTCCCTCATGAACTCGCTCTGGCCCGCCTTCTGCCGGCGCTCGCAAAATACTGGCACAACAAGCGAGGCCCCGGTTTCATGGCCGAGGCCATGGAGTGCCTGGGAGGCATCGGCTATGTCGAGGAAACACCTCTCGCCCGCCTGTATCGCGAGGCGCCGGTCAATTCCATCTGGGAGGGCTCAGGCAATGTGATCTGCCTGGATGTCCTGCGTATCCTGGGGCGTCATCCCGAGTGTATCGATGCGTTTCGTGCCGAGCTGGCCACGGCACGCGGCCATTCGAACCACTATGACCAGTCGCTGGCGCAACTCGACACACTGCTGCATCGCCCCAAGGACGAGATCGAAGCCAATGCTCGCTGGCTTACCCAGCGTATGGCCCAGTGCCTGCAAGCCGCGATACTGCTGCGCCATGCGCCCGAGGCAGTGGCACAGACTTTCTGTCGCAGCCGACTGGGCCACGACGCCAGTCCCGTTTATGGCGTGCTACCCTTCAATGCACCGCTCGACGCTATTCTTTCACGTATCGTGCCCTGACAAGCCGGCACATCTTTCACTGCCTTGAACCAGACATGATCCGCTCACTCGCGATGCTCCTGTTGGCCTTATCGATCATGGCCGAGCCGACACGATTGCTGGCACAGCCCGACACGACCGGCCGGAACGGTATCCATATCACTAGCGCTTTCGCCATGTCGACGCCGCCAGGTGCCCCGACTGGCGCCGCCTACCTCACCATCGGCGCCAGACAGCACTCGGTGATCCTGACCGGGGCTCGATCACCAATCAGCGAGGCGGTGGAATTGCATGACATGTCAATGCACAACGGGATGATGCGCATGCGGCATATTAAAAACCTTGAGATCGCCGCAGGGGACAGCGTGGAGATGCGCCCCGGGAATGGCGTGCACCTAATGTTGATTGGATTGAAGCACGCGCTCAAGCCGGGAGACAGACTTCCACTGACGCTGGAATTCCAGCATCACCCTTCACTGGAAATCGATGTTCAGGTACAGGGCAACAACACCGGACAGAAGACGAACGAGCCTCACCGGCACTAGGGACCGAGCAACACTCGCAATGCCAGGGCGAGCAGTAACACCCCGGTGATTCGATTGATCCAATGAGCGCGCGCCTGTAGCCAGGGCATCACCCGGGAATGCGACAGCGCCACAGCGACCAGCACATACCAGGCGCCGTCGATTAATGTTGCCGTCGCGACGATGATCGCCTTTGCCATCCATCCCATGTCGGCACTGACGAACTGGCTGAGCAGCGCGACGAAGAACAGGATCAGCTTGGGATTGGCCAAGGCAACCAGCACACCGTCACGCGCGGCCTGGACCGGGTTGGTAATGACGGCTTGGGCTTCCAGCGCACCGCCACGTCCGGCACCCAGCGCCTTGATCCCCAGCCAGGCCAGATAGGCAGCGCCGGCCCAGGTAATCATATTAAATAGCATGGGCTGATGCGTGATCACGGCGCCTAGCCCCCAGACCGTCAGTAGGGCATAGAACCCGACCCCCAACGCATGACTAAGCCCAGCCACGACGCCGGGTGTACGACCGCCTCCCAATGTATGCCGCAGGACCATCGCCAGGCTAGGCCCCGGCGACATGGCTCCCATCGCACAGACTGCGGCCAGCGACAGCCATAGTGTTAGCGGCATACCTTTCCTCTATAGACTCGGCTAGCGATGATACTGCTTGGCGGCTTCCGGCTGCCAAAGGATGGCATCGACTCGCAGGCGCGTCGGGCGCCCGTCGGGCAACAGCCAGTCGATGGACTCGCCTACGCGTAACCCCAACAGGGCAGCACCGACCGGCGCCAGAATTGAAAGTCCATCCGGCGTCTCAGCCAACGCATGCGGATAGACAAGGGTGCGTGTAATGGCGTTGCCGTAGGTCAGTTCGGTAAAGCGAAATTGACTGTTCATACTGATCACATCTGCCGGCATTTCTTCGGGATCGAAGATTTCGGCACGCAGCAGTTCGGCCTGTAGAATCTCGGCAACGGAACGGTTGTGTTTATCACAGGTGTCGATCAGGTGTTGGACACGTTCGGCATCCAGCCGATTCATGACAAGCATCGGGCGCGGCATCAGAGACTCCTTCTCTTTGGCCATGCGCAATCGCGCAGAAAAAACAGTCCTTCATGCGTTTTCACGAAGGACTGTCAGCTTTTCGATAATAGCGCCTCTTACCCCCGACGGTAAGAGCAAGCATCTTCGACTAAAGGCTAAATCCCGCAAGACAAAGATGTCGCAACGAAAAAAAGCCCGGGGACGCGAGGTCACCGGGCAAATGCAAATGCGGGATACAGCTAGGCCATCTTACGACGGCTCTCTTGCTGCCCATCGAAAAAGGAAAAGACGATTTAGACGCTTTATTAGCATCATGTGAAGATTTTGAGTCTGAATTATTACCGAAAAGCGCTTTTTCGCTGGCAACTTCACTGTTGCTTCCACGAAGTGGATCAGCTCTATCCTTGGCCACGTAAGACATCCTTTTCATCATCGGCAGCTAGCGCGAATTCTTGATGAGGCCAGCAAAACCCTGCCTCTGCAGGCTGCCTGCACTGATGACACTCCAAGCATGACAAGACGGCGCGTGTCGTCTACCTTGACACCCTAGCGGAAGGATACCGTACTAAGCCGTAATGGCGCCTTAAGAAGCAAAGGAGATGAACGAAATGGATTTCGCGAACAAAAGAACCTTGGAAATACCGCAGTGGTGGCTGAAACCTCGTGTGAGCCAACTGGCTGAAGGTGTCACATGCCATGTGATCGATCGAAACTCTCCAGTCTCCAAGGAAGGCAACGTGACGAAGCTTGCGTACTATCAGCTGCGTGTTGATGAAGTGGGCCACGATACTTGCCGCTGCACTGTTTCCAAGCGGATGAATTGAGCCTCACACGCTTATCTGCATAACAGCCCGGTAACGCACCGGGCTGATCCATCATGGCCCTACCTTCACCGTTGCGAGCAGCGCAGCTTAGCTTCCTCCCCCTCCGCCGTACCCTTCGGTTCCGTTGTGCTGTCCCCTTAAGCACAAGTTCCCTTCGCCATTGGCCGACGCGATTACAACTGCCTAGTTGTTCCATGCTATTGCGCCTCCGTTATCGATATACAGAGATACAGAAACGTTAATCATAAGCTCACTCAACGTGCCCATTTCTGGACTGCATAGATTCAAAGCGCTATAGGCACCAAAGGAGCAGGTTATTTTCCTTGAATGTAACGCGATGTGTACTAATGTATAGAAAAGGCACGGAAAGCCTTTGTGAAACACGGAGGAGTACCTTATGGACAAGACACAGAGAACGGCACATTCAATTCGCGTTTGGTTGGGTATCGACAGGATTTCCCGGGCAGACCATTCCATTGCAACAGCCCGCCGCAGCCTCGACGATGGACCACTGAGTGTTGAACAGGCTGCCAATGCACGACGGGAAGCGGAATACGTGGCCCGGCGTAATGGAATCAAGGAACCGCTTCTGCAGCTATGGAAAGTGGTGCACTAAATGTTCGGTGCCGCATGGCCTGGCTCACCAAGTGAAGGTGGCCAGGCCATGCACCTCACCTAATTCAAGGGCCGATGCGCTGCCCCGCACCCTTTCATCAAACTACGAGGGCCGACATTTGCCGGCCCTCGTCATAGTTATATAGCGGCTCTATCCGTTACGGGCTCAAGGGCTGGTCGTCGAACCGATACCAGCGCCTTGCTCTCGGCAATAACTGCCCGTTCAGCTTCCTGCGCACGCCTTTCACCTCTTCCCCATGTTCTAGAGTCGTCCCTTGCCTCAACGGAGCCTTCCTGTAGCCAGGCAGATGCTGCTGTGACAAGGCATGCTTGATTAGCGCCAAGTCACGTTTGGAGTCGGTCTCCATGAACTGGGCCAGCATACGTGCCGCTTCCTCACGGACGAATTCGTAGATGTACTCGTCATAAGTCGTGATCAGGGATCGGCAGTAACGACAGGTCAGCGCATCGGCAGGTGCAGGGTCGCCTTTCCAGAAATTGGTGCCTTGGCAATGGGGGCAAGTGACTGAGCGTGAAAGATTAAACATAAGGCCTCCTGCCTTTTGTGTTGTTATCGAAACGTAACGTACCACTGCCACATCGACACCGGTATCCCCCTTAAACAGGCTTTGGCAAACCCTGCTTTCTCTTGACCGGGACCATACCGAAGCATGAGAAGATACACCCTGAAGCGTGCGTAAGCGGCAATGTGACTCGCGTTCGCCTTTCGGGTAAGATGGGTCTCGTTTTTTGGGGAGTAGCCTGCTTCCGCCAAGGAAGTCCCCGTGTCAACACAGTCGGCATTTGCCGTGGCACGGGTGGCCGCAAGGTTGGCGAGACCAATGACATGCCCGCGCTCTAGCCGGTGGCGCGCTTGTCATTGACTCGTATCACCGGCGCGGGCGCCTGCCAATGTCCCTGTTTTCTACCTTCCTTTTAGCCTTCTCGATGTCTAGCGATGCCTTTGTGGCTTCGTTGAGCAAAGGCGCTACGCTTCATCGTCCCCGCTTCGCAGAAGCTCTGCGTACCGGCATGATCTTTGGCGTCGTTGAAACGGTAACGCCACTGGTGGGGTGGGCGCTTGGCCTATCGATGGCGCAGTATGTCGCCGCGTGGGACCACTGGATCGCGTTCACGCTGTTGCTGATGCTGGGCGGTCACATGATCCTTGAGGGGCTGCAGCGGGATACAGCTACCCCACAGCCCAGGACTTCGCGTCACTCCTCCCTACGCTTGGTCCTCACAGCCTTCTCGACCAGCATCGATGCGTTGGCGGTCGGTGTCGGCCTGGCTTTCATGGACGTTCATATCGTCTGGACGGCGCTGGCCATTGGCATGGCGACACTATGCATGACGACGCTCGGCGTCATGCTGGGGCGTGTACTAGGAACGATTGTCGGAAAACGGACTGAGATTGTAGGAGGGATCATTTTGATTGGCATTGGCTCGACGATTCTTGTCGAGCATCTGGGCCTGCTCGCCTGAGCCAACCTAGGCACGTCTAGCCTGGTGTCGTCAGACTTGACGTGCTTGGGCACGGCTAATCAGGCACTCAAGCGCTGCTCTGGCTCGGCCAGTACACGCTTGAGATAGGCCAGATCATCGGCAGTACGTGCTTCAGTGAACTGCGCCAGTAACTGCTCAGCTTCGTGTTGAATAGCGCTCCGGATGTAATCGTCATACGTCGTTACGAAGTTTTCGCAATAACGACAATGTAGGGCCGAGGTGGGGTCCGGGTTGCCTTTCCAGTAATTGGTGCCGGAACATGTAGGGCACGTAACTTGCCTAGAGCGATTTAGCATATGGCCTCCTGCCAGATGTATTTTCCTGATCTTTCCGTGACCAGGTAGAGTTAGCGCAGCCAGTCGATACGGCTGCTAACAAATGCCTAGCATAAAGCAAAATTCTTCATGTACAAGCCGAGTACAACCAAAGCATACACGACAGAATCCTAAATTTCTTTCTAAAACAATTTTTTACGCACAATCAAGGGAATGCTCCTTGAGTCATGGCCTGCTGAGTCTTATACGACAGGGAGGTGGCATGTCATGGAAAGGAATACTTTTCAGCAAACCTTGCTTGGGATGCATGCCCTGTAATGTTAGGGTACGCCGCTCGATTAGGAGACCACATGAGCATAACCGACGAATTGAAATCTGCCATCACTGAGTACCGCTTGGCGGAGCGACGCTATCCTGAGTCCATTACCGTCACTCCGGTCAAGATGGCCGAACTGATGCAGCATAGCTTGGAACAGGCCAAGACCACGATGGCGGATACCGACCCCAACCTCTTCATGGGGGTCGAGATACAGGTGAACCCCGACCAGGACGAACCCATCGTAGTTCAGCGCTAGATATGCGTTAACGCTGTCTTGTTCCCACCGGCGGCATGGCTCTGAAGCCAGAGCGTTGAGCGTTTTGGCTTCAGGGACGGTCATGGCACTGGACACAACTTAAATGAAAAGTGACCGCCTGGACCAAACCAAATAAGGAGCGCCTATCCCACTTAACGAAGTGCTCAGTGAGTGGAAAAGGACTTTTACACCGAGTTCACGCTGAAAGCCATGTACAACTACCGCCCGTATGATTCGGGCGAACTGAATCGTACTAATTAGCAAACCAAAGTGAGCAGGAGCCGGTGTGGTAACTGCTGGGGTAACGTGCCACGGAGCGTTTGTACCAAGCCTGAGTTAAATATTTCTGCCGTGGTTACCGCGCATCCTTGAAACTATGCCAAGCCTTTCTTGTACTTCTCAGGATCCACAGATTGCTCTTCTTTCCCCCAACGAAAAAACCCCAGCCGGCTGGCTGGGGTTTTCGAAAAGATGCCTGACGATGACCTACTCTCGCATGGGGAGGCCCCACACTACCATCGGCGCTGAGCGGTTTCACTGCTGAGTTCGGCATGGGGTCAGGTGGGACCCGCTCGCTATGGTCGTCAGGCGTAACTGTGGCATGCTGCGCGTGGCGCAGCACCCGGAAACGGTGCACTTTACAACGTGATCAAGCTGACTGGCGATACGACTCGCGTATCCGTATGTCGTGGCGACCACTACCCGGGCCTCTCAAGGCCCCT
>NZ_KB899996.1 GCF_000378505.1 Modicisalibacter luteus DSM 23508 | reverse complement strand
TAGGACAGCAGCTGCAGGGGCAAGGTGTAGAGAATCGGGGCCAGCGCCTCGTCGACATGCGGCAGGCGCAGCACGCGGATGCCCTCGGCCTGGGCCAGCGTCACGTGCTCGTCGGCGAACACGAACAGCTCGCCCCCGCGGGCACGCACTTCCTGCAGGTTGGACTTGAGCTTTTCGAGCAACTCGTCGTTGGGCGCCACCGAAATCACCGGCATCTCGCTGTCGACCAGCGCCAGCGGCCCGTGCTTGAGCTCCCCGGCAGGGTAGGCCTCGGCATGGATGTAGGAGATTTCCTTGAGCTTGAGCGCGCCTTCCAGGGCGATCGGGAAATGCGCCCCGCGGCCCAGAAACAGCGCATGGTGCTTTTCCGCAAAGGCCGTCGACAGGGCCTCGATGTCGCCGTCGAGGCCGAGTACCTGCCCCATGAGCCGCGGCAGTTCCCGCAGGGCCTGGACGATCCGGGCCTCAAGCACCTCGTCCATCCCGCGCATCCGGCCGAGGCTCAGGGTGAGCAGCATCAACGCGACCAGCTGGGTGGTGAAGGCCTTGGTCGAGGCCACGCCGATCTCGGGCCCGGCCTGGGTCAGCAGGGTCAGGTCGGACTCGCGCACCAGCGAACTGCCGGGCACGTTGCAGATCGCCAGGCTGCCGACATAGCCGCGGTCCCTGGCGAAGCGCAGCGCCGCCAGGGTATCGGCGGTCTCGCCGGACTGTGACAGGGTCACGAACAGCGTGCCCTCGGGGACCACCACCTGACGGTAGCGATACTCGGAGGCCACCTCGACCTGGGTGGGGATGCCGGCGTAGCGTTCCAGCCAGTAGCGCGCCACCATGCCGGCGTGGTAGCTGGTCCCGCAGGCGACGATGTGAATCTGGCGCACCTGGGCGAACAGCGACTCGGCCTCCAGGCCGAAGCTGCGCACCAGGACGTGGCGCTCGGTCAGGCGACCTTCCAGCGTGGCGGCAATGACCTGGGGCTGCTCATGGATCTCCTTGAGCATGAAGTGCCGGTAGCCGTCCTTCGAGGCGACTCCGTCGCCGTGCTCGTAGGTCTGCACGGGACGGGCCTGGGCCTGGCCCGAGGCGTCGTGGACGGCGATGTCGCCGCCCTTGGCGAGGCGCACCACGTCGCCTTCCTGCAGGTAGATGAAGCGGTCGGTGACCTGCAGCAGGGCCAGCGGGTCCGAGGCCAGGAAGGCCTCCTCGATCCCCACCCCGACGACCAGCGGGCTGCCCTTGCGGGCGCCGACGATCACGTCCGGCTGCTGCTTGTGCACCACGCCCAGGGCATAGGCGCCCTCGAGCGTGGCCACGGCGCTCTGCACTGCCGCCAGCAGGTCATGGCTTCGATTGAATTCGCGGGCCAGCAGGTGCGCGACGACCTCGGTGTCGGTCTCGGAGGTGAAGACATAGCCCTGCCCCTCCAGCTCGGCCTTGAGGCGCTCGTGGTTCTCGATGATGCCGTTGTGCACCACCGCCAGGCTGTCGCCGGACTGGTGGGGGTGGGCATTCTGCTCATTGGGGCGCCCGTGGGTCGCCCAGCGCGTGTGAGCAATACCCACCGTACCGATCAACGGCGACTCGTCCAGACGCTCCTCCAGTGCAGCCACCTTGCCAACGGCCCGTTGGCGGTTGAGGCGTGCATCGTTCGAGAGCACGGCCATGCCGGCCGAGTCATAGCCCCGGTATTCGAGGCGCCTGAGCCCCTCGAGCAGAATGTTCTGAACGTTGCGTTCGGCCACCGCCCCCACGATTCCACACATCGTCTTTACTCCTTGGGTTCCGACTTGGGCTGTTTCCGCGGGCGCGGCCAGTCCGCCTTGGTGATCTGCCGGCCGCGGGCCACGCCCAGCGCCCCGGCCTCGACATCCCGGCTGATCGTGGAGCCGGCACCGATGGTGGCCCTCTCTCCGACCCGGACCGGCGCGACCAGCGCCGTATTGGAGCCGATGAACGCCGCGTCGCCGATCTCGGTGTGGTGCTTGTTCGCGCCGTCGTAGTTGCAGGTGATGGTACCGGCCCCGACGTTGACGTCGCGTCCCAGCCGGGCATCGCCGACATAGCTGAGATGGTTGATCTTGCTGCCCTCGCCGATCCGGGCATTCTTGGTCTCGACGAAGTTGCCGACCTTGGCCTGGCGGGCCAGGTGCGTGCCGGGGCGCAGGCGGGCGAAGGGACCGACCTGGCACTCGCCGTCGAGGATCGCGCCATCGAGCAGGCTGTGCGCCTCGATGACACAGCCAGGCCCGATGCGGCTGTCACGGATAATGCTGTAGGGCCCGACGCGCACCCCCTCGGCCAGTTCGACCTCGCCTTCGAAGACGCAGCCGACATCGATCTCGACATCCTGCCCGCAGCGCAGGCGACCGCGCACGTCGAGCCGCGCCGGATCGGCCAGCGTCACGCCCCCGGTCATCAGCCGCTCGGCCTCGGCCAGCTGATGGGCGCGCTCCAGGCGGGCCAGCTGCAGGCGGTTGTTGACGCCCTCGACCTCGGTGGCGGAGGCCGGCTGGGCGGTGGCAATGGCAGTACCTTCTTCGGCGGCCATGGCGATGACATCGGTCAGGTAGTACTCGCCTTGGGCATTGTCCGAAGAGAGGCGCGGCAGCCAACGGCGCAACTGGTCGGCGGTCATGGCCATGATCCCGGTATTGCACTCGGTGATGGCCCGCTCGGCCTCGGAGGCATCCTTGTGCTCGACGATCGCCGCCGCCTCGCCCCGGGCGTTGCGCTTGATGCGCCCGTAGCCCGTCGGATCGGCCAAGGTCACGGTCAGCAGCGCCATGTGTCGTTCATCGACCGCGTCGAGCAGGGCGCTCAGCGTGTCGTGCCGGATCAGCGGCACATCGCCGTACAGCACCAGCACCTTGCCATCGCCGAGCCCGTCCAGGGCCTGGGCCACGGCGTGGCCGGTGCCTTTCTGCTCGGCCTGCACGACGAACCGCAACGGGCACCCGGCAAGGCGCTCGCGCACCCGCTCGGCGCCGTGTCCGATCACCACATGCAAACGATCTGCCCCCAACCCCATGGCAGTATCGATTACATGGCGCACCATCGGTTTTCCGGCCACCGGGTGCAGCACCTTCGGCGTGGCCGAACGCATGCGGGTTCCCTGCCCCGCGGCGAGAATCACTACGTCGAGCGTCATGCCCTACCCTTATACAATCGTCAATGACAGGCCATTCTAAAGCCCGCCACTGCAGCATACCAATGCTGCAGTAATGCCGAAAAAGAAATACCCCGTGGATCTTAATCCACGGGGTATCCATTCATACCGCAAGGGAGCCAGATCTAGCGTCGGCCTCCTTTTTTCCGCAATTGTTCCAGCGTGCGCAATTGAGCCACCGCCTCAGCGAGTTCCGCCGTCGCCCGGGAATAATCCAGGTCCGACTTCTGCTCGTTGAGCTGACGCAAGGCCTCCTTGCGTGCCTCCTCGGCCGCAACCTCATCGAGGTCGTGCGCGCGGATGGCGGTATCGGCCAGTACCGAAACCACGTGCGGCTGTACCTCGAGGAAACCTCCCGTCACGTAGAAGAGTTCCTCTTCGGCACCTTCACGCATCACTCGCAGCGGACCCGGTTGCAGCTCGGTCAACAGCGGTGCGTGTCCGGGCATGATCCCCAGGTCGCCGATCACACCAGCGGCGACGAGTTGATTGACCTCGCCGGAGAAGATCGACTGCTCGGCGCTGACGATCTCGCATTGGAAGCTGTTCGCCATACCTTAGTCCTCTAACGTGAGCGGCCTCACTTCATGTTGTTGGCTTTCTCGACAGCCTCGTCGATGGTGCCAACCATGTAGAAAGCCTGTTCCGGCAGCTCGTCGTATTCGCCGTTCAGGATACCCTGGAAACCACGAATGGTGTCCTTCAGCGACACGTACTTGCCGGGTGAACCGGTGAAGACTTCGGCGACGAAGAACGGCTGAGACAGGAAACGCTGAATCTTACGCGCCCGGTTGACGGCCTGCTTGTCCTCGTCGGACAGCTCGTCCATCCCTAGGATGGCGATGATGTCCTTGAGATCCTTGTAGCGCTGCAGCACGTTCTGAACACCGCGTGCGGTGTTGTAGTGCTCTTCACCGACAACCAGCGGGTCGAGCTGGCGAGACGTGGAGTCCAGCGGATCGATGGCCGGATAGATACCCAGCTCGGCAATCGAACGCGCCAGTACCACGGTGGCGTCCAGGTGGGCGAAGGTGGTCGCCGGTGACGGGTCGGTCAAGTCGTCCGCCGGCACGTAGACGGCCTGGACAGAAGTGATAGAGCCAGTCTTGGTCGAGGTGATGCGCTCCTGCAGGACGCCCATTTCCTCGGCCAGTGTCGGCTGATAGCCCACTGCGGACGGCATGCGGCCCAATAGCGCCGATACCTCAGTACCCGCCAGGGTGTAACGGTAGATGTTGTCGACGAACAACAGAACGTCACGACCTTCGTCACGGAACTTCTCGGCGATGGTCAGGCCGGTCAGTGCCACACGCAGGCGGTTACCCGGCGGCTCGTTCATCTGGCCGTAGACCAGCGACACCTTGTCGAGAACGTTGGACTCCTGCATTTCGTAGTAGAAGTCGTTACCCTCACGGGTACGTTCACCGACACCGGCGAATACCGAGTAGCCGCTGTGCTCGGTAGCAATGTTGCGGATCAGCTCCATCATGTTGACGGTCTTGCCGACCCCAGCGCCGCCGAACAGGCCGACCTTGCCGCCCTTGGCAAACGGGCAAACCAGGTCGATGACCTTGATGCCGGTTTCCAACAGTTCGTTGGAAGCTGCCTGTTCCGCATAGGTCGGTGCCTTGCGGTGGATAGGCATGCGCTCTTGCTCGCCGATATCACCCGCTTCGTCGATCGGTTCGCCGAGTACGTTCATGATGCGACCCAGAGTTTCCTTGCCGACAGGCACGGAAATCGGAGCACCACTATTTTCGACCTCGAAGCCACGCTTGAGGCCTTCGGTGGAGCCCATGGCGATGGCTCGCACCACGCCGTCGCCCAGCTGCTGCTGGACTTCGAGAATGGTCCCGGATTCCGTGACCTTCAGCGCTTCGTAGACCTTGGGCACTTCGTCCCGCGGAAACTCTACGTCAATCACCGCGCCGATGATTTGTACGATACGTCCGCTCATCTTGGTTCCTCTTAACCTGCAAATGAAACCTGCTTAGCCTCACCGGCGCTTATACTGCGGCGGCACCACTGACGATCTCGGAGATTTCCTGGGTGATACTGGCCTGACGGGCCTTGTTATACACCAGTTGCAATTCGTCGATCAGGTTGCCGGCGTTATCGGTCGCGTTCTTCATCGCGATCATGCGCGCCGCCTGCTCGCAGGCTGCATTCTCCACCACCGCCTGGTAGACCTGAGATTCGACATAGCGCTTGAGTAGCTTGTCGAGCAGGGCCTTGGCGTCCGGCTCATACAGGTAGTCCCAGCTCGTGGGACGGGCTTGTTCGTCTTGATCGTCGGCCTGCTGGGCGACCAGCGGCACCAGTTGGCGAAGGGTCGGGCGCTGAGTCATGGTGTTGATGAACTCGTTATACACCACGTAGAGCCGATCCAGTTCCCCATCGTCAAAGGCATCCAGCATCACCTTGACACTACCGATCAGGTCCTTGGCTTCGGGGGCTTCACCCAGACCGCTCTTGGCGGCCATCAGGTTACCACCGTACTTGCGGAAGAAGCCGCCGGCCTTGCTGCCGATAGCGACGAAGTTGACCTCGACGCCCTTGTCCCGCCATTGCTTGACGTCCTTGACCACGGCCTTGAACAGATTAACGTTCAAGCCACCGGCCAGGCCGCGGTCGCTGGAAACAACGATATAACCGACGCGCTTGACCTCACGGTCGATCATATAGTCGTGACGGTATTCCGGGTTCGCCTTGGCGATATGGCCCACGACATTGCGGATCTGCTTGGCATAGGGCTGGCTAGCCGCCATCCGCTCCTGTGCCTTACGCATCTTCGATGCAGCAACCATTTCCATGGCGCTGGTAATCTTCTGCGTATTCTTGATGCTCCCGATCTGGGTGCGAATCTCTTTTGCAGCTGCCATAGCGATCTACCTTATTCGTGGCCCTCAGGGAAATCGTTGGCCCGGCAACGCCGGGCCAGCGGGATTACCAGGTCTGAGTGGCCTTGAATTGCTCGACGCCCGACTTGAGACCATTCTTGATCTCGTCGTTGTAGTCGCCGGACTGGTTGATCTTGTCGAGCAGCTCTCCATGCTCAGCTTTCATGTAATCGTGCAGCGCCGCTTCGAAATCCAGAACCTTGCTAACGTCGACGTCATCCAGGAAACCTTCGTTGGCTGCGAACAGCGACAACGCCATTTCAGCCACAGACATCGGCGAGTATTGCTTCTGCTTCATCAGTTCGGTGACGCGCTGGCCATGCTCGAGCTGCTTGCGAGTTGCTTCGTCCAGATCGGAGGCGAACTGCGAGAACGCCGCCAGCTCGCGATACTGAGCCAGTGCCAGACGCACACCGCCACCCAGCTTCTTGATGATCTTGGTCTGCGCCGAACCACCCACACGGGACACCGACAGGCCAGCGTTGATAGCCGGACGAATCCCCGAGTTGAACAGGCCGGTCTCGAGGAAGATCTGACCGTCCGTGATCGAGATTACGTTGGTGGGAACGAACGCGGACACGTCGCCACCCTGAGTCTCGATCATCGGCAGTGCGGTTAGTGAGCCGGTCTTACCGGTAACTTCGCCGTTAGTAAACTTCTCGACGTAGTCGGGATTGACGCGCGAGGCACGCTCGAGCAGACGCGAGTGTAGATAGAAGACGTCACCCGGGTAGGCTTCGCGGCCCGGCGGGCGACGCAGCAGCAGGGAAATCTGGCGATAGGCCCAGGCCTGCTTGGTCAGATCGTCATAGACGATCAGAGCGTCCTGACCACGATCGCGGAAGTACTCCCCCATGGTGCAACCGGAATACGGCGCCAGGAACTGCATGGCAGCCGGGTCAGCGGCACCGGCGGCAACGACGATGGTGTGGTCCATCGCGCCATGTTCCTCGAGCTTGCGTACTACACCGGCAATGGTCGACTGCTTCTGACCAACGGCGACGTAGATACAAGTGACGCCCTTGCCTTTCTGGTTGATGATCGCGTCGATGGCGATCGCCGATTTACCGATCTGGCGGTCACCGATGATCAGCTCACGCTGGCCACGGCCAATCGGCACCATGGCATCGATGGACTTGAGACCGGTCTGGATCGGCTCGTCGACGGACTGTCGGGTGATGACACCCGGCGCAACCTTCTCGACGGCGTCAGTCAACTTTGCGTTGATCTCGCCCTTGCCATCGATGGGATTGCCCAGCGCATCGACGACACGGCCGACTAGTTCGGGGCCTACCGGCACCTCAAGGATGCGCCCGGTACACTGGGCGGTCATGCCTTCTTCGAGCACCTGGTAGTCGCCGAGCACTACGGCACCGACGCTGTCACGCTCGAGGTTAAGCACCATCCCGAAGATATTGCCGGGAAACTCGATCATTTCACCGAACATCGCATCCGCCAGGCCGTGAATCTGCACGATGCCGTCGGATACGCTGACGATGGTGCCCTGGTTACGGGCTTCGGTCGCGACATCCAGCTTCTCGATACGCTGCTTGATGATGTCGCTGATCTCGGAAGGATTCAGTTGCTGCATGCCATGTCCCTCAAACTCAGACAGAGAGCGCGTCGCGCAGACGGGCCAATCGACCGCGTACCGACCCGTCTATCACGGTGTCGCCGGCATGCAGGATGACGCCGCCCAGCAGGGCGCGGTCCACCTGAGTGGTAATGGAGATTTCGCGGTTCAGGCGCTTGGCCAGGGCACTCGCGAGCTTGTCTTCCTGCTTGGCGTCCAGCGGAAAGGCGGAGACGATAGTCACGTCCATACGCTTTTCCTGCTGAGCCTTGAACAGTTCAAATTGCTCGGAAATGGCCGGCAGCGCCGCCAGGCGGTTCTGTTGACCGAGGGTCCGGAGGAAGTTCTGCCCCTCCTTGCCCATCGCATCGCCGCAGACCTCGATGATCACGTCGGCCTTTTCGGCGCCAGACAACCGAGGGTTGTCCAGTACGCGGGCTCGCATGTCAGCATCGGCGGCGGCCTTCGCCGCCAATGCCAGCATGTCGGACCAGGCCTCTAGCGCCCCCTGGGCGTGCGCGAACTCGAACGCCGCTTTGGCGTAAGGTCGGGCAACGGTAGACGTTTCAGCCATGGGTCACCTCCTCAGAGCTCGGTGGCGAGCTTGTCGACGAGCTCGCGGTGTTTGGCCTCGTCGATGGAGGATTCCAGGATTCGCTCCGCACCTTCGATGGCGAGTCGTGCGACTTGCGCACGCAGCTCTTCCTTCGCGCGGTTGATTTCCTGATCGATCTCGGCACGGGCGTTGGCGATCATACGCTCGCCTTCCAGGCGGGCGTTCTCGCGCGCCTCCTCGATCATCTGGTTCGACCGCTTATGGGCCTGTTCAAGGATTTGCGCTGCCTGTTCCTTGCTTTCACGCAGTGTCTCGTTGGCCTGTTCTTGGGCCAGTTCGAGATCGCGGTTAGCACGGCTGGCAGCGTCCAGACCATCGGCAATCTTCTTCTGGCGCTCCTGCAGGGATTGCATGACCGGCGGCCATACATACCTCATGCAGAACCAGACGAAGACCGCAAAGGCAATGGCCTGGCCGATCAGGGTAAGGTTCAGATTCACGCCAGCACCTCTCGCTTCACAGGTTTGGGGTCAAAATCACGGTAGGTCGAGACGACCGACCGCGAGTTAACCGACAAACGGGTTGGCGAAGGTGAAGAACAGCGCAATACCTACACCGATCATGGTCACGGCGTCGAGAAGACCAGCGACGATGAACATCTTGACCTGCAGCTGCGGAATCATTTCCGGCTGGCGTGCGGCGCCTTCCAGGAACTTGCCACCGAGGATACCAAAGCCGATAGCGGTACCCAGTGCACCCAGACCGATCAGCAGGGATACGGCGATGGCGGTCATGCCCAGAACTTGTGCTTCCATGGTTTACTCCAGTTTCTGTTTAAGTGGTTTAGCGGGTTAGGGGTTAACGGGTGATTGCGATCAATGCTGCTCTTCAGTCGCCATGCTCAGATAGACGATCGTCAACATCATGAAGATGAACGCCTGCAGCACGATGATCAGGATGTGGAAGACCGCCCACGGGAAGTGCAGAGGTAGCTGCCACAAGCCCAGCAGGGCGATCAGGATAAAGATCAGCTCACCGGCATACAGGTTGCCGAACAGACGAAGCGCCAGTGAGATCGGACGCGCCAGCAGCGTGACGGTCTCGAGCAGGAAGTTGACCGGAATCAGCAGGGCCTGAGCGAACTTGTTGGGCGTGCTGAACGGATGCAGCGTGAGTTCGGCAATGAAGCCCGAGAAGCCCTTGGAGCGAATCGCATAGAAGATGATCAGCGCAAAGACCGACAGCGACATGCCCAACGTGGCATTGACGTCAGTGGTCGGCACGACCTTGAAGTAAACGTGTGACGGATCGGCCCCGAACATGGCACCGATCTTCTGCGCCAACATGGGCAGCACGTCGACCGGCACCAGGTCCATTAGGTTCATCAGGAAGATCCAGCAGAAGATCGTCAGCGACAGCGGTGCGATCAGCTTGCTCTTGCCGTGGAAGGTCTCTTTGACCGAGTTGTCGACGAATTCGACCATCATCTCGACGAAGTTCTGCAGGCCGGTAGGCACACCTGTGGTCGCTGCCTTGGCCGCCTTGCGGAATACCCATAGAAACAGGACACCCAAGGCGATCGACCAGCCCATGGTATCTAGGTGAATGGCCCAAAAGCCCATTTCCGCCGCTTCGTCCGCCGAATGGGCGATAGACCAGCCACGCTCCGGGTGCAGACCGAAGGTCAGGTTCTGCAGGTGGTGCTGGATATACTCCGTCGTCGTCGGATTGTTGCCTGCCATTGCACTGCCTCGATATCAGGTGTGCGACGGTTTACGCAGCAGCCAGGGTGCCAGCCACTGGGTAAACAATGTCGCCACGTAAGCGCCAAAGAAGAAAGCGGGGTTTGAGGGAGGCACTGCAATGAACACCAATGTGAACAATGCCGCCGTCAAACCGAACTTGCCGGCCTCGGCACGGTAAAAGCTCTTGACGATGTCCCTGGCAAATTGCGCTCCCTGATAACGGAAGGCACGCCAGGCAAAATAGGCATTGGGAAGCAGGCAGATCAGGCCACCTGTCAGCGCCGACATTGCAGCCGGTCCCCCAGAAAGAACCGCTCCCAGCAACACCATGACTATGACAGTGAGGAGCTGGGCGAACATTAGGCGCTTGAATTGCGGACGCTTGAGCTGGGCCGGTACCGGGTTATGCATGATGTCCTGTCTCTTGCGATGCCGACCGCGGGTTATTGTTTCGTCCAGAAAGCTCCCAGAGCCAAGCCTCGGCGGATTATAGGGAAGCCCTGTGTCGCCTTCAACCGAACTGCACCGAAATTGCGCTAACTTTAGCGACCTTACAACCAATGGGTAACGATCTGCGTGGAAAACTTATTACCACGCTAACAATTTCACAGGCTGTTTAGCGTATGTGTGCCAGGATTCCGTCGAGCTCGTCCAGGCTGCTGTAGCGGATGGTAACCCGCCCGTTTCCCCTGCTTCCATGCTGGATGCGCACCGGCGCGCCCAATAGTTCGCCCAGTTGGCTTTCCAGCCTAGCGACATCAGCCGAGGGTTTGTCGGCCGGTTTCTCGCTGGGCTTGCCCTGCTGAAGTTGCTTTACCAAGGCTTCGGTCTGACGCACGGTGAGATCCTTGGCCACCACGTCATGTGCCGCTCTGCGCTGTTTTGCCGCAGGCAGGGTCAGCAGGGCACGCGCGTGTCCCATATCGAGATCGCCACGCTCGAGCAGCGTCTGCACTTCGGGATCGAGCGCCAGCAAGCGCAACAGGTTGGCAACCTGGGCACGCGACTTGCCTACAGCGTCGGCGACCTGTTGCTGAGTCAGGTCGAACTCGTCGAGCAGGCGTTTCAGTGCCATAGCCTCCTCGACCGGATTGAGGTTCTCGCGCTGGATGTTTTCGATCAGCGCCAACGCCAGCGCCGTCTGATCGCTGACGTCACGGACCACTGCCGGAATATCATCGAGTTCGGCGAGTTGCGCGGCACGCCAGCGGCGTTCCCCGGCGATGATCTCGTAGCGATCTTCACCGATAGGCCTTACCACGATGGGCTGCATCACGCCCTGGGCACGGATCGAATCGGTGAGTTCCTCGAGCGCTTCAGGCTGGATCTCGCGCCGCGGCTGGTACTTGCCTCGAGTCAGTTGCCCCAATGGCAGGCGTACCAAGCGCTCATTGGTATCCTCGACGACGGAAGCGTCATCGGCGAGCTCGACGCTATCGAGCGTACCATCGGCATCGAGCAATTCACGGCGGCGGGCTCCGGCGCCGATCAAGGCATCCAGACCACGTCCCAGGGCACGTTTACGAGTCATTAGCGTTCCTACGAGGCGTTTCCCGAATCATAACGACAAGCGACGGATCAGTTCCTTGGCCAGCACCCGATGGGCCTGGCTGCCACGCGAGAAGCGAGCATACTTGGTGACGGGCAGACCATGGCTGGGTGCCTCGGCCACGCGTATGTTGCGCGGGATCGTGGTCTTGAGCAGAGTGTCGCCGAAGTAGTCACGCAACTGCTTGCTGACGTCGCGTGTCAGACTGTTGCGGTTGTCGTACATGGTCCTGACGATGCCGAAGACCTGCAGTGTCGGGTTCACGCTGGCCTGGATCTGCTCGACGGTGTCGAGCAGCGCCGACAGGCCTTCGAGGGCATAGAACTCGCACTGCAGCGGGATCAGCACGCCATGCGCTGCAGTCAGGCCGTTGAGTGTCAGCATGTTGAGCGACGGCGGACAGTCGATCAGCACCACGTCGTACTCATGAGCGATCTCGGCCAGCGCGTCGTTAAGGCAGCGTTCGCGACCGTCACGGTCGAGCAGGTCGACTTCCGCCGCGGTGAGGTCGGCATTGCCCGGCAGAAGCGCATAGCCTGCCGCGGGGCAATCGAGAATCACGTCGATGGCCCGCTTGTCGCCGAGCAGGACATCGAGCACGCTGCCATCCAGCTCGTGCTTATCGACTCCACTGCCCATGGTGGCATGCCCCTGGGGATCCAGGTCGACCAACAGTACGCGGCGATCGAGCGCAGCCAGGGAGGCGGCCAAGTTGACTGCCGTGGTGGTCTTGCCGACGCCGCCCTTCTGATTGGTCAAGGCGATGATCTTGGTCACGAACGACTCCCTTCCCGACTCCCCGTCAAAATATTTTTCCGGCCCGCCGCAAACGCAGCAGCTGGCGGTTTGCCTCGTCACCGGGTACGTGCAGCTCACGGCGCTCGATCAGCGCGATGCTGTCCGGCAGCGCCTGGCTTTCCTGCTCGGCGGCGCGACTTTTCATTGCCAGCCACTCGCCATCGGCTGCGAGTAGCGGTTCGGTAAGCGCAACGAAATCGGCCAAGCTGGCAAAGGCTCGAGAGATGATCTGCTCGAACGGTATCGACACGGTGTACTCCTCGACCCGTGACTGGACTGGAGTGACATTCTCCAGACCCAGTTCGAGCACTGCCTGGCGCTGGAAGCGGACCTTCTTGCCGTTGCTGTCCAACAATGTCACGGCCAGCTGCGGTTCGAGAATTGCCAGGACCAGACCAGGCAAGCCGGGGCCCGATCCGACGTCAAGCAGCCGCGGACCACGCACGAACGGCGCCACCGAGGCACTGTCGAGGAGATGACGGGTCACCATCTCCTCGGCTGAACGTACCGCGGTGAGGTTATAGGCGCGGTTCCACTTGTGCAACAGCGCCAACAGCGCCAACAACCGATCACGCGCCTGAGCATCGATCTCGATACCCAACTGGGTGAGTCCGCTATCGAGGCGGCGTTCGCACTCCGGCGTCATGCGTTCACCGCCCTGCGATCATCGATGAGGCGACGCTTCTTGAGATGAATCAGCAGAATCGATACCGCTGCAGGGGTTACGCCGGATATCCGACCGGCCTGAGCCAGTGTTTCGGGACGCGCCGCTGCGAGTTTCTGACGAATCTCGTTGGACAGGCCTTCGACCCGGTCATAATCGAGGTCCGCCGGCAACGGCGTTGCCTCGTGACGCTTGAGCTTGTCGATCTCATCCTGCTGGCGATCGATATACCCCTGATACTTGGCCTGGATCTGAACCTGCTCGGCCACTGCTCCGTCGCTCACCGGCTCACCCTTGAGAGCGGCGACATCGGCGTAGGCGAGTTCGGGGCGCTTGAGCAGCTCGAACAGACTGTATTCTCGGTTCAACGGCTTGGGGAGCTTGTCGTTCAGACGCTCGGCCTCGCTGGAGCGGGGCTGGATCCAAGCCGTTTGCAAGCGAGCAGTCTCTCGCTCTATGGCCTCGCGCTTGGTCTCGAAGGCCGCCCAGCGCATATCATCGATCAGACCGAGTCGTCGGCCGGTCTCGGTCAGGCGCAGATCGGCGTTGTCCTCGCGCAGCAGCAGCCGATATTCGGCCCGCGAGGTGAACATGCGATATGGCTCTTGAGTGCCCATCGTGATCAAGTCATCCACCAATACGCCGAGGTAGGCCTCGTCGCGACGCGGTGACCAGCTATCCTGGCCGAGCGCGCGTCGGGCGGCGTTCAGGCCAGCGAGCAGCCCTTGGGCCCCGGCTTCTTCGTAGCCTGTGGTGCCGTTGATCTGTCCGGCGAAGAACAGGTTGTGGATAAACTTGGTTTCCAGCGAATGCCTCAAATCACGCGGGTCGAAGAAATCATATTCGATGGCGTAACCGGGGCGCGTAATGTGCGCGTTTTCGAGTCCCTTGATCGAGCGAACCACCTGCAACTGCACGTCGAACGGCAGCGAGGTGGATATCCCGTTGGGGTAAAGCTCGTGGGTATCCAGGCCCTCGGGCTCGATGAATACCTGATGGCTGGACTTGTCGGCAAAGCGATGGACCTTGTCCTCGATCGAAGGACAGTAGCGCGGCCCGACGCCTTCGATGACCCCAGAATACATCGGCGAACGATCGAGGTTAGCGAAGATGATCTCGTGAGTGCGCTCGTTGGTGTGCGCAATATGGCAGCTGACCTGTCGTGGATGCATCTCGCTCGAGCCGAGGTAGGACATTACCGGCGTTGGTGTATCGCCAGGCTGCTCCTCGAGCTCGGAGAAATCGACGCTCTTGGCATCGATGCGCGGTGGTGTTCCGGTCTTGAGACGCGCAACACGAAAAGGCAACGCACGCAGCCGCTGAGCCAGCGCATTGGCCGGTGGATCACCGGCACGGCCACCGGCATGTTTGTCCAACCCGATGTGGATAACTCCACCCAGGAAGGTGCCGGTACACAGCACCACGGTTTCGGCATGAAAGCGGATTCCAGTCTGGGTGATTGCGCCACGCACAGTGTCGTTTTCGACGATCAGATCATCCACACCCTGTTGGAATAGGGTCAAGTTGGGCTGGTTTTCCAACATGCCGCGAATGGCTGCCTTGTAACGCACACGATCGGCTTGGGCACGGGTGGCTCGCACAGCAGGCCCCTTGCGTGCGTTGAGCACGCGGAACTGGATGCCGCCGCGGTCGGTGGCTAATGCCATGGCCCCGCCGAGGGCATCAATTTCCTTGACGAGGTGGCTCTTGCCGATCCCGCCGATCGCCGGGTTGCAGGACATCTGCCCCAGCGTCTCGATGTTGTGTGTCAGTAACAGGGTCTGACAGCCCATGCGGGCAGCGGCCAGTGCGGCTTCTGTTCCCGCATGGCCACCGCCGATGACGATGACGTCAAAGCGGTTGGGGTAATCCAAGATGCACCTCGACTTGCGCCTGTCGGCGCGGCGTTTCTGCTAGGTGAGGGTAAATAGCCGCCCAGTATAACGCCCCTGTGGGTAACCGTCAGGGGTTTTCCACATGAGGTTTATCAGTCACGTGTTGTTATCTATTAATAAAAATAGAATTAAAGAGAAGAAGTTCTGTTGTGGTTGTTACTACTAGTGTGGATAGTTTTTGTGGATAACCTAAAAAAGTAAAAACTTTTCATTAGGTTGCATTGTTAACCGAACGTGGGAAAAGCGGTAAGGTAGCTGCGGAAATCATGCCGTGAGGCTGTGGATGGAATGACTCTTTATCCACACATGTATTTATGCCCCGTTTATCCACCTGTGCCTACCGTAGCTGTCATCAGGGTGATTAACAAAGTGGGTCAGGAAGGAGAAAGTCGGTCGTGGCAGGGGGAGCAGGGCGATTAGCGGCCGATAATTCGAAAAATTATCCACAGGCCAGAAAAGTGGCTGTGCATAGCAAAAAAGCCAGTGAGGCGGGAAATAAAAAAAGAACGCCCGCTTCAAGAGCGGGCGTTCGGTAGTAACAAGAGGTGCAGCTCAGTGCTTGAGCACGCGGGACAGGAACGATTGAGTTCGCTCGTGGCGAGGGTGGTCGAAGACCTCGTGGGGCGGCCCCTGTTCGACGATGCGACCACCATGTACGAAGATCACCCGATCGGCGACCTCTCGGGCAAAGCCCATCTCATGGGTGACGATCATCATGGTCATGCCATCGTTGGCGAGCTCACGCATGGCGTCGAGTACCTCACCGATCATCTCCGGATCGAGCGCCGAGGTGGGCTCGTCGAAAAGCATCAGGCGGGGTTCCATGGCCAGGGCGCGTGCCAGCGCCACACGCTGCTGTTGGCCACCGGAGAGCTGACTGGGATACTTTTCAGCCTGATCCTCGATGCCGACCCGGGCCAGCAGCTTGTGTGCAGTGTCTAGTGCCTTGTCGCGGGGCCAATTGCGGACCTTCATCGGTGCCAGGGTGACATTGTCGAGTACCGACAGGTGCGGGAACAGGTTAAATTGCTGAAAGACCATGCCAACCTCGGTGCGGATGGTCTGCAGTGTCTTGCCGCTCTTGCCGTTGGGCAGCAGTTCGTTGCCGTCTACCACGATACGACCACCTTGGAACTCTTCAAGGCCGTTGACACACCGAATCAGAGTAGACTTGCCGGAGCCGCTGGCTCCGACGATGACGACCACTTCGCCGGGGGCCACCTCGAGGTCGATATCCTGCATAACGTGCAACTTGCCGAAGTGCTTGTTGACCTTGTCGAGGCGGACGATAGGCTCATGGTCACCGGTCTTCGGCGAGGTATGGGTTACTTCATTCATGCGCTTTCTCCTCACTGTCCGACCAGGCCGCGGCGTTCGATCTGACGCAGGGCAAAGGACAGGCTCAGCGTGATTGCCAAGTACATCATGGCGACCATGAAATAAACTTCGAGGGCAGTGAAGGTGGTGGCGATGTAGATTTGCCCTTGGCGAACCAGTTCGCCGACACCGATCACCGAGAACAGTGATGTGTCCTTGATGCTGACGATGCCCTGGTTGCCGAGCGCCGGGATCATGCGCCGGAAGGCCTGCGGCCAGATGATGTAGCGAAACGCCTGGGTGCGGGAAAGGCCCAGCGACAAGCCCGCCTCGCGCTGTCCCTTCTCGATGGACTGCACGCCGCCGCGTACGATTTCCGAGATGTAGGCCCCGGCGTTGAGCGCTATAGCGGCGATGCCGGCTGTGAGAGCGTTTATCGGCCCACCAATGATCTGAGGCAATCCATAAAAAATGAACAGGACCTGAACCAGTACCGGGGTACCGCGGAAGACTTCGATGTAGGCGATTGCCGGCCAGCGCAGGATGGCAATCGGGCTGATGCGCAGCAGGCCGAAGACGATACCGATGATGAAGCCGATAGCTAATCCACCAAAAGATATCAGTAAGGTCCAGGGGATCCCTTCCAGCAGGTAAGGAATGGAGTCGATGGCCGCCTGCCAATCGAACTGAAAAGTGACGTCCACGTCGGTTCTCCGTACGGGCCCATCCAGCGGGCCCATGTCTTTGAGGGATGAAAACGCAACGGGGCCGGGCGCTTGGCCACCCGGCCCCGTTCATCACGGCGAAGTGGGGTTACTGAGAAGCGCCGTCCTTGCTGGGCGCCTCGCCGAACCACTTCTTGTAGATCTCGTCGTAGGTGCCGTCTTCCTTCATGGCAGCGAGTGCTTTGTTGGCAGGTTCAAGCCACTTGCTGCCGGACGTGAAGGCGATGCCGTACTGCTGCCCTTCGTAGAGCGGTCCGACCACCTTGGCACGGCCTTTCCCCTGGGTCTGGGCGAAATAACCGACGTTGGGAGCATCATAGAAGACCGCATCGACACTTCCCCCCATCAACGCCATGTACATGTCGGCGCTGCCTGGGTAGGGCTTGATGTCTGCCGTGTCGCCGAGGCTTTCCTGTAGAAAGTCGTAGCTGGTGGAGCCGATCTTGGTACCGATACTCATGCCTTCCAGGTCGCTGATCTCGTCGACGCTGTCATTGTTGGCAGGTACCAGAATACGCAGGCCCGAATCGTAATACGGATCGCTGAAGTCGACGATCTTTTCGCGTTCGTCAGTGATGGTTATGCCGGCAATGGCCAGTTCGGCATTCCCAGTCTGTACAGCGGGAATGATGCCGTTGAAATCCATGGTGCGCAGGTCGAGTTCGAAGCCGGCCCGATCGGCGATTTCACGCAGGATGTCCATGTCGAAACCGACCATTTCACCGGTTTCCTTATCCATCATCTCGAAGGGAACGAAACTGGGATCAGTAACGGCGCTGACGGTTTCCTGGGCGGAGGCAGTGGTAGCGATACCAAGTCCCATAGCCATGGCGGCAGCCAGAGAGACTCGCTTCAATATAGTGTTTTTCATGGAGTTCCCCACTTAGAAATTTTATTCATGGAACACGCCTTTTACCTTGGCGAGTTCGGGGGAAACCGTCAAGTAACAGAAAGGATGACGCCGGACTGACCGGCGTAAAGAAAAATAAAGAAGTCAGACCATGAACGAGGAGCCGCAACCGCAGGTCGACGTGGCGTTGGGATTCTTGATCACAAAGCGGGCGCCGGCGAGGCCTTCCTCGAAATCGACGGTCGAGCCAACCAGGTATTGGTAGGACAGAGGGTCGACAACCATGCCGACATCATCGATAGCGATTACGGTGTCATCGGTAGCGGCCTGCTCGGCAAAGTCGAACCCGTACTGGAAACCCGAACAACCTCCGCCGGTCACGAACACGCGCAACTTGAGATCAGGATTGCCCTCTTCGGTAGCCAGGGCACGCAGGCGGCGAACAGCAGCCTCGGTGAGCAACAGGGGAGTGGGAGCGAAGGATTCGGCACCGCTCATGAATGGAGCCTCCGAAAGTCGACAAACAGAATAGGACCCGACATTATCCACAAAACCTAGCAAAAGGGTCAACTTTTACCAAGGGTACCGGACCACCACGAGTCGGATTGAGACGCTGCGCTACAAATATGATAGACAAGAAGAAGTAAGTGCGTCGGGAGGGACATCGCGACGTAGCTACCTGTCGAAGTGATCGTAAGGAACATGTCTTGCCTCGCCTGCCCTTGCCCGATCTTAGTCTTGAACGTTTCCGACGCCAATTGGCAAGCGTCGATGCCCTGCCGCAGCTTTGCGTGCTTGGGGTAGCCTCGGGGCTGCTGGCCGGTGGCGTGATGGTTATCTTTCGCTCGCTTCTCAGCTTGGGTGCCTGGCTGCTGATGCCGTATGGAAACATCGAATCCTTCGAGGCGCTATCGCCCTACCTGCGTTCGCTGTTGCCGATCGTGGCAGTCAGCCTGATCGGTCTCTGGCTGTGGCGTCAGCCGGCCCAGGCACGCAAGATCGGCATTGCTCATGTCATTGAGCGGCTCAGCTACCATCAGGGGCGTTTTCCGCTACGCAACTGGATCAACCAGTGGTGGATCGGGATAGTCTCCGTTGTGGGCGGGCTTTCGGCTGGTCGAGAGGGGCCGGCGATCCATCTGGCCGCGGCTGCATCCAGTGGGCTTGGGCAACGTCTACGCCTGCCCCACAACAGCTTGCGAGTATTGGTCGGATGTGGCACTGCGGCAGGCATCTCGGCTTCGTTCAATACACCTATCGCTGGTGTCATCTTCGCTATGGAAGTGGTGTTGATGGAGTACACCACGGCCGGTTTCTTGCCGGTGATCCTGGCATCGAGTACGGGGGCAGTGATCGCACAGCTGGTCTATGGCAGCGATCCGGCATTCCAGGTCCCCCCGGTGAGTCTGGGCTCACTGGTCGATCTGCCGTGGATCATTGTCACTGGATTGATCATTGGGCTTCTTGCTGGCCTATTCGTCCACATTGCCCGTAGCGGCACGCGGCTGGAGCCTCTACCTGGGTGGTTGCGCCTAGCTATGGTTGGTGTGTCCGTTAGCGCAGTAGCCTGGTGGTATCCCCAGGTCCAAGGCATGGGTTATGACACTTTGGGTGCCACACTGACCGGCAACGTGGCAACGGACGTTCTTGTTGTCGTCGCTATCGGCAAGTTGCTGCTGACTGCCGGCGCCGTCGCCTGTGGAGTTTCGGTCAGTATCATCGGCCCGGTGCTGGTGATTGGTGCGGCTGCGGGTGCTTTATGTGGGATGGTAGGCGGCTGGCTGTGGCCGCAGGTCGCCTCCGACGCTGCCCTTTATGCCATGCTGGGCATGGCGGCGATGATGGGCGCTGTACTACAGGCGCCGTTGGCGGCATTGATGGCGCTACTCGAGCTAACCCATAACCCCAATATCATCTTGCCTGGCATGCTCTCGGTCTCTGTGGCCGTGCTCACTTCGCGTCAACTTTGTGGATGCCAGGGATTCTTTATCACCCAGACGCAACACGGCCTGCATCGCCTACAGCAGCCATTGATGCAGGCGCTTTCCCGGGTCGCGGTGCCGGCGGTCATGGAACGCAGCTTGGCCCGCACTCAGCGCAAGATCAGTCGTGAGCAGGCCCAAGCCCTGCTCGAGGACAAGCCGACCTGGCTGGTGATCATCCGCTCCAACGAAGAGAAGACGCCGATTGCGCTGAAGGCGGCTGACCTGGCACGCGTGATGCTCGATGAGCATTGGGCTGATGAGGAATCCTTCGACCTGCTGGAGATTCCGGGTCAACGCCTGGACCTGGCCCCGATTCATCTGCAGGCTACCCTCAACGAGGCCTTCGAACGCCTCAATGAGTACGGCGTGGATGCTCTATATGTGCAGCACACTACTGCGCCAATGATCCAGAAAATTTCAGGTATCATCACCCGGGATGCTATCGAGAGTTACTACCGTTACAAACGCTGATCCGGAAGCACCGGGACTGCTGACTGCATAAGGAGCTGCAATGTACCTGTGGATAAAAGCGTTTCACCTGGTCGCCATGGTCACTTGGTTTGCCGCCCTGTTCTACCTGCCGCGATTGTTCGTCTATCACGCCATGGCTCGCGACAAGGGCGATACCCTGGCGATGGAATACTTTACCGTCATGGAGCGCAAACTGTTTCGCGGCATCATGACTCCTTCGATGATTGCCGTCATCGCGCTCGGCGCCTGGCTGCTGTTCATGGCACCGGGCTTTCTGAGCCAAGGCTGGTTACACACCAAACTGCTGTTAGTTCTGCTGCTGGTGGGTTATCACCATATGTGCCTGGCCCACATGAAACGTCTGGCTGCCGGCACCTGCACCAAAACGCATACCTATTTCCGCTGGTTCAACGAGGCCCCGGTCGTTGCGTTGATACTGATCGTTATCCTGGCCATGGTTAAACCTTATTGATGCACGATGCAAAACTTCCCGTGGTACTCGTGTTGGCGGGACACGATCCGACCGGGGGTGCCGGGCTTATTGCCGATGCCGAAGCCATCACTGCCTGTGGTGGCTGGCCGGTGACTATCCCGACCAGCTTGACGGTACAGAGTACGCAAGATGTGCTTCGAGTCATGCCCTGCGAGGCTGAAGATATACGCAACATGGCCTGGGCGTTGCTCGACGAGTTCGACATAGCGGCGATCAAGGTTGGCTTGATTGCAAATGAGGCGGGTCTGGATGCCATTGAGGATGTGGTGCGCGCCTGTCCCGGAATTCCTTTGGTGGTCGATCCGGTGCTGCGCGCCGGCGGCGGAGCCAACTTGTCCACAACGGCTCTCATCGATGACTTCCGTCATCGGCTGCTACCGCTTGTGGATATTTTGACGCCTAACCGCCATGAACTGGCAAGGTTGGCCGGGAACGAGGCAAGTAACGACGTCGAGCGGGTCGTCGCCCTGCTGTCCCTAGGTTGCCAGGCGGTCCTGGTTACCGGGACTGACGATCCACCTCTGGAAGCGCCGAACGACACCGTGATGCATACGTTGCACACCCCCGAGACCAGCCGACAGTGGCATTGGCCGCGACTCCCAGGCCAGTATCACGGCTCGGGTTGCACGCTGGCGTCAGCATTGGCGGCTCGCCTGGCTGTGGGAGAGCGATTGGTAACGGCTTGCGAGCAGGCCCAGCAGTTTACCTGGGAGAGCCTGCGACACGGCTGGCAGCCGGGAGAAGGGCAGGCCTTGCCCAGGCGGTGGATACCATGACCGACAAGCGACATGACTGGACCCGTGGAGTCTATGCCATCACCGATGCCCAACTGTTGCCTAGTGACAGGCAGTTGTTGGAGGCATGCCGGTCAGCCCTGAAAGGCGGGCTGGCCCTGCTCCAGTACCGTGACAAGTCCGGTGATCTGAGCCATCGTGTGCGTCAGGCGCTGGCGCTGGCCATGATGTGCCGCGACTACGGGGTGCCGCTGATCATCAACGATGACTTGGCATTGGCGCAACGTCTGCGTGACGACGGCTTTGCCGAGGTCGGTCTGCATCTGGGGCAGCAAGATGGCTCGTTGCGCGAGGCGAGAGAGGTGCTGGGAGGCGAGGCAATCATTGGGGCTACCTGCCATGCGCGTCTCGACCTGGCCGAGCGGGCAGCCAGCGAGGGCGCCAGCTATCTGGCCTTCGGTCGCTTCTTCGTCTCGAAAACCAAGCCTGAGGCACCACCGGCAACGCTAGACTTGCTGGGCGAGGCCGGACGTTTCGATTTGCCTCGGGTAGCGATCGGCGGTATCGATATCGACAATGTCGGAATGGCGCGCGAGGCGGGAGCCGAGTTGCTGGCTACGGTCCATGGGGTGTTCGGTGATGTGAATCCCGAGGCTCGTGTCCGGGCACTCAATGCACGTCTGGCAGCGTATCCATAGTTTATCCACAGGCCGTCAACGTAAAGTTATTCGACCTGTCCAGAGACTTATCCACAAATTCGTGATTAGAGGCAGCTAATGACCACTTCCGCACAGCTCTTCGAACAGGCCTGTCGCCATATTCCCGGCGGAGTGAACTCACCGGTGCGCGCCTTCAAAGGGCTGGAGCGGCCGCCAGTCTTCATCGAACGTGCCCAAGGGGCCTATCTATACGATGTCGAAGGCAAGCGCTATATCGATTACGTGGGCTCGTGGGGACCCATGATTACCGGGCATGCCGATCCCGAGGTCCTCGCGGCGGTTCGTGAACGTCTCGACGCCGGTCTGTCCTTCGGTACGCCCACCGCCATCGAGACTACCATGGCCGATCTGATCTGCGAGATCATTCCGTCAATGGACATGGTGCGCATGGTCAACTCCGGTACCGAAGCGACCATGTCGGCGATTCGTCTGGCGCGTGGGTATACCGGCCGTGACAAGATCGTCAAGTTCGAGGGCAACTATCACGGTCATTCCGACTCGCTGCTGGTCAAGGCCGGCTCCGGGGCGTTGACTCACGGTGAACCCAGCTCGCCCGGGGTGCCCGCCTCGTTGGCCGAGCACACCATTACTCTGCCCTACAACGACAGCGATGCCGTGCGCGAGAGCTTTGCCGAGATCGGTGAGGAAGTAGCCTGCATCATCGTTGAGCCGGTGGCCGGCAACATGAATTGCATTCCACCCGCTCCGGGTTTCCTGGAAACACTGCGTACGGTTTGCGACCAGTATGGAAGTGTGCTGATCTTCGATGAGGTAATGACCGGCTTTCGTGTAGCGCTGGGAGGTGCTCAAGCACACTATTCGATCACACCGGATCTGACCTGCCTGGGCAAGATCGTCGGTGGCGGTATGCCGGTAGGCGCGTTCGGTGGTAAGCGCGACATCATGGAGAAGATCTCGCCGCTGGGACCGGTCTACCAGGCCGGCACGCTATCAGGTAACCCGCTGGCCATGGCCGCTGGTATCACGCTGCTCACCAAGGTGCGCGAGCCCGGTTTCCATGCCGCTCTCGCCGAGCGGGTAGAGACGCTGTGCAGCGGCCTCGTGGAGCGTGCCAGGGCGGCTGGCGTGGAAATGATCACGCAGCAGGCCGGTGGCATGTTCGGTGTGTTCTTTACCAGCCAGTCGCGGGTGGAGAACTTCGCTCAGGCCACCGCCTGCGATGCGTCCATGTTCCGGCAATTTTTCAGTGGCATGCTCGATCATGGCGTCTACCTGGCGCCGTCTGCCTATGAGGCCGGTTTCATGTCCAGCGCCCATAGCGATGCGGACATTACCGCGACGCTGGATGCCGCAGAGCAGGTTTTCGCCGGGCTGGCCAAGGCCTGACAGCGACGGTCATTCTAGGGAGGGAAAGCATTGAGTCAGGCACTGATCCAGGCATTGAACGACGCAGGCTGTTATGACCACCCCGTCGATTCCATCGAGATCATCGAAACGCATATCTCGTGGGTCGTGCTGACCGGCGAATACGCATATAAGCTCAAGAAACCGCTGGATTTCGGCAGCTTTCTGGACTTTTCCACCCTCGACAAGCGTCGTCGGTTGTGCGATCAGGAAGTTCAGCTCAATCGGCGGTTGGCTCCGTCGCTATATCTGGAGGTCGTGCCCATTTCAGGCAGCCCCGAGGCACCACGAATCAATGATGACTCGGCGCCGTTCGAGTACGCGGTAAAGATGCGCCAATTCAGCAACCGCCTGCTGTTCAGCAACCTGCAGGCTAGCGGCGACCTATCACTGGAACTGCTTGATGATCTAGTGGATCAGCTGGTGCTTTTCCACGAGGGCGCACAACGGCTTACCGACGGCAGCGATGACTGGGGCTCGCGCGAGGCCATGCAGCGTATCATGGACCGGGAGTTCGCTCTGATTGCGCCGCGGCTCGAGGGAGACGCCGATCAGCGCCGTCTGGATGCCCTGAAAACTTGGGTGTCGGAGGCCCTGGAGCGTTTCGACAGCGAGTTTGCGAGGCGCTGCCGTGAGGGGCATGTGCGTGAAACGCATGGCGATGTTCACCTGGGCAATGCCGTGCGTCACGAAGGGCGCGCGCTGATGTTCGACGGTATCGAGTTCAACGAGGAATTGCGCTGGAGTGATGTCGGTGCCGACCTGGCGTTCCTGCTGATGGACCTAGAGGCGCGGGACGAGGAAGCATTTGCTCACCACACCTTGAATCGCTACCTAGAATTGTCCGGCGACTACACACTGGTGCGCCTGCTGCCGTTCTACAAGCTGTATCGTGCCCTGGTGCGTGCCAAGGTGGCCATTCTGCGTTATCACCAGCCCGAGCTTCACCCTGCGGACCGCCCGGCGGTCATGGCCAATTATCGACGATACATCGATCTGGCCGAGCGTTATACGGAATTCACGTTCCCTTACCTGGTCATTGGTGTCGGTGTGTCCGGTAGTGGCAAGAGCCGGTTCACCGGCGAAATGGTGCGGCGTCTGGGAGGGGTACGTCTACGCTCCGACGTGGAGCGCAAGCGCCTGTTCGGTTTTGATCCACAGGCCCGTACCGCCGAACAGGGTGTGGATATCTATACCCCCGAGGCTACCCAACAGACCTACACGCGTCTGGCGCAGTTGACCGGTGTTTTGCTTGAGTCGGGATTCCCTGTGTGCATTGATGCGACCTGTCTGCGGCAGGACCAGCGCGATCTGCTGCGCCAGCAGGCGGTTGGGCGTGGCCTGCCGGTGCTGTTAGTCAGCTTCGAGGCCGATGAGGCCACTCTCAAAGCGCGGATAGAAAAGCGTGCCCGGCGCGGTGGGGATCCTTCCGAGGCCGGGCTGGCCGTGCTCGAGCGGCAACTGGCCTGCTTCGAGGAATTCACCGACGAAGAGCGGCTGCACCTCGTTCATCTGGATACCACTGCCGAAAATGCCAATCTGACACTGGTGGGAATGATTCAGGAACATTTGCGCCTGAATCGACCGTGAAAGAAACGCGCTCCAGGTTCAGACGACAATGAAGGCGATAGGAGGGAGCACTTGCTTTTGCAAGGTAGCCATGGGGAAGTCAGCGATGACGACATGGGGCTATCCTTGGATATGCCGTGCTCCATGGGTAATGTTTATTCGCTCTTTCTATGCCGGGAGTGAGAGTGGATGGGAGGCAAGGGGCCCAGATTCTGACGTGCCCAATTCATTGCCTGTATCCGGTTGTGTACCTTGATTTTGCGGAAGGTGTTGTAAAGGTGCGACTTGACTGTATGTTCGCTGACAAAAAGTTTGTCGGCGATTTCCGTATTTGAGGCACCGGAACCGAGCAGGCTGATGATTTCCTGTTCGCGATGGGTCAGGCTGCAGACCGGACGATAGGCGTTGAGCTGCTGGCGGCGGTAGAATTGGATCAGCCGTGTCATCAATGACCGAGACATCCATAGGTCCCCCTTGAGCAGGGCGTCAATGCCTTTGCAGATCAGCTTCAGACTATCGCGGCGATAGAACACCCCGTGCAAGTGCAAGGCGGCGAGAATTTCTGCCGCGTGGTCTTCATCCCGTAGATTGAAGGCGGCCAGAATAACGTGTTGGCATTCCACCGTCTGGTGATGCCACTGCTGCATGCTGTTTTCGTCCACATGATCAGCATCAAGCAGAACCAGCCTGTTTTCACATTCGATGTCGTCGCTGACATCGTGAGGCCCGACCGCTGATATCTGTAATCCCAGCTGTTCCGAAATGTAATCCATGAATAGCTGAGACTGGGGGTTACAATCTGTAACTAGAAGAATCTTTGCGTTCCCTTGGCTCATGGTCCTGCTCCTGAAGTGTGACCTAATCCGTGAAGTTATCGCATCCTTATTGCCATGAGGCTGCACTTTAAAGGTTGTCGCTTTCTTACATTTTGTAAAGCAATGTTACTAAAAATATCTATGAAAAAAATAACTATAAATTGGCTTTATTATGCATTTTTATCGCGTAGCCCAAGCGACATGGCATCAGGACGCTAACCCAACGGTATGACTGAACCGGCCATGATTTCTATCAGCTCTTAACGTGGTCAGAAATTAGTTATTTACCAAATACAAGCATGAGAATTTCCATCTTGTGATTATGGTTAAATGGTCAAGAGTACGTGCTCACTGCGGCGCTAGCCCGTAAAATAAGCAGATTTGCGAGGAGGAAGTTCCATGACCGTGACGCAGTCGCTCGTGCTGGCCAGTGGCAATCGCGGAAAGCTGAGAGAGTTCGACGAGCTGTTGGCCCCGTTGGGCCTTACAGTACGCCCGCAGTCGGATTTTGATGTTCCCGAGGTTGAGGAGACTGGGCTTACCTTTGTCGAGAATGCCTTGCTCAAAGCGCGTGAGGCGGCACGTATCAGTGGCTTGCCGGCCTTGGCAGATGATTCAGGATTGTCGGTCGATGCCCTTCAGGGCGCTCCTGGCATCTACTCGGCCCGTTATGCCGGGGAACCCAAGGACGACGAAGCCAACAACCGAAAGCTTCTCGAGGCATTGGCAGAGGTTCCCGAAGGCCAGCGAACCGCACATTACTGGTGCGTTCTTGTCCTGCTGCGACATGCCGAGGATCCGGTTCCCGAAATCGTCCAGATGAGCTGGGAAGGGGAAATCCTGGCATATCCGCGTGGTACTGGGGGGTTCGGTTATGACCCGCTGTTCTGGGTGCCGGAAAGCGGCTTGAGTGCTGCCGAACTCAGCGCCGAAGAGAAGAACCGCCTGAGCCATCGGGGCAGAGCGCTGCGCCAACTGGTCGATAGGTTGCGCTGATGCCAGCGCTGCCACCTCTAGCCCTATACGTGCACGTACCCTGGTGTGTGCGCAAATGCCCCTACTGCGATTTCAATTCCCACGGCGTCGGTCGTGGCGCAACGCTGCCGGAGGAGGCCTATCTCGAGGCATTGTTGGCGGATCTCGATGCCGACATCGCACTGGTAGGTGAGCGCCCAATCGGCAGCGTGTTTATCGGAGGTGGGACGCCCAGCCTGATGTCGCCAGCGTTTTACGCGCAGTTCTTCTCGGCCTTGTCGCAACGCCTGACGTTGGCCGCGGGCTGCGAGGTCACGCTGGAGGCCAATCCCGGTACTGTCGAACAGCAACGCTTCGCCGGGTATCGGGAGGCTGGGATCAATCGCCTCTCGATCGGTGTACAGAGCTTTCAGGCCCAGCAGTTGCAGGTCCTGGGGCGTATCCATAGCGGTGACGAGGCAAGACTCGCTGTCGAGAGTGCGCGCCGGGCAGGGTTCGATAACCTCAACCTGGACTTGATGCATGGCCTGCCAGGGCAGACCCTCGCGCTAGCGCTCGACGATCTGGAACAGGCGCTTGCCTTGGAACCCGAGCATCTTTCCTGGTATCAGCTCACCCTGGAACCCAACACGGAGTTTCACTCGCACCCGCCGCGCCTGCCCGAGGACGATCTCCTCTGGGACATTCAGGATGCCGGACACACACGACTCGAGAAGGCCGGCCTGACCAGGTATGAGATATCTGCGTATGCCCAGCCAGGGCGCCGCTCGCAACATAATCTCAACTATTGGAGTTTCGGTGATTACCTGGGCATCGGCGCTGGTGCACATGGCAAGTTGAGTCGCTGGGTCGATGGCGAACTGGTCATCGAACGACGCTGGAAAAGCCGCCAGCCCGAGGCGTACCTGCGACGGATGAATGACCCTCGTGGGTTTGTGGCCGGCCATCAGCAGATCGACAAAGACGAGTTACCCCTGGAGTTCGCGATGAATGCCCTCCGCCTGGTCGATGGTGTCGATATGGCAGCATGGGCGGCGTCGACCGGGCGCCCGATATCCGACATGGAATATCGTATGGCTTCACTGCGTAACCAAGGATTGTTGGTGCAAGACACCGGACGGATGCAGGCCACCCCCCATGGCCTGTTATTCTTGAACGAGCTTCTCACCCGAATCGCTGAACAGAGTGAAACGTGAGAAGAGGTTTCATGCTGAAAAGGAGTTAGCAGAGGATGACCAAAAAGTTCTGGATGGCACTACCCCTGGCTACTGTTGTTGCCATGGCTGGATGTACTACGACAGACCCATATTCGGGTGAAACTCAGCGTGCCAAGGCGACTACCGGGGCAGGGATCGGGGCGGCCGTAGGGGCCGTCGCTGGGGCACTTAGCGGGGATGGCAGCTCAAGTCGCCGAGATCGGGCCGTGATAGGCGCCGCCGTGGGGGCCGCTGCCGGAAGCGGCATCGGCTATTACATGGACCGTCAGGAAGCCCAATTGCGGGAAAGCTTGCAGGGCACCGGCATTGGAGTAGAGCGCCAGGGCGATAATATCGTGCTTAACATGCCCAGCAGCGTGACGTTTGCCTTCGACTCCAGCGATCTCACTTCCGAGGCGCGCCAAGCACTGAATGACGCCGCAGCCGTCATGCAGCAGTACCCGGAAACGCGGATCGCCATAGCGGGGCACACCGACAATAGCGGTTCTGATGCTTACAACCAGCAACTCTCGGAACGGCGTGCCCAGTCGGTTGGCAACTATCTCATCCAGAATGGTGTCTCTGCGCAGCGCCTGGCCATGACGGGCTACGGCGAAAGCCAGCCGGTGGCGAGCAATGCCAACGAGCAGGGCAGAGCGCAGAACCGCCGCGTCGAGATCACGCTCACTCCCATGCAACAGCAGATCCAGCAACAGCAGCAATAAGGGCGCCTTCACGCTACCATCAAGAAGCGCCACGGCCCGTCGATCTCGGCGGGCCTTTTTTATCGGGACGACACCACCATGCTTGCCTATCAGCACGCCTATCATGCCGGCAACTTTGCCGATGTGCATAAGCACCTTGCCCTTTACGCGACACAGTTGGCGTTATTACGTAAAGAATCTTCAGTTACGTATGTAGATACCCATGCCGGACGGGGGCGTTATCCCTTGACCGGAAAGGAGACTCAGAAGCTCAAGGAGTACGAGCAAGGGGTTCTCCCTCTTTGGTATGCAAGGCAGGCATTAAGTAATAAGCATCCACTACTCGAAACGTGGCTTATGGCGTTGGTTCGGGCCCAGGATAGCCAGGCAAAGCCTTCTCTGACCCATTATCCGGGGTCACCGTGGTGGTTGGCAGACTCCCTGCGCAAGCAGGATCGGCTTAGCCTGTTCGAGTTACACCCCGGCGAGCATGATCATCTCGAGGCACAATCGTGGCCGAGCAATGTGCGGCACATCCATGCAGATGGCCTGGCGGGGCTACGTCGTCTGTTGCCGGCAACGACGCCTCGGCTCTGTGTGCTGATCGACCCTAGCTATGAGCGCAAGGAGGACTATACAGAGGTTGCCGAGACGCTGGCCTATGTAGCCCGCAAGGCACGCCATGCGCAGGTGATGATCTGGTATCCACTGTTGCCGGCGGGACGCCATCAAACGCTGCTGGAGCGTGCACGCGACGCAGGCTTGCGCAAGCTTTGGCGTAGCGAGGTACGCCTGCATTCCCCTGGGGCCAGCCACGGCATGTACGGTAGCGGCATGCTGTTTTTCAACCCGCCCTGGGGGCTGGATGAGGTCATGAACAATGTATTCACCGACGTGGTCGGCCTCTGGGGCCAAGAGGCCACCCATCGTGGCGACTGGTGGGTAGGAGAGTGAACCCTCACTTACTTTCCAATGCAGAACTCGCCAAAGATCTTGCCCAACAGATCATCGGCGCTGAACTCGCCGGTGATCTCGCCCAGCGCCTGTTGGGCTTCGCGTAGATCCTCGGCCAGTAGTTCTCCCGCCCCAAAGCCTTGCAGCTGGGCTTCACCCTTATCCAGCGCGTCATCCGCCCGGTCCAAGGCGTCGAGATGGCGACGACGCGCAGAAAATCGGCCTTCCGTGGTCGCGCTGTAACCCATTACGCTTTTCAAGTGTTCCTTGAGATTATCCACACCCGCTCCGGTCTTTGCGGACAAGCGCAGGGTCGGTGGGGTTGTGGATAAGTCGAGCCCCGGCGTTTCTTGGCTTGCATCGATCTTGTTGCGTACCAGGGTAAGCCGCGTAGGATCAGACAGCCGTGCGACGAACTCCGGCCAGATCGACATGGGATCGGTCGCCTGGGTGAGGGCGGCGTCCACCAACAGTAGAACCCGATCGGCCTTCTCAATCTCGTTCCATGCACGAGCCACGCCGATTTGCTCTACGGCGTCAGGGGTATCGCGCAGGCCGGCGGTATCGATGATATGCAGCGGCATCCCATCAATATGGATATGCTCTCGCAGCACGTCACGGGTAGTACCTTCGATGTCGGTGACAATAGCGGTGTCCTGCTCGGTCAAGGCATTGAGCAGGCTAGACTTGCCGGCATTGGGACGCCCGGCGATCACCACACTCATGCCCTCGCGCATCAGCGAGCCCTGACCCGCTGCCGCACGCACGCTTGCGAGCTCATGACGGACCTTGTCCAGCATGGCGGCGACGCGACCGTCCGCCAGAAAGTCGATCTCCTCTTCGGGAAAATCGATGGCCGCCTCGACATACATGCGCAACTCGATGAGGCGTTCAACCAGGGTGGTGACCCGCTGCGAAAACTCGCCCTGCAGCGAGCGCAGCGCGTTCTCGGCAGCAGCCCTTGAGCTGGCATCAATCAGGTCAGCGATGGCCTCGGCCTGGGCCAGGTCGAGCTTGTCGTTGAGAAAGGCGCGCTCGGAGAACTCACCGGGCCGGGCCAGGCGTGCCCCGAGCTGAACGCAACGTTCAAGCAGCAAGTCCATGATCACCGGACCGCCATGGCCCTGTAGTTCGAGCACGTCCTCTCCGGTGAACGAATGAGGACCGGGGAAGTACAGGGCGATGCCTTCATCGATGATCTGTTCGTCATGCCCCGCAAAAGGACCGTAGAAGGCATGACGTGGCGAGGGGCAATGTCCTAGTACTTGGCTGGCGATCTCGCGGCTGAGAGGCCCCGAGACGCGAATGATGCCGACACCGCCACGTCCGGGGGGCGTGGCAAGGGCGGCAATGGTGTCCTGGGTGTAGAGCGGGCTATCGGGCATGGGCATTCTCGTGTTTGCCGATATTGTCGCGAGAGGAGGCCAGAAACGCCAGACCCCCGCACGGGGCGGGGGTCTGGGCTTGGCATCATATCCTACTTGGTCTTGCTGGCCGGCGCCGGGTCAGCCATCAGCTTACGCGTGATGAACCATTGTTGCAGGATCGAGATGGTGTTGTTGACGATCCAGTAAATGACCAGACCGGCCGGGAACCACAGGAAGAAGAACGTGAAGACGATCGGCAGCATCTTCATGATCTTGGCCTGGGTCGGGTCCGGGGGTGTCGGGTTCAGCTGCTGCTGCAGGAACATGGAAATGCCCATCAGGATAGGCAGGACGAAGTAGGGATCCTTCACCGACAGGTCATCGATCCACAGGATGAACGGCGCGTGGCGCAGTTCGACGGACTCGAGCAGCATCCAGTAGAGTGCGATGAAGACCGGCATCTGGATCAGAATCGGAAGACAGCCGCCCAGCGGATTGATCTTCTCCTTCTGATAGAACTTCATCATCTCCTGGGACATTTTCTGGCGGTCGTTGCCGTACTGCTCCTTGATGCGCTGCATCTCGGGACCGAGCTTGCGCATCTTGGCCATCGACTTGTAGGCGGTGGCGGAAAGCGGGAACAGCACCAGCTTGACGAGGACCGTCAGAACCACGATCGACCAACCCCAGTTGCCGATCACGCTATGAATCTTCTCGAGCAGCCAGAACAACGGATTGGCGATGAACCACAGCCACCCGAAGTCGACGGTCAGCTCAAGATATGGGGCGATTTCCTCCAGATGCTCCTGAACCTTCGGTCCCACATACAGCGTGGCATCCAGGGTCGCTTCGCTACCCGGCGCAATGGTGTGGGTCGGGCCGGCAAAAGCGGCGACGTTGCGATTGCGCGAATCGGTCGTTGCGTAATAAAGGTTCTGTTGATCTTGCCCAGGCACCCAGGCGGAGACGAAGTAGTGCTGGATGATCGCGACCCAGCCACCCTGGACGTCACGGTTGTTAAACCCACCTTCCTGAACATCCTCGAAGTCGACCTTCTCGTAATGACTCTCGGGTGAGGAGTAGGCGGCGCCGAGGAATGAGCTCATGCCCATGGAAACGCCACTGGACGGATCGGGACTATTGTCACGGGCCAGCTGGCCGATGAAGCGGGCCGTGACCGGTTCCTGACTCCCGTTGGCCAAATGATAGCTGACGTTTACCGCATAACTATCACGCTCGAAAGTGAATCGCTTGATGATATTCACGCCGCTGACTTCGGCCGCGAGATCGACGGTCAGTGTCTCGCTATCCTGTTCGAGGCGATAGCTGGTCTGCTCGGGGGTAAAGGCGATCCGTCCCTGGTGATTTTCCAACTGCAGGCCGGACTTGGCGACATAACTACGCACCTGATTGTCGGACAACAGAACGAAGGGATGTTCGGAGTCCTGGCTGCGCAGATGCTGAGGGAGTGCGGCATAGACGATATCGCCGCCTTGGGGGTCGATACGGACATCGAGCACGTCGGTGACGACCTGGACCAGGCTGCGACGATTGTCGGTAGCGTTCTCGCCCGGCATAGTGCTGCTGGCGGGGCTAGCCGTGGCGTCCGATGGTGCCGCCAGGCCCTCGTCATCCGTCGCGGATGCGGCATTACCGCTACGTGGCGCTTCGCTGACAGTGGGAGCGCTGGGAACATTGACGTCAGGCTGGCCGTAATCCTGATTCCATTGGATTACCAGCAGGTAGGCGAGTACCGCTAGCGGTATCACGAGAAGAAGTCGTTTTACATCCATGGGGATCTGCCCGGTGGGGTGATGGATCAATCTGGCGGCTTCGTTCAGCACCGATGACCGGAGTGGGCATGACGAGGCCGCGCTGCTGCTATCCGGTCAAGAGAGTGAGGAGGCGACCATCTGCTTGCGGACGTCCTTCTCCAAGCGACGCCACATGCCATAAAGCTGGCGATGCAGTGTCTCGTTGTCCAGATCGTTAACGCCGCGGCGTGCCAAAACGACGATATCCACAGCGGGTAGCCGATGCTGCTGCAGACGAATGGATTCGCGCACGAGGCGTTTCAGGCGGTTGCGGTCGACGGCCCGACGAACGTTCTTCTTACTGAATACCAGCCCCACCCGTGGATATCCCAGCGCATTGTCACTGGCCAGTGCCAGCAACCCTTTGCCATGTATCTTGTACGAGGCCTGGTCGAAGACTCGTCGATATTCCCCGGCGGTCAGCAGACGCAGCTGCCGGGGAAATCCCTGACAGGACATTGGCAACCGGGATCAAGCGCTCAGACGCTTGCGACCCTTGGCGCGACGACGCGCAATGACCTGGCGGCCGTTCTTGGTGGCCATGCGGGCACGAAAGCCGTGCACGCGCTTGCGCTTCAGAACGCTGGGCTGAAAAGTACGTTTCATAGCTGCTGCTTCCCACGTGGTTAAGTGAACAAGAGGTCAAACGGAGTGCCCTGGCTCCGATCGGGAACCAGGGCGGATTCGGTTCAAGGTCGGGAATTCTAGTGAATTCGCAAGCCACGTGCAATTTTTACGCGAATTTATCCACACGTGGTTTGGGAATGCCCTGCCGTGAGTGTTTTCAACCGCATGTCGAATGACTGCATCAGCAATTAACGAAATCAGAAGATGCCTATCGAACCACTATAATAACGTTTGGTTTCTTACTGATGTTGTTATTAATACTGTGGGCAATATGTGTGGATAAGTGATTAAAAGTCAGGCTTCTTAAGGGCTTATAGCAATAATATTACTGTGGAGGGCATGCTGATAGCCGGTGTGGGGCGCGGGGATAGCGATGTGGATAACTTCCATTCCATCCACAGGGTAGACTTGTCCTCTACTATATACCTCTCCTGTCCACTTGGCTGTGGGCAAGTTTTCCACAGGAAGAAATGCCTTGTCGTCGTGTGGATAACTCGCCCCGAGAGCGATACAATCCCCGATCATTCGCTAACTGGATGGTGAGGTCGCGTGTCGGTCGCTCTTTGGCAACAATGTCTTGGCTTTCTGCAGGACGAGCTGAATTCTCAGCAGTTCAATACCTGGATTCGTCCTTTGCAGGCGGAGGAAGGGGATGCCAACGAGCTATGTCTGTTGGCGCCCAATCGCTTTGTTCGGGACTGGGTCAGCGACAAGTACCTCAAGCGCATCAATGAGTTGTTGCGTGAGCTATCACCAGCCAAGCCCCCTAAGGTAACCCTGGCGGTAGGTAGCCGGCGTGCGGCGCCAAGCCCGCAGCCCCGCGATCTGGGCAGCCCGGTCTCGGCCAGTCGTTTCCCGCAGTCGGCTGCACCGGCTGTACATACCTCTCCGCGCGGTGATTACGCTGACGAGCAGGAAATAGAGCAGCTACGCGAGGAAGCGCCTCGACGTGGTGCGTCGGGCGAGCGGCAGGTGCAAGTCGAAGGTAGCCTCAAACATCAGAGCGGCCTCAACCCCAACTTCACTTTCGATACCTTCGTCGAGGGTAAGTCGAACCAGCTGGCGAGGGCCGCCTCGCGACAGGTCTCGGAGAATCCTGGTGGCGCTTACAATCCATTGTTCCTTTACGGGGGCGTCGGCCTAGGTAAGACGCACCTCATGCATGCCGTTGGCAACCAGCTCGCCAAACAACGGGAAAATGCGAAGGTAATCTACCTGCACTCAGAGCGCTTCGTGGCGGATATGGTCAAGGCGCTGCAGCTCAATGCCATTAACGATTTCAAGCGTTTCTACCGAAGTGTCGACGCGCTATTGATCGACGACATCCAGTTCTTTGCCGGCAAGGAGCGCTCCCAGGAAGAGTTTTTCCATACCTTCAATGCCCTGCTTGAGGGCGGCCAGCAGATGATCCTGACTTCCGACCGCTACCCTAAGGAAATCAGTGGAGTGGAAGAACGCCTGAAGTCACGCTTTGGCTGGGGACTGACGGTAGCGATCGAGCCTCCGGAGTTGGAAACACGCGTGGCGATCCTGATGAAGAAGGCTGACCAGGCCAAAGTCGATCTGCCCCATGACGCGGCTTTCTTCATTGCTCAGAAAATTCGTTCCAACGTTCGCGAACTGGAAGGCGCATTGAAAAAGGTGATCGCCGACTCTCACTTCATGGGCAAGCCGATCACCCAGGATTTCATTCGCGAGTCTTTGAAAGACTTGCTCGCGCTGCAGGACAAGCAGGTTGGGGTGGATAACATCCAGCGCACCGTGGCCGAGTATTACAAGATCAAGGTTGCCGATCTACTTTCCAAGCGGCGCTCGCGCTCCGTCGCACGCCCTCGCCAGGTCGCCATGGCGCTGGCGAAGGAACTGACCAACCATAGCCTGCCGGAAATCGGCGATGCCTTCGGCGGTCGCGACCACACCACCGTGCTACATGCCTGCCGAAAGATTCAATCGTTGAAGGAAGAGAGCGCGGACATCCGCGAGGATTACAAGAACCTGTTGCGATTGCTGACCAGCTGACACGGCAGACATTGCCCATGCAATGGCACAATGATGCCCAGGAACCCAGTCCAAGAGTGGAGCCTTCATGAAATTTTCCATCTCCCGCGAAGCGTTGCTGCGTCCGCTGACGCTGGTCGCCGGTGTGGTCGAGCGTCGACAGACGTTGCCAGTGCTGTCCAACGTGCTTCTCGAGGTGCAGGATAATCAGCTATCCCTGACCGGTACTGACCTCGAGGTCGAACTGATTGGACGCACCGAGCCCAACACGGTCGACGAACCCGGATCAGCGACTGTGCCGGCACGCAAGCTGATGGATATCTGCAAGTCGCTGCCGGATCAGTCCGAGATCAACTTCAGCCTGGAAGAAGGGCGGGCGGTGCTGAGGGCCGGGCGTTCTCGCTTCACCCTGTCGACGCTGCCAGTGGCCGAATTCCCCAATATCGAAGATGGCCAGAGCACACAGGAGCTCAGCCTGCCCCGCGGCACCCTCAAGCACCTTATAGACTCAACTGCCTTCGCCATGGCGCAGCAGGACGTACGCTACTATCTCAATGGCATGCTGCTGGAGTTGGGCCACCATATCGTGCGCACGGTGGCGACCGACGGGCACCGACTGGCGGTCTGCTCGCGCTCGGCAGAAGTGGATGTCGAACCTGCACAGAAGCTTATCGTGCCGCGCAAGGGCATCCTCGAACTGGCCCGCCTGCTGGACAATAGTGATAATCCGGTCAGGCTAACGCTGGGCGCCAACCATGTCCGCGCCCACACCGGAGAGTTCACTTTTACCTCCAAGCTGGTCGACGGCAAGTTTCCCGATTACGAGCGGGTTATTCCGCGCGGTGGCGACAAGGTTTTCATTGCCGAGCGTGCCGAGCTGCGCCAGGTCCTGTCGCGCACATCGATACTCTCCAACGAGAAGTACCGCGGGGTACGCCTGAACCTGGAGGAGGGAAACCTGCGCGTCATGGCCAATAATCCTGAACAGGAAGAGGCCGAAGAGAACGTCTCCATTGAGTACGATGGCGCGGCCATGGAGATTGGGTTCAATGTCGGATATCTAATCGATGTGCTCAATGCACTCGGCGAGGATCGCGTACAGATGACCCTGTCCGACCCCAACAGCAGCGCAATCATGGAAGAGCCGGGCGGCGGGGATGCCCTGTATGTCGTCATGCCTATGCGTCTCTAATCCTTTCCGATCGGCGGCGCCTCTGTGCGCCGCCGCCGAGCGTGACGATGCCTCTTGACCGTCTGAACTTGCTGGGCCTGCGTAATCTCGATTCGCTGGACATGCGTCCGGCGGCCGGGATCAATTTGATTTTCGGCGCCAACGGTAGCGGCAAGACAAGCATACTCGAAGGGGTGTACCTGCTGGGGATGGGGCGTTCCTTTCGCACGCAGAAGGTCAAGAACGCCATTGGACACGACAACGATGCCCTGGTGTTGCATGGCCGTCTGACAGGACCGCCTCCTTTGCCGCTGGGCATACGTAGGCAACGGGCCTCCAGTGAACTGGAAATGCGCATGGGTGGCGAGCGCGTTGCCCGAGTGGCGCAACTGGCCGAAGCCTTGCCGTTACAATTGATCAATCCCGATGCCTTTCGTCTACTCGAAGGATCGCCAGCCTCCCGTCGAGAGTTTCTGGACTGGGGCGTGTTTCACGTGAAACATGACTTCTTCACGGTCTGGAAAGGGTTTCGACGGGCATTGAAACATCGGAATGCCCTGCTTAGGCATGATAGAATCGACGTTCAGTCCATCAAGGTCTGGGAGCACGAACTGGTGCAGTGGAGCGAACGGCTCGACGCACTGCGCGAGGCTTACGTGGAACGCTTTCTGCCGGTGTTCGAGGAGACGCTCGAAGGCTTGCTGCCCTTGCCCGATCTGGCATTGAAATACTACCGAGGGTGGGATCGCAGTCGTCCGCTGGCTGACGTGCTGGACCATGGGCGCCTCAGCGATACCCAGATGGGATTTACCCAGCAGGGGCCACAGCGAGCCGACCTGCGCATCCGGTTGTCGCGCCGCCCGGCCGTGGAAGTGCTTTCCCGGGGTCAGCAGAAGCTGGTAGTCAGTGCCATGAAGCTGGCTCAGGGACGCCTGCTGGAAGCCATGACGGGGCGCACCTGTGTGTATCTTATCGACGACCTGCCCGCGGAGCTGGATCTCGAACATCGACAGGCATTCTGTCGCTGGCTCGAGCGCATGCAATGTCAGGTCTTCATTACCAGTGTCGAGCGCGAGGCGCTTGCCGACCTGTGGCAGCCGGAAACCTCAGTCGCAATGTTTCACGTGAAACAAGGTCGGCTCGTGGACCATGGACAGTATGACTTCACGACGGAGTAGCCAATGAGCGAACAGGCTTACGACTCATCGAGTATCAAGGTTCTCAAGGGCCTGGACGCAGTACGCAAGCGTCCAGGTATGTACATCGGCGATACCGACGATGGGACTGGCCTGCACCACATGGTGTTCGAGCTGGTGGATAATTCCATCGACGAGGCACTGGCGGGTTATTGCAGTGAGATTCGGGTAGTGATCCACCCCGATGAATCGGTTACGGTGAGTGACAACGGTCGTGGCATTCCCACCGACATTCACTCGGAAGAGGGGGTGTCGGCGGCAGAAGTGATCATGACTGTGCTGCATGCCGGCGGCAAGTTCGATGATAACTCCTACAAGGTATCGGGCGGGCTGCACGGTGTCGGTGTGTCCGTAGTCAACGCTCTCTCCGAGGAGCTCAAGCTGACCGTCTGGCGCAGCGGCGATGTCTACGAGCAGACTTACCAGCACGGGGTGCCGCAGGCGCCGCTGGCCGTGGTTGGTCAGACTGAGAAGAGCGGCACGCGGGTGCACTTTCGTCCTTCCCAGGAAACCTTCACACATATCGAGTTCCACTACGACATCCTGGCCAAGCGCTTGCGCGAACTGTCGTTCCTGAACTCCGGTGTTGCCATCCGACTGCTCGACGAGCGCAGTGGCAGGGAAGAGTTGTTTCACTATGAAGGTGGCCTCAAGGCGTTTGTCGATCACCTCAATACCAACAAGACATCGCTGAACCCGGTCTTTCACTTCAATGTCGAACGTGAAGATGGCGTGGGCGTCGAAGTTGCAATGCAGTGGAACGACACCTTTGCCGAAAACATCTTTTGCTACACCAACAACATCCCGCAACGTGATGGTGGGACACACTTGGCCGGGTTTCGTGCGGCACTGACCCGTTCATTGAACAACTACATCGAGGCCGAGGGGCTGCTCAAGAAGGCCAAGGTCAACACCACTGGTGATGATGCTCGTGAAGGCCTGACGGCGATCGTCTCGGTTAAGGTGCCAGATCCCAAGTTCTCTTCACAGACCAAGGAAAAGCTGGTCTCCTCTGAAGTCAAGACGGCTGTCGAGCAGGAAATGGGGCGGCAGTTCTCCGAGTATCTGGTCGAGCGCCCTAACGAAGCCAAGGCGATCGTCAACAAGATGCTTGATGCCGCGCGTGCCCGTGAAGCGGCCCGCAAGGCGCGCGACATGACGCGCCGAAAAGGCGCGCTGGACATTGCCGGGTTGCCCGGCAAGCTGGCCGACTGCCAAGAGAAGGATCCCAGTCTCTCCGAACTCTATCTGGTCGAGGGCGACTCGGCGGGCGGCAGCGCCAAACAGGGCCGCGATCGTCGCACGCAGGCGATCCTGCCGCTCAAGGGCAAGATCCTCAATGTTGAGAAGGCGCGCTTCGACAAGATGCTGTCGTCCGCCGAGGTGGGCACTTTGATTACCGCTCTGGGCTGCGGGATCGGGCGTGAGGAATTCAATCCCGACAAGTTGCGCTACCACTCAATCATCATCATGACCGATGCCGACGTTGACGGTTCGCATATCCGTACCCTGCTGCTGACGTTCTTTTTCCGTCAGATGCCCGAGTTGATCGAGCGCGGACACATTTTCATTGCCCAGCCGCCGCTGTACAAAATCAAGCGCGGCAAGCAGGAGATGTACCTCAAGGATGAGCAAGCCCTGCTCGATTACCTTACGTCTACTGCCCTGGATGGAGCCCGCCTGCATGTTCATGCGGATGCGCCGGGTATCGGCGGCGAGCAGCTCGAGGGGCTGGTTAGTCAGTACCGTGACGTGATGAAGCGCATTGATCGCCTGTCGCGCGTTTATCCCAACGAGGTGCTGCGCAAGATCGTTCATGCCGCCACGCTGAAAGGCGAGGAGAGCCTCAAAGATCGCGTGACCATGCAGAACTGGATCGATTTCCTGCAGGCGGAGATGGACTCGCTAGTAGCGTACGAGGGTGGTCCGCGTCATGTATTCCAGCTTAAGGAAGACGTTGAGCGTGGTATTTACCTGCCGAGCGTAGCACTGACGGCCCATGGCGTGACTACAGATTATGTCTGCGGCCTGGATTTCTTCCAGAGCGCCGATTATCGCGCCATGGCGGCATTGGGCGAGACGCTCAACGGCCTGCTGGAAGAGGGCGCCTACGTGTCGCGGGGCGAGCGCAGCAAGCCGGTGAGCAACTTCTACGAGGCGCTGGAGTGGCTGATGGCGGAAGCCCAGCGCGGGTTCTCGATCCAGCGCTATAAGGGACTGGGTGAGATGAACCCGGACCAGTTGTGGGAAACCACCATGGATCCCGATACACGTCGCATGCTGCGCGTGACCATCGAGGATGCCGTGGCAGCCGACATGATGTTCAATACGCTGATGGGTGATGAGGTCGAGCCGCGTCGTGACTTCATTGAACAGAATGCGCTGGTGGCCAATCTGGACGTGTAACCTTCTGGATCGGATCTGATTGCCGAAAAAACCCGGTCTCGCCAGAGGCCGGGTTTTGTTTTTTTCAGAATGAGAAGCTAAGTGAAAGCTATTCGGCTAGCCAATAGTAAACGATGCTGGCCGGAGGCGAGGACTCAAAGTCGCTAAGTCAAGGCTGTGGTCGATTACGTTAAAGCCATAGCGAATTTGCTGCGCTTATTGATGGCGTTTGCTGCGCAGCAATTCCAAGATGTTGAGGGCAGGCTATGCAAAAATGGCTTGAGGGTAGGCAACGAGCCTCGCCACGGAATTAACCTACATGCTATTCAGCATCCTCGGCGTGGCAGTATGCCACCAGTCGATATCAACGCCCTGCTATTTACCTGATGGAATGTTTGAGTTGATCACGATCCGTTTGAGTCTGCCCTAAGATACAAACCCGCCCAGAAGGGAGCCAGACGGTAGCCTGTCTGTGTTGTTTCACGTGAAACATACTAAGCGAATTTTTACCATCCCGGCTCCATTTGCCTGAAACATCAAGTGTAAGAGTGAGGTTGCAAGAAATAGGCAAACGCAGCCAGGTCATCGAATACCTGGGCTTCGCCCAATCCACCCTTTGCCTCGGTCCGCTTTCCCTTGCCGGTGCGTACCAACACGCTATGGCAACCCTTGCTCTTGCCTGCCTGAAGATCCCGCAAGCTATCGCCAACCAGCCAGGTGCCCTCAAGGCTATCGAGTTTCAACGCGCTCTGAATTTCATCGAGCAGACCGACGCGTGGCTTGCGACAGACACAATCATCGTCGGGACCGTGTGGGCAATAAGCGATACGCGCGATGTCACCCCCAGCCTCGCGAACGAGGGCCAGTAGGCGCTCATGCATGCGAGCCAGTTCCTCCTCGTCGTAATAGCCTCGAGCGATCCCCGACTGGTTGGTCGCCACGGCAATCGTCCAGCCATGACGGGCTAGGTGGGCGATGGCTTCGATGGCTTGGGGGTAGGGCTTCCATTCGTCGAGTGACTTGATGTACTCATCGGAATCCTCGTTGATGACCCCGTCGCGGTCGAGTATTACTACTTTCTGTGGTGCCGAACCATAGGGTTGGGTGGGTATCGGCTGCTGGGTCATGGTCAGGAGACTCCTGTCATGTTTCACGTGAAACTCCCTGCTGCGATGCGTTTATAGGTGTTTCACGTGAAACAGTACGCATGAAAAAGGCCGGCTAGACACCGGCCTTCGTCTTTCACTCAGTATAGCGAGCGAGTTACTGCTGCAGTTCGGCGATATCCGCCACTTCGAGGAATAGCCCCTGAAGGTTGGCCAACAATGCCAAGCGATTGCGACGCACCGCCTCGTCATCGGCCATAACCATGACCTCGTCGAAGAAAGTATCGACCGGCTCTCGCAGGGCCGCTAGAGCATCGAGGGCCTCGCTGTAGCGGGCCTCGGCGAATAGCGGGGCGACTTCACGGCGACGTGCCTCAAGAGCATCGGCGAGGGCTTGCTCGGCAGCTTCGGAAAGCAGCTCGCTGGCCACGTGAAAAGACACCTCTCCGCCTTGCTTGGCCAGGATATTGGAGACACGCTTGTTCGCCGACGCCAGAGCAGCCGCTTCCTCGCGCTGGCTGAAGGCGTGCACGGCACGGATACGACGGGCGAAGTCCAGCGGCCGGGTGACCGGACGTGAACGCACGGCAAGGTAGACCTCGACGGCGATATCTTCGTCCTGGGTCCAGGCGCGGAAACGGTCGAGCATATATTCGAGCACTTCTTCGACCAAGCCGTCGGCCTTGGGCAGGTCGCGATGCTGAGCGGCCGCCTGTGCGAGGAGTTCGCGCAGATCAAGGTCGAGTTCGGCCTTGATCAAAATATTGAGTACGCCGATGGCGGCACGACGCAGGGCGAATGGATCCTTGGCACCGGTGGGTCGCTGGCCGATGCCGAAGATGCCGGTCAGGGTATCTAGCCTGTCGGCCAGGGCCAAAGCCAAGCCAGTCTTAGTCTGTGGGATGGCATCGCCGGCGAAGCGCGGCAGGTACTGCTCCTGCAAGGCCAGCGCGACATCCTCGGGTTCGCCGTCGTGGCGGGCGTAATAGCAGCCCATGATGCCCTGTAGCTCAGGGAACTCGAGCACCATTTCGCTGACCAGGTCGCACTTGGCGAGTTGCGCAGCTCGAGCGGCGTGTTCGCTGTCGCCCTCGATGCGCTCGGCGATATAGCGGGCAACGGCTTCGCTACGCTCAGCCTTGTCTGCCAAAGTACCGAGCTGCTGCTGGAATACCACGCTGGCCAGCCCGTCGCGACGTGAAGCCAGGTTGTGCTTGAGGTCGGTCTCGTAAAAGAACGCGGCGTCGGCCAGACGCGGGCGGATCACCTTCTCGTTACCCTCGATGACCTGCTGTGGGTCGCGGCTGTCGATGTTGGCGATGGTAATAAAGCCCGGCTTGAGCTTGCCGCTTTCGTCGAGCAGGTGGAAATATTTCTGGTTGGCCTTCATGGACGAGATCAGACATTCGGCAGGCACCTCGAGGAAGCGCTCATCGAAGCTGCCAGCCAGTGCCACGGGCCACTCCACCAAGCCGTTGACCTCGTCGAGCAGGTCCTCGTCAATCACCGCTGTGGCTTCCTGGACTTCGGCCTCGGCCAATACCTGCTCGCGGATGCGTTCGCGGCGTCGCTGACGATCGGCAAGCACGTAGGCGTCTTCCAGTACGCTCAGATAGTCGTCGGCATGGGCCAGAGTAATGGCTTGCGGTGCATGGAAACGGTGGCCGCGAGTCTCGCGTCCGGCTTTCAAACCGAGGAGTTCTGCGTCGACGACCTCGCTGCCATAGAGCATGACCAGCCAGTGCACGGGGCGAGAAAACTCGATGCGCGAAGTACCCCAGCGCATGTTTTTGGGAACCGGCAGGGCGGCCACCGTCTTGGAGACGATCTCGGGCAATAGCGCCGTTACCGCCTCCCCGGTTTGTTCGAAGCGATGACCCAGCCAGGTACCCTTGTCGGTTTCCAGATGGATCAGCTCATCGACGCTTACACCGCAGGAATGGGCAAAGCCTTGGGCGGCCTTGGTCGGCTCACCGTCCTTGAACGCCGCCGCCAGGGCCGGGCCACGGCGCTCGATCTGGCGATCGGGCTGCTTGTCGGCGAGGGCTTCGATCTGCACGGCAAGACGACGCGGCGTGGCGTAGGCTCGGACCGCGCCAAAATCGACTTCGGCCTCCCGCAGCCCGGCGGCGATGCCGGATGCCAGTGATTCGGAGAGACTGTCGATGGCGCCGGGCGGCAGTTCTTCGACGCCCAGTTCGACCAGTAGGGTGTTGGAAGCCATGCTCAAGCGTCTCCCTCTTCGGCGAGTAGTTCCTGGCGCAGGGCGTCGGAGGCCATGGGGAAGCCGGCAGCCTTGCGCGATTCGTAGTAAGCGTGGGCCACGTCACGGGCCATGGTGCGTACACGCAGAATGTAGCGCTGACGCTCGGTCACTGAAATGGCGTGGCGGGCGTCGAGAAGGTTGAAGGTATGCGAGGCCTTGAGCACCATTTCGTAGGCGGGCAGGGGCAGGTTGGCCCCGAGCAGCTTGCTGCATTCGTTTTCGAGATGATCGAAACTGGCGAACAGTGCCGGGACATCGGCATATTCGAAATTATACGTCGACTGCTCGCGTTCGTTCTGTAGGTAAACATCCCCGTAGGTGACCTTGGAACCATCGGGGGCCAACGTCCACACCAGATCGTAGACGCTGTCGACGTCCTGCAGGTACATGGCGATGCGCTCGAGGCCGTAGGTAAGCTCGCCGGTGACCGGGTAGCACTCGATGCCGCCGGCCTGCTGGAAATAGGTGAACTGGGTCACTTCCATGCCGTTGAGCCAGACTTCCCAGCCCAATCCCCAAGCGCCCAAGGTGGGCGATTCCCAGTTATCCTCGACGAAACGGATGTCATGCACCAGCGGGTCGATACCCAGGCGCTGCAAAGAGCCGAGGTAAAGCTCCTGCAGGTCGGCCGGGGAGGGCTTCATCACGACCTGAAACTGATAATAATGCTGCAGGCGGTTGGGATTCTCGCCGTAGCGCCCGTCGGTAGGACGGCGCGAAGGCTGTACGTAGGCGGCATTCCAGGTTTCGGGGCCGATGGAACGCAGGAATGTGGCCGGGTGGAAGGTCCCGGCGCCGACTTCCATGTCCAGCGGCTGCATGATTACGCAGCCCTTTTCGGCCCAGTACTGCTGCAGGGCAAGGATCAGGCCCTGAAAGGTTGTCACGTCTGGCGTCGACTGTGTCATTGGTGAAGCACCGTTGGCCCATGAATTCACAAACCGTCGAGTATACAATCACCGCCTGATCGGTTATAGGCACCGGGGTGGAATGTCCCTGCGCGTCAGCCCTGCGACGTCGGATATCACCTCGATCGGCACATTGGTTTCAATACGACTTCGCCGGGGCGGACCGCGGCGGAGTGACCCAGCATAGGGGATCGACATGATCGTAGTGACAGGCGGCGCGGGATTCATCGGCGCCAATCTGGTCAAGGCGCTCAACGCGCGCGGCCGCAACGACGTGCTGGTAGTCGACGACTTGAGCGATGGCACCAAGTTCGTCAACCTGGCCGACTGCACGCTTGGCGACTACCTCGACAAGGATGATTTTCTGCGTCGCATCCAGGCGCAGTTGCATGGCGAAGACGGAGGGCTGCCGCCCATCGAGGCCATTTTCCACGAGGGGGCGTGCTCGGACACCACCGAGTGGGATGGTAAGTACATGCTCGAAAACAACTTCGAGTATTCCAAGGTCCTGCTGCACTATTGCCAGAAGCGCGGCATTCCGTTCCTGTACGCATCGTCGGCAGCCACCTACGGTGGTAGCGAGGTATTTGTCGAGGCGCCCGAGTACGAGAAACCGCTCAATGTCTACGGCTACTCCAAACTGCTATTCGACCAATACGTGCGCGCACGTTGGCGCAGCTTCACCAGTCAGGTGGTGGGGTTCCGCTACTTCAACGTCTACGGGCCGCGCGAGCAGCACAAGGGCAAGATGGCCAGCGTCGCCTATCATCACCACACCCAGGTGCGCCAGGGCCAGAACCCGCGCCTATTCGGCGCCTGGGACGGCTATGAGGCGGGCATGCAGAGCCGCGACTTCATCTACGTGGGCGATGTGGTCGACGTCAACCTGTGGTTCCTCGACCACCCCGAGCAATCCGGCATCTTCAATCTGGGCACCGGACGCGCTGAGCCGTTCAAGGCTATCGCCGATACGGTGATCGATTACTACGGCAAGGGAGATATCGATTACATCGACTTCCCCGACGAACTCAAGGGCCGCTATCAGAGCTATACCCGTGCCGACATCTCGCGTCTGCGCCAAGCTGGCTATAGCGCCGAGTTCCGGACGGTTCGCGAAGGCGTGACGGCGTATCTGGAATGGCTCAATGACTGAGGCAGTGACGTCGGGGGGTGAGCGTATCCTGGTCGTGGGGCCGTCCTGGGTCGGTGACATGGTTATGGCCCAGAGCCTGTTCAAGACCCTCAAGGCGCGCCGGCCCGGGTGTACGGTGGCAGTCCTTGCGCCGGGGTGGTCGCAGCCGATCCTCGAACGCATGGCAGAAGTCGATGAGGCGATAGGGCTCGACGTAAAGCATGGCGAGTTCGGCTGGCGGTCCCGACAGGTACTGGCCCGTGCGCTGCGTGAGCGCTTCGATCGGGCCATCGTGCTGCCGCGCTCGTGGAAATCGGCGCTGGTGCCGTTCCTGGCTCGGGTACCGCACCGCACCGGGTTTACCGGCGAGCAGCGCATGCTGCTGCTCAACGAGCGACGTCGGCTGGACAAGGCGGTGCTCGATCAAACCGTCAAGCGCTTCGTGTCGCTGGGCTTGCCCGAGGAGGAGGCGGCGCGTGGCGACTTCGCGATTCCCCAGCCCCGGCTCGAGGTCGATGCTGCCAACCTTGCCGCGTTGCAAACCAGACATGGTTTGGGCCAGCGCCCAGCGATCGCCATGATGCCGGGTGCCGAATTCGGCCCCTCCAAGCAGTGGCCGCTGGGGCACTTCCGCCGCCTGGCCGAGCAGCTAATCGAAGAGGGTTTCGAGATTCGGGTAATGGGCGGGCCCAAGGATACCGAGGCGGGGGAGGCCATTGCCGGTGGGCTGACGCATGCGTTCAACCTGTGTGGCCGCACGCAGTTGGCCGATGCCGTCGATCTGCTGGCCGATTGCCGCCAGGTGGTGACAAACGACTCCGGACTGATGCACGTGGCGGCGGCAGTCGGCACACAGATCCATGCCATCTACGGTTCGACCTCGCCGAGCTATACGCCACCGCTGACCGACAAGGCTTGCATTCATACCTTGGCGCTGACCTGCTCGCCTTGCTTTGAGCGTACCTGTCCACTGGGCCACACCAACTGCTTGAAACAACTCGCTCCCGAACGGCTGCTGCGCGCGATCCGGGGCTAGGTCATGGCTGCGTGTTGGTGGGTGGGGGCATGTCGTCGGCCTGCTTCCACAGGCGCTGCTGCAAGGCACGCTCTTCGAGCAAGCGCTCGTTGAAGCCCTCCAGGCCATGGCGCTCGACCAAGGTCTGGGCCGGCGATAGCAGCGACGCGCCCAATCCTGCCCGATGCGAGGGAATCGAGAAGCCCATGGCCTCCAGCAGGGTGGGCAGGGTATCGACAGTCGAGGCCTCGCGCTGGATCACGCCTTGGGGCAGGCCGTTGCCGAACATGATCAGCGTGTTTTCGCGTGGGCCTTCGATCAGGCGCTGCCAGGCTGAGTTCTTCATCGATAAATGATCGCTGGCCACCACCACTAACGTATTCTTCAACAAGCCTTCGTTGTCGAGGCGCTCGATGAAGCGGCGCGCCAGAAAGGCACTGCATTGTACCGAATAAAGAATATTGACGCCGTCGAACTCGCCCTGGCGGTCGTAGCACGACTGCGCCGGATAGCCGTAGGGTGGATGTCCCGACAGGGTCAGCCCGACGAAGGCGAACGGTTGGGGGGTCTCGGCCAGCTCACGAATCTCATCGACGGCCATGTCGAGTAGCGAGTCGTCATTGACACCCCAGCTATTGACGTATGCCGGGTCCTCGAGACGCTTCTCGAGCTGCTCGCGGCCTAGCATGCGGTCGAAACCGTGGCCCTGGTAGAACAGTCCCTTGCCGGCGAATTGCAGACTGGCGCCGCCCATGAACATCAGTTGGTAGCCCTGGGCATCAAGCAGGTCGCCTAGACAGTTCACGCCGGGCACTACGTGATGCAGCGGCTCGAACTGATTGTCATGGATCAATCCCGCCGGCATCAACGGTGTGCCGCACTGGCTGGCGATCATACCGCCCATGGTCCAGCCGGTATTCTCGATCTGACGGACGCCATGGAATACTAGCCCGCGCTGGCCCAGCGCCTCGATATCATCGTAGACATTGCCAAACCGGGCCTCGTCGGCATAGGTGCCTTCGATGCTTTCCAGATAAAGCAGAACGAGGTTGGGCGGGTTGTCCGGTGCGGCCTCGATAGCCGGCGGAATATAGCGTCGGTCTAGCCAGGCCCCGTCCTCGGTGACGATGGCGGCTCCCTGGCGAGTGATGCCGAATAACAGCGGGTTGAAGGCCAGCAGGAACATCACCAGGACCTTTTCGAGCAGCCGCCAGCGGTGATCGACGCGTACCAGCCAGGTAAATGCGGCCAGCATGGCGATACCGGCCAGGGTGTGTACGATAGCGATCAGTATCCGTCCGGTGCCGCCATGATCGGTGACGCCCGCCTGAAAATGGAACAGGATGGCAGGAAAATCCACCCGGCCGTAGCTGTTGGTGACATAAACGCACAGCCACCAAAGAGCTAGGGGGAAAAGCGACCATGGCCAGACCCTGTCGGGTGCTCGGGCCTGCTTCGGCGCTCCCCAGCGAAAACCCCAGGCGAGGGCCAGCCAGAGTCCCAGCATGGGAAGCGTGAACAGGTGGGGTAGGGCGAGTACGGTGGTGATGGCATACCCGAGACACAGCCCGAGAAGGGTCAGTGACGGCCATCGATACCCGGGATGACGAATCGACATCGTTGCAGCATCCTTTCAGCAGTGCCGAAAGAGTAACAAGCTTGTCGTGGGATTGTCATAAGCAAACGGGGCGTTCATGCCTCGCCGGGCGCCAGCAGGCGGCGATACAGCGTGAAGTAGCGCTTGGCCATGGCGGCGGGTGTGAAGCCTTCCAGGCGCTGCCTAGCTCCGGCCGTGAGGCGCTGGCTGCGCGCGGGGTCGTCTAGCAGGGCGACAACAGCCCGGGCCAAAGCTGCAGCATCGTTTGCCGGTACCAGAACGCCGCTTTGATCGTCTACGACGATATCGGGGATGCCGTCTACGTCGGTGGCGACGATCGGCACGTCGTGGTCCATGACATCGAGCAGGGTCGAGCCCAGGCCTTCATTACGTGAGGGAAAGACGAACAGGTCCATGACCTCGAGGTAGTCGCCGACGTTGCTACGAAAGCCCTCCCAGACGAGATTGTCCAGGTCGGCGCTCTCCTGCTTGAGTGCGGCCTCGTCCTCGCCTTGCCCCAGACACAAGAACAGCAGCTCGGGGTGTGACTTGCGCAGTTGCCGGGCTGCGTCAATCAACAGGCGTTGCCCCTTGTGGCGATCCACGAGCGCGCCGATATGACCGATCACGCGACGACCTGCGAAGCGCTGGCGTAGTGCCTTTACCTGCTGTGGATCGCTGGGCAGGTGCGAGAGCGCACTGGGGATGCGCGTGACGGGACACCAGGCCAGCGCATCCAGGTGTCGCTCGATGACCTGGGAAATCGCCACGGCACAGGCGGCCGAGCGGTAGGTGAGCCGATTGAACGGCTTGTCCTTGACCGGCTGCGGCACGCGCCGGGTCAGGATATAGGGCACGCCACGCAGCCGGCGGTGCAGGTAGGCCCAGTGCACGGCCTTGGCCTCATGGGCGTGGACCAGATCGGCCCGCGCTCCCCGAAAATGCCCCGCCAATTGATGGTCGGCATGCAGGATCGAGATTTCCACATCGGTCAGCGCCTCCGGCAGCGGTGAGTCGCGGCGGCAGACCAGGCTTTGGCTGATGCCATACACGGCCAGGGCGCGAATCAGCAGCACAGTCTGGCGTTCGCCGCCGCGAAAGCCCTTGGCGAGATTGACGTGACGCACATGTAAGGGCGTGGGCGAGATTACCATACCCGATCGAAGTCCTCGGCATCGCGTACCTTGCGGTCGCGCTGGTATTCGAGCAGCTTGGCGTACTTGAGGTAAGCGTTCACTGCGGCGGAAAGGGCTACAGAGACGCCATCGATGCCCGACAAGAAGCCGCGCTGGAAGACATATTTGCGGACGAAAGCGTTGGCGCCGTGCACGAACGGGGATAATGCGTTCACGCGCTTGCCCTTGAGATACATGATCTTGGCCGCACGGGTGGAGAAGCGCCCGCTGGCCTTGGTGAACAGCTCGCTGAGGTTGGCGAAGGAATAATGCTCGATGTCGGCGTCCAGCCTGGCGACGTCCTCGGCAGGGACTGAGGCGTGCTGTCGGCTGTTGGAGAAGCCGGTACGCTCGCGATCGTACAGACGGATGCAGTAGTCGGGATACCAGCCGCAGGTCCTGACCCAGCGCGAGCCGATGAAATTGCGCCGGCGCAGGGCAAAGCCGGCCCGGGTCGTCGTGGCCAGGTCGAGTTGCAGGATGGCTTGCACGGCCTCGTCGGTCAGGCGCTCGTCGGCGTCCAGCGAAAGCACCCAGCGATGGCTGGCTTGAGCCGGACCAACGTTCTTCTGCGGCCCGTCGCCGAGATAGGGCTGCGGAATGACCTTCGCCCCGGCCCGTTCGGCGAGTTCGCATGTCGCGTCGCTGGAGCCCGAATCGACGACGATCAACTCATCGCAGACGCGTGCCAGTGACTCCAGGCAGGCCTCGATGTTGTCGGCTTCGTTGAGCGTGATCACCACGCCGGTAATGGGAGGCATGAAAGCTCCGGAATTCGGGGTTGTGCGAAGAGACCGCTAGGGTGCATAGAAACGCCTGGATACTTGCATGGCCTCCAGCACGGCGGGTGATATCGTCTCTTTCAGCGGATTCAGCTGTCGGTCGACGACTTTCCAGTCACCAGTCCCATCGACTACCGTGATGCGCTGCTCCTCGATGATGCCATAGTCGAGATAACTGCTCGACATGACCCAAGGATGGTCCAGTGCGGTGTCCAGCATGTCATGCCCCTGACTGTAGTCCTCGCTAGCATTGACGCACCCCAGCACGTGGCGCATCAGTGTGGGTACCACATCCAGGTGGCTGGTGGTGCCTTCATGATTGCCGGCAGGAATGCCGGGGCCGTGCAGCACCATTGGTACCTGCGTTTGCGGCGGCGCAAAGTGACTGTTGTGTCCCCAGTAGTTCTGCCCGAAGTCGTTGAAGGACTGGCCGTGATCGCCGGTCACGATCAGGACCGTGTTCTGCCACTCGCCGCTGGCTTTGAGATCATCGATGACTCGGCCGATCAGACGATCATCGTTATAGACGGCATTGCGATGCAGGTTGTAGTAAGGCAGCGGATCGGTCTCTGGCCCCAGCTTGAGGTAATTCATGCGCAGTGCCGAAGGTTGGAAAGGCATCGCTGCATGCTTTGGTGTGCTGTAGCCATGCGGGGCATCGTAGAAGAGCATGCTGAACCAAGGCGCCTCGGAGTCCGTCCGGCGCCGCTCGGCCTGCCAGTCCAGCCATGACGCGGTCATGGCCTGGTCGCGCTGTGCCGGTGTCTCGCCCTGTGCAGCCGGAGGAAGTTCAGACACCGAAGCAAACACTGACCGGTCGAAGCCAACACTGTCCAGGCTGGCAGCGCTGAATATGCCCAATTCATAACCTGTCTCTTGCAACTGGCTGATCAGCAGCGAGGGGGTCTGGGTGTCCTCGAGGAAATGATAGTAATTGCCGGTCAGCCCGTAGAACAGGCTCATGACACCGCTGCGTGTGCTGTTGCCACCACTGAAGTGAGAGAGGTAACGCCGTCCAGTTCCGTCGAGGGCCGCATGCATCTGTGGTGTGTTCCGTGCGCTGTACTCATCGTGACGCCATGAATCGATGAGGATCAGCAGGACATTGGGAGGTGTGGCTCGGGCATTGCAGGACAAGGGCTGGCGTGGCCAGTTCAGACTCTCGGCTCTGTCTGGCGAGGTATCGATATTTGCGGCACGTACTGCACGAGGATCGAGCCAGCCACGATCCTTCATGAAGTCCTTGGCTGTCGCTGGAAACAATAATGGGTAGATAGCGGCCTGTTGTGTGACGCTGCGCTGATAGCGGGCATCACCGATGATGTGGATCGCGTGGCTGACGATCATGATCAGGAGCAGGCCACCGGCCATGCGCCAGACTGGCAGGCGCCAAGCCCTTGGTGAATTGAACAGGAGCTTCGCGAGCCAGGCCTCGCCCGCCAGCAGGCCCAAGGCGATACCCAGGACGACGAGCCAGGTTGTCGTCGTGAAACTGAAGATTTCACCGTTCTGGTCATTCAGAAACAGCGTGACCATGAACTTATTGATGTGAAAGCGATACTGCGCATAGACACCAGTATCCAGCAACAGCAGCCACATGCCAGCTGTGACCATTAGTGCGGCTGGCAACCACAGTACACGGCGAGGCACCATCAGGGCGATGAAGGCCAGCGGCACCCAGGCGAGTAGCACCAGTAGGCCAAAATGTCCGGTCCAAGTGGTAAGAAGATAGCTTACGCCGAGCCAGTCACCCGGCACCTCGAGATATGGGACGTAGCGAAGGGCGATCAGCCAGACCAGCGGTAGGTTACATAGAGCAAAGGCAAGACTGGCACGCAAGCGCCGACGGGGTAGGGAAATGGAAGGTTCGTTCATGGTGTCTCGTTAATGGACGTCATAGCCCCGGAGTATCTGGTGCAGCCTGTTTTCGCCCTGGCCAGGCGAGAAGCGCTCCAGAGAACGTTGCAATCGTTTGAGGTTGGCCTCCTGCCAACTGCCCGGTCGGCGCAAGCGACAGCGGTCGAGATCAATCAGCCAGACGCGCTCGTCGGGGGTGATCAGCAGGTTGCGTGCGTTGAGATCGACGTGATCGAGCCCGGCCTCGTGAAACCGGCGCAGCGTTTCACCGACCCGGGCCAGCAACGTATCGTCGGCATCCGGCAGCATCTCGGCCAGGGCCCGCGCCCCCATCAGGCGCTCGGTCAACAGGCCGGCCTCGTAGGTGGGGCCATGCCGCCAGACACAACCGGCAACGGGCGTGGGAACCGGCAGGCCGCGTTCGTGCAGGGCCGCAGTCAGGCGCAGCTCGCGAAAGGCCCGGGTGCGTTCGAGGACGGCCCATACGTAGCGCGTCTCACTGATTCGAGCGGCCAAACCACCACGCAAATAGAGGCGTAAGACCCACTGCCTGTCGCTTGGCAACACCGACGCGGCGGATACGAACAGGCTGGCGCCACGTCCCGGAGCCTGGCCGGTCACGGCATCTCGGGCTTGCCAGAAGGCGGGGGTGAACCAGGCAGGCGTGATTTGTGGCGTAGCCATGGCGTCACATAGAATGCCGGCATCATATAGAATGTAAGTTTTTCCCGTCTGGAGCGTTGCCAACCGCATGAAGCGTCCTCTGCCCGAGCGCCCCGCACATCTCTGCGTGCTGCGGCTTTCCGCACTGGGCGATGTCTGCAATCTGGTGCCCACCGTACGCGCCCTGCAGCGCCAGTGGCCCGAAGCCCGCCTTACCTGGATCGTCGGCAAAGGCGAGCACAGTCTACTTTCTGGCCTGTCCGGGGTCGAGTTCGTGGTCTACGACAAGGCCACCGGCTTGGCCGGCATGCGCGAGATCTGGCGTCAGCTCGCCGACACGCACTTCGATGTCCTGCTTCATATGCAGCAGGCCTTGCGTGCCAGCGCGCTGTCGCTGGGGCTTAAGGCCAAGGTTCGGGTCGGGTACGACAAGGCGCGTGCCAAGGATTGGCAGCATCGCTTCACCCATCGCCAGCTGGACCCGCATCCGCGCGCCCATGTTCTCGAGTCGTTCATGGATTTCGCTCGCCTGCTGGGAGTCGATTCGGCCTACACCGATCACCTTGAGTGGAATCTGTCCGTGCCCGATGAGGCCTATGCCGAAGCGTTGCGCGTGAGCGGTGAAGCACCCTATGTGCTGATGAGTCCCTGTGCCAATCCGCGCCTGCGCAACTTCCGCAACTGGTCACCGGAAGGCTACGCTACCGTCACTGAACACCTCTGGACGCAGCACGGCCTGAAAACATTGCTCACCGGCGGCGGCAGTGCCCAGGAGCGCGAGATGGGCGAGCGAATCCGCGCTCTGGTGCCTGACGAGGCGGTGATTGATGCCATCGGCGGCAGTTCACTGAAGGGGTTGCTGGCATTGATCGACCGGGCACGCCTGGTGGTCGCCCCCGACTCGGGCCCGGTGCACATGGCCAATGCCCTCGGTACACCCACCGTAGGACTCTACGCCACGACCAATCCCGACCGAGCCGCGCCTTACCTATGGCGCGACTACGTGGTCAACCGCTACCCCGAGGCGGTGCGTACTTACCTGCACAAAGACCCCGAGACCGTCACCTGGGGGGAGCGGGTGCGCCACCCCGATGCCATGTCCCTGATCCGTGCCGAGGATGTCATTGCCCAGGCCGAAGCGCTGCTGGCGCTTCCTCGCACCGTCACGCCGGAGCCTCCGAATGAAGCTTGATCTTACCGCCCTGGAACAGGCCCGCCTGCTGGTTGTCGGCGATGTGATGCTCGACCGCTACTGGCATGGCGGCACATCCCGCATTTCGCCCGAGGCGCCGGTACCGGTGGTGCATGTCGGTGAATCCGAAGATCGCCCCGGCGGTGCGGCCAACGTCGCGCTCAACATCGCCTCGCTGGGCGGGCACGCCGCATTGGCAGGGCTGGTCGGCAATGACGATAACGCCGACCTGCTCTCGCAGCGTCTGGAGGCGACCGGTGTAATTGCCCACTTGCAGCGCAGCGACGCGATTCCCACGATTACCAAGCTGCGCGTGATGAGCCGCAACCAGCAACTGATTCGCCTAGATTTCGAGCAGAAGCTCGGCGATGTTGATACTTCAGAGCTGCTGGGCAAGGTCGAGGCGGCGCTACCCGATAGCGACGTGGTCATCCTCTCCGATTATGGTAAAGGCACCCTCAACCGGGTCGAGGCATTGATCGCGCTGGCCCGCGCCGCCGGCAAGCGTGTCCTGGTCGACCCCAAGGGCAGCGACTTCGCCCGTTACCGTGGGGCCAGCGTGATCACCCCCAACCTTGGCGAGTTTGAGGCCGTGGTTGGCCACTGTCGCGACGATGAAGAACTGGCGGCGAAGGGCGAACGGCTGCGTGCCGAGCTCGACCTCGAGGCGTTGCTGGTGACCCGCAGCGAAAAAGGCATGACGCTGATCCGTGAAGGCCATGCACCGCTGCACCTGCCGACCCACGCCCGCGAGGTGTTCGACGTTACTGGCGCCGGCGACACGGTAATCGGCGTGCTTGGCCTGGCCTTGGCCGCCGGCCATGCCTACCCCGAGGCGATGACGCTGGCCAACCTGGCCGCGGGTTTGGTGGTCGCCAAGCCGGGCACTGCAACACTGTCGATCGCCGAACTCTACACCGCCCTGCATGGCGACAAGCTCGCCGAGTTCGGGGTCATCACCGAGCCGGCGTTGATCGAGGCAGTACGTGCCGCTCAGGCGCGTGGCGAGCGTGTGGTGATGACCAACGGCTGCTTCGACATTCTGCACGCCGGCCACGTCGCCTACCTGGAACAGGCCAAGCGTCTCGGCGACCGTCTAATCGTGGCGGTCAACGATGATGCCTCGATCTCGCGTCTAAAGGGCCCACGACGTCCCATCAACCCGCTGGCACGACGCATGCAGGTGCTGGCCGGCCTGGGCGCCGTCGATTGGGTGGTCGCCTTCAGTGAGGACACCCCGGCGCGCCTGATCGAAGCGGTGCTTCCCGATGTACTGGTCAAGGGTGGCGACTATAAGCCCGAGGCCATCGCCGGTGGCGAGGCGGTCATCGCCAATGGCGGCGAGGTCAAGGTGCTGGGCTTCGAGGACGGCGTCTCAACCACCGCCATGATCTCGACCATCCTCGACCGTGAGCGCTGAGCGTTCGTCGTTGCCCTCGCGGCCGCCCAAGGGCTGGGCGCGCTGTCTCTACAGCGGTGCGTTGTACACGCTATCGCCGCTGATCTGGCGGCGGGTGTGGCGTGAGCAAGTGCCCACTCATCCGCGCCTCGAGCGGCTGGGCCTTGTGCCGGCACTAAACGGTGCGACGCTATGGCTGCATGCGGCTTCAGTGGGCGAAGTAATTGCCGCACGGCCGTTGATCGAGGCGCTTTGCAGCCGCTATCCGGCACACCGGCTCGTTATCACCACCATGACCGCGACTGGTGCCGAGCGTGTTGATGCGCTGTTCGGCGGCGAAGTGACCCATCACTTCGTGCCGCTGGACTTCCCCGGTGCAGCGCGGCGTTTCGTGAGCAAGCTAGCGCCTGATCTGGCCATCTTCTTCGAGACCGAACTGTGGCCCAATCTGCTCGAGGCCTGCTATCGCCAAGGGACACCGGTGGCGGTGGTCAACGGGCGGCTGTCCGAACGGGCCATGCGCGGCTACCGTCGTCTCGGTGCGCTAATGGCCAATGCCTTGGCTAAGGTCGATTGGCTGGCGGCGAAATCTAACGAGGATGCCGAGCGTTTCCGCGAGCTGGGGATGGCGAGCGAACGTCTCAGCGTGGTGGGATCACTGAAATTCGATATCAGTGTCGATGAGAATGTGTGTGGCGAAAGTGAGCGCTTACGTGCATCATTTGGCACGCGGCCGGTATGGATCGCGGCATCGACCCATCCCGGCGAGGATGAGCAGGTACTGACGGCGCATGGCCGCATTCGTGAGCGTTACCCCGACGCCCTGTTGGTCTTAGTTCCGAGGCACCCCCAGCGCTTCGACGACGTGGCTGATCTTTGCCGGATGCGGGGCGAACATCTAGCGCGTCGTTCGCGCAGCGAGCCTGTACAGCGCGCAACGACGGTCTACTTGGGCGATACCATGGGCGAGCTGATGCGTCTCTACGGCGCCGCTGACATCGCCTTCGTCGGGGGTAGCCTGGTGCCGATCGGTGGGCATAATCTGCTCGAGCCGGCTATTCTTGGTGTGCCGGTACTGAGTGGCCCCGAGCTGGCTAATTTCCTGGATGTCGCCGAGGTGCTGCGCAGTGCTAATGCCCTGACAGACATCGCCGATGCCGAGGCATTGGGCGAAGCAGTGAGCGATCTATTCGCGGCACCCGCAGAGCGGCTGCGCCGGGGAGACGCCGGGAAAGCGGCGATCATGGCTCAGCGGGGGGCGCTAGCGCGAACGCTGGATGGCCTGGAAAGGCTATTACCGTGTCCGTCCGAGTTACCGACACGGACCGATAACTCTCAGTAGTGCCGCTGGGCAGAGCTGACCATGAACCTGGTCCACAAGAGTCGAAAGCTTCGCTATTACTCCGCTGGGCTACTCAAGCTGCTGGCCCCGGATAGCCTCTTCCGCTATCGGCTGGAACGGATCCTCGCCGGACATCAAGAGCAAGACCTTGATGACGTCCTCGATCGGGTGAATTACTACAACAAGCGCCAGTCCCCCTTCGAGCTTGGTATACATGCGCAGCGGATCGCCGACTTTCGCTACGAACGGCGGGGCACCTACTACCTGGATGCAAAAAGCGTGGTGCGCTATTTCGATCCGGCATGTCGCTTTGCGTATCGTTTCGGCGATGTGACCCAAGTGCCCACCGTTCCCTCCTTCGTCAAGAGCCGACCCATCGATGGCGACAACGCCAATGCCGTACTGCTCAAGCTGAACCGCATCCGTCATTACAATTTCATCGACGACCCGCAGCCTTTCGAAAGCAAGCGCAATGAAGTGGTATGGCGAGGCAAGTGCTTTCACGATCAGCGCCGCTCGGTCGTCCGTCGGCTACATGACAAACCGGGAATGGACATCGGGCAGACCGACCCCAAACTCAAGTCGCAGCCCGACTATCGGCCCTTCATGTCCATACGCGACCAGTTGCGCTACAAATTCGTGCTGAGCCTGGAGGGCAAGGACGTCGCGACCAACCTCAAGTGGATCCTGGCGTCGAACTCGCTGTGCCTCATGCCCAGGCCGCGTTTCGAGACGTGGTTCATGGAAGGGCGCCTCGAACCTTACCGGCATTACGTACCGCTCCGGGACGATTGTGCCGATCTCGAGGAGAAGATGGATTATTACGCCACGCACACCGATGAGGCGCTAGAGATTATCGCCAACGCCAAGCAGCATGCGGCACAGTTCAAGGATCGTCGGCAGGAGCGGCTAATCTCGTTATTGGTTGCCAGGAAGTATTTCGAATTGTCCGGCCAGCTCTAGGCTCGGCGGCTTTCCGTACAGCACCTCCTGAAAACCCATGCTCATGACGGCGTACAGTGCCCAGCTGTAGGTCGGCGATGCCAGGCTGCCGCTCTGCACACGGGAGCTGTGGTGACGGCGCAAGACTGCAAGGCGGTATGTTGCCCGGTTGAAGGCGTTTCCAACGTGCTGTGACCGGGCATCAGGGATTTTTAAGGGCGAAGCTTAGGCAGTGATGCGCTCTACGCCACGTTCACTACCCAGCAGAAGCACATCGGCACCGCGTGCGGCGAACAGGCCATTAGTGACTACCCCCACGATATTATTGAGATCGGCTTCGGTGCGCTGCGGATCCTCGATCAGGAAGTCGTAGCAGTCGAGGATCTGATTGCCGTTGTCAGTGACTACCCCGTCGCGATAGACCGGCATGATGCCGCGCTTGACCAGCTCGCGTGCCACATACGAGCGCGCCATGGGTATCACCTCGATGGGCAGCGGGAAGCCACCCAGCACCGCGACGCGCTTGGAAGCATCGGCGATGCACACGAAGCGTTCGGCGCAGGCAGCCACGATCTTTTCGCGGGTCAGTGCAGCGCCTCCGCCCTTGATCATTTCCAGTTTCGGGTTGATCTCGTCGGCGCCGTCCACGTACACCGGCACGCTGCCGACGTGGTTGAGTTCGAACACGTCGATGCCCTGAGCCTTGAGACGCTCGGCGGTGGCCTGGGAACTGGCCACGGCGCCCTTGAAGTCATGCCGCAGCGCGCCCAGAAGGTCGATGAAGTGGTTGGCTGTGGAGCCAGTGCCCACGCCGATTACCGTATCGCTGCCCAGCAGGGGCTTGATTTCGTCGATGGCGGCAGCAGCGACTGCACGCTTGAGTTCGTCCTGGGTCATAGATGGCTCGTGGCTGAATGGCAAAGATGCCATTATAGGCGAGCCCATTGCCCCGATTGAATGGTGTCCGGCCAATACGCTGGACGCCGGGGTGTTGCCTTTGCTACCAATAGGGGCTTTTCCCAGCCCCGGTCCCGCGCGATCTCTCAGGACACCAGGATGCTCGAAGACACCGTCAAGAAGATACTCCAGGCCCGCGTTTACGAAGCCGCACTTGAAACCCCGATTTCTCCGGCCTCCTTCCTTTCCCGCCGTCTCAACAACCAGATTCTGATCAAGCGCGAAGACCTGCAGCCGGTCTATTCCTTCAAGGTGCGCGGTGCCTATAACAAGATGGTCATGCTCTCCGACGAGCAGAAGGCCAAGGGCGTGATCGCAGCTTCCGCGGGCAACCATGCCCAGGGGCTCGCGTTGTCGGCAAAGAAGCTGGGGGTCAAGGCGGTGATCGTGATGCCGCGCATCACGCCGGACATCAAGGTCCAGGCGGTGCGCGCACGCGGGGCCAAGGTGGTCCTGCGCGGCGATGCCTTCAGTGAGGCCCTGGCCCACGCCATGGAATTGATAGAGGAGCATGGCTACACCTACATCCCGCCGTTCGACGATATCGATGTGGTGGCTGGCCAAGGCACGGTGGGCATGGAAATTCTGCGTCAGCAGACTGGGCGTCTCGATGCGATCTTCGTGCCGGTGGGCGGTGGTGGACTGATCGCCGGGGTGGCCGCCTACGTCAAGTACCTGCGTCCCGAGATCAAGGTGATCGGCGTCGAGGCCGAGGATAGTGCCTGCCTCAAGGCGGCACTGGAGGCCGGCGAACGTGTGGTACTCGATCAGGTTGGTGTGTTCGCCGAAGGGGTGGCCGTAGCGCAGATCGGCGAGGTGCCGTTCGCCATCGCCCGTGATCTGATCGATGATGTCATCACCGTCACGACCGATGAGATGTGCGCGGCAGTCAAGGATATCTTCGAGGATACCCGTGCCGTATCGGAGACCTCGGGTGCGCTGTCGTTGGCCGGGCTAAAGAAATATATCCAGCAGACCGGGGCCGAAGGCGAGACCCTGCTGTGCATCAACTCCGGGGCGAACACCAATTTCGATCGCCTGCAGCACATCGCCGAGCGCACCGAACTCGGCGAGCAGCGCGAGGCGATCCTGGCAGTGACCATTCCCGAGCGGGCGGGTAGCTTCAAGAAGTTCTGTCGTACCATCGGCAAGCGCATGGTTACCGAATTCAATTACCGCTACGCCGACCCCGAGGATGCGCACATTTTCGTGGGGGTGCAGGTCAAGCCCGGTGGCGACGATCGTGCCGAGCTGATTCGCAAGCTTGGCGAGGCCGGTTATCCGGTCGAGGACCTGACCGACAACGAACTCGCCAAGCTGCACATTCGTCATCTCGGTGGCGGCCGGCCCAAGGAGCACTTCGAGGAGCAGGTCTACCGCTTCGAATTCCCCGAGCGCCCCGGTGCGCTGATGAACTTCCTCACCCACCTGCCGGCCGACTGGAACATCTCTCTGTTCCACTACCGCAATCACGGGGCGGCTTATGGCCGCGTGTTGGTCGGTATGCAGATACCCAACGGTGATCGCAGCCACGTCGAGGAATACTTCGACCGGATCGGCTATCGCTATTGGAAGGAAACCGATAACGCCGCTTATCGTTTGTTCATGGCTTAAACCTGGGCATGACGATAATCGCCGGGGAACTTGAGGGTAAGCATGTCATGCCCAACAGTTTTCCCGGCGGCTGCCGATAAGTGATGAAAGGTCGCAAATGATGAAGTTAGTAACCGTTCGCTTACATGGTGGATGGCGTGTGGTCTGGGCTGGCGTTGAAGCAAACGTTAGTTAACCAGTTGTCATTCTTTTTGCGTAGCCCTATAGTCACCCCTGTTATCTGGGGTAGGTAGAACAACGACTTTTTACGGAGCGGTTAATGAAGCGCAAGCCCGATCTGGTCATGGCACTGGTACTGATTTTCGGTCTCGGTGTGGTGGCAACCGGTTATGCTCAGACATTCGTAGGCACCTGATCGGTGCCCGGCTCGCGAAACTCAAAGAGCCGAGGGTGGACAGTACGATTTCGAACCGGCAGGCAACGCAAGTTGCCTGCCGGTTCTCGTTTTAGGTCTATCCGAAAAGTGCTTGCACTTGGCCATACGGCGTAAAAAATCGTCTGGCCATCGCTCGCCGACTTCTTCCCAGACAAGCCCTAGGAACTATCGCGGTCGGGTCGGACGACCCGCGCATCGCTGACGATGGCATCGAGCGGGACATCCCATGAAGCCACCGGGAGGTGTTCGACACGCTGGCAATCATGGGCCACACCGATCAGGCGCGGGCGCGGACGGCGATGACGCACGAAGGCGAAGCTGCGGTCGTAGAAACCACCCCCCATGCCCATGCGGTTGCCGGCATCGTCGAAGCCGACCAGGGGCAACAAAACCAGATCCAGGGCCCAGGGCGGCAAGCGCCGGGCGCGGTGGGCGCCATGGCGGGTATGCGGCTCGCGAATGCCGAAGCGGTTGGCCACCATGGGCGTCGCTTCGTGGAAATGCACGAACCACAGGCGATTGTCGGATAGCGGGCGAAGCACCGGAAGATAAACCTTGGCGCCGCGGTGTTTCAGCCAGGGTAACAGTACGGTGACGTCGATCTCGCCGTCGTTGGGCAGGTAGATGGCAATTCGCCGGGCGCGCTGAACTTCCGGCAGGCCGCGCAGGCGCTTACCAAGTGACACGGCGGCACGACGGCGCTGCATGGGCGACAGCGCGCGGCGGCGCTGGCGTAACTCCCGCCGCAGGTTCCTGCGACGCTGATGCTGGGACAGGCTAACGGTAACGGAGTCGGTATCGAAATCCACGGCTGACCGGCAAGGCGTTGAGACGGAAAACAGGGAATCCTGCAGCGCGTGCCGATTCCCGTGGTGGGATATGAGTTCCCCAGAGTGCCGTTGTCGCTCTGGCCCTTGAACCCACTGGTTCAAGGTGGGTGGCCGCAGGCAGGCCGTCAGGCTTTCCGTCGCGCGGACATGCACACGGGCCTGCCTAGCTATTGGCCCCCTGGGTACTGCGCATAGGCTCGAGGGACTTCAGCGACTGGCGCACACCCCAGGGAACGTCTTCATCCTAACAGAGGCTGGTGGCGGTCGCCAAAGATATGTGCCGCGCAATCACGATGCCGGCTCCTTGGGCCCGGGCATGCCGTTGAGGGCCTGGCCGAGACGCTCATTGAGACGGGCCAGGTTTTCCTCCCCGGCTCGATGCTCGTCCTGGATGCGAATCAGGTCGTGAGCGATATTGAGGGCGGCCATGATGGCAACCTTCTCCGAGTCGAGGACCTTGCCGCGGGAATGGATTCCATGCATGGCGCGGTCCAGATAGCGCGCGGCCCGCTCCAGCTGGGGGCGTTCCTCGGGTGGGCAGGCGATGACGTAGCTGCGCCCCAGCAGGGTGATCTCCGTCGTCGAACGCTTGTCATCGCTCATGGCTGGCTCCTGGGACTGGGGGTGGGCCAAGGCAGGGCCCGATACGGTAAGATGCAGACAGTTTCGGCCACTATAGAGAGGCGGTATGGGCCGGTCAATGTAGCTCACGCCGCCGCATCCGGCCTGGGTTGACCACGATAGAGGCGCCTCGGCCGTCGAATCCCTTCCACTCGCTACGGATAACCATGTCGATCATCAACGACCAGCACGACTTTTCCACCATCGCCAACGTTTTTCTGGTTCACGGCAGCCTGCAGTCGCCAGCGTTTCTCGACGGCCGCCTGGCGTCCGGCCTGGCGCTGCACGATTTATCCGCCGACGCCTGGCTCGAGGAAGTGTGTGCCGCAATGGGCGTCGAACAACCGAAGGACCGTGACCAGGGCGAGGTTCTGCTGACTTGGCGTCGCCAGGTATTGGAAGCGCTTTCCGCGGCGGAACTCAACTACGAGCCGCTATTGCCCGATGACATGTTCTCGCTGGCTGAGCGGGCCCGCGGGCTGCGTGAATGGACCCTGGGTTTTCTCGAGGTCGTCGGCGAGGTGAGTGCCGAGACCCGTGATGCCTGGTCGGCCAACCTGCGCGAGGCCATCGAGGATCTCGAGGTGCTTGCCGGCATCGACGACCTGGCTCTGGAGGACGATGCCGAGAATGAGAACGACCTGTTTGCGTTGACCGAGCATGCGCGCATGGCGGCGATGCTGCTGTATACCGAACAGCACCCGGGTCGACCGCAGGTGGAACAGGCCGACAACGAACCCCAGCAATGAGGAAAGCGAATGTCACATGACATCCTGCCGCGCCCGGCGGCCATCAGCCTGGAAGAATACCGGGGGCGTCGTCAGGCTTTGATGGCGGCCCTGCCTCCGCGCAGTGCCGTTCTGTTGTCTGCGGCCACGCTGGCAACACGCAGCAATGACAGTGAGTACCCCTTTCGTCAGGAGAGCAATTTTCATTACCTGACGGGTTTTCCCGAGCCGGACGCCTTACTGGTGCTGTTACCCGGTCGCGACGCTGGCGAGGCCGTACTGTTCTGTCAGGATAAGGACCCCGCCAAGGAAGCCTGGACCGGCATTCGCATTGGCGCCGAGGGCGCCGAGGCACAATTCGGCATCGATCAGGCCTTCGAAAACGCCGAGCGCGACGAGCGTTTGTATGAGCTGCTGGATGGTCGTGAAGCGGTCTATCTGCCGCTGGACGACGAGGCGGCCTTCGCACTGGCCGAAGAGGTGCGACGCGAACTCGGTAGCCGGATGCGCCAGGGTGCCCAACCGCCCCGTGCTTTGTGCGATGTAGCCTACCTTATCCATGAGCAGCGCTTGATCAAAAGTGAGGCTGAGCTGGCCCTGATGCGTCATGCCGCTGAGGTCTCCGCGCGGGCGCACGTGCGTGCCATGCGCACCAGCCGGCCGGGCCTATACGAGTATCACTTGCAGGCCGAGCTGGAGCACGAGTTCCTGTGGCAGGGCGGGCAAGGACCGGCCTATAGCACCATTGTCGGAGGTGGCGCCAACGCCTGTGTATTGCACTACATCGAGAATGCCAGCCCACTGCGCGACGGTGACCTGGTGCTGATCGATGCCGGCGTCGAGTACGACATCTATGCCGGTGACATCACCCGCACCTTCCCGGTCAATGGCCGTTTCACGCCTGAACAGCGGCGCGTCTACGAAATCGTGCTGGCCGCCCAGGAACGGGCCGTACAGGCCGTAACGCCCGGTGTCACGCTCGCCGAGATCCATCAGGGGGTGGTGAACGATCTGACGGCTGGGCTGATCGAGCTGGGCTTGCTTGAAGGTAGTGTTGAAGCGCGTGTCGAAGACGAAAGCTATCGTCGCTTTTACCTGCACTCCACTTCGCATTGGCTGGGACTCGACGTACACGATGTCGGTGGCTATCGACGCGATGGCGAGCCGCGGCGGCTGGAGCCGGGCATGGTGCTTACCGTGGAACCCGGTCTCTACCTTCCCGAGGATGAGGATATTCCCGAGCCACTGCGTGGTATCGGCATTCGCATCGAGGATGATGTCGCGGTCACTACCGAGGGGCATGAGGTACTGACCTCGGGAGTGCCCAAGCGAGTAGAGGATATTCAGGCACTGATGATGAAAAAATGATCAGTGACTATCGCTGCTCATGCTGCAATACGTAATTTACGTAATAAGGATAATTGCTATGCGAGGCAGGACGTGAATCACACCGAGCGAGTGGACATTGCCATCATCGGTGGTGGCTTGGTGGGCGCCAGTTTGGGCTGCGCACTGGCGCCGCTGATTCGCCGGCACGGGCTGCGGGTCGCCGTCATCGAGGCCAGTGCCTTGCCCGCCGACGGAATGCAGGGCTACCAGCCCAGTTTCGATGCCCGCGCCAGTGCCATTGCCCAAGGCTCACGTCGGCATTTTCAGACCCTGGGGGTGTGGGATGCGCTGGCACGCGAGGCGCAGCCCATCGAGATGATTCACGTCAGTGAGCGCGGCCGCCTGGGAGCGACACGCCTCACTGCCGGCGAATTAAGGGTCGATGCGCTGGGCTACGTTCTCCCCAATGCGTGGATGGGGCGAGTTCTGCACGACCGGCTGGCAGATATCGATCTTGATTGGCACTGTCCGGCGCGGGTCGAGGATATCGCGGCGTCGCCGCAGGGGTATCGCTTGCGGTTATCCGATGGCAGCGAACTCAATGCAGGTTTGACAGTCCTGGCCGATGGGGGGCGTTCAGGTCTCAAGGAGCGCCTGGGCATCGCCAGTCATGAGGCATCCTACGAACAGGCGGCACTGATCACCACGCTTGAGGTCAGCCAGCCACATCGCGGCGTGGCTTACGAACGGTTTACCGCCGAAGGGCCTCTGGCCTTACTGCCGTTGACCGGCAATCGCATGGAACTGATCTGGACGCATGCCGCCGGTGAGGAGCGCGGGACACTGGCACTGAGCGATGGTGATTTTCTTGCGAGGCTACAACGGGTCTTCGGCGAGCGGGCCGGGCGTTTTCGCCGCGTCGGGCGCCGCCACGTCTACCCTTTGACGCTGGTCACCGCCGAAGAAAGCGTTCGCCCCGGCCTGGCCGTGCTGGGCAACGCCGCACATGCTTTGCATCCCGTGGCCGGGCAAGGCTTCAACCTGGCGCTGCGCGGCGTGATGGACCTCGTGGCGGCGCTAGACGCCGGAATCGAGACGGGGCAATCGCCGGGCGCCGTGACGGTCATGAATGACTTCGAGACCCGTCGCGACCTCGATCGCCGCAACGTGATCCGCTTCAGCGACGGCCTGATCCGCCTGTTTGGGGTGACGCATCCGTTGCTGTCGCATGCGCGGGCCGCAGGGTTGGTTGGGCTGAATCTGGCAGGACCGCTGCGCCGGGCGTTTGCCAGACGAGCCATGGGGCTGGAACGCTGAGGACTCACAGGTTCTGCTGCGCTCTGCGTAGCTGTGTTGAAAGGGTTACAAGCGCGCATTTACTCAAGCCAATCCGCGCTTTCGACAGTTTTCGCCTTGCTATGCCATCGCTCACGATGAACCTGACGAAATTTTTCTGACCTTCATGAAGCTGGGGAAAGCCATGAACGAATCGCAGACACAGGCAGAAGTGATCGTCGTCGGTGGTGGACTGGTGGGGGCATCGTTGGCGTGCCTGCTTGGCGAGGCCGGGGTGGCGGTGACAGTACTGGATGCGCGCCCCGGACCGCTGGATGGCGAGGCGGTCGGGCGGGGGAAGCTGGCGCAGCGAGTCAGTGCGGTGACGCCAGTCAGTCAGCGTCTGCTCGAGCGCCTCGGAGCCTGGCCGGCCATGGCAGCACGGCGGGTAACGCCATATACCGGCATGCAGGTGTGGGACGCTGAGGGTAGCGGCGAGATAACCTTCGACGCCGATCAGGCCGGGACCGACGTCCTTGGCCACATCGTCGAAAACGATGTCATGTTGGCGGCGCTGGAAGCGCGCCTGGCTGAGTTGCCCAGTGTCAGCCAGGTATTTGAGGCACGCCTGGACGCCCTGCAGACCACGGCCGTGGGGCGCCGGCTGATCCTGGCCGATGGCCGGCACTTTTTGGCGCCGCTGGTGGTGGCCGCCGACGGGGCCCGATCGCAGTTGCGCGAGCTGGCCGGTATCGACGTGTCATCCCGTGACACCGGCCATGCAGCGCTGGTGACCACCGTCCGTACGGGGCGGGGACATGGCGGCGTGGCCCGCCAGGTATTCCTGCCCAGTGGTCCGTTGGCCTTCCTGCCGCTGAGTGTGGCCGGTGACGATCATTATTGCTCGATCGTGTGGTCGACGTCGCCGGATGAGGCGGCACGGCTTTGTGCGCTGCCTCGCGAAGCCCTGGGGCGCGAAATGGCTGCTGCCTTTGAACACCGGCTGGCCACGGTGGAGCCCATCGACGATGCCGTGCACATCCCCTTGACCCAGCGCCACGCTGGGCACTATGTCGAACCGGGGCTGGCCCTCGTCGGCGATGCGGCCCATAGCATCCACCCCTTGGCCGGACAAGGGGTGAACCTGGGCTTCATGGATGCCGCCGTCCTGGCTGAAGAGCTGATCGAGGCGCGGCGGCGGGGCGCCGAGCAGGGTGACGTGCGTATCCTATCGCGCTACGCACGCCGTCGGCGGGGCGACAATACGGCCATGTTGGCGCTGATGGACGGTTTTCGGTTGCTGTTCGGGGCCGAGCACCCGGCACTGCGCCTTGTGCGCAATGTCGGGCTGTCCGGCGTCGATCGCCTGGGGCCGGTCAAACGTTTGTTGATGCGCCAGGCGATCGGTGAACGAGGGCGCCTACCGGCTTCCTGCCGCTAAAAACACCTGGCCATCGCTCGCCGATTTCTAGACAGAGCTTTAAGAAAAGCTAGTCGGCCCGGCCGCGCCCCGAGAAGCGCGGCTCAAGAACATTCAGTGCCTTGAGCAGGTTGAGCGCCTCACCCAACTGATAGTCCTGCACCGGGTCGCCGGAAGGACGCGGTCCTGTGCTTCTGCCGTTGACGTTTTCCAGGTGGCCACGCAGGTCCGCTTCACGGATCTCCAGGCCCGACGACTCGGCAATCTCGAGACGGCCACGCACGACTTCGACATCGGGCTCGATGCCCTGGGCCTGGATCGAGCGACCATTGGGGGTGAAGTACAGCGCTGTTGTCAGCTTGACCCCATCGCCGTTGCCCAGCGGCATGACCTGCTGGACCGAGCCCTTACCGAAGCTGCGCGTACCCATGATGATGGCGCGTTGCTGATCCTGCAGGGCACCGGCAACAATCTCTGCCGCCGAGGCGCTACCGCCATTGATCAACACCACGACGGGAACATCAGGGGCTGCGCTCTCCGGGGTGGCGCTGAAGCTCAAGTCGCTATCTTCGAGGCGGCCTTCGGTATAGACGATCAGTCCGTCACCGAGAAATGCATCCGCGACCTCGATGGCTCCGTCGAGCACGCCACCGGGGTTGTTGCGCAGATCGAGGATCAGGCCCTTCAGTGGCGCCTGGGTCTGCAGGTCGGCCAGTGCCTGGCGGATCTGTTCACCGGTACGGTTCTGGAACTGGCTGATGCGTAGATAGCCATACCCCGGCTCGAGCATCTCGCTCTTCACGCTGTCACTGCGGATGGCCTGGCGCGTCAGGGTCACCGTGCGCGGGGTGGACTCGCTGCTACGCAGAATCGTCAATTCGATCTCGGTACCGGCCTCGCCGCGCATCAACGACACGGCTTCCTCGAGCGACAGCCGGTCGGTGGGCTGATCGTCGATGCGCAGGATGGTGTCGCGGGGCTGTAACCCGGCCTCGGCCGCCGGCGTGTCGTCGAGGGGCGCAATAACCGTGAGTTGACCATTCTGCATACCGACTTCGATGCCGATGCCACCGAATTCGCCCTGGGTGGACTCACGCAGGGCCTGGAAGTCTTCACTGTCCAGGTAGGCCGAGTGCGGGTCCAGCTCACCGAGCATTCCGCGCATGGCGTTGCGCAGCAGGGTGCTATCGTCGACTTCCTCGACATAGGCACGCTTGATGCGTTCGAAGACCTCGGCAAAGGTCTGGATATCGGCTACTGGCAGGTCGTCCTTGGCCTCGCTTTCGGGCGCTGCGAGCGTGGCGCCCGGCAGGCTGAGCAGCAGCGTCGGCAGTAACCAGGTCAAAAGGGGAAGGCGCATGCTCTCTCCAGGTCATGGCGGTTAGGGCTACAGCATAGCGTTACGATTGGGGCCAGTTCTATATCCGCTCGCTGTCAGCGCTTGCTTATCCAGGTTCGTGGGTCGATTGGCTCGCCGCCACGACGCACCTCGAAATAGAGGCCCGGGCTGGGGCGTCCTCCGGTATTACCGACAGCAGCAATCACCTGGTCGTTCCCCACCCGGTCGCCGACGCCGACGTTGAAGCGCTGGACATGGGCGTAGAGCGACATGATGTCATCACCGTGATCGATGATCAGCAGGTTGCCGAAACCGCGCATCCAGTCGGCAAAGACCACTCGGCCGGCATGGATGGCACGCACTGGCGTGCCTTCGCTGGCGGTGATCAGCAGGCCATTGCGGTTGACGCCATCGCCGCTGCCGAAGGTGGATACCACTTCTCCCTGCACTGGCCAGGGGAGCTTGCCCTGAGTCTTGGCGATCGCTGTGGTTGGCGGGGGCTGATCGAGGCGCTTGAGTTCCCGGCGCACCTGCTCGAGCACACGCTCGGCGTGGGCGCGGTCCTGGCGCAGATCCCCCAGGCGCGACTGCTCACTGGCATAGCGTGCATCGAGCTTGGCCACCAGCGCCTGGCGCTCGCGCATGCGCGATGCCAATGTGGCGCTCTGCGCGTCGAGTTCGCTGACCAGAGTGTCTAGCCGGGTTCGACGCTGGGTCAGAGCCTCGCGGTTGTCGGCCAGCTCCCGGTCGAGACGGGCCAGGGCCTCGATACGTGCCTGACGCGCCTCGGCGAGGTAATTGAGATAGGTCTGCATGCGATCGAGGCGTGCCGGGTCGTCCTGGTTGAGTAGCAGCTTCAGCTGGGGCGTGTCGCCCAGGCGATAGAGCGCAGCGACCTGCTCGCCCAAGGCCTGGCGCTGAGCGGCCTGTTGAGCCTGCAAGTCGCGTTGCTGCGCCTCGAGGGTGACGATCTCGTCGTCCAGCTGCCGGCGTTCAGCCTGCAGAGCATCGAGCCGGTGGTGAATCTCTCCCAGTGCCGTCTCGACCTTCTCCAGCTGTCGGCTCGCATCGCTGCGTGCATCCCGGGTCTCTTCGAGGCGTGTATCGAGTGCCTGGATGTCGCGCCCAAGGGCATCGACCCGGGCCTTGGCATCGCCTTCACTGGGACGCTCTTGGGCTACAGGCATGCTCAACGGTGCCAGGACGAGCAGCGCCGCCATCATGGCGGCGCGCAGTGGGTCGAGACGGTGCATGGTGCTCAGCGGTACTCGATCAGCACGTTGCCGGTCATCTCGTCGGGGATCGGCTCGCCCATCATGGTCAGCAACGTCGGGGCGATGTCGCACAGTCGGCCACCTTCGTGCAGGCTGGCCTGACGACGGGTGACGTAGACCAGCGGCACCTGGAAGGTGGTGTGTGCGGTCTGCGGGGCACCGGTTTCCGGGTGGACCATCTGCTCGGCATTGCCGTGGTCGGCAGTGACCAGACACTCGCCGTTGGCGCGCTCGATTGCCTCGACGACCCGGCCCAGGCAGGTATCGACCGCCTCGATGGCCTTGACCGCAGCATCGAAATCGCCGCTGTGGCCGACCATGTCGCCGTTGGCGTAGTTGCAGACGATCAGGTCGTACTTGCCGGCATCGATGGCGTCGACCAAGACGTCGGTGAGTTCGAAAGCACTCATCTCGGGCTTCTCGTCGTAGGTCTTGACGTCCTTGGGTGAGGGAATCAGCTCGCGGGTTTCGCCGTCGAATTCAGCCTCGCGACCGCCGGAGAAGAAAAACGTCACGTGGGCGTACTTCTCGGTTTCGGCGATGCGCAACTGGGTCATGCCACGCTTGGCTACCACTTCGCCAAGGGTGTTGTGCAGGTCCACCGGCGGGAAGGCGCACGGGGCAGGAATATTGGCGGCGTACTGGGTCAGCATCACCAGCCCTTGGGCGGCCAGTTTGGGACGCGCCTGGCGGGTGAAACCGTCAAAATCATCTTCGACAAAGGCGCGGGTCAACTCGCGGGCGCGATCGGCACGGAAGTTCATGAAGATGGCGGCGTCGCCGTCCTCCATGACGACCGGCTTGCCGGCCGGGCGGATGCTGGTGGCCGCCACGAACTCATCGTTTTCACCACGTTCGTAGGCGGCATCCAGGCCAGCCTCGGCGGACTCGGCGCTATGCTCGCCGACGCCTTCGGTGACTATCCGGTAGGCCTGCTCGACACGATCCCAGCGATTGTCGCGGTCCATGGCGAAGTAGCGACCCACGATGGAGGCGACGAAACCGTGCTCCCTACCGACCAGCTCCGCCAGCTTGGCATTGGTGCGCTCCAGCGAGGGGCGGGCGCTCTTGGGGGCGGTGTCACGGCCATCAAGGAAGGCATGGATGTAGATGCGCTTGGCGCCGCGCTGTGCAGCCAGCTCGGCAGCAGCCAGAATATGATCCTCGTGACTGTGCACACCACCAGGCGACAGCAGGCCGAGCAGGTGCACCGCACGGCCGGCCTCGACCGCGGCATCGATAGGTGCGGTCAACGTCTCGATGCTGGCGAGTTCACCATCCTCGATGGCCTTGGTGATACGCGTGAAGTCCTGATAGACGATGCGCCCGGCGCCGAGGTTCATGTGGCCAACTTCCGAGTTGCCCATCTGGCCGTCGGGCAGGCCGACATGCTTGCCATCGGTGTGCAGCAAACCGCTGGGATAGGTCTGCTCGAGGCGATCCATGACCGGCGTTCTGGCGGCATACACGGCGTTGTGGTCGGGCGATTCGTTGTGACCGTAACCGTCGAGGATGATCAATGCCACCGGACGTGGGCGGGTAGCGGCTGTGTCTGTCATTGGGGGCCTCGCTTTGCTGTATCGATACGTTTCGCCTTGGCGGGGGTGTTCCGGTGTGTCGCGAAGCGGTTTCGCGTGACTTGCTGGTTTCTGCACCGGCGTCCCTGCACGGTTTCACGGCATGCGCTGTCGTGCTGCATCATAACGCAGGCAGGTCGCGGGCGTCATAGCCTGCGCGAGTGACGGACGCATCGCCATGGCTCGTGTATACTGGGCGCGCCCGAAAAATAGGGTAGACCTCAACAAGAGTTATCCGGACCCATGATCGATCAGCTGTTCGAATTCGTGCAGAATCACCCGCTTCTGGTGGGCGCATTTCTGATTGTGCTTGCGGCCTGGCTCGCCTACGAGTTCCAGCGCGGCAATCACGGCGTCGACTCCAGCCAGGCCACGACCCTGATCAATCGCGAGGACGGCGTTATCGTCGACATTCGCGAAGCCAACGATTTCAAGGCGGGCCATATCGCCGGCGCACGCAATATCCCCCAGAGTCGCCTCGACGACCGCATGTCCGAGCTCGAGAAGTTCAAGGACAAGCCAGTGATCGTCGTCTGCAAGCATGGCCAGTCATCGGGACTCGCCGTGGCCAAGCTGACCAAGGCCGGCTTCAGCCGTGCGGTCAAGCTCAAGGGCGGCATGGCCCAGTGGCAGGCCGATAGCCTGCCGGTGGTCAAGAAATAGGCACGCAACGCATCGCATTTAAGGAATCATGAGCATGGCGGAAGACAACAATCAGGCCGCACAGGGCCAGAATCAGCAGCTCCAGTTCTCGCTGCAGCGCATCTACGTGAAGGACATCTCCTTCGAATCGCCGAACTCTCCGGCAGTGTTCCAGCAGCCGTTCAAGCCCAAGGTCGGCCTGGACCTGAACACGTCCAGTGAACAGGTTGGCGAGGATCTCTACGAAGTCGTCATCAAGGTCACCGCCCAGGTGTCGCATGCCGAAAGCGGCAACACCTCGTTCCTGGTTGAGGTTGAGCAGGCTGGCCTGTTCCGTATCGCCGGGCTTCAGGGCGAGCAGCTCGATCATACCCTGGGTGCGTTCTGCCCCAATGTGCTGTTCCCCTACGCACGTGAGTGCATCGACAACCTGGTCAATCGTGGTAGCTTCCCTCCGCTGATGCTGGCGCCGGTCAACTTCGAGGCCATGTACGCCCAGAAGAAGCAGCGCCAGGCCGAAGGCAGCGACACGGCGCAGTAATATGGCAAGCGATCTGTCAGGACCGCGCATCCATGTCGACGCCGAGCTGGCTGCCGATGCCGAGCTGACCTTGCCGGAGGGCGCGGCGCGCCATGTCGCAACCGTGCTGCGCCTTCGCGAGGGCGCGGCGCTGACCTTGTTCGACGGCCGCGGCCATGAGGCCGCGGCCGTACTCGTCGAGGCCACTCGCAAGCGGGTGGTGGCACGCATCGACAAGGTCATTCTCGGACATGGTGAGTCGCTTCTGGCCGTCCATCTGGGGCAGGCGATCTCCAAGGGCGATCGTATGGACTATGCCATCCAGAAAGCCGTGGAGTTGGGTGTGGCGGCGATTACTCCGCTGTACACCGAACATGGCGACGTGCGCCTAAAGGGCGAGCGCGAGGCCAAGAAGCTTTCGCATTGGCAGGGCGTGGCCATCAGCGCCTGCGAGCAGTGCGGGCGCGCTACCGTGCCGACCGTTCATGCCCCGCAGTCGCTGGCCGACTGGCTGAAGGCGCGGGACGAGGGGCTACGCTTGGTGTTGCACCCGGCTACCGAGTCGCCCTGGCAGGCGGCCAAGAGCGTGACCAGCGCAGCGCTGCTGATCGGGCCGGAAGGCGGGCTATCCACGTCTGAAGTCGAACAGGCCGGCCAGGCGGGCTTCATGTCATTGACCCTCGGCCCGCGTATTCTGCGTACCGAGACGGCGCCGGTCGTCGCCCTGACGCTGTTGCAGCACCACTTCGGCGACCTGTAGTTCTACTCTTACCGTTTCACGCGTACCGCTACACTCCCTACTCTTGCAGGAAATTGCCATGTCCCGGACATCCCAGGGGCGTTCCGCCGGTAGCCCGCAGGTTGCCGTCGGTGAAGTCGCCTATCTGACGGTGGTGACGGTCAACGAGACCGGTGCCTTTCTGGACTGGGGCGGCCCCAAGGATCTTCTGCTGCCCTACGGTGAGCAGCGTTTCCGGCCCGACCCCGGCAAGCGTGTGCTGATCATGGTGAGCGAAGATGCCCAAGGCCGCCCAATCGCCTCGATGCGCCTCGACCGCTTCTTGCGTGATGTCTCCGAGGGTCTGGCATCGGGCGACCGGGTCGAGCTGATCATCGCCGAACGCACCGACCTCGGTTACAAGGCGGTGGTCGACCATCGTTACTGGGGCCTGCTCTATCACGATGCGGTGACTCAGCCGCTGCGTCGTGGCCAGCGCCTGACCGGCTATGTGAGCCGGGTACGCGACGACGGTCGCCTGGACCTGGCGTTGATGCCGCCGGGCGAGGCACGCCTGGACGTGGTCGGTGACAAGGTGCTTGCCGCCCTGCGGGAGAGTGGCGGTTACCTGCCGTTGAGCGACAAGAGTCCGCCCGAGGCGATCAAGGCCCGGCTCGGTGTCAGCAAGAGCGCCTTCAAGCAGGCCATCGGCCGGCTCTACAAGCGTCGCCAGATCACCATCGAGGAGAGCGGCATTCGCCGTCAGTTCGACGAGCAAAGCGATTGACCGGCCCCCAATTCGGCCTTGGTCCTGTTCTGCGGGCTGCGTCATACTGCGCCCATCGTTTTCTACTGCCATGGAAGCCCAACCATGAGTCAACCCGCTCTCAAGATCGGTGTGGTGATGGACCCCATCGGGGCCATTGCCTACAAGAAGGACACCACCATGGCGATGCTGTGGGCCGCCCAGGACCGGGGCTGGTCGCTGCACTACATGGAGCAGGAAGATCTGTTCCTCGCCAATGGTCGCGCCATGGCGCGCATGCGCGACCTGACCGTCTATCGCGACCCTAACAGCTGGTATGCCCTAGGGGAGCCAAGCTCCAGGTCGCTGGCCGAGCTCGACGTGATCCTGATGCGCAAGGATCCACCCGTCGATACCGAGTTCTCCAATGCGGTTCACCTGCTGGGTTTTGCCGAGCGCGAGGGCGTGCTTGTGGTCAACCCCACCCGTGCGCTGCTGGAGTGCAACGAGAAACTGTTTGCCCAGCAGTTCCCTCAGTGCTGTGTGCCGACCACGGTATCGAGCAACGAAAAGGTGTTGCGCGCCTTTCATGCCGAGCATGGCGACGTGATCTACAAGCCACTCGATGGCATGGGCGGCACCGGGATATTCCATGTCCAACCGGAAGGTCGCAACCTGGGGGCGATCATCGAGATGCTCACCGAGCGTGGCCAGCGTCAGATCATGGCCCAGCGCTATATTCCCGAGATCAGCGCCGGCGATACCCGTATTCTTCTGGTTGATGGCGAGCCGGTGCCCTACGGCCTGGCACGCGTTCCGATGGCTGGCGAAACCCGCGGCAACCTGGCCGCTGGCGGTCGCGGTGTCAGCCGTGAGCTGACCGAACGTGACATGTGGCTGGTCGAGCAGGTCAAGCCGGTCATTAAGGAAAAGGGGCTAATGTTCGTCGGGCTCGACGTGATCGGCGACTACATAACCGAAATCAACGTCACCAGCCCGACCTGCGTGCGAGAGATCGACGATCAGCGCGGCACCGACATCGCCGGCCTGCTGATGGACGCTATCGTGCGTCGGCTGGGAGCGTAGGCAGGGCTGTACCATGGCTGGATCGCCGGGCAGCCTTGTGCGTCGTGTACCGGTCGGACGTCGGCATCGTCAGTTGGCGGCGTGGGCGGTAGCGCTGGCACTGCACGCCTTGGTATTTGCCGGGATTGCTGCCTGGCAGATCGACAGCGAGTGGGTCCCTCGCGAGCCGACCAGTCTCGACGTGGTACTCGTTACCCAGCCGTCAGTCGAGCCAGGCGCCGCCCAGGCCATTGCCGAGGCCAATCAGCAGGCTGTCCGTCGCGAGCGGGTCGACACGTCGTCGGGAACGCCTGTAGCACCCGATAAGCCCGCAGCGCCGTCCGAGCCCCCGACTCCGGAAACGTTGTCCAGGCCACAGGCCCCACCCGAGCCACAGGTTCCGCCCGAGTCCGCAACGCCTCCGCGGCCGGAGCCCACCGAGGCGCCGGTTTCCCCACCGGCGCCTTCGCAGCCCAGTGCTCCAGCCTCACCCCCGAAGTCCCGAACGGCGCCCAGCGGGCAGGCCCTGCTCGCCCAGGCGACATCGAGTATCCGTGAGCGAGGATTCGAGTCCTCGCCAACCACCGAGACGACCGGCGATCGCGATCAGAAGGCCGCTCGGCGTGCCGCCGAGGCCCGCTATATTGCGGACTGGACCCGGCGCGTCGAGACTTATGGCAACCGCTTCTATCCAGCGCCGTCGGAGTTGGAGGGTCAGCTACGCATTCGGGTCGTCATTGGCAGCGATGGTCAGGTACGCCAGGCAGAGGTGATACAATCATCAGGGTATCCCGAACTCGACCAGGCTGCCCTGCAGACGATCCAGGGTGCAGCGCCCTACCGACCCTTCGATCGCGGAATGGGTGAACGCGACACGCTGACCATCACGCGGGTCTGGCGTTTCGGCAAAGGGAATAACTTCGGCGTACGTTGACGCCCAGGAGGCACATGCAAAGCTTGCGCAATCATTTCCTGCTGGCGATGCCTCACCTCGAGGATCCCAACTTCGCCGGCAGTCTCAGTTATCTGTGCGACCATGACGAGAACGGCACCATGGGCATCATCGTCAACCATCCGCTGGAATTGACGCTCGACGTGCTGTTCGAACAGGTCGATATCGATGCCGATGAATGCCCGGTGCGCGACACGCCGGTGTATTACGGTGGACCGACCCACAAGGACCGTGGCTTCATTCTGCACCGAGGCAGCAGTGAGCCGTGGGATTCGAGTATCCAGGTCGCCGATGACGTGGCGCTGACCACGTCAATGGACATGCTGCACGCGCTTGCCGCCGGCAAGGGGCCGGATACCTTTCTGATCTGCCTGGGCTGCTGTGGTTGGGAGGCGGGCCAGCTCGAGAACGAGCTCAAGGAAAATACCTGGCTGACGGTCGAGGCGCAGCCGGGCATCATTTTCGATTTACCCCCGGAACAGCGCCTGAATGCCGCTGCAGGAATTCTCGGCATCGACCTGAACCTGTTGACCAGCCAGATAGGACACAGTTGATGGCAGGAGCGGGGGAGCGGTTGATCCTGGCCTTCGATTTCGGCACGCGGCGCATCGGTGTGGCGGTGGGCAACGAACTGCTGGCCAGCGCCTCGGCCCTGGACCCGCTCCCGGCCCGTGACGGTATCCCCGACTGGAACGTGGTGACACGGTTGGTCGAGGAGTGGCGTCCGGATCTTTTCGTGGTCGGATTGCCGCTCAACATGGATGGCAGCGAGTCCGAGATGAGCCTGCGGGCCCGCAAGTTCGGCAAGCGGCTCTACGGGCGCTACGGCAAGCCCTGCGAGATGGTCGACGAGCGTGGCTCGACGTTCGAGGCCAAGGCCATCGCCCGAGAGGCAGGCCATCGTGGCAACTACCGCGAGGAAGGCGTCGATGGCCTGGCTGCGCAGTTGATCCTCGAGGGTTGGTTTGCAAGCAACGAGGGACTGCCGTCACGTCGCGAGTGACGTCGGCGAGCCTAGAACTCGCGGTCGTCCACGCCCAGCTTCCTCGGCACGAACCATTTGACGTCGCGCAGGTCCTTCTCGATCTGGTCCTCGACCTCGAGCAGGGTGGCGAAGATCGCCATCCGTACGGGGATGCCATTGTCGGTCTGGCGGAAGATCGCCAGGCGTGGGTCGCCGTTGAGATCGACGTTGAGGTCATTGGCGCCCGGCCGGCTGTCGCGCGGCAGCGGGTGCATGACGATGGTGGTGTCGTTGCAGCGCTGGTCGAGAAAGGCGCGGTCGATGGTGAAGTCCTGGGACACGCCGGAGAAACTCTCCATCATTTCCTCGGTGAAGCGCTCCTTCTGAATGCGGGTGGTGTAGATCACGTCCAGGTCGCCGAAATCGCTGGACAGACTCTCGCGCAGTTCGACCTGATGTCCGCGCGAGGCGACCAGATCGACGAGGTGGCTGGGCATCTCCAGTCCGGGCGGCGATACCAGTGTGATGCGCATCGGGGCGTAAAGCGATAGCAGCTTGATCAGCGAATGCACGGTGCGCCCGTACTTCAAGTCGCCGGTCAACAGCAGGTGGGCACCGGCCAGCGTCTTGCCAAGCCGCGTGAATTCCTTGTCGATGGTATACAGGTCGAGCAGCGCCTGGCTGGGGTGCTCGCCCGGACCGTCACCACCGTTGATTACCGGCACATTGGTCGCCTGGGCGAATTCGGCCACCGAGCCCTGATCGGGGTGGCGCATGACGATGGCGTCACAATAGCCGCTCATTACTCGGCTGGTGTCGTAGAGTGACTCGCCCTTGGCCATCGACGAGAAGGTGAAACCGGTAGTGTCGCAAACGCTGCCCCCCAGGCGGCAGAATGCAGCATGGAAGCTGACGCGGGTGCGCGTGCTGGCCTCGAAGAACAGGTTGCCGAGCACGGCACCCTCCAGCACCCGGGTGATCTTGCGTCGCTGGGCAATCGGTTCCATGCGACTAGCGACGCGTAACAGGTGATCGACGTGATCGCGGGATAGGGAATCGACGGAGAGCAGGTGAGAACTCATCGCAGCGGCCTCGGCATGACGGTGGCAACAAAGTGGGGGCTAGTGTAACCGCCCTGGCCGCGGACATCACTGAGAGGTGCTGCAGGCTTCGCTTGTCGTCGTCGAGTGCGCTTTCTATCTTCAGTAGGCCATGCGTCATCGGCGCCGAAGGAGAATGGCGCCTTTTCCCAACCAGTGCGACACAGGAGTGCATGCACATGGCCGATGAAAAGTTTCCTCCCCAGCGACAGCAACAGCCCGGCGATGAGCACGAGATGCAGCCGGAACCGGAATTTATCCGCGCCAGCTACCGCGGTACGGACAAGCTCAAGGACAAGGTGGCGTTGATCACCGGCGGCGACAGCGGCATCGGGCGTGCCGTGGCTGTGCACTATGCCCGGGAGGGCGCCGATTGTGTGCTGGTGTATCTCGATGAGGATCGTGATGCCGAGGACACCAGGGCGCTGATCGAGGCGGAAGGCCGCCGCTGCGAGCTGATCAAGGGCGATGTCGGCGATCCGGCGTTCTGCCGTGAGGCCGTCGACAAGGCGCTGCAGGTCTTCGGCAAGCTCAACATCCTGGTCAATAATGCCGCCGAGCAGCACGCCTGGGACGATATCACCCAGATCCCCGATGATCAGCTGACACGTACCTTCCAGACCAACATTTTCAGCCATTTCTACTTGATCAAGCTGGTCCTGCCGCATCTGAGCGAGGGCGATACGATCATTGGCACCTCGTCGGTCAATGCCTTCAAGGGCAACCCATCGCTGATCGACTACAGCGCCACCAAGGGTGCCATTCAAGGGTTGGTGCGCTCACTTGCCACGCCGCTGGCCAGCAAGGGCATTCGCATCAATGCCGTGGCGCCTGGCCCGGTCTGGACCCCGTTGATCCCGGCCAGCTTCCCCGAGGAAAAGGTTGAAGGGTTCGGCGGGCAAGTGCCCATGGATCGTGCTGCTCAGCCCAGCGAGATAGGGCCGGCCTACGTCTATCTGGCCAGCGAAGAATCTTCTTACATGTCGGGCCAGACACTGCACCTCAACGGCGGCGTTGTGCTCAATACCTGAGTCTTCGGTACGACATGCCGCACCGAAACGGCCCCGGCGCCAATCATGGTTGCCGGGGCCGTTCAGCATGGGGAGGCAAGCGACGCGTCGCTCAGGCGCGCTTGGCGATCTCTTCCAGCGTGGGCAGGCGACCGCCGATTTGCAGGGTAATCTCGCGAGCGGCGCGACTTACCATGCCACCAAGTTCGGCCAGGCGTGATTCGGGAATACGTGCAACCGGGCCGGAGACCGAAATCGCCGCAAGCGGGTTGGCATGTTCATCATGGATGGACGCTGCGACGCAGTGCAGGCCAATAGCGTGCTCCTCGCGATCGCAGGCATAACCCTGTCGACGAATCTCAGCCAGACCTTCACGAAGCCGGGAAGGGGTGTCGAGCGTATTCTCGGTCACCCGGTTGAGCCCGCGTGCCTGAAGGATCTTCTCCACTTCCCGGTCGGGGAGCCAGGCTAGCAGAGCCTTGCCAACACCTGAGGCATGCAGTGGCGCACGCGAGCCCAGGCGGGTAATCATGCGCATCATCTGCGACGATTCGCTCTGGGCGAGGAATACCGCCATACCTTCGTCACGGATGCCCAGGTTGGCGGTCTCGCCGGTTTCCTGGGTCAGCTGGCGCAGATAGGGGCGGGCGGTGGCCACGAAGTCCCGCGCCTCAAGAAAGGTGTTGCCGATCTGGAATGTCTTGACACCAATCTTCCACAAGCCCAGATCACCGTCCTGGGTGATGAACCCCTGCTTGTGCAGGGCCTGAAGCAGGCGGTGCGTGGTCGAAGGCGCCAGGCCGACAATCTGGGCGATATCGGACAGGCCCAGCCCGGACGGCGCCGCTGCCAGGCCTTCGAGAATGTTGAGCCCGCGCACCAGCGACTGGCTGTGCCCGCTACTACTCTTACCGGATCCTGCCGGGCGACCGACCGGTTTGCGTCTGGTTTCCGTCACGCCCAAGTTCTCCTCAACGCGTCCACTGGCGTTCAAGGATACACGCTAGCAACACGGCTGTCCGCCCTGGCGGAATGGGTTTCCATTTTCGCGATTCCGCCAGGGTTGCGGGGGACCTAGTCAGCGACGCGATCATCCAGACGAAACCGGGCAATGCGGTTGATCTGTTCGATCGCGGTACGTCGTTCCTCGTCGGGCGTGTGCGCCAGGCGGGTCTCGAAGGCGGCGAGAATCTTGTGGCGGTCGCTGCCCTTGACGGCCATCACGAAGGGAAAGCCGAAACGGGCCTTGTAGGCCTCGTTGTAGCGATGGAAGCGCTCGAACTCCTCCTCAGAGCATTGGTCAAGTCCGGCGCCGGCCTGTTCACGGGTTGAATCCACAGTCAGCTCGCCCTGCTTGGCGGCCTTGCCGGCCAGATCGGGGTGGGCCCGGATCACCTCCAGTTGGCGCTCGGCCGAGGCCTCGGTGAGGATTCTTCCCATGACCTCGGCCAGGCCCGCAGGGGTATCCTGAGCCTGATCCAGGCCGCGTTCCCAGGCGAGTTCGGCGATCCAGGGCGAATGTTCGTAGATGTCGCCGTAGTGGCTGACAAAAGCGTCCCGGTCCAGGGTGCTGGGGCGAGGAAAAAGACATGGCTCGGTCATGGTTGTTGTCCTTGGCTAGCGAGTGGTTGGATAAACGTTAATATAAAACTGTATACAAAAAAACTTTGTACTGTATCTCTTAAAGCGCTAAAACTGTCTTCATGATAACGGCCACGGCGAATGCCGCTACGTGAACTACCCCCAAGAGGGCAGAACAAGAGGAGCGCCACCATGGGACGACTGACGACACACGTGCTGGACACCGCCCGGGGCTGCCCGGGGCATGGCCTGCGCATCGAGATTTTCCGTATCGATGAAGGGCAGCGCACTCGGCTTGGCGAGGTGATCACTAATGACGATGGGCGCTGTGATGCTCCGATTTTGGAGGGCGATAATTTCACCGCAGGAGAATATGAGCTGCTGTTCCATGCCGGTGACTATCTGGATGCCCAAGGCGACGCAGGCAGTTCGCCGCGCTTTTTGGATCGTATCCCGCTGCGCTTTGGCGTGGCCGATGCCAGCCAGCACTACCATGTGCCCTTGCTGCTCTCGCCCTTCGGCTACTCGACTTACCGGGGCAGCTAATCGCGCCCCGCTTCGAGTCCAATAACAAATTGCCGAGACGAGAGTCCCTTCATGGAAGCGTATCTTCAGGATTTTCTTAACATGCTGCTGCGATGGTTGCATGTCATCGCTGCTATCGCCTGGATTGGCGAATCGATCTACTTTGTCATGCTGGATAATAGCCTGCGCCCGCCCAAGGCGGCGGAAGACCAGCGCAAGGGGATCTTCGGCGAGTTGTGGGCAGTCCATGGCGGCGGCTTCTATCACAACCAGAAATACGCCACGAGCCCGGACAAGCTTCCCGACGATCTGCATTGGTCGTTCTGGAAAGCCTATACCACATGGCTGTCGGGCTTTGCCCTGTTCATCACCCTGTACCTGGCCAATCCCGAGTTCTATCTGATCGACCCTTCCGCCGACTGGGCCTGGGCCGCCAGCATGTCCGGTTGGCAGGCCAATGTCGTGGCCCTGCTGTTCCTGCTGGCCGGCTGGGTCGTCTACAACGAGCTTTGCAAGCGCCTCAGTCCCAACATGGAGCGCGACGGCCTGCTCAGCGTGGCGGTGGCTGTGATGATGGTTCTGGTCGCTTACCTGAGCACGCAGATCTTTGCCGGGCGCGCTGCCTTCCTGCTCACCGGGGCGGTGATGGCTACGGCGATGTCGGCCAATGTGTTCTTCTGGATCATTCCCGGCCAGCGGCGCATGGTGAAAGCCATGAAGGCCGGCGCGGCCCCCGATCCGCTAGACGGCAAGCGAGGCAAGCAGCGTTCGGTGCATAACACGTACTTCACGCTGCCCGTCGTGCTGCTGATGCTCAGCAATCACTATTCGTTCATGTACTCGCATGAGCATGCATGGCTGATCATGACGCTGTTCATCTTTGCTGGCGCGTTGATCCGTCAGTTCTTCGTACTGATGCATGCCGGCAGCATCAAGCCGGCCTATCCCGCCGCTGGGGCCGTGCTGATCCTGCTCAACGTATGGATTGCAGCGCCTAGCGTCAGCAATGCGCCGGCTGCCGGTGAAGACGCCGCCTCCGCGCCGGCCAACGAAGGCGCCTCGCTGGAGCGTATCCACGAAATTATCGATGCCCGCTGCGTGCAGTGCCATGCTCAGGCGCCCGAGCATCCTGCCTTCACCGCGGCACCGTCCGGTATGGCCTTCGATACTGGCGAGCAGATCGTGAACCAGATCGCGCAGATCAAGCAGGTTGTCGCCAGCGGCTATATGCCGTTGGGCAACATAACCCAGATGACCGACGAGGAGCGTGAGGAGATCGCAGCCTGGGAGAAGGAGAAGTAATACACGGAATCGTACCCGTCCGTATCGCCATGCCCTGGCCCTCACGCTGGGCCAGGGGACCGGACGCGAGTCGTCGCTGACCGGCTTATGCGTATACAATGGGGGCATCGATGAGAAGAGCGGGGAAAGCTGATCATGACCGAGCCCCAGCAAGTGGCTGACAGTGCGGAAAAGGCCGGCGGCGATACCGCGCCCAAGCGACGCCGCGGCAAGAACGGTGATGGGGCCGAGCGTCACGATGCCATCTACCGCACCATTAGCGATGCCATCATCGAGCATAGGCTGCGCCCCGGGGCGCGTCTGCGCGAAGATGCTCTGGCTGAGGTATTCGGTGTCAGTCGTACCGGCATTCGCAAGATCCTGCAGCGTCTGGCACTGGAGCATCTGGTGACGTTGACCCCGCGCCGCGGCGCCAGCGTCACCCGGCCCACCGCCGAGGAGGCCCGCGATGTCTTCGCGGCCCGGCAAATGGTGGAGTGCGGCGTCATGGAAGCCGTGGCGCGGCGCATGACCGCAGCCGATGCCCGCGAGCTGCGTGAGCTGGCGGCCCGCGAGCGCAAGGCACTGAAAAGCGGCGAGCAGAGTACCGCGATCAAGCTCTCGGCCGAGTTTCACGAGCGTCTGGCGCAACTGTCGGGCAATGCCGCCTTGGCCGAGTTCATTGGCCGGCTGTGCTCACGTTCCTCGTTGATCCTTGCCGTTTATGGCGCGTCGGGCCACCTCGGCTGCGAGTCTCACGATCATGAAGACCTGATAAGTTATCTCGAGGCTGGCAAGGCCGACCGCGCTACGGCGTTCATGGGGCGTCATCTCAAGGCCATCGAGGCGTCGCTGTCGATCGACGAGCAGGAAGACGAAGCCCCGGATCTGCGCCAGATCTTCTCACTGTAGCGAGGTTGGCGTCTTGAAAGCATCGCCCCGGCACACGCCGGGGCGATGTCGTTTCAGGCGTGGTCCTTGGGGGCCGGGGCAGGCGTGCCGGCCAAGGCAGTGGCGTCCTGGCGCATCAGCCCATAATAGAACAGCCCGCCCAGGGCGGCGTCGATCAGCCAGGCATAGCCACCCAGGCTGCCTAGCGCTGGCACCAGCACTGTGGCCAGCGAGAACACGGCAGCCATGCCGAAGGCGGCGAGGGCCTTGCGATTCCAGCCATTGGTGTAGTGATAGGCCCCCTCGGGGTCGGAGGAGAACAACTGCTCCATGTCGAGATGCTGACGCTTCACCAGATAATAGTCGGCGACGATGATGCCGTAGAAGGGCGCGATGATAGCGCCGATGGCGTTGACGAAGCCGGGAATGCCGATCTGGCTGATTACCGCGACCCACAGGCCACCGATGAAGAAGGCGAGGATTGCCGTGATCAAACCGCCGACGCGGAAGCTGATTCTGCTCGGGAACAGGTTGGCCAGGTCGTAGGCCGGAGGAATGAAGTTGGCCACCAGATTGATGCCCACCGTTGCCGCGAAAAAGGTCAGGGCGGCAATGATGGTCAGCGGCAGGGAATCGACCCGCTCGACAATGTCCGCGGGGTTGGTCAGCGCTTCACCGAACAGCACGATCGTCCCTGCCGTGATGATTAGTGCGATAAATGAGAAGAACGCCACGTTCAGCGGCAGGCCCAGCAGATTGCCGAGCTTCATCTGGCGTTCGCTGGTTACGAAGCGGCTGAAGTCGCCGAAGTTGATCACCACGGCGGCGAAGTAGGCGATCATGGTGCCGACGATGGCCAGGAAGGCGCCGATGCCGCCACCCTCCGTACCACTGCCCTGGAAAATGCTGCCGATGGCAGGAATCAGCTCATCGCCGGCCTGATACCAGACGACGCCCATCAGCACCAGCATGACCGCGTAGACCAGCGGGCCGGCCCAGTTGAGGAAACGCTTGATGGGTTCGATACCCTGCCAGAAGATCGCCAGCTGGAACACCCAGACGATGGCGAAGGAGAGCCATGCCACCCCCGACAGGCCGAGGAAGGTGGCGCCTTCGCCGCCGCCGAACAGGGCGGTAATCAGCAGCGCCACGGCGGTCGAGGCGAAATAGGTCTGCACGCCGTACCAGAAGATACCGATGATGGCGCGCAGCATCGCCGGTAGGTTGGCGCCCTTCACTCCCATGCTGGCGCGAACCAGGACCGGGAAGGGAATGCCATATTTCACACTGGGCCGCCCCGAGAGATTGACCAGGAACATCACCACCACGCCGGCCAGGATGATGGCCGCCATCACCGCCCAACCGTTCAGGCCGTAACTGAGAAACAGCGACGCCGCCAGGGTATAGCCGAACAGGCTCTGGATGTCGTTGGACCAGACGTTGAAGATTTCGAAGGCGCCCCAGCTTCTGTCCTGGGGTTTGAGCGGGGCGAGGTCGGCGTTGTACAGCGCCGGGTCGATGTTGCGAATCGCCAGATCGTTGTCGGACATATCGTTTACTCGTTGTTCTTGGTGAAACGCCCCGTTCGCCAGCGGGCGAACGGGGCGAACGGGGGCGAGGCAGAAAGCCTTACTGCAGGAAGCGCCGGCAGGGCGCCCAGTAACGCATCAGCAGCAGGTAGGTCAGCCCCGCGGGGATCAGGCTGGCGTACCAGGAAACCGATGACACGCTCAGCGCTACTGCGGCACCGGTCAGCGAGGCGATGATCGCCGCATAATTCACGCCCCGGTAAGGGCCGGTCTCGTCATAAAGCTTGTCGACATCCAGCGTGCGCCGACGGATCAGGTAATAGTCCACCACCAGCACGGCGAAGATCGGGCCGAGGAAGGCCGAATAGGTCTGAACGAACAGCTGCAGGCCGGCCGCCGACTCGTCCTTGACCAGCTCCCACGGGAAGGTGGCGAACGCCAGTAGACCGACGATGACCGAGGCGGTGCGGTACTTCAGCTTGAAGGCATCCATCAACACGTAGGTTGGCGGCACCACGTTGTTGAGCACGTTGGTAGTGACCTGAGCGAAGGCGATGAACAGCAGGGTCGTCATCAGTAGCGGTGTATTGTTGACGGCATTGGCAAACACCTGGATGGGGTCGGCCACGCCGGTCGCTTCCGACACCATGTAGCCGATCAGGCCCATGAACAGGGTGCACGGCAGAATCGACATGGAGTACAGCGTGGTCAGCAAGCCCGGGCCGCTGCCGTGCTTGAGTTCGCGGGAATAGTCGCTGACATTGAGCATCATGGTGCTATAGATGCCCAGGAACAGCATGGTAGCGCCCCAGAACGGCAGCCCCCAGCTGCCTTCCATGGTCAAAAGGCTGGCGGACAGCTCGCTGCCGTAGCGCTCGACGGTGCTGTAGAACATGTAGACCAGCGAACAGAGAATGAAGCCACTGCCGATGTTTTCCAGCCACTTGATGCCCTGAAAGCCCAATACTGACAGGCCGATCTGTAGAAACTGAAAGGCGATGAAGTAGAACACCAGGTTGTCGAAGCCGAACAGTGTGGCCGAGACCATGTTCAGGGCGCCGGCACCGATCCAACTCTGGAAGCCGTACCAGACGATCGCCGGTACTGCGCGAACCAGACCGGGAAAACGCGTTCCGCTGAAGCCGAACGCGCTGCGTGCCTGGACCATAAAAGGTATGCCGTACTTGTAGCCGGCCGCGCCATTGAGTGTCAGCGCTATGCCGATCACGAAGCAGCCGATGGCAATGGCCAGAGTTGCCTGCAGCAGGTTGAGCGTGCCGACCACGCTCGAGCCCATGGTGAAAGTGCCGATCGAGACACACCCACCGAACCACGCCAGCAGGTAGGAAAAACGGCCCATGATGCGGGTTTTCTGAGGTGCCAGCGACTCTTCGCCGGCCGCCTTGGTGGCAGCGGGCTGTGGTGTTATAGCAGGCTGGCCCGGCACCGCCCGGGGAGGAAGGGGTTGGTCATGCATGATAGTTACCTCGCAAGGGATGGCTATCCAGATTGTTGTTGTCATTCATCGGCCAGGGCCGATGAATGGTCTTGCGGCGTGCTGCATGTCGTTATTCTTGTGGGTCGCGCGGGCGACCTCAGTCGTTTTTCAGGTGCGAAAAGCGTTCGAACTCTCCAATGAATGGCTTGGGGCGCGGGAAGGCCAGGTCACCGTACTTGCTGGTACCCAACCCCAGCCCGACCAACGCTTCGGCCAGTTTGACTGCCGCAGTGACGCCTTCAACGATAGGTAGCCCCACGGCCTCGCCTATTTCTTCGGTCAGATCAGCCATGCCGCCACAGCCCAGCACGATGGCGCCGATACCGTCCTCGTCGCGGGCACGTCGACACTCGGCGATCACCCGGTCCAGGGCGGAAGCGCCGTTATCTTCCAGATCAAGCACCGGTATCTCGGCAGCACGCACCCGACGGCAGTGATGGGTGAAGCCGTAGCTTTGCAGCAGGTGCTCGGCAATGATGCCGGTGCGGCCCAGCGTGGTGACGATGGAAAAGCGCGTGCTGATCAACGTGGCCATGTGGAACGCCGCTTCGGCGATTCCGATCACCGGTGCGCGGGTCAGCTCCCGTGCAGCGAGCAGGCCCGGGTCCCCGAAACAGGCAATGATGTAGGCATCCACCCGCTCGCGCTCACCGGCGCGAATCTCGTCGGCGACCCCCACGGCACTGACCGCTTCATCGAAGTGACTTTCGATGGAGACCGGACCGCTGGCCGGGTTGGTAGCGCTGATTTGCGTGCCCGGCGCGGCGATACGGCTGGCCGCGTCGCCGATCTTGCGGGTCATGCCCGCTGTGGTGTTGGGATTGATGACACGGAGGTGCATCGAAAGGTCCTTGGCAGAAAAACTGTTTTGTTCACGATAAAATAACTTTCTTGTACACAAAATAGGCCAAGGCCATGGCTGGTGCAAGCCATTGTGATATTACCAGGCGAGTTTTATATTCACGTGTATAAACAGTAGCTTGGTGGGGATTTGCTAACTGAGTCAGAGAATGTAGACAGTCCAGGCCATGAGAATCGCTTGGTTGTCGCCACTTAGAGTCGTCTTTATATTTAATTTATTGTATACATCAGTCGTTCAGTTTCAGGCATCGGCAGGGGGGTGGGTTCACGAATAGGCGGGCAATGGCAGTCATGCAAGGGGGTAAAGCTGGGGGGAAGACCTTGCCTGGCTCAGGCCACCCTGGGCTTGTAGTCATTGTGAATACAGGCTAGTTTTTGTTTGTATACATAAATTGCCATGCTGCACTGAGTGTCCTTTCACTCCGCGATGCTGATGACAACAAAAGGAACCCTGCCATGACGTCAGGAAGAGACTCCGGTTATCCCCGCGATCTGATCGGCTATGGTCGTACGCCGCCCCAGGCCAACTGGCCCGGGCGGGCTCGTATTGCCGTTCAGTTCGTGCTCAATTACGAGGAGGGCGGCGAGAACTGTGTTCTGCATGGTGACAGTCATTCCGAAAAATTCCTGTCCGAGATCGTTGGTGCCGAGGCCTACCCCGAGCGCCACTTGAGTATGGAATCGATCTACGAGTATGGCTCACGAGCCGGCGTCTGGCGCATCCTCAATGAATTCGAACGGCGTGGACTGCCGTTAACGGTCTTTGGTGTCGCCATGGCACTCGAGCGTAACCCCGAGGTCGCGCAGGCGTTCAAGGAGCTTGGTCACGAGATCGCCTGTCACGGCTGGCGATGGCTGCATTACCAGGGGATACCGGAGAACGTCGAACGCGACCACATGCAGCGTGCCATCGAGATCTTCCAAGCGCTCTATGGCGAAAAGCCACTGGGCTGGTATACCGGGCGAGACAGCCCCAACACACGCCGCCTGGTTCTCGATCAAGGCAGCTTCCTGTACGACAGCGACTACTATGGCGACGACCTGCCGTTCTGGACGCGTGAACAGGACAGTCAGGGCGAGACGCATACCCACCTGGTGGTGCCTTACACCCTGGACACCAACGACATGCGCTTCGCCACGCCGCAGGGCTTCAATACCGGCGAGCATTTCTTTACCTACCTGCGCGATGCCTTCGACGTGCTGTATGCCGAAGGCGAGGACTCGCCGAAGATGCTCTCGATCGGCTTGCATTGCCGCCTGATTGGCCGCCCCGGACGATTCCGTGGTCTACAGCGCTTCCTCGACCACATCGAATCCCACGATCGGGTCTGGGTCACGCGCCGCGTGGACATCGCCCGTCATTGGGCGGAGCATCATCCCTGGCAGGGTTGAGACAAGGCTCGATCTGGATTCAAACAAACAAGGTTGATCAATGGCTCAACGAACCTATTACTCCCCCAAGGGCGGCCTGCCGCCACAGACCCAGATGCTGTCGGACCGGGCGGTTTTCACCGAAGCCTACGCGATCATTCCCAAGGGCGTACTGCGCGACATCGTGACCAGTTACCTGCCGTTCTGGGAAGGCACTCGGCTGTGGGTGCTGTCGCGTCCCATGTCGGGATTCTCCGAGACCTTCTCGCAATACATCATGGAAGTCTTGCCCGGCGGGGGCAGCGACCGGCCGGAACTGGACAGCGGCGCCGAGGGTGTGCTGTTCGTGGTGGAGGGTGAACTGACCCTGACCCTTGAGGGCGAGCGTTATGTGATGCAGCCGGGCGGCTATGCATTTCTACCGCCGGGCTGCAACTGGCAGGTCAGGAATGCCGGTAATGAGGTGGTGCGCTTCCACTGGATCCGCAAGGCCTACGAATTCGTCGAGGGCATTGAGGTGCCGGAGGCCTTTGTCACCAACGAGAACGACATCGCGCCGACGCCGATGCCGGAAACCGAGGGCGTATGGGCGACGACCCGCTTCGTCGACCCGACGGATCTGCGTTACGATATGCACGTGACCGTCGTCACCTTCCAGCCCGGCGGAGTGATCCCCTTCGACGAGACGCATGTCATGGAGCACGGTCTCTACGTGCTGGAAGGCAAAGCCGTTTATCACCTCAATCAGGACTGGGTCGAGGTCGAGGCGGGCGACTACATGTGGCTGCGAGCCTTCTGCCCGCAGGCTTGCTATGCCGGAGGTCCCGGGCCGTTCCGCTACCTGCTGTATAAAGACGTAAACCGCCACATGAAGCTCAATGCCTCGTCGGCTTACCGTGGGCGCTGAGGAGAAACGCATGCTGGAGCTCACCGCACAGCCGCTGACGCCGGAGGCCTTCGCGCCGTTCGGCGATGTCATCGATGCACGCACGGCCGACTATTTTCCCATCAATGCCGGGCGCACTCGACGCTACCACGACCTGGCCAAGGTCGAGACGCTGGGAGATGAGGCACATACGCTGATCAGCATCTTCGTCAGCCAGCCGGTCGAGGTGCCACTGACCCTCGAGTTTCTCGAACGCCACCCACAGGGCAGCCAGGCCTTCATGCCGCTTCATGAGGAGCGCTTTTTGATCGTGGTTGCGCCGCCCGGCGACACGATCGACCCGACAGACGTGAGAGCATTCATCACCGACGGACGCCAGGGCGTGAACTATCGTGCAGGCACCTGGCACGCTATCCAGTCGGTGCTCGATCGCGAAGGGGAGTTTCTCGTCGTTGATCGAGGCGGACTCGGAAACAACTGTGAGGAGTATCCACTGGAAATGCGCGTGTCACTGAGCTGAGTGTCAACGGCAGGCCCGGCAATCATGTCGTTCGCCGGGCCTTTGTTGCCGGTCAGTTCCAGAGGCTGCGGTACTTCGTGTAGTCGAATGTTGGCAATTGCTTGGCTTCTTCCGAGGAGTATGAAATCTGGTACGAGCTGGAACCGGGGTGCCAGCCCTGCTCATAGCCGTAGAAAGGATAAGCGTAGGGACCCTTGCCATAACGCTTCTCCGACGGATCGATGACTAGCGCCTGCAACACGCCCTGCTTGGAAAACAGCGCGTTGGAGACATAGCCATAGCCTTCCCCGTCATCAATGCTTGCGTAATCGTTGAGCAGATCGGTCACTTTCCAGGTTTGTGGCCCGGTCATTACATCATCTTCCACCTGAGTGGCCTGATCCAAGTCCTGCTTGATGACATACGATTCATCGAACAAGCCATAGTCATCGACATTGTCCTCACGGATGGGCACTTGAACACCATTATCGGTCAACGCCACTTTCTCCCAGGGAATCGCAACGTGGGTATCGCCGATGTCCCACATGCCTCCGACCTGGGCAATGAGGGCAATAATGCGGTTGTCCTGATTGAGAATGGCATTCTCGACGCTACCGATCTCATCGCCACTGTCACTGAGCACATTCGCATCCAGTAATCGGTCGGCACGAATGCCCCCGCTCTGGTAGAGCTTCTGATAATTCCACTCGCCGATAGGGCGAACATTGCCCTGCTTTTTCTGTGCTGACGTACTCTGTGCTTGTTTTTCTGATGAACTGTTTTGCTCTTGCTCATTAGCTTGATTATTGTTTTCTTGAGCAAATGTTGGCGTTAAATAGAAACCAGCCATTATAGAAATAGCCAATACAGCAGTTTTTTTCCGAGTCCGCGACATGGTAATCACCCTGATAACCGAAGAAACGCAAGAAGCGGGAGAGCGTATCCCCGCTTCATCGAGTTTTGATATCGAGACGTATTATACGTCCCAGAAACCTTCGTCACCGGCGTCATCGTTGAAGTCGCCGTACTCGTCTTCGGACAGGTCGCCGTTGCCATCCCTGTCGTAGATGTTAAAAATGCCTTCGCCATACTCCTGATCATCGAGCATGTTATCGTCGTTGGCATCCCAGCTATCGAAGACGCCTTCATCGTCGAATCCGGCATCCCACTCTTCGTTGTTGATAGTGCCGTTACCGTCGGAGTCCCAGTCACTGAAGCCGTTATTCTCCTGAGCGAGCACGCCACCGGCACTTAGCAGGGAAAAAACAACGAGGGTGCCGCCGATACCGTGGATCCAGTTGCGTTTCATGCTTACCTCCTTGATGCAGATAACGATAAGAGGCAATAACGGTCGTTCCTTAAACGCAATCATTTGCCTGTTACTGATGGTGAGAAATGTCTCCTCGTTCAACAGATAATTTAAACTTAGGTTGGTGATCGAGGTGAAATCAAATAAATAGTTTTCAAACTCGAGTTTTGTTTTGTTTAATTGAGTAAATTGCCGCCTTGGCTATCACTTTAGTCGAGGCGGCTAAATACTATTAAAGCTACGTTTTTTCAGGTAAGCGAAGAGGGACCTGGCGCCAAGACGGGCGCTATCGCATGCTCCATTCTTTCGCGCTCCTGATTCAGCCTCGCCAAGGCCTCGTCGTTGCTGACGCGAGAAGCCGGCGTGATCAGGCTCACTACGACACCACCGAGAGTGGCGACAAGCACGGCAGGAATACTAGGGTTGCCCCAGAAAGCGCTCCATGAGGCGTTGGCGATTACCAGCAGCGAGGTAATCGAAGCGCCGACCAACGTGGCCACCGCTCCCTGCCAGTTATAACGTGGCCAAAAGCGCCCCAGAATGCCACATACGAACATGCCAGCGAGTACGGTAGAGATCATCTTGGTGATATAACTGATGACGTTGTCGGACGTCAGGGCGAACAGCAAGGCCAGTCCGATGGTGGCGATCAAGGCCAAGCGTGAGTAGAGCACGACGTGACGTGCCGAGGGCGTACGCCCGGTAGCCAGCACATAGAGATCCCGGATCAGTGTCGAGACCCCGGCCAAGGCATCCGAGCTGGCACTCGACATGGTGGCTGATAGGCCGGCGACTAACAGTAACAGGCCCAGGCCCAAGGGAAGTATCTCGGTAGCCAGGAAAGGGAAGGCGAAGTTGCTGTTGTCGAGGTCAGGGTTGAGCGCGTGCGTGGCCATGCCAATAATGGCGGGAACGATCGAGAACGCCAGATACAACGCGCCGGTGATCAGAAACGAACGGCGTACCGACCCCACCGACTTGCCGGAGTAGATGCGTTGGCGGAACGATGGTGTGGCCAGCACGCCAACAGCAATCACCGTGGCCAGCGAGAGTGCCGGCAGGCCACCGATCTTGTCGATGCCTAGAAAGCCGGTTGCCGCAATGTCCATGCCGGCAGTCAGTCCGTCGAAACCACCTACCTCGACCAGTGCCAGTCCTGCCATCAGGAAGAAGCCGAAGAACAGCACGACGGCCTGGATGGTATCGGTCCATACGACTGCCATATAGCCACCGATGACACAGTAGACGCCGAAGCCGAGCGCCACGATGATCTTGGCCAGGTTGGGGTCGATATCGGCCATCCAGGCCAGATACAGCCCACCACCGAGGATGTGTGCGCCCAGCCAGCCAATGCAGGCAAGATAAATAAGCACGGCGACGATATTGCGCACGATGCGGTTGGCCCCGACGTAGTAGGACAACTCCTCGCTCATGGTCATGAAGCGAAGTCGGCGCACCGGCGCGAAGCATATCGCCAGCAACAGTACACCGACGGCACCGCCGATGCCGTAGAGTGCGCCAGCCCAACCGTTGCTGTAGCCGAACCCCACCGCACCCATGCTCGAGCCGGTGCCGACCATGGTGGCCACCGTGGTGCCGATGGTCAGAAACAACGGCACGCTACGCCCACCCAGGAGGAAATCATCGCCGGTGCCTCGGCTATGGCGGGACACCCACCAGCCGAAGCCGATCATCAACGCGATGTAGACAAAGAAGGTACCGAGAAAGATGTGACTGTTCATACAGGCCTCTTATACTTGTTGGCTCGGTCGTTGCCGCGACCGAGGCAGTGGTAGAAACGTGTTTACCGCTGTAGCGAGTGGCGTCGAGGCCTTGCCGGGCCTCGACGCCTTTTTGTTGCCTGTGGTATTACCCGCGGGTTGCCGCCCTTAGGCTGTGATGGGTTCTGCGATCGTGCTTAGGCGCGGTCGGCGCGATAGCACTTGACGTCGACCTCGACCTTGCAGTCGACCACCAAGTCCTGAACGCTGCAGATGCGCGCCGGTGGGTGCCCGCCGAAGACCTCGGAGAAGACCTTGTTGAACGAGGCGAAGTAGCGGGCGTCGGTGAGCACGGCGGTGACGTGAACCACATCTTCGACGCCATATCCGGCCTCGTGCATGATCGCCAGACAGTTGTCGAAGGCTAGCCGTGTCTGTTCGACGATGCCGCCCTCGACGACTTCACCGTCTCGCATCGGTGTCTGCCCGGACACGAATAACCATCCCCCGGCCTCGGTGGCTCGGGCGAAGGGCAGTTTCTGGCCACCGGTGCCGATGCCACCTTCCGTGCCGTAGCGCTGAATACTCATGGGGTTGTCTCCTTTGTCTGTGGGGGTATGGGTAGCGGTGAGAGCCGCTGATAACGGCGCAATAGCTGTCCGGCACGTTGCCCGGTGGGCGCACCCTCCCGGTAGCCGACCACACCGTTGACCATTACCATGACGATGCCTTGGGCTGCGGCAATGGGATGGGTGTAGTCGGCGATATCCGCAAGGCGGGCAAGATCGAACAGGGTCAGATCGGCGTAGGCTCCTTCACGGACCACGCCACGGTCTTCCAGTCCGAACTGCGCCGCGGACAGACCGGTCATCTTGCGAACGGCCTCGGTCAGCGGCACTAGCTGCAGGTCACGGCTGTAATGGGCCAGGACTCGAGGAAATGCACCCCATAACCGAGGGTGAGGATGCGGGTCGTTGGGCAACCCGTCGGAGCCGATCATCGCCAGTGGGTGAGCGAGTATGCGACGCATATCGTCCTCGCTCATGTTGTGGTAGACCGCGCCGGCCGGTTGCAAGCGCCGGGCGGCTTCCAACAGGGTCACTTCCCATTCCTCGGCGATGTCGCGCAACTCGCGCTGTGCCATGTCGGGGTGTGAATCCGACCAAGTGATGAAGATCGCGACCTCGTCAGTGACCTGGCCAAGGTCCAGCGTCGACGAGCCGGCAGTGTAGGGGTAACAATCGCAGTGCACGCGGTGATCGCGCGCCGCTGTTTCGAGCTTGCTCAGTGCTTGTGGTGCGCCTCCCCAATTGCCGGCACCCGCGCACTTGAGATGCGAGATAACCAATGGCGCCCGGCCATGACGGGCCGTGGCGAAGGCTTCTTCCATCGCCTCGTGCAGACCGGCGAATTCGTCACGCAGGTGCGTGGTATAGACTCCACCGGCGTCACCCACCTCAACGACCAGTGAGTGGATTTCGGTGTCGGGCGCATGAAAAGCGTTGCGGTAGGCAAGGCCTGTACTCAGCCCCAGCGCGCCGGCATCGAGCGACTCGCGTAATGCCTCACGCATCTTCATTATCTCGGCATGGCTGGCGGGACGAGCGAAGTCGCCCATGGCCTGGCTGCGCAGGCTGGTATGTCCGACCAGGGCGGCAACATTGACCGCAGGCCGGGCTGCATCTACGGCGGTGGCGTAGGCTTCGAACGTGGGATAGCGGAAGTCTTCGGCGCGCCCCAGAAGGTTCATCGGGTCGGGCACGTCACCGCTTAGGGCCACCGGGCTGGCGCTGATTCCGCAATTGCCGACGATTACCGTGGTCACGCCCTGTGACAGCTTGGGGAGCATCTCGGGGGTGCGAATGACGTTGGTGTCGTCGTGCGTGTGCACATCGATGAAACCGGGAGCCAGGCAAAGGCCGTCACCGTCGATGAGCGTCTCAGCGTCGCTGTCGGCCAGGTCGCCCATGGCGACGATGCGTTCTCCGCGAATCGCCACATCGGCGCAGAATGGGGCAGCGCCGGTACCATCAATAACGGTGGCGCCTCGAATCAGGGTGTCATACGTCATGTCAGTCTCCCAACGGCTGGCGGTCGCCGCCACCGCGGTGAGCGTCGAGGGTAATCTTGAGCCGACGCAGCTTGGCGCGGGAGCGATCCTGATGACGCAGGGCCAACTCCAGCGCCAGCACATCGATGGCTGCAAGCATGGCGTAGCGCGAGGCCGAGGGGTGATAGATGAAGTCGGTTTCTCGGGCAGCCACAGGCAACACCACGTTGGCGGCATCGGCCAGCGGCGATCCATGAGCGGTGATCGCCACCACGCGAGCGCCGTACTGACGCGCTATGAGCGCGGCATCGACCGTTTCGGGGGTGTAACCACTCACCGACAGGGCCACGATCACATCGTCGTGATCCAGTGTCGAAGCGACCATGCGGGGCAACAACGATTGTGGATAGGCACTGATAGCGTAGCCTAGCCGTACCAGTCGAAACTGCAGCTCCTGAGCGAGCATGGTCGAGCCGCCGCCGGCACCGAAGACGAGAATCTGGCGGGCGCCATCGAGCAGCTCCACGGCGGTGGACACGTCGGCCTTTTCCATCAGCTCACGATTGAGCGAGAGGGTCTGGCAAGCGATGTCGTAGACGGCATGGAGACCGTTGACCTCGCCGGCGTCCTGGATAAAACGCCGCCCGGCAGCTAGCGAACGAGCCAGCCTCAGCTTGAGGTCACGCACATTGTCGCAGCCGACGGCGCGGGCGAATCGAGTCACACTGGCCTCACTGACCTCGGCGCGCTCGGCAATTGCGTTGATACTGGCCTCGCTGACGAAATCGATATCGGCAAAGATCAACTCGGCGACCTTCTTTTCGGCGTCGCGCAGCCCGGCAAAATCATTGGTAATGCGCGAGAGAATGTCGATGTCCTGGGTCACCACTATCTCCTGGTCTGAGAGGCGTGGAAGCGAATGGCTTGCCTAGAAAGCAGAATATGTTAGTTTCTAACAATAAATCAAATTATGTGATATTTAATATCACGGCAGGTGTCGTCGAAGGCACTAACGCTATACCTGACGTGGCGTGAAAAGGGGGAGCGTGATGCGCGAAACGAAACGGAAGGCCAACACCACGACGTTGGGGGACAAGGGCACGCCCGAGACAGGGGGATCACTGCTGACCGGGGTCAGCCTGCCGGCGGCGGCAATCTTCGAGGCGCCTCTGGCGCATAACCTGGCGTGGATGCAGCGCTTCGCCGCGTCTCATGGGGCCTATCTCGCACCGCACGGCAAGACCACCATGACGCCGGCATTATTCCAGAGACAGCTCGAGGCTGGCGCCTGGGGCATTACCCTGGCCACGGCGCCCCAGTGCCGAGCGGCCTTCGCGGCTGGCGTACAGCGCTTGCTGATGGCCAATCAGTTGATCGGCGAAGCCAACATGGCGATCGTCGCCGGGTTGATCGAGGCAGGCGCCGAGGTCTACTGCGTGGTCGACTCCACCGCCAACGTCGAAGCGCTGGGGCGCCATTTCGCTGCCGCCGGGCAAACGCTCAATGTCCTGGTTGAACTGGGTGTACCCGGGGGGCGCACAGGCTGCCGTACGCTTGAACAGGTTCTCGGCGTGGCACACAGCGTGGCTGCCCAACCGGCACTGCGCATGGCCGGTATGGAAGGCTACGAGGGTGTAGTGCATGGCACGGACCCGGTGCCGGCAATTCGTGACTATGCTGCGCAATTGATCGCCTGTGCCCAGCGTCTCGACCAGGATGGCCTGCTTGCGGTAGAGGCACCGATCATCACTGCCTCAGGCTCGGCCTGGTACGACCTGATCGCCGAGGCGTTCGATGCCGCCGAGCTGCGTGGACGGTTCGTGCCGGTACTGAGACCGGGCTGCTACGTGGTTCACGACCATGGCCTGTACCGAGAGGCGCAGAGAGGCGTGTTGACGCGACGCCCCGACCTTCATGAGGGGCTGCTGCCAGCTCTGGAGGTATTTGCACAGGTGCAGTCGTTGCCCGAGCCGGGGTTGGCGATCATCGCGTTGGGCAAGCGTGATATCGGCTTCGATCAGCTACCCGAGCCGCTGCGTCGATACCGTGAAGGGGGCAACGCCAAAGACCTGTTGAGCGTGGCGGGGTGGAAGGTGACCAAGTTGATGGATCAACACGCCTTTATTGCCCTGCCGGAAGGTGCCGGTGATGTCCGGATAGGGGATATCGTGGCGTTCGGTGCGTCGCATCCTTGCCTGACGTTCGACAAGTGGCGGCAACTGTGCCTGGTTAATGAGGGGCTGGATGTCGTTGAGCAAATGCAAACGTCTTTCTAGCCAGCCTGCTTGCCTAACACGCCGCTAATGCTTGGTTTATCTAACTGTTAGCGGCTTCTCCAGCAGAAACTCCCTACCTCAGTGAACGCCATGTTGGTTGATAAGGGACCAAACTGGGCGCTATTGCACGCGAATGAGCAAAAAATTCCTAAAAATCTCTCCGCCCACTCAAGAACGGGCTTTCCTGGCCGATAACGCAATTAGAGTCTAACGGCCCGCGCCGAACCGCAATTGGCTGTTCTGTCTGCACCTTCAGTTAACCCTTTGATCATGCAGGCAGTGCTTCATTTTTCTATATCGTTCCGTGAGTGACGCTAAACGTGAGCACCTACCCCCTGCCAACCTCGCTGCCGGCCACATCACCCTGGGAGTCTTCCTTGGATAGTTCTCATGCCTCCCTGATGCTCGCTATGGTTGAGCGTATCAACCTGGGGTTGATTGTCCTCGACCAGGATTTGAAGGTTCGGTACTGGAACGAGCTGGTTAGCCAATGCAGTGGCAAGTCGCTGGCGCAGGCCGAGGGGCACGCTTTCATCAGCGTCTTTCCCGAAGCGGATAATGAATACTTCCATCAGGTGATTAACCAGGCCAGTGGCCAGGATGAGCTTAATAGCCTGTCATGGGAAAAGGGCTATAGCCTGATTCAGCTACCCTTCAGGCCTCCCGAAGAAAAGGTCATGCCCGTACAGAGCTGGCAGCTGTTTCCCTTCGTTAGCGAAGACAGGAAAGTGCACTACGCTCTCGTATTGCAGCGGGACACCGACCGGGTCGATACCGCCAAACCCTGTCCTGCAGAGCCAAGCGCAGGAGCGACACGTGAGGTTGCGCAAAAGCACCTCATTGAGCAGTTGGAAAAAGCCAATAACCAGCTACTTCAGTCAGAGAAAATGGCGGCTATCGGGCAGCTTGCTGCCGGGGTCGCCCATGAAATCAACAACCCTATCGGCTATGTATCTTCCAATCTCAAGACGCTAACAGGTTACGTAAAGGACTTGCTGCGTATCATCGATTCTGTGGACCAGGCAGGGGATATTACTGAGCTCAAGCAGCTCAAGCAGAGCCTCGAATACGAATACATCAGAAGCGACGTGGAAGACCTGATAGCAGAATCAGAGGATGGCCTTGGGCGGGTCAAGAAGATCATTACTGCACTCAAGGACTTCTCGCACATCGATGAAGAAGAGTTCCGCCTGGCAGACCTTCATCGTGGCATTGATACCACCCTCAACGTGGTCAAGAGCGAACTCAAGTACAAGGCAGAGGTCGTCAAGGAGTACGGGGACCTTCCCGAGGTCGAATGCATTTCCTCTCAGATCAATCAGGTCATCATGAACCTGCTGGTCAATGCCGCACATGCCATCGAGGAATTCGGCTGTATTACGCTGCGTACAGGCGTCGAAGAAACATGGGTCTGGATCGAGGTCGAAGACACTGGCAAGGGCATGGATCCCTCCCTGCTTAATCGCATTTACGAGCCATTCTTTACCACCAAGCCGGTAGGCAGGGGAACCGGGCTTGGCCTATCGCTTTCCTACAACATTGTCCAGAAACACCATGGGCGAATCCAGGTATTTAGTGAAGTCGGCCGTGGAACACGCTTCCGGGTGTGGTTGCCAGCGCAACAGCCAGCCACGTCAGACGCCAGCAAAGAGATTGGAGTATGAGCGAGCAGTGCCTGGAAGCAGCAACCCCGACATTGCTGCTGGTCGACGATGAAGAAAATATCCTGAGAAGCCTGAGGCGGGTGCTCAGGAACGAACCATATACACTGCTCACAGCGAACGGCGGCGAACAAGCCCTGGACCTGATGAAAGCCCAGCACGTGGATCTGGTGGTCTCCGACGCCCGTATGCCGGGCATGGATGGCGCCACATTGCTTGCCGAGATACAGCAGCATTGGCCGGACTGCCTGAGCATTCTGCTCACCGGCTACGCTGATATCAGCACGACGATCAGGGCCATCAACGAAGGACAGATATACCGCTATATCAGCAAGCCCTGGGACGATGATGAGCTTCGCTTGATTATCCGTCAGGCGCTCGACTACCAGTTTGCGGAGCGTGAGCGACAGCGGCTGGAGCGACTCACGCTGGCGCAAAACCAGCAGTTGCAGGAGCTGAACGCCGACCTCGAGAATCGGGTAAGGGCAAGAACGGCGGAACTGCAGGAAGTCGCCGATATGCTCGACCTTGCCTATGCCGAGCTCAAGCGCAGCTACGTCACGGCCACTGAAGTATTCTCATCACTGATCAATCAGCGGTTACCGCGTGACTTTCAGACCAACGGCCGGGTCGTGGCACTGGTCAAGGCTTTCGCACAGCACCATGAGCTGGATGAAGCAACGAGCCGAAACCTGGCCATGGCTGCTGCGCTCTACAATCTCGGTAAGCTGACCTGGAAAGACAGCCTGTTCACCCGCCCTTCGGATCTGCTCTACAAGGAAGACCTTGACCAGTATCGCCGCTACCCCGAGCTTGGCGAGAGCTTGCTGATGACACTCGAGCCCCTGCGTGAAGCAGCCATGCTGATACGTCATCACCAGGAACGCTGGAATGGCAGTGGCTTTCCGGATCACTTGCGTGAGATGGAGATTCCGTTCGGCGCACGACTGCTGAGGCTGGCCGTAGATTTCGTTGAGCTTCAGCAGGGTACGGTACTCGCGCGCAACCTGGAGCGTGACGAGGCTCTAAAGTTGCTCCAGAAGTTTTCTGGGCGATTCTATGACCCAGAGCTTTGTGAGCAGTTCGTCAGTCTGTGTATCGAGCAGAAGCTGGATACCACGCTCGCCGATGATACGGTCCTGGTGGTTGATACGCTCAAACTGGAGCCAGGCATGGTCATGGCACGCTCTCTTTATGCCGAAAATGGCACGTTACTGCTGAACGAAGGTAAAGAGCTGGATGCGTGGCTTATCGATAAGCTGATCAAGTTTGAAGCGACGGAATCGGCAAGTTATACGCTTCATGTACGTCAGCCTCAGCCCGAAGCTGGATAAGAACAACCCACCATGAACCGGGCGACCACACAGGCCAGGAAGCTCTTCGTCTCTGGAGAAAGAGACGAACTGGATAGTGTGGACTCGCCCGTCGAGCAATCAGGGGCTGATAGATATGGCTACTTACTCTTCCAGCGAAAACAAGCTGGTTCTAAAGATCGTCTATTACGGTCCCGCACTGAGTGGAAAAACAACAAATTTGATGCAATTGCATTCGCAGCTACGGCCCCAGCGCAAAGGTGAGCTCATGGCACTGGAAACACGGGATGACCGTACCCTGTTTTTCGATATGTTGCCCATTGGCTTGCGCAGTGAAGGCGGGCTGGATCTACGTGTGAAGCTTTACACCGTTCCTGGCCAGGTGCAGCACGACAGCACGCGCAAGGCGGTATTGTCGCGGGCAGATGGGGCGATATTCGTTGCCGATTCCCAGCTCAATCAGCAAGACAACAATGCCTTTGCCTTCGATAACCTGGCGGCAAACCTTCAGAAGTTGGGCATGGATATCGAGCAGCTGCCTCTGGCCGTGCAGTTCAACAAACGCGACCGGCAGGATGCAATCGAGGAGCACAAGCTACGGGCACGGTGGTCCTCGACTCCGTGGGCGCCGCTGACCCTGGCGAGCGCGCTCAATGGGCAGGGTGTCGTGGAGAGCTTTCGCCAGTTGCTGGGTCGTCTCTACCCGGCTGTAGACGCCGAGTTCGCCCTGGCGCGTGACCACGCCATCGATTCCCAGGCATTCATACAGAACCTGAGCGCTACTGGCGGGCCCTCCAATGCGTAACTATGAAGATGACTTTGCGCTGGATGACTTGCTGTCGCCGGCGCATCAGGCACGCCTGCTGGAATTGCTTGGCAAGCTGAGCGGCGCCTCCTTTGCGCTGAATGCCCATGATGACGGAGCATCACGGCCGCTGGAGTTCAACCTCGATACCCTTGGCTGGTTGAAGGCAGAGCTTCCGGCGGAGCAGCATCAGGCAGCTGTGCGGCTTTACGAGCTGGTGCTTTTCTATGCGGGCAAGTACCGTTTGGCGGCAAATTTGCATCACGATGCCACTGAAGCCAGTTATCTTGAGCTACAGCAGAAACATGCCGCGGTGCAGGCGTCAGAGGAAAAGTACAAGCAGTTAGCCCAACGGCTGACGCAGCAAGTCGAAGAGCAGGTCCGGGTTATAAAGAAGGCCCAGCAGGAACTCTACGAAAGTGCCCGCCTGCGCGCGGTCGGGCAGTTGGCGGCTGGGATTGCTCACGAGATCAACACGCCAATCGGCTTTATTGGCAGCAATCTGCGTGTAGCCAATGATTATCTCGACGAGCTTGAAGCGAGCCTGCCGGATAGTCATGAGACAGCCATGCTGTTTGAGGATTTCCATGCCCTCCTCGACGAATCGTCGAGTGGCACGAAGCGTATCGCCCGCATCGTGTCGGATCTCAAGACTTTTTCCAACATCGACCAGGCCGACTTTGCGGCCTGCGATATCAACGCACTGATCACGACCGCCTGCCGCCTGATACAGGCAGAGCAGAATCAGGTCTTGCCTCTCAGCCTACGCCTGGGGGAGCTGCCCGAGGTCGCCGGCTATCCAGCCAAGCTATCCCAGGCGTTTTACAACGTGCTCGATAACGCGACCAAGTCCCTTGAGGCGGGAGGGCAGATCCGTGTGGCGAGCCGAGTGCAGGATAATGCCTTGGAGGTGCTCATTGAGGATGAGGGGTGTGGTATGCCTGACGACATTCTCGCGCGCGCCTTCGAGCCATTTTTTACCACGCGAGACGTCGGTGCCGGCAGCGGCCTGGGGCTGAGCGTGACGAGAGACATCCTCGTGGCCCATCGGGGCGAGGTCCGCATGGAAAGCCGGCTGGGTGAAGGCACTTGCGTGACCCTGCGTATACCGGTGAACTGAGGAACAGCCGTGGATAAGCGTTACACCGCCCTATTTGTCGATGCCGCTGTAGAGGATAAAAGTCCGCTGCTTGCAGCGCCGACAAGACCGTATCGGCTGCTGCTGGTGGACGACGACCCAGGCATCCTGGCGGCGCTGCGACGCGTTTTTCAGCGCGAGAACTACGAGCTGTTGTTTGCCCGGAGCGCCGAGGAAGCATTGTCGCTGCTGGAAAGCTCTCCGGTCGAGCTGGTCGTCAGCGACTTCAAGATGCCCGGCATGAATGGCAGCGAGCTGTTGCGTTATGTTCGCAAACAATGGCCTGAAACGCTGCGCATCATGCTGACTGGCTATGCCAATACCGAAGCGGTGATGGGCTCGATGAAGGAAGGGGCGGTCTACCGTTTCAACCTCAAACCCTGGGATGATGATGATCTCCGTCTGACCGTGGCCCTGGCCCTCGAGCAGTACGAACTTCGGCGCCGCAATCGTATCCTGGCGCAGGAGAGCCCCAGGCACGCCGTCAACCTGGCGCCACTGAACAACCTGGATGCAGGCAAGCGTAACCGGCTGGCAATGCTGCTGCATAGAAAAGGTCTGCTTAACGTCCGGCAGATACAGCATCTTCACAAGGCAATGCAGACTGACAGGGCGCCGGTTCTGAGCCATCTGCTCCAGCATGACTGGGTAGATCTTCAGGCAGTGCATGCCCTGCTGCGCGACGAGTGCTTATGCGAAGATGTCGACCTGCGCGAATTCCTGATCGACCCGTCCCTGTTGGCCATTATCCCTCATGCGATATGCATTCAGCAGTGGGTTTTGCCGCTTCGTATCGTGGGGCAGCGTCTCGACCTGGCCATGGCCGACCCCATGGATACGGGGCTGATCGAGGCTCTGGGAACGATGACCGGCTACGATATCCGCCCCCTGTTGTGCGATGTCGGGCAGGTTCAAGACAAACTGGCTGAAACATTGGACGACGCAGGGCAACACGCTGCCGGACAGACAATGTCTGACGGTGGCGATGATGACCCCTATGAGGGAATCGAACTCGTTTTCGACGAGGAGGAGAGCCCGGAAGGCCTTGAACAGTTATTGGGCAGTTCGGCAGACCCTCCTGCCATTCGCCTGGTCAATGCCATTATTCTTGAAGCCCTGCGCCTTGGCGCCAGTGCTATCCATATTCATCCGCGTACCCATCATGTTGCGGTGAGTTACCGCATCGACGGGGTGTTGCAGGACAAGATTCAGATTCCATTGGCGCTGATGATGTCCGTGGTATCGCGGATCAAGATGATGGCCGAACTCGATATCACCCAGCGTCGGCACCCCCAGGAAGGGCGCATTACGGTCAAGATGCCGATGCGCATCGTCGACCTCGATATCACACTGTTGCCTACTGTGCATGGCGAAAAAGTCGCCATTCAGATCCTCGAACGCCAGGCCGCCGCGCGCTCGCTCGGCGACTTGGGCCTGTCGCCACATAACGCCAGGCGCTTGCTGCATGCGAGCAGCCAACCCCAGGGGATCATGATAGCTGCAGGGCCGACCGACAGTGGCAAGCTATCCATGCTTTACGCCCTGCTACATCATGCGTCCTCCGCAGAGAAGCACATCATCACCTTGGACAATCCGGTGAAGTACCAGGCCGACCTGGCCGGACAAGTTACCGCAAACAAGCGATCCGGGCCGGATTTTGCCAATCTCTTCCACACCACGTTGCAGCAGAACCCCGACATCATTCTGCTTGGTGAGCTCCGCACCGAGGAGATCGCGACTGCGGCCCTTGAGGCGGCGGCCTCCGGCCATCTGGTGCTCTCGACACTGCGCGCGCACTCCATTGCCTCCGTCATGGCTCGCCTGACTGAGCTGAAAGCGGGGCCGTATGCGCTGGCGTCTGCCCTGGAGGCCATTTCCGTTCAGCGCCTGGCCAGGCAGGTTTGCCCACATTGCCGAGAAGAGGTCTCGCTTTCGTCTGAGCAGGCAGAGCGTCTCGGTAAGCGGCTTTTCGATTTGCAATCGCGTTTCTATAGCGGGCGCGGCTGTCGTCATTGCCATCAGGGTTACAAAGGACGGGTTGGCCTGCATGAAGTGCTGCTCATGAACGATGCCTTGCGGGAAGCCGTTGCGCAGGGCGTAAGCCCTTGGCGATTCGAGGCGTTGGCAAGGGAGCAGGGCATGTCCACGCTGCTCGATGATGCGTGTGAGAAGCTGCGCCAAGGGCTGGTCTCTCCAGACGAGATTCTACGCCTGCTCGGTCCCCAGGATTTCAAAGGTTAGTCATGTACGTACGGTACGATGTTTATCACGTTTATTTTTATGTTCTCGCCTTTTCCCTGCTGACAACGGGGGGGATTGCGCTGATCAGCAGTGCCGTGCCATCGGACTTGCATGCCATGGTAATCGCGCCAGGAAGCGCCCTGTTTCTGGCGCTGGCCGGATTCACCATTTTGAGTATCCTGCGTCACTGGCGGGGTGCGTATTTTCTTTCGTTGGGCCTGCTGCTTGTCATGGCGCTCTTTCAGTTGGCAGAGAGTGCTGGTAGCGGTTTGCCCTTGCCTGGTGCTGTTGGCCAGGGCGCCTTCCGGATTCAGAATGCGCTGGCACTCGTGGGCTTGTTCGTCGTGGCTGCCTGCCTCGCTAATTCATGGGCGCCGTCCCGGAAATGGCTGAGCGGTACGCTGGGGCTGGCTATTATCGTTGCCGGCGTGCTCTCCCAACTGTCCTATGGGGGGTATGTACCGGAGAGCGCTCGACTGAGCAGGGGACTCGAATCCCCAATCAACATTGATCTGCTTGTCGTACTGCTGGGCGGCGGCATGGGGTTGCTGTCCTTCCTGCCAGGCCGCACACAACGCCTTGATAGGCGATCGATTCTTATCAGTTTGGGGGGGGCTTTCCTGACCTGCCTGGTGGGGTATCTGCTCAGTCAGCAAGCCATTCATTCAACGAGTCAGCGGGGCGAGCAATTTCTGTCCAGGGTTCAGGCAGATACCGAGCAGACGCTTTCGGTGCAGCTGGCTTCGGTGCAACGCATGGCCACACGCTGGGAGGCGGCCGGCCGGTTACCTGCCCAGCATTTCTGGAGGCAGGAAGCTTTCAGTTATCTTCAGGACTACCCCGATATAGAACTGATCACTGTCCTGGATGAATCGCTACACCCTTTGTGGCTCGAGGAACGCGTAGTAGGGCCGGGAGAGCGGCTTCAGCACCTGCAGGCGATCGCTGCGCAGGGTGACTGGCTAAGCCATATCCAGACTAGCCATGAGCCTCATCTCAGCCGCGCGATACACCTCAATGCGACGGACAACAGCCTCCTGTTGGCAGCTCCGTTTCGCTTGGCTGAATCAGGCGGAATCATCGTTGCTAGCCTGGATCTCAGAGGCGTCTTGAGTGATGTGCTCAGCGATGAGCGGAACCACTTTGCCGTCCAGATCTATCAGGATGAGCAGCTGCTTTTTGATTCAGGCCGCGCGAAAGACGAAGGGCTGCCAATCATGCTCGGTGAAAATACATTGTCGCTACACCACGATATTCGTTGGCGCTTGAGGGCCTATCAGAATTCCCGCGACATGCATCCCTCTGCGGTGCTACCCGCGCTGGTCATCCTTTTCGGTCTTTGCTTCAGCTTCTTTCTAACGCTGAGCCAGCGTCTGGCGCATCTTGCCAACGAGCGATCAAGGCATCTGAAACATCTCAACCGAGAGCTGGAGAGCAGCCTACAGCAGCAAGCTAATCTGGAGGCATGGAATCAGCGGGTTACCCGCTATTCGATGGATGTACTCTGCACGTTCGATGAGCACGGCCGCTTTACCCAGGTCAGCCCTTCTTGCGAGAGCGTTTTCGGTTACCGTCCCGAAGAGATGCTCGGCCGGCGATTCGTTGATTTTATTATTCCAGAAGACCGTGAACGCACCCTGGCGGTCTTTTCGAAAGACATGAATCTGGGCGGAAGGCAGGCTCCCCTGTTCCGCAATCGCTATCGTCACAAGGATGGCAGTACGGTTCATGTGGCCTGGGCGGCTGTCTGGTCTGAAGAGGAACAAGCAAGTTTCGCGATTGCACAGGACATTACCCGGCTTGCCCAGAGTGAAGCCTTCATCGAGGAACAGCGTCGCATCCTGGAGATGATATCGACCAACTCACCATTGGCAGCGACGCTTAACGCCATCTGTGAAGTCGGTGAAGCGCGTTTCCCCGGGGCACGGTATTCCATACTGCTTGTGGATAACGAAGGGCAGCGGCTGGTGCATGGTGCGTCGCCTAGCCTGCCGGCAGAGTTTATCCAGAAGGTCCACGGCATGCTCATCGGGCCGGGCATGGGCACCTGCGGTGCCGCGGCGTTTCACCAGGCCCTGGTCGTGACGGAAGATATTGCCAATGACCCCAACTGGGAGGCCTACCGCACTACGGCCTTAAGTCATGGGCTGCGTGCCTGTAGCTCCACGCCCATCAAGGACCGTAGCGGAAGGGTGCTGGGGACGTTTGCCATTTACCAGAACGAGACACGATCGCCGTCCACGGAGCAGTTGGAGTTTATCAGCGCCTACGCGCATCTTGCCTCCATCGCTATTGAAAGGGAGCGGGATCGCCTGAGCCTCGAGGATAGCGAGCAGCGCTATCGGTCACTGTTTGACCACAATCCCAATCCGGTCTTTTCGTTCGATGCCGAAGGCAACATTCTCAGCGCTAATCAATCTGGCTGTGAGCTGTCGAGCTACACAAGAAGTGAAATCCTGGGTAGGCATTTCTCGGAATTTGTCGATAAGCAAGACCTGCCACGTGTCCTGGTGCATTACCAAGCCGTCCTGGCTGGCGAGGCCCAGCGCTACGAAGTGAAATTGCAGACGAAGCAGGGCGACACTCGGGAGATGGACATGGTCAACCTGCCGACCATCGTCGACGGCCAAGTGGTTGGCGTATTCGGGGTGGGCAAGGATATCACCGAACATAAGGCAGCCGAGAGGGCCCTGCACGCTACGCTACGTGACCTGGAGCGCAGCAATCGGGACCTTCAGGACTTTGCCTTTGTTGCTTCGCACGACCTGCAGGAACCCCTGCGCAAGATTCAGGCATTCTCCGAGCGCTTGCGTCTCAGGGCTGGCGGCCTGGATGACGAAGGGCGGGATTACCTGGCGCGAATGAACTCGGCAGCCGGCCGCATGCAGGGTCTGATAAAGGATTTGCTGGCCTATTCCCGGATCAGTACACAATCCAGGCCCTTTGTTACACTCGACCTGAACCGCATCCTGGCGGAGGTGCTCCAGGACATGGACATGACCCTGCAGGAGAGCCAGGCGAGCATCGATGTGGGCGCATTACCATCGGTCCAGGGGGATGAGACACAAATGCGCCAGCTGTTGCAGAATCTGGTGAGTAACGCGGTCAAATTCCATCAGAAGGATAACCCGCCCCAGGTTCGAGTCCATGCAGAGGCGGTAACGGATGACCAATGGACTCTCTGTGTGGCTGACCAGGGCATCGGGTTCGACGAAAAGTACCTTGACCGTATTTTCAACCCGTTCCAGCGGCTACATGCCAGGCAGGCCTATGCCGGAACGGGGATTGGGCTTGCCATAGTTAAGAAAATTGCGGAGCGTCATGGGGCACAGATAACCGCTACCAGCCGGTTAGGGCAAGGCACTACGTTTCGAGTCACCTTTAAGCGATAAATGGGGCAGCCAGTATGCAGACAAAACAGCCCATCCATATTCTGGTAGCGGACGATGACCCGGACGATTGCTTGCTGATGAAGGAAGCTTTCAACGAGAGCCGCGTGGCGAATACATTACATTTTGTCCATGACGGTGAAGAGCTGCTCGCTTACCTGAAACGCCAACTGCCTTATTCGGATGCTCAGCAACACCCCACACCGGGACTGATCCTGCTTGATCTCAACATGCCGTTGATGGACGGCCGAGAAGCCCTGGCAGAGATCAAGGCGGATGAGGCGCTACGCTATATTCCTGTTGTCATCATGACGACCTCTTCCGACGAGGAAGACATCATTCGCAGCTACGATACCGGCGTGAACTCTTTCATTACCAAGCCGGTGAGCTTCAATGGCCTGCTTGATGTCGTTCAAGCGCTGGGGCGTTACTGGCTGCAGGTTGTCGAGTTGCCTGCAGGGGTAAACCGACATGATTAGAGATGGCTTGCTACATGTTCTGCTTGTCGATGATGACGAAGACGATTTTCTGATTACTCGTGACCTGCTGCGACAATCCGAGAGTCTTTCCTTCGAGATTGAGTGGGCTGCTTCTTACGAAGAAGGACTCGACGCGCTTCAAGGTCAGAGACATGATCTAGTCCTTATTGATTATCTACTAGGCGCCGTGCCCGGAACCGAGCTCATCCGCCAGTCGAACGAATTGGGCATTCGCCTCCCCATGATTCTGCTCACAGGCCATTACGATGCTGAGCTCGATGCACAGGCAATCGAGCTAGGGGCTTCTGATTATCTGGTGAAGGGCGAAATTACCAGTGGGCTGTTGGCGCGCAGCATTCGCTACGCCGTGGAGCGTGCACGGTCAGTCGACATACTGGCCGAGAGTGAAAGACGTTACCGGTTACTGTTCGAAGCCAATCCCGAGCCGATGTACATCCATCACCGGGAAACGTTGGCTATCTTGGCGGCCAATCAGGCGGCGTGTGATCTGTTCGGTTATTCCCAGCAGGAGTTCCAGGAAAAGACGATTCCCGATTTGCTTGCTGCCGAAGAACATCAACGCTTCGATGAGCACTATGAAGAAATCGATGAGCCTGATGCGCCCTATAAAGTGGGTTCGTGGGCCTTGCAGGCTAGCCAGAACAGGCTCGTGTATGCAGACCTCAATGTCCATGATATTGAGTTCAATGATAATCCGGCACGTCTGGTAATGGTAAAAGACGTTACCGAAACTATTGAAGCCAAGGCCGAAATAGCGCGAAAGGAAGAAACCTTTCGCCAGCTGCTGGAAGATAACCGGGATGCCGTCCTGCTGTTGGATTTCACGGGTAGAGTGCGCTATGCCAACTCTTCCGCAGGCCTGCTGTTTCGTTGTGACTACAATGCGCTATTGCAGAGGAAGTTCGACGTACCCAGGCATGACAGTCTCTTCGAGTGGTCTGCACTAGCGAACGACGGCAGTGAAGTCGCCGTTGAAGTGCAGCGCTCAACCACGGAGTGGGATGGCGAGACCATGCAGCTATTGTCGCTGCGGGACATTAGCCAGCGCAAGGAAGCGGATAGGCAGTTGCATCTTCTGCAACGGAGTATCGAGGCAAGCTATAACGGGATTGCCATTGCCGATGCCCAGGCGCCCGATATGCCGATCATTTATGTCAATTCGTCCTTTGAAAGGATCACAGGCTATAGAGCAGCAGAAGCGATAGGCAAGAATAGTCGCTTTCTTCAGGGGGCGGATCGCGAGCAGTCCGGCATCGAAGAGATTCGGGCGGCATTTCAGGAGAAGCGCGAAGTCCATACGGTTCTGCGTAATTTTCACAAGGATGGCTCGCCTTTCTGGAATGAACTCTATATCGCGCCCGTAAGGGATGAATCGGGGTTGGTGACCCATTACATCAGCGTCCAGAGCGATATATCCGAGCAGAAGCGCTTCGAATCGGAACTGGCTTATAACGCCAGCCATGACGTGCTCACCGGCTTGCCGAATCGCTCGCTGCTCGAGGATCGCGTGGATCAGGGCTGCCAGTTAGCCAAGCGCTCCGAGCGTAAGTTGGCGGTCGTGTTTATCGATCTTGATGGTTTCAAGCCGATCAACGATTCCATGGGCCATCTCGCTGGCGATCAGGTGCTCATCGAGGTTGCCAGGCGCTTGAGCCAGCAGACCAGGCCTGGCGATACCGTTGCCCGCCTGGGCGGTGATGAGTTCGTGCTTCTATTACCGGACCTGGAGCGTGAGGAAGACGTTCTGCTGGTGGCTGAAAGTGTCATTGAGCGGATCGCGCTTCCTTTTCATGTCAACGGGGTGGAACTGCGTATTACCGCGAGCGCCGGCATCGCTGTCAGTGATGGTTTAGAGGAAGAGCCAAGAGCGTTGATACAGCGGGCTGATTTGGCAATGTACAAGGCCAAGCAGCACGGCCGGAACAGCTATCAATGGTATACCGAGGACCTTAATGAGCAGGTCAACGAGCGTCTAACCCTGAGAAGCGACATACAAAAAGCCTTGGAGAGGGAAGAATTCGAGGTTGTCTACCAGCCTCAGGTGGATAAACATGGCAGAACCATTGTTGGCGTTGAAGCGCTGATCCGATGGAACCATCCGGAAAAAGGGCCTATCCCCCCCTCGGCATTTATTCCCGTTGCGGAGCATACCGGACAGATATTTCCCATTAATTTGTGGGTTATGGAAACCGCCTGCCGATATATCAAGCGCCTTAACGACCAAGGTCTGGCTTGCCCCTCGGTTGCCGTGAATATCTCTCCCATGCAATTCCAGCGACCCGGTTTCGCTGAAAGTGTCCGTAGCGTTCTGGAAAGAACCCAGCTCGATGCCAGTTTTCTGGAACTGGAAGTCACAGAGAATGCCCTTCTGGGGGATGCCGAACATGCCATCCTCACCATGTACAAGCTGAAGAAACTTGGGTTGAGAATCGCTATTGACGACTTTGGGACCGGCTACTCCAGCCTGAATTACCTCAAGCGATTACCTATCGATAAAATAAAAATCGATCGCTCCTTCATCAGGGAAATCATCAGTGACCAACACGATGCCGCAATTGCGCAAGGAATAATCTCCATGGCTCATCATCTTGGCCTGCCGGTTCTTGCCGAAGGGGTTGAAACGGAACCGCAGTTTGCCTTCCTCAAGAAGGTTCACTGCGATGCATTCCAAGGCTACTACTTCGGTAAGCCCATGTCCTTCGATGCGCTTACAGACTTCCTGCACGAGAATCAGAGTACACCGGAGAAGCGCAATGCCGACAGCATCGAGGAGGACTCCCAGACACTGCTCCTGCTGGATGACGAAGAGAACATCCTGCGTGCCCTGACGCGGGTACTGCGGCGTGAAGGCTATCGAATATTTACCGCCAGTCGTGCTCAGGATGCCTTTGAGTTATTAGCCAAGCATGATGTTCAGGTCATTATCTCTGATCAGCGCATGCCGGAGATGAACGGCACTGTTTTCTTCAGCCGGGTCAAAGAGTTGTACCCTGACACTGTCCGCATCGTGCTTTCGGGCTACACGGACCTTAAGTCAGTCACCGATGCGATCAATCAGGGTGAAATCTACAAGTTCCTGACCAAGCCCTGGGATGACGAGCAACTACGCAAGGAAGTCAGATCCGCCTTCAAGCATTACGAGACCGATCAGGCGAAAGATGAGTTGCCCTGGAAGACGCACTAGACAAAAAAAGCCCCCCGGAGGAGATGTGGGGGGCCAAGCTTGCTGGAGGAGCAACAAGAATCACATGTGATCTCGGGGAATGGTACGGTCCCAGTTTTCAGAATAGACCCGGTAGCCGTCTTCGTAGGCGTCGAGTTCGGCATGTATCTCGAAATCAGTCCGGGTGCACGTCAGTACGGTGCGCGTCACGACCTCGATATCCCAGTCGTCGCGCTTGAAGCCGCGCTCGGTGTAGGTCTCGCCACGTACCGAGGTGAAATCGTCGTCCACGTAGGAGTACCACTCCCGAGTGCTGCGCCGGATTTCGGTACCGATCTCATCGATGCGGAATCCGCCCTGGTCGTTGACGACTTCCATCGTCGACTGCTTTCGGGCGAGATCCCGGTGCAATAGCCAGTTGTGCTCGCTGGGCTCCAGGCGCGTGGTCTCGACCGCCGGGGCCTCTTCGGGCTCCTCGAAGGGGCGCAACCTGGCATCGTCGGCTCGGGTCTGGCGCACGGGCAGGTGCAGGGCACTCTTGGCCGGGTAGATAGTAAGTTCCACGGGCTCGGGGGGTACCCAGGCCAGCGGCCAGTAGGATGTCGATACCGAGACGCGCAATTGATGCCCTGCAGGGAAGTGCTGGGCGATGCCATTGAGCGGCACCCTGACACGATAGCGCTTGCCCGGCTCTATATGCTCGGGGTTAGCATCGCTATCGCGATGCGACAGGTTGAGCAGGCCGTAAGTGATGCGCGTGGACTTGCCGTCGGGCGCTACGTCCGACAGGCGCACCGCCACCATGGCTTGCGGCTTGTCGGCGCTGAGCTCCAGCTCCAGTTCGGGGCGACCCGCGATTTCCAGTGCCTCTTCCAGTACCGGGCCACGGAATACCAGCGAGCCACCATCTTCCTCGCGCTGATCGCCTGGCAGGTCCGGAGTGGCTGCGTAGGAGCACCACTTGCCGGCGGACTGGCCCACGCTCAGCGGCGATTTCACGGTCAGCGATACCTCATCGGCCGTATCCTCGAGTGGAGCATCCTCCTCGCCTTCCTGCCCGATCCGGTGCGGCCCGAGCGGGTAACGCCGTTGTTCGATGTTCGGCGATGGCCACTGTTCCTCGCCGATCCAGCGACCCGGACGATCCTCGTAGGAATTATCCGGTGGTACGTGATCCTGTAGCCAGGCACGCAGCATGGGCTCGTCCATGATGCCGGTGTCCTTGCCCTTGAGCCAGTAATCCCACCAGCGCAGGGTTTCCTGCAGGAACCCAATGGCCGGGCCGGGAATGCCCTGATGGGGATACTTGTGCCCCCACGGCCCGATCAGTCCAATACGCGGCACGTCAAGATGGTCGAGCAGACGGAAGACCGTGTTGGTGAAACCGTCGGCCCAGCCGCCAACGGCGAACACCGGGCACTGGATCGCGTCGTAGTGCTCGCATAGCGAACTCTTGCTCCAGTATTCGCTGCGTCGCTGATGACTCAGCCAGGAGTCGAGCCACAGACCGCTGCCCTTGAGGCGTTCGAACCACATGTCACGCCAGCGATCACCGACAATCTCGGGGTCCGGCGGCAGACTGTTGAAGGCAAACATGACGGTGGCTTCGGAGAGGTTGTCGCCCAGCAGACAGCCACCCATGTAGTGCATGTTATCGGCGTACAGGTCGTCGCTGGAACAGACACTGATGATGGCCTTCAACTCAGGGGGCTGCTTGGCCGCCACTTGCAGGCTGTTGAAGCCGCCCCAGGAGATACCCATCATGCCGACGTTACCGTCGCACCAGGGCTGCTTGGCAATCCAGGCAATGCAGTCGACGGCATCTTCCTGTTCCTGCTGCGTGTACTCGTCGATCACCGTGCCGTCGGAGTCCCCGCTGCCGCGCATGTCCACACGCACACAAACGTAACCATGACCGGCCATGTAGGTGTGGTTGTTGGCGTCACGCCCACGGGTCAGGTCCCGCTTGCGGTAGGGAATGTATTCCATGATGGCGGGCAACGGCTCGTTCTCGGCCCCCTCCGGGACCCAGATACGCGCAGCCAACTGTGCGCCGTCGCGCATGGTGATGAACGTATTCTCGATGATACGGACGTCGTAAGGGTACGAGGTCACCGTTTTCATCGCTCCTCCCTATCCTGCTGAATATGTCGTCGGCAAACTGCCTGCTTGACGTCGCTTAGTCCTCGACGGGGTCGAACTCGAAGTGCAGCGCCTCCAGGCAGGCGTGATAGCGCTCCCTGATCTGATCGTGCGAGTCTGCACCCAAGTAGATGGTGCCCAGGTGATAGGAGAAGCTGTCCTGATTGGACAGGTCGCTCAAGCGCATGCCGGGTTCGACATCCAGCTTGACCTTGGTGCCGGGGAAACGCTCTCTGAGCTTCTCGAGCTCCGCCAGGCTAGGGACGCGCTTGACGATGGCATCCTCGTGCGGCTTGTGGATGATGCATTTGGCGGCCACGGGAAACTGCCCTTGGCGGTTAGGCATCGAGGGGCGTTGGCCCAAGGCAATGTCGATGGCCACTTCATGGTTGGACATGCCATCGACCATGATGAACATCTCGCTGTGCGACTGCGAGATACGCGTATTGAACTCGACCAGCCATAGCTTGTCGTTTTCCTCGTCCCACATGAACTCGGCGTTGAAACAGCCATTGTCGTAGCCGATGTGTTCAAGGAAGCGCTTGCAAGCATCGATCATCTGGCGCTGGATGCGCTCGGGCATACTCGAGGGATATTCGAGCCTGTCATAAGGTGCTGGCCCCTCATCCTTGGGCTGATCGAATACACCGTGAACATTGAACTCGCCCTGGAACACCGTGCCTTCGGGTGCCCCCTGCGTGCCGGAAATGATCTGCTCGGCAATGCAGGTATTACCATTGGCCTGTTGAATCTCGGGCGGCAGGTCGGCGTGTTCCAGCGCCTCATTGAACGGGTCGCCGAAGTGACGAATGCTCTCGCGGGTTTCTTCGATGGCAGCATGGAACTGTTCTGCGTTCTCGATCTTGAAACCAAGCTGTGAAGAGAATGCCTTGACCGGCTTGAGCCAGAAGGGATAGTCGAGAGTCACCTGCTCCAGCGGGTTCTCGGCGAAGGGGTCGACGGTGCAAAAAGCCGGCACCATTTCGGGAATAACCTTCTGCTGCTCCAGGCGGCTCCAGTATTTATGTTCGCACTTGAGCACGCTCTCCAGCGGGGGCGCTGGAATGCCAAACTCGCGACAAAGGATTGGCACCAGCACACTGGTAGGAAAGTCCCAGTGAGCGATGATGGCGTCGACACTGCCAGTGAACTGTTTCAGTTCATTCAGCTGCTGGCGGGCCTGGATTAGCACCTTATTAAAAGAAAGGTTCGTCGGCTCGACGAGTGTCGGTATGTCCAGAAGCCCATGAATGGAAAGATCGTCGGCGTTGCGTAGGGTCTCCAGCTCGATGCGCTGCAATTCCTCCAGCGCAGGGATGAATACATTCCTTTTCATCTACATGCCTCCATGGCGTTCTTGAACAAGCGCTTGGTTGACCCTTCACTTCCCTATGTCAACGTCTTACTTATTGGCCAACGTAGTCAGAACGGGCAGCAATTGCTATGCCATGTACCTGTTCGAGCAGAAAAGTTACTTTTTAGAACGGAGTGAAACGTGAAGGTAACCAGGAGAGCGGCACTTAAAAGCTCTCGGTAGATGAAAGAGCCGAAAATAAGCTCGAATCACTACGCGTTTGGGAGCGTTACACGGCGCCCTGTCATTCGCGTGTCCGAGATTGGGTATGAACAATCGTCAGCAAGTTGATCTTAATTAACTTGTTCAGTGTCTAAGAAAATATCCAAATTCAATCCAGGCTTCATGACATTGGGATTCTTGGCCAAGTTAGACAAACACTTTAAAATTTTGCGTTTAACTTCAAGACCCTTGGGGCGGGTAGTAATCCTTGCCCAGACGCACATCTGGTTCGACTTCGGTCGCGTTAGTGGAGGCACGTCATGTCCGGACAGGAAGAGGGGGGCCCCCCAAGCAACGGACTGCCTTTAATGCCTGGCTCGCTGCAGGCCGACTTGCTGGATGCCATCGAAGCGCCAGCAATCAGCGTGAAAAAGAAGCACCTGCTCTGGCAGGCTGGTAGTGAGCCTTCCATGCTGTACATGCTGCAGAGCGGATGGGCCTATACATATCAGACCCGCGATGGTCAGCCGGCCAACGTGCTCGATGTATTCATCCCGGGCGACCTGATGGGGATCCGTGATGCGTCCTTGCCACGACATACCACGACGGCAGCCATGCTGACCGAGGGGACGGTCAGCGTCTTGACCAAGCATCAGTTGCAACGTCTCTTCGAGCATTCGCCAGCCCTGGCCATGGAAATTCACACTCACGCCATCCGACAGCAGGAAGTGCTCACCAACCGGCTGGTCAACGTTCTGGGTAACGATGCCCGCTGCCGTATCGCGCACTTTATCGTCGAGATCTACTATCGCCTCAAGGCGGTCTACCGCCAAATCGGCAGGGATTTCCCCTTTCCTCTGCTTCAGAAGCACATCAGCCTGGCGTTGGGCCTGACGCATGTCCATGTCAGTCGACTGCTCAAGGAACTGGAAGGGCAGGGCATTATCCGCAAGACCCGGAGTCACCTGGAAGTGCTGGACATGGAGCGGCTGGCGGAAATGGCCAACTTTCCTCTCGAGATGGCCTTCGGCGCTGGAATTGGCAGTTCGCTGCACATTCAGGCAGCCACCCGAGGGCAGGCCGAACCATCAGCCTGAAGACCGAAGCTTTAACCGGTTATCCCCTCGTGAGGTCTCGCTGAGAGGATGCCTTGCGAATTTGCCTGGAGCGCCCCGTTCAGCGCCCGGCTACGGCCGGGTGCATTGGGTGAGTCGACAAAAGAGCGTGCCGCTCAGACAAAAAACAGCGCCCCGGCGATTGCCGGGGCGCTGTGGACCAGGTGCCGATCAAAATCAGTCCTGGTAGTTGGTTTCCGAGTAGAGCACGCGAACACGCAAGGTGTGATCGACCTTCTTCAGCGCCTCGAGTGCCTGCGGGCCATAGGCCTTGTCGACATCAATGACCACGTAGCCGACCTTTTCGTTGGTCTGCAGGTACTGGGCAGCGATGTTGATGTCATTCTCGGAGAGCACACGGTTGATCTCGGAAAGTACGCCGGGCACGTTGTCATGGATGTGCAGCAGGCGATGCTTGTCCGGATGCGCCGGTAATGCGACCTCGGGGAAGTTGACCGAAGTAATGGTGGTCCCATTGTCGGAATAGGTAACCAGTTTCTCCGACACTTCGATGCCGATGTTCTCCTGGGCTTCCAGCGTCGATCCACCGATGTGCGGGGTCAGGATCACATTGGGCAGGCCGCGCAGCGGCGAGACGAACTCTTCCTCGTTGCTCTTGGGCTCGACCGGGAACACATCAATGGCCGCGCCCAGCAGCTTGCCGCTCTTGAGTGCCTCGGCGAGTTCCTCGATCACCACCACGCTGCCTCGCGAGGCATTGATCAGAATGCCGCCCTGCTTCATCAGCGCAATCTGTTCCTTGCCGATCATCCAGCGGGTGGAGGGCAGGTCCGGAACATGCAGGCTGACCACGTCGGCACGCGCCAGCAGCTCTTCCATACTACCGACCTGGCGGGCGTTGCCCATCCCCAGCTTGGTGACCACATCGTAGTAGATCACGTCCAGGCCCAGCGACTCGGCCAATACCGAGAGCTGCGCGCCGATGCTGCCGTAGCCGATGATGCCCAGCGTCTTGCCACGCACTTCGTGGGAGTTCTTGGCGCTCTTGAGCCAGCCACCGGCATGCGCGCGAGTGCTCTTTTCGGGGATGCCGCGCAACAGCATAATGGTTTCGGCAAGCACCAGTTCGGCGACCGAGCGGGTGTTGGAGTAGGGGGCGTTGAAGACCGGGATGCCGCGCACCAGTGCCGCGCTCAGGTCGACCTGATTGGTGCCGATGCAGAAGCAGCCGACCGCGGCGAGCTTCTCGGCCGCCGCGAACACGCGCTCGGTGAGATGGGTGCGCGAGCGGATGCCGATGAAATGGACGTCGCGAATCTTCTCGATCAGCGATTCTTCGTCCAGCGACGTCTGCAGGTGCTCGATGTTGGTGTAACCGGCGTTCAGTAAGTTATCCACCGCAGACTGGTGGATGCCCTCGAGCAGCAGGATTTTGATCTTGCTCTTGTCCAGGGACGTCTTGGCCATTGTCGAATCAACCCTTACGGCGGCTTGTGCCGCGCTCTTTCAGTATGGTTTTTTAGCCTGTTGGCATATGTTCTTCGCAAAGACTACGGCCCGGGCAGGAGAGGTGAGGGCCACGCTGTGAAAAGTGATGCGCCAACAGGGGGCTTATCGTAGCACAGCCGCGTCAGGGCTGGATGAAAATGCCGGGGATTGTGCATGAATGGCATGCACGATGCTGCTCCCGAAGGCCATGTCGGGACGGCGCGCCCGGTAAGGGAGCGTGTATACTGTGCCCCCTGGATTCCCGATGGGTTGCCGGCATGGCATCCTGCATTCGACCGGATTCACCAGGGCCGTTTCGCAGGCCCACAGCGATGAGCGAGAAGTCATGGCAGACAAGGAGAATGGGAGCGTGGATTTTGCCGCCACGCTCGACAGGCTCGAGGCGCTGGTCGGACAACTGGAGTCCGGCGAGCTGACGCTGGAAGCCTCGTTGACCGCCTTCGAACAGGGTGTGCGCCTGACTCGCGATGCCCAGAAGCGCCTCGATGAGGCCGAACTCAAGGTGCGAGCCCTCATCGAGCGACCCGACGGTTCGCTCGACGAAGTGCCGTTCGAATCCCCCTCGATGCCCCCGGAGGCCGGTAATGATCGATGAATTGGAGGCGCTGCCGCTGCGCCTGGATGCTGACCGCGCCCGGGTCAATGCAGAACTCGAGGAACTCTTCGAACATCGCGACGTGGGAGCCGAGCGCCTCGAGGCGGCAATGCGCTATGGCGTGCTGGGCAATGGCAAGCGCCTGCGGCCGGTGCTGGTCTATGCCGCCGGGCGCGCGCTGGGTGCCTGCGATGAGGATCTCGACCCGGCGGCCGTTGCCGTCGAATTGATCCATGCCTACTCGCTGGTCCATGACGACTTGCCGGCCATGGACGACGACGACCTGCGCCGTGGCCAGCCCACCGTCCACTGCGCCTTCGACGAGGCCACGGCCATTCTGGCCGGCGATGCCTTGCAGACGCTAGCCTTCGAATACCTGGCCGATGCCGGGCATGACCGTTTGGGGGCCATGGTGCGCACCCTGGCCCAGGCCGCCGGTCGTGACGGCATGGCTGCAGGCCAGGCGCTGGACTTGGAATCGGTCGGCAATACGCTGGACGTCGACAGCCTTGCCCGGGTGCATTGCTACAAGACCGGTGCCCTGATCCGCGCGGCCGTGCGCCTCGGGGCGCTGACCGCCGTGTCCGAAACCGATCCGCGGGTCATTGCGATCGATGAATACGGCGCGGCGGTCGGGCTGGCCTTCCAGATACAGGATGACATCCTCGATGTGACCGGCGACCCGGCCACCTTGGGCAAGGCCTCCGGCGCCGATGCCGCTCGCGACAAGCCGACCTACCCATCCTTGCTCGGCCTCGAGGGGGCAAAAGCCAAGGCCCACGCGCTACTGGACGACGCCTTGAGCGCCCTGACTCCACTGGGCGAGGCTGGTGCGCCATTGGCGGCCTTGGCGAAATACATGATCGAGCGCGACTACTGATAAGAGCCTCTATGAAGTTGTTCGACGAGATTCCCGTCGAGCGTCCGGCGACGCCGTTGCTCGACACCATCGACACGCCCGATGCGCTGCGCAGTATGAGTACTACGCAATTGCGCACGCTGGCCGATGAATTGCGTGCTTACCTGCTCTACAGCGTTGGCTGTAGCGGCGGCCATTTTGGCGCTGGGCTGGGGGTGATCGAGCTGACCGTGGCCTTGCATCATGCGCTGGAAACGCCTTATGACCGGCTGGTATGGGACGTTGGTCATCAGGCCTACCCGCACAAGATACTTACCGGGCGCCGCGAGGCGATGACTACCATTCGCCAATATGGCGGATTGGCCGCGTTTCCCAAGCGCGGTGAGTCGGAGTACGACACGTTCGGCGTCGGACACTCCAGCACCTCGATCAGTGCCGCGCTGGGCATGGCACTGGCTGCCCGCACTCGTGGCGAGAAGCGACGCGTCTGTGCGGTGATCGGCGATGGCGCGCTGACGGCAGGCATGGCCTTCGAGGCGCTGGCGCATGCCGGCCACGTCGACGCCAACCTGTTGGTGATTCTCAACGACAATGAAATGTCGATCTCCGAGAACGTGGGCGGCATGGCCACCTACCTGGCGCGCATCCTCACCAGTGCGCCTTACATCACGGTGCGTGAGGGTGGCAAGAAGGTACTCTCGAAGTTACCCGGGGCGCTGGAGCTGGCGCGTCGCACCGAAGAGCACGTCAAGGGCATGGTCAGCCCGGCGACGCTGTTCGAGGAGATGGGTTTCAACTACATCGGACCCATCGACGGTCATGACCTGCCGGGGCTGGTCCATGCCCTGCGCACAATGCGCGATCTGGACGGCCCGCAATTCCTGCACATCAAGACCAGCAAGGGCAAGGGCTTTCGGCCGGCCGAGGCCGACCCGATCGGCTACCACGCGATCACCAAGCTGGAGAAGGCCAACGCTGCCGAGATCGGGCAGGGGGGGCCTCAATCACCGGCTGCTCAGGCACCGGCATCCGCCAAGTCCGGTCCGTCCAGCGGCTCATCGCGCCCGAAACCGCGTAAATTCTGCAACGTGTTCGGCGACTGGCTATGCGACATGGCGGCGGCGGATGGACGGTTGATCGGTATCACTCCGGCGATGCGCGAGGGCTCGGATCTGGTTCGCTTTTCCCAGGAATATCCCGAGCGCTACTATGACGTGGCGATCGCCGAGCAGCATGCGTTGACGTTGGCTGCAGGAATGGCCTGTGAGGGCATGAAACCGGTGGTGGCCATCTACTCGACGTTTCTGCAGCGTGGCTATGACCAGTTGATCCACGATATCGCCGTGCAGCATCTCGATGTGACCTTCGCCATCGACCGCGCCGGGCTGGTGGGCGAGGACGGCCCCACTCACCATGGTGCGCTGGATCTTTCCTATCTGCGCTGCGTGCCCGGCATGGTGATCCTGGCCCCGGCCGACGAGGCCGAGTGCCGTGCAATGCTCAGCGCCGCCTACCATCACTCGGGCCCGGCGGCGGTACGCTATCCGCGCGGCACTGGGCCCGGCAGCGAAATCCCGGTGCATCTCGATGCGCTGGAGATCGGCCGCGCCGAGCGGCGTCGGAAAGGCAGCAAAATCGCCCTGCTGGCCTTCGGTAGTCTCAATACGCCCGCCGCCGAAGCTGCCGAGCGCCTCGATGCGACTCACTACAACATGCGCTCGGTAAAACCTCTCGATCGTCAGGCGGTGCTCGAGGCAGCCCGTGAGCACGAGCTGCTTGTCACGCTGGAAGAGAACGCAGTAGCGGGCGGCGCCGGCAGCGGGGTCAACGAGTTGCTGGCCGACGAGGGTGTACAGGTGGCAGTGCTCAACCTGGGCATACCCGACCGTTTCATCGAGCACGGCAAGCCAGCCCAGCTGTTGCACGAATGCGGTCTCGACGCCGAGGGCATCGAAGCTGCGATTCGACGCCGACCTGTCTCGACGCAGGAAAGCGTACCGCCCGAAGCCGGGAAATAAACTCGCCGCCATGACACCAACGAGGAAAACATGCTGATAGCGGTAGTGATAGGTGGCCTGATCGGCTATCTGATTGGCCGCCTTCCGGGGCTGCTCATTGGGGCTGCACTCGGCTACTGGCTGGCTCATCGCCTGCGCAAGAACATCATCGGCAAGCTGGCTCAGGCCCAGGATCAGTTTCTGGCTTCGATTTTTGCGGTCATGGGATGTGTGTGCAAGGCGGATGGGCAGGTTACCCAGGACGAGCTGGATGTTTCCCGGCGGCTGTGGGACCGCTTGCGCCTGAGTGAGGCGCAGCGTGCCCAGGCACGTACAGCGTTCAATCGAGGCAAGGCGCCAGATTTCGATCTGGATGCCGAGCTGGCCAGGGTACGGCGTGTCACCGGTGGTCATCGTGGCATGCTGCAGCTGTTTCTGCAGGTTCAGCTTTCAGCGATAGCTGCCGATGGCCAGGTACACCCCGCCGAGCGGGAGGTGCTTCTGCGGGTGGCACGTGGCCTGGGCTTTTCCGAGGCGGAAGTTGCCCAGATCGAAGCCCTGCTGCGCGGCGGGGGGCAGGCGGCGGGCGGTGCGCCCTCTGGCCAGGCGCTGGAAGATGCCTACCGCGTGCTGGGGGTGAACGCTGACGCCAGCGATGCCGAGATCAAGAAGGCCTACCGTCGTCTGATGAGCCAGAATCACCCTGACAAGCTGGCCGGCAAGGGGCTGCCGGAAAGCATGCGCGAGATGGCGGAACAGCGTACCCGTGAGATCGGCAACGCCTACGAGCTGATCACCAAGGCGCGCGCCGCCAGCACCTGACGACGCCCGCTTCACACATCCTCGGAAGCCGCCGCGCTGTCGGTGGCTTCCTCGTCTCCGGCATCCAGAAATCCCCCAGACTGATGTTGCCAAAGCCGGGCGTAAAGGCCATTGAGCTGAAGCAGCTCATCATGGGTTCCCTGCTCGACGATCCGGCCGCGATCCATCACCACAAGCCGGTCCATGGCGGCAATGGTGGACAGCCTATGAGCGATGGCGATTACCGTCTTGCCGGCCATCAAGCGATCGAGATTCTCCTGGATGGCTGATTCGACGTCGGAATCGAGTGCCGACGTGGCTTCGTCGAGGATCAGTATCGGCGCATCCTTGAGTATCACCCGGGCGATGGCGATGCGCTGGCGCTGGCCGCCGGAGAGTTTGACGCCACGTTCGCCGACGTGGGAGTCATACCCAGTGCGACCCTGGATATCGCGCAGGCCGTCGATGAAACTGGCAACGTGGGCCTGCTCGGCGGCTTGGCGCATCGATGTTTCATCGGCATCGGGACGGCCGTAGCGCAGATTGTCGCGTACCGAGCGGTGCAGCAGCGAAGTGTCCTGGGTAACCATGCCGATGTGTGCGCGCAGACTCTCCTGGGTAACTTCGGCGATATCCTGATCGTCGATCAGGATGCGCCCGCCCTCCAGGTCATGGAAGCGCAGCAACAGGTTGACCAGCGTCGACTTGCCAGCCCCCGATGGCCCGACCAGGCCGATTTTCTCGCCGGGACGAATATCCAGCGATAGGTCATCTATCACGCCGCTGCCCTTGCCGTAATGGAAGCGGATATGATCGAAGCGCAATGCGCCCTGGCTGACCACCAGCGGCTTGGCAGCGGGGCGATCCTCAACATGATGCGGCAGGGCGATGGAACTGATGCCGTCCTGCACGGTGCCGATATTCTCGAACAGCGCCGACACTTCCCACATGATCCACTGCGACATGCCCCAGAGACGCAGCACCAGGCCGAGAGCAACCGCCACGGCGCCGATACTTACCGCCTCGTTCATCCACAGCCAGATCGACAGCGCTCCCACACTGAACAGCAGCAGCGAGTTGAGCACGTAGAGCGTGCCGTAGAGCCCCGTGACCAGGCGCATCTGGCGATGCACGGTCGTCAGGAAGCCATGCATGCCCTCGCGGGCATAGGCGGCCTCGCGCCGGGCATGGGAGAACAGCTTGACGGTCTGTATGTTGGAATAGCTATCTACGATGCGCCCGGTCATCTGCGAACGCGCGTCGGCCTGATCCTTGGACACACGACCGAGAATGGGCACGAAGTAGCGAAGCAGCAGCAGGTAGCCGATCAGCCACACCGCCAACGGGACTGCCAGGCGCCAGTCGGCGATCCCGACCAGCACCAAGGTGCCGAGAAAATAGACGGTCACGTAGTTGAGTACGTCGAACAATTTGATTACGCATTCACGTACGGCCAGAGCGGTCTGCATCAGCTTGGTGGCGATGCGTCCGGCGAACTCATCCTGATAGAACCCCATCGATTGCTTGAGCAAGTAGCGGTGCGTCTGCCAGCGGATGCGCATGGGGTAATTGCCCATCAGGGTCTGCTGGTTGATCAACGAATGACCCATCACCATCAATGGCAGCCCGACCAGGATCAGTAATGCCATCCCGGCGAGCTTCCAGCCCTGATCCGCCAGAAACGTCTCGCGCTCCTGCGACGACAGCCAATCGACGATGTTGCCTAGAAACCCGAAGATCCATACCTCGGTGATGGCGATAGCTGCCATCAGCAACGCCGACGCGGCCAGGAATGGCCAGGCACCGCGGGTGTAATGCAGGCAGAAGGCGATCAGGGTGTCGGGAGGGCGGCTCGGCTCCTCCGCAGGAAACGGATCGAGACGGCTTTCAAACCAGCGAAACATGAGAATCGTATCCTTGGTAGCGCAATGGCATGGTGAACAGGTGCGCGGTGACCGGTTGGCGGCCTGCCTGTAAGCCGACGCTAGGCGTTCTCAACGCGTACCGCATGCCCAAGAGGAAAGCAGTGCTGCTCGGCGAGAAGTAAGCGTAGCCGATCAATGATGTCGAGTCCGTTGCATCTTCTCACAGGTAACGAACCTAGGCCGATTCGGGCAGTATGGCGGTATACACGGCGAAGTAGTGGCAGACACTGCCGCCTAGCACGAACAGGTGCCAGATGGCATGGTGAAAGGGAATGGCGCGGACCGCGTAGAAGATGACACCGACCGTGTAAGTGATGCCGCCGGCAACCAGTAGTGTCAGGGTGATGTCCGACAAGCGATGACCCAGCTCGCCAGAGGCGATCACGATCAGCCAGCCCATGATCAGATAGACGACGACGCGCAATACGCCGAAGCGATGCGGCCATAACAACTTGAGGGCAATGCCGCCGAGCGCCAGCCCCCAGATCACACCGAACAGCGTCCAGCCCAGTGGGCCACGCAGATTGACGAGCAGGAACGGTGTGTAAGTACCGGCAATCAGCAAATAGATCGAGCAGTGGTCGAGTGTCTGGAAGGCGCGCTTGAGCCGGGGGTGGCGGACCCCGTGGTAGAGCGTCGAGGCGGTATAAAGCAGCACCAGGGTGATCCCGTAGAGGCTGACCCCGGCGATCTTCCAGGGATCGATATGCGCTGCCAGCGCTGTCAGCACGATGAGTACGACTACTCCGGCAAGGCTGAGCACGGCGCCGATGCCATGACTCACACTATGCAGAAGCTCCTCGAACACGCTGAATTCGCCGTCATGCTCAGGACCTGAGCGCGACATAGCGACACCTCCTTGAGTCACCGTATCGTTCGACAGTCATCATCCGATGAGACTGGCGGCGAGAGCGATGCTTGCCGCCCTCAAATCAAGCGTAGCTCAGGATTTGCGGTCGATATCCACGTCGCGCGCCAACGTGAAATCGTCGAGTGCCATCATGTGGCCCAGCTTGCCGGCCTTGGTGGTCAGATAGCCCTCGTTATGGGGGTTGAGCCCAGTGGTCAATGGTAGACGCTCGGCAATAGTTACGCCGTCCCGGGTCAATGCATCGACCTTGCGCGGATTGTTGGTCATCAGCTTGAGGGCGCTGATGCCCAGATGATCGAGCATCGGCACGCACAGGTCGTAGCGGCGAAGATCGGCACCGAAGCCCAGGTGCTCGTTGGCTTCAACTGTGTCATAGCCCTGGTCCTGCAGATTATAGGCACGGATCTTGTTGAGCAGGCCGATACCGCGGCCTTCCTGACGCAGATAAAGCAGCACGCCACGGCCCTCGTCGGCGATTCGCTTGAGCGCTTCCTGAAGTTGATATCCGCAATCGCAGCGCATCGAGAACAGCGCATCGCCGGTCAGGCACTCCGAATGCACCCGCCCGAGTACCGGCGCACCGTCGGCCACGTCACCCAGGGTCAGGGCGATGTGATCCTTGCCGGTAGCCTCATCCTCGAAACCGTGCATGGTAAAGGTGGCCCAGGGCGTGGGGAGCTTGGAGGCGGCAATGAAGCGGATCGACACGATATACCTCGATAGACGCGGACTACTGCCCGGATAAAGGATCGTATTATAACAGGCGGCCAGCCCCATCCGTTACAATGATGGCAAATTCGCGAGGTGACGAGATCCCCGATGGAACTCAAGAACGACCGCTTTCTCCGCGCCCTGGCCCGCCAACCAGTGGATCGTACGCCTGTCTGGATGATGCGCCAGGCCGGTCGTTACCTGCCCGAGTACCGCCAGGTTCGTGGCGAGGCGGGCAGCTTCATGGACCTGTGCCGTGATGCCGATCGCGCCTGTGAGGTCACGCTGCAGCCGCTGGAGCGCTATCCGCTGGATGCAGCCATCCTGTTCTCGGATATTCTCACCATCCCCGATGCCATGGGGCTGGGGTTGTACTTCGAGACCGGTGAAGGCCCGAAGTTCCGTAAGCCGGTGCGCACTGCCGAGGACGTCGAGGCGCTGACGCTGCCGGACGCCGAGCGCGACCTGGGTTATGTGATGAAGGCGGTTTCGACTATCCGCCGAGAACTCAATGGCCGAGTGCCGCTAATCGGCTTCTCGGGCAGCCCCTGGACGCTGGCCACCTACATGGTGGAAGGGGCTTCCAGCAAGGACTTCCGCCACGTCAAGTCGATGCTCTATGGCAACCCCGATACCATGCATCAGCTGCTCGGCCTGCTCGCTCAATCGGTGACCGACTACCTCAACGCGCAGATCCGTGCTGGCGCCCAGGTGGTCCAGATCTTCGACACCTGGGGCGGAACGCTGACCACTCCCGCGTATCGTGAATTCTCGCTGCGTTATATGGAACAGATCGTTGCCGGGCTGATCCGCGAGCACGAAGGTCGCCGGGTTCCGGTCATCCTGTTCACCAAGAACGGTGGCCAGTGGCTCGAGCATATCGCCTCGACCGGGGCCGATGCCGTGGGTCTGGACTGGACCACGGAACTGGCCGATGCACGTGCCAGAGTCGGCCATCGCGTAGCGCTGCAGGGCAACCTCGATCCCAACGTGCTGTTTGCCCATCCCGCCGCGATCCGCACTGAAGTGGCGCGCATCCTCGATAGCTATGGCGAAGGCACGGGGCACATCTTCAACCTTGGGCATGGCATCAGCCAGTTCACCGATCCGGAGCATGTCACGGCATTCATGGAAGCCCTGCACGAGCTCAGCCCGGCTTATCACACGTCATGACATGGCGCGCGCTCTACCGCGACCGACGACTGTGGGCCGTAGCGGCGGTTGCCGGTGCGGTGGCTATCGCCATCGGCAGCCTGACACCGGGTGACGAAATGCCCCAGAGCCTGCCCTGGGACAAGTTCAATCATTTCGCCGGTTACGCTGTGTTGGCGCTGCTGACCGGACTGGCAGGGATACGTGCCATGCTTGCCTGGGGGATGGTCTCGGCCTACGGTGTTGTGATCGAGTTTGCACAGATTGCCGTGCCCGGACGCCTCGGGGCGGATCCTGCCGACATGCTGGCCAACGCGCTAGGAGCTGCGTTGGGGCTGGTGGCTCTGATTATGTCCCGGCGTGTTTTCCCCTGGCATGGTTAAAAACCACGCAATGGCGTACAGCCAAGCCGCTTCGGGCAATAGGCTACTGAGCCATACTGGTGCGGACGTTCACCACGGTGCACTGTCATTGCCTTTTTTATACAGCGCGCCTTGCAGGCTCGCTGAGAAACAGGCCGGGATTTTGCGTTGGACAGGCGTTTGCCTCGTTGGTCTGGGTGAAATGGCAGGGTCTTTGCTAATGTTGTAGTGCAAGTAACCAAGTGTGACTAAAAATAAAGATAGGAGTTCTACCTACATGATCGATAAAAACAAAATCCTGTTCGCATTACCGATGGCCCTGGCTTTCACTGGGGGCATTTCCAGCGTTCAGGCAGCAACGCTCGATGATGTCGAAGCGCGCGGAAACCTTAATTGTGGGGTCAACGTGGGGCTTTCGGGTTTCTCATCCACCAATGAGAACGGTACATGGCAGGGCCTGGATGTCGAAACCTGTCGCGGCATTGCAGCGGCCATCTTCAATGATCCTGAGAAAGTCGTTTTCACCCCGCTAACCGCCAAGGAGCGCTTCACGGCCCTGCAGTCCGGCGAAATCGACGTGCTCTCACGCAACACTACCTGGACGGCTACCCGCGACAATTCGCTGGGGCTCAACTTCACCACCACTACCTTCTACGATGGCCAGGGCTTCATGCTCGACAAGAGCCTGGGGATTAAAAACCTGGAAGACCTCGACGGGGCATCCATCTGTATCCAGTCAGGCACGACACATGAACTCAACCTGGCTGACTACTTCCCCTCGCGCAATATCAACATCGATACGGTTACGTTCGATACGCCTGACCAGACCGCGCAGGGCTTCGCCAGTGGCCGTTGCGATGTATTGACATCCGACACCTCACAGCTCAGTGCGCTGCGTCTGCAATTGCCGAACCCTGACAGCGTCGAGATTCTTGAAAACCTGATCTCCAAGGAGCCGCTCGGTCCGGTAGTCCGCCAGGGTGATGATCAGTGGTTCGATATCGTCAAATGGACGATCTTCGCCATGATCAATGCCGAAGAGCTGGGCGTGACCAGCGAAAATGTCGACGACATGCGGAACGATCCGCCGAGTCCACAGGTGGCTCGTCTGCTTGGCGTCGATGGCAACTATGGCGAGCAGCTGGGGCTGTCCAATGATTGGGCCTATAACATCCTCAAGCATGTGGGCAACTACGGCGAAGTCTTCAGCCACACCGTGGGCGAGGAATCCCCGCTGAACATTAGCCGTGGCATGAACGCGCTGTGGAACGAAGGTGGCATTCTCTACGCGCCGCCGGTTCGCTGACACTGGCTGACCAAGGCAGTTTGCACCACACGTGGCGACATGTGTGGTGCCCTTTCGTGTAACCGTGTCAGAGGCTCGATATGCTGCGTTCTTCTTCCCGCAAGCGGGGGGCGCTATGGCGTGACCCTGCCTTTCGGGCCCTGGTGTTCCAGGCGATCCTGCTATTGGCGCTACTTGCGCTGATTACGATGATCGTGCTCAACACGATGGCCAACCTGGAATCCCGGGGCATCACTACTGGGTTTGGTTTTCTCAACGAGCGAGCCGGCTTCTCGATCCCGCAGACCCTGATCGACTATTCCGGCGACAGCACGTATGCACGCACGTTTGTCGTCGGGCTGCTGAATACGTTGCTCGTATCGATCATGGGCATCATCGCCGCGACCATCATCGGCTTTGCGGTGGGGATCGCACGTCTATCCACAAACTGGCTGCTGGCCAAGCTCGCGGCAGCCTTTGTTGAGACCTTCCGCAATATTCCGCTGCTGGTGCAGATCCTGTTCTGGTATTTCGCTGTACTTCAGGCGCTGCCCAGTCCGCGCCAAAGCCTGTCTGTCTTCGATACCTTCTTTTCCAACGTGCGTGGTCTGGTCATGCCGGACCCTCAGCCGCTGCCGGGATTCGCAGCGACACCCTGGGCCCTGCTGGCCGCTATCGTGATCACGATAGCGTTAGCGGTCTTCGCACGGCGGCGTCAGGCGCGTACGGGTAAGGCCCTGCCGATTTACTGGCTGGGAACTGCCACGATCATCGGCGTGCCGCTAGCCATCTTTCTGGTCACCGGCATGCCGCTGGAGTGGTCAGTTCCCGAGCTGACGGGGTTCAACTTCCGCGGTGGGGTCACGATCATTCCCGAGTTCATGGCTTTATGGCTGGCGCTATCGATCTACACGGCGTCATTCATTGCTGAGATCGTGCGTTCGGGAATCCAGTCGGTTCCCCACGGCCAGGTTGAAGCCGCCAACTCGCTGAGCCTGCCCGGCAGTATTACCTTGCGCAAAGTGGTGATTCCCCAGGCGATGCGAGTCATCGTGCCGCAGCTGACCAGCCAGTACCTGAATCTCATCAAGAATTCGTCGCTAGCCACGGCCATCGGTTACCCCGACCTGGTGGCCGTCTTTGCCGGGACAGCCCTCAACCAGACCGGCCAGGCCATCGAGATCGTGGCCATGACCATGGCCGTTTACTTGATAATCAGTTTGCTGGTGTCGGCGTTAATGAATATCTACAACGCCCGCACCCTGCTGAAGGAGCGCTGAGATGACTACGACCTCGGCTTATGAGCGAATGATCGAGGCCCGCCGGCCACCAGATCTGCGTAGTGGCGTTCTCGGCTGGCTGCACAAGAATCTTTTCAATGGGCCAATCAACAGTGCGGTTACGGTCATTACCGCGGCGCTTCTGGCCTGGGCGCTCTGGCCAATGCTCCAGTGGAGTGTGTTTCAGGCCGATTGGATTGGCCAGACACGCGCGGACTGTACCGGGGAGGGGGCCTGCTGGGTCTTCATCTCGGCGCGTTTCGAGACGATCGTTTACGGGTTCTACCCGCCTGCCGCGCGCTGGCGTGTCGATATCGTCTTCGCCATGCTGGCGATTCTGGTTGCTTGGCTGGTGATTCCTCGTCTCCCTTACAAGCGTTGGGTTGGCCTGTTTGCGCTGGTTGGCTTTCCTGTGATCGCTTATGTCCTGTTGATCGGCGGCTCCTTCGGCCTGACTTACGTCCCGACCCGGGAATGGGGCGGTCTGATGCTGACCCTGGCAATCGCTACGATAGGGATTGCCGGCTCGCTGCCGCTGGGCATCATCCTGGCTTTGGGACGACGCTCCAGCATGCCGCTTGTAAAGAGCGTCTGTGTCGTTTTCATCGAGTTCTGGCGTGGGGTGCCGCTGATCACCGTATTGTTCATGGCCTCGGTGATGTTGCCTCTGTTCGTACCTACGGAAGTCGAGTTCGACAAGTTGCTACGCGCACTGGTCGGCATCATGTTCTTCTGGAGCGCCTATATGGCCGAGGTGGTGCGTGGTGGCTTGCAGGCCATCGACAAGGGGCAGAACGAGGCTGGCCAGGCGCTGGGGCTGGGTTACTGGCAGCGGATGGGGCTGATCATTCTTCCGCAGGCGTTGAAGCTGGTCATTCCAGGAATCGTCAACACCTTCATTGCGTTGTTCAAGGATACCTCGTTGGTACTGATCATCGGTTTGTTCGATTTGCTGGCGATCATTCGCGCCGGTCTGACTGACCCTAGCTGGCTGGGGTTCGCCACTGAGGGGTATGTTTTTGCCGCGCTGGTGTTCTGGATCTTCTGCTTCAGCATGTCGCGCTACAGCCAGTATATCGAGCGCAAATTGCATACCGGGCACAAGCGCTAATATCGGCACGGCACGGGCTGAACTCACCAGCGTGTCGTATCCGACGCCATCACTGACTTACGTTTGAGGATAACGACAATGAACACTCCGGCGGCAAGTGCCAGCAACGAGCCGATGATCGAGATCAAGCGGCTCAACAAGTGGTATGGAGATTTCCATGTTCTGCGCGACATCGATCTGACGGTAGCCCGCGGTGAGCGCATCGTCATCTGCGGTCCGTCGGGGTCGGGTAAGTCGACATTGATTCGCTGTATCAACCACCTTGAAGAGCATCAGCAGGGAGAGATCATAGTCGGCGGGGTCCTGATGACGCAGGACGTCAAGCGTATCGAGCAGATTCGCCGGCAGGTCGGCATGGTGTTCCAGCATTTCAACCTGTTCCCGCACCTGAGCGTGCTGGAAAATTGCTGCCTGTCTCAGGTCTGGGTACAAAAGAAGCCTCGCCGCGAAGCAGAGACGCTGGCCATGGAGTATCTCGAGCGGGTGCAGATCGCCGATCAGGCGTACAAGTATCCCGGTCAGCTTTCCGGAGGACAGCAGCAGCGCGTAGCCATCGCCCGGGCGCTGTGCATGCGCCCCGATGTGATGCTGTTCGATGAGCCCACCTCGGCACTCGACCCCGAGATGATCAAGGAAGTGCTCGATGTCATGGTCGAGCTGGCCCACGAAGGCATGACCATGCTCTGTGTAACCCACGAGATGGGCTTCGCCAAGACCGTAGCCGATCGGGTGATTTTCATGGACCAAGGCCAGATCATCGAGCAGGCCCCACCGGAAAGCTTTTTCAACAACCCTCGTTCCGAGCGAACCCAACTGTTTCTCAGTCAGATCCTTGGCCATTGAACACGGGGGCTCGCCTGGAACCTCCCAAGGCGAGCCCGTGCCGACGCCTCGTCAAAACTTGGGTTCCTGGCGAGGCGTTGACGCGACGGCAGCCTCGCTATCCGCCTTCTCACCAGCGCCCTGGCGGGTGGAAAAGGGACGGCGAGGCTGAATCACCCGTGCGTTGCCGACGGCCTCTTCATCCAGAATTGCTGGCTGGCCGGTCGGTCGGGTGTCATTGACCCAGGTCTCATGCGGGTCATGGACCGCAGGGCGCCGATCGAACGAGCGGGTCATCACCGCACCGGGCATGAATCCCTGGCGCAAGCCACCGGCAACGTAGTGCGGCAGCATGAGCAGGTCGGCGAGTAGGCGAACCCCGACGACGGCAATTAGCAGCAGGCCTCCGCCAAGGGCCAGGCTCGGCCACGCTTCAAGCCAACTGGTTTCGGTCAGCCAAGGGGTTTGCCAGGCGAGCCAGAGTGCGCCATTGAGCAGTAATGCCACCTGGGCCACCAAGTGGCAGAAGACCACGGTTCGCCGCGGTAGCGGGCGACGCAGCAGAAAGAAGTTACGCATTTCCAAAACTCTCCAAAGGCTCGGCATCGCTCGATGTCGACCTGATTGCGCCGGTCGTTCCTTGCCGGTAAGTGAAGGCTAACATCTATTCGGGGCCAGCGGGGTAGCCATCGCGACCCTGGGATATCGCGTCTGTGTAGCTTTTTGTTCCGTACTGTATGTATCGGTTCTAGAGCCGGCTCGTGCTTAGACAAGCCTGAAGGCTTTGACTACGGTTCATGAGACGGAGCGAATTGGTACCTGGCAGGGATGTTCGGGGCGCTCACTGCTTTCCTGCCTTCGCAGCATCCCTTGGTTCACGTTCTGATCAGATACCATGAGTGTCATTGGCTGGTGTCTCGTCTCTCCTGCGTGGGTCCGAATAATGGCCGAAGGCTCCGTCAGGATATCGGTCTTGCTGATCGAACTGAAGGAACAAACGGCTCGCTATCCGTGACTGGCGGGCCCCGACGAGGAGCCAACCGTCCCATGGCCAAGGACAACGACTGCACGATCATCTTCGACGGCAAACGGTTGTCAGGTAAGGCGGACATGCCGCTTGTCGATTTTCTCGAGTCTCACGATATCGACTTGCCCCATGTATGTTATCACCCCTCGCTGGGCCCGCTGGAAACCTGCGATTCTTGCTGGGTCGAAGTCGATGGCGAACTCAAACGTGGTTGCACGCTGCGCTCGCAGGAAGGACTGACGATCACCAGCCAGAACGAGTTTGCCGTGTCCGCCCGCCACGAAGGCATGGATCGTCTGCTGAGCAAGCACGAACTCTACTGCACGGTGTGCGAGAACAACACCGGCGACTGTACGCTGCACAACACCATGGCGGAGATGGGCATCCCCATCCAGCGCTATGAATTCCAGCGCAAGCCCTATGAGAAGGACACCTCGAGCCCGTTCTATACCTACGATCCCGACCAGTGCATCCTGTGCGGGCGTTGTGTAGAGGCCTGCCAGAACGTCGAGGTCAACGAGACGCTATCGATCGATTATTCGATGGAGGACCCGCGAGTATTGTGGGACGGCGGTAAGCAGATCGACGACTCCAGCTGTGTGCATTGCGGTCACTGCGTCACGGTCTGCCCCTGCAACGCGCTGATGGAAAACACCATGCAGCCGGATGCCGGCCCCTTCACCTCGATGCCGCAATCGCTCAAGCGGCCGATGATCGACATCATCAAGACCCTCGAGACCACTACCGGGGCTACGCCGGTCACTGGCCTGTCCAAGATGGACATGCATTGGCGCCAGCCCGAGATCAAGCGCACCAAGACAGTGTGTACTTACTGCGGTGTGGGCTGTTCCTTCGAAATGTGGACTCGGGATCGCCACATCCTGAAGGTGCAGCCTGTCGCTGAAGCGCCGGCCAACGGCATCTCGACGTGTATCAAGGGCAAGTTTGCCTGGGACTTCGTCAACAGTGAAGAACGTCTGACCATGCCGCTGATCCGCGAGAACGGGCGTTTCCGCGAGGCTGGCTGGGACGAGGCGCTGGATCTGGTTGCCCGCCGTTTGATCGAGACCCGCGACAAGTACGGGCCGGACAGCCTGGGCTTCATCGGTTCGAGCAAGGCGAGTAACGAAGAAGCCTACCTGACCCAGAAGATCGCCCGCCTGATCATCGGCACCAACAGCGTCGACAACTCATCGCGCTATTGCCAGAACCCGGCCACCAAGGGCCTGTTCCGTACCGTCGGCTACGGCGGTGATGCCGGCTCCATCGAGGATCTCGAAAAAGCCGAGGTGGTGGTCATCGTCGGTAGCAATACCGCAGAGAATCACCCGGTAATCGCTTCGCGCATCAAGGCGGCCCAGAAGCTGCGCGGTCAGAAGGTCATCGTCGTCGATCCGCGCAAGCACGAGATGGCCGAGCGTGCCGACCTGTTCCTGCGCCCCAAGGCGAGCACCGACCTGGTCTGGGCCTCAGCGCTATCGCGCTACATGTTCGATCACGGCTATGCGGATCAGGAATTCCTCGACAAGTGGGTCAACAAGGTCGACGAATATCGTGAGTCACTGGAACCATTCACGCTGGAGTTTGCCGAGGAAAAGACTGGCCTCTCGAGGCAGGAACTGACCGAGGCGGCGGAGATGATCGGCAAGGCGAAGAGTGTCAGCCTGCTGTGGGCGATGGGCATTACCCAGCACAGCCACGGCTCGGACACCAGCACGGCGCTATCGAACCTGTTGGTGGTGACCGGTAACTACGGCAAGCCCGGCACGGGTGGCTACCCGATGCGCGGTCACAACAATGTGCAGGGCGCGAGCGACTTCGGCTGCCTGCGTAACATGTACCCGGGGTACGAGAAGGTCTCCGAAGACTCCGCCCGCGAGCGCTGGGCCAAGGGCTGGGGCGTGCCCAAGGAGCAGCTTTCCGACAAGGTCGGAGAGGGCAACTTCCTCATGGTTCAGTCGGCCGCTGCGAATAGGCTCAAGGCCATGTACATCATCGGCGAGGAAACCGCGTTCTCCGACGCCGATTCGCACAATGTGCATTCGGCGTTCACCGATCTGGATTTCCTGGTGGTACAGGATATCTTTCTGAGCCGCACGGCCGAATTCGCCGATGTGGTGCTGCCGGGCACGCCCAGCGTCGAGAAGGAGGGCACCTTCGTCAACACCGAGCGGCGTATCCAGCGTTTCTATGAGGTACTGCCGCCGCTTGGCGACAGCCGCCCCGACTGGCGCATCCTCACCGAACTGGCCGCCCGCATGGGGCACGACTGGGGATACACTCATCCGTCACAGATCATGGAAGAGTGCGCCAGTATTTCGCCGATGTTCGCCGGGGTGACCTACGAGCGGCTCGAAGGGTGGAAGTCACTGCAATGGCCGGTCAGGGCCGATGGCAGCGATTCGCCGCTGCTCTATACCGATGGCTTTCCCAACGAGGACGGCAAGGCCAACCTGCATCCGTTGGAGTGGGAGGAGCCGGAAGAGGCCCCCGATGACGAGTATCCGCTCTCGATGGATAACGGCCGCATGCTCGAGCACTTCCAGGCCACCAACCAGACCGGACGCGGGACACGTATCTGGGATGAGGCACCGGGCTGGTTCGTCGAGGTCAGCCCGGAGCTGGCCGCTGAACACGGCATCGAGGAAGGCACCTGGGTGAAGCTGACTTCTCGGCGCGACAGCATTGAGGTGCGCGCGCTGGTCACCGATCGGGTCAGCGGCCATACCTTGTTCCTGCCAATTCACCAAGGCAAGCCCGGGGTCAATGCACTCACCGGTGAGCACCATGATCCGGATGTCGACACGCCCGCTTTCAAGGAAACGGCAGTACAGCTGGAAGTATTGCCAAAGGAGAAAGGCGCACCGCCACTCAAGCGCAACAATTACCGCTATGGCCATCGTACCCCGACCCAGGGCGTCAATGTCGAGGTCAAGTGGGCGCGTAGTGATTACGTACTGCCGCCCGCCCAGCTATCCAATCCGAGGAAAATGTAATGGCAGAACGCATCTCTCATAACGTGACGCCGCCCAAGATTGGCCCGGATGCGCATGAAGAGCTGGAGCGTCTGTTACAGACGCTGCATGAACATGGCGTGTTGCGCTTTGCTAACGACCTGGTGGGGGCCAATACTGACGTGGCCCAGGTTCTGGTCAACGGGCTCGGCAAGCCCGGCACGCTCAACGCTATCCAGAACGTATCGATTCTGGGCATGGTGCTGTCGCGTATAGAACCCAACGACTTCTACCGGGTGAGTTTTGCCCTGCGCGATGCCATGGAGCGCATCAGCCAGCATCACCCCGAGAAGGATGGCCACGATTCACCGGGGGTCGGCGGGGCTTACAAGATGCTGCACGACGAGCAGCTCTGGCACGCCATCATTCCCCTCGTCGATGGGCTCAAGGCATTTGCCGAGCGGCTGGACAAGCCGGTGGACAAGCCGGTGTCGGACTACACCGGCAAGCCGACCAGCGGGCCATGAGCGAGCCTGTATGGACGGTATGCGGTTTGTGTCGCACGCCGTCATCACCCATGCTTGAGAGCATGCGTCATGACGGTGAATACATGCCGACCGAAGGCGCTGTGGCAAGACAGTAGTGAAACGGAAGTGTACGCCGAAGGGCGTGACGATGATTGCAAAGGAGGTGTTATGAAGCGATACATCATTGCCGCGGATGCCGCCCGGGCGCGGATATTCACGCAGGAGAAGAATGGCGACGTTCAGGAGATCGATAGCCTGGTGCATACGGAGAGCCGCGAACACCCCGGCGACTTGCGTACCGGGGGCAGCGGTGGGGTAGACGATTCGGCTGGCCAGGGGATACGCCAGTCCGACAAGTCCGTCACCACCATGCAGAACGAATCATTGGTCTTCGCCAAGGAAGTCGCCGAGTACATGCGCAAGGCACGTACCCAGAACCAGACGGACAGCTTCATCGTGTTTTCGGCACCCAAGTTTCTGGGGGACCTACGCGAGAAGCTGGATAGCGTTACCCGAGGCATGATCGTCAAGACCGTCGATAAGGACGTGTCCAAGGATTCCGAGCAGCAGATCGCCGAGAAGCTGCGCAATATCTGAACCTCTCCGGGCCGCAATTCTTGCGGCCCGCTTGCTGCCCTAGCCCGTTTATTAGCTTGTTTGCACCTTTTTCCCTCTTGGTCAATTGGCTAAAGGTTTATTTTTCTGTCAGTGACCTTAAGTTTTCTTGGCCGTCGTCGATAGAGATTTCATTGTTGCGCGTTCAGACCTCAACGCGCCGTAACCGTATCCGTGCCCCATTCGACGACTGAGAAAACACCACCATGCTGAACTCTCTGAAGCGCCGTATTCAGGTCGCCTGTGCGGTTATCATCGCTATTGCCATGGCGCTGGTAGCTGGAGTGGGCTACTTCACGGTCCAGTCTCACTATGAAGACGCTATCGAAAAGAATCTGACTGCTGTTGCTTCGGGCAATGCTACAGCCATCGAAGAGTGGGTCTCTGCGCGCCGCAGCATGATCGATGCAGTGCGCGCTCATGTAACGGCCGGTGACCCGACACCCGCCTTGGTTCAACTGGCCGAGTCGGGTGGCTTCCTCTCGACCTATATCGGCAGGCCCGACGGCAGCCTGACTACTTCCGACGGCTGGGTGCCGCCGGCCGACTACGATCCGCGCAAGCGTGGCTGGTATCAGCAAGCTGTCGAACTTGGTGAAACCGTCGTGGCTATGCCCTACGTAGATGGTAATTCGGGCCAGGTCGTTCTACCGTTCTCGACACCTGTCGAGAAGAACGGGAAGCTAATAGGCGTGATTGGTGGCGACGTGGTTATCGATACTATCGCCAAGGACGTTGCCGCCATCCAATCGACACCATCGAGCTTCGCTTTCCTAAGCACGGGGGGCGAGACCATCATCGCGCATCCGGACCCCGCGCTGACCCTCAAGTCGCTGACGCAACTGAGCCCGACGTTGGTCGGGACGCTGGTGGCTGCACTGCGTAACGGTGGTGGCTGGCAAGGCGTGACCATTGGGGATCAAGACGCACGCCTGAGCGTGACGCCCATCGCCGGTACCGACTGGGAACTAGGAGTCGTGCTCGATGAGCATGAAGCGCTAGCCGGGCTACGTGCCATCATCAAATCATCACTGATCACGTTGGTGCTGGTCACACTGGTGGCCTCCGTGCTGCTTGGGCTGTGGCTCAAGCGGGCCTTCAGCGGCCTGGAGCGCGTCCGCGATGCCCTGGAGAACATTGCCAGCGGAAGTGGTGACTTGACCCGCCGCCTCTCTGCCAGCGGTCGTGACGAGGTGGCGCAGATTGCCGATGCCTTCAATCGCTTCGTCGACAAGATGGAGCGCGTGTTGATCACCATCCGCGACAGCAGCGAATCGGTCAGCGTGGCCTCCAGCGAGATCGCCCAGGGCAGCCAGGACCTGTCTTCACGCACCGAGACCACCGCGTCCAACCTGCAGGAAACCTCGGCGTCGATGGAGCAACTGACCAGCACCGTCGAACACACCGCCGACTCGGCACGCCAGGCCAATCAGTTGTCGCTGTCTGCCTCTGAAGTCGCTTCCCGTGGTGGCGAAGTCGTGGCGCAAGTAGTGAACACCATGGACGATATTGACGCCTCGTCACGCCAGATTGCCGAGATCGTCTCGGTGATGGACGGTATCGCCTTCCAGACCAACCTGCTCGCGCTCAACGCCTCGGTGGAAGCTGCCCGTGCCGGCGAGCAGGGACGCGGCTTCGCGGTGGTCGCCGGCGAGGTGCGCCAGTTGGCCAGCCGCAGCGCCGATGCTGCGCGCCAGATCAAGGAGCTGATCGCGACCTCCACGACCAAGACCCGGGCCGGAGCCGAACTGGTGCGTGCCGCAGGGCAGACCATGGATGAGATCGTTGCCAGCGTGGCGCGAGTCACTGATGTCCTTGGCGAAATCAGCGCCGCCACCAAGGAGCAGAGCCAGGGCATCGGCCAGGTCAATCAGGCCGTCGCCGAGCTGGACCGCATGACTCAGCAGAACGCTGCGCTGGTCGAGGAATCCGCCGCCGCCGCCGACCAGTTGCAGGAACAGGCGGTACGCCTGACTCATGCTGTCGGCGCGTTCACCTTGTCACGCACGGCCGAACGGCCGCAACCCCCGCTGCTGGCATCGTCACGCCAGGCAGTCTCGCAGGAGGAATAAGATGCGTTTCAGATCCTTGCGCACCTTCGTTACCACATTGGTCGGCGCCTGTATCCTGGCCGTCGTGGCCGCACTGGTCATTTATTCACTGATCGCCAACTCACGCTCCCAGGCGCTGGTGGAAAGCCAGACCAAGGAGCTGCTCGAACGCAATATCGAAGCACGCCTCGCTGCCGTAGCCTCGGACCAGGCCGAGCGAATCCAGGGGCAGATGGAGCATGCGTTGACTCTTGCCGAGAATCTCGCCGAGACCAACGCCATGTTGGGGCTGAATGACGAGGATGATCGTTCACGGCTGATGCTGAGTCGCCGCGAGCTGTCCAATCTGGTACGTCAGACCGTGGTCGCCAATCCTGAGCTGCTGGACGCTTTTATCGGCTGGGAGCCCGACGCCTTCGGGAGCGATGCGTTCTATGCCGGTCGTGAAGGGCTCGGCTACGGTGATGACGGGCGCTTCATGCCCTGGTGGTACCGCACCGAAAGCGGCGATGTGGAAGTGCTGCCGCTTGGCGAAACCATGGAGAGCGAGGCTCAGCAGCCCAGCGGTGTTCGCGAGGGGGAATACTATCTTTGTCCGCGTGAGACGTTAAAGCCGTGCATTATCGATCCAGCGCCCTACGACTATAACGGCCAGACGCTGATGGTCACCTCCTTCAACGTGCCGGTGATCGTCGATGGCGAGTTCCGTGGCAGTGCGGGTGTCGATCTCTCGGTCGACTTCATCCAGGCCATGCTCGACAAGGCCAACCAGTCGCTCTACGACGGTGCCGGAGAAATGGCACTGATTGCCTCGCGTGGCGGTATCACAGCGCATACCGGTGGCGCGGAGCTGCTCGGCAAGCCTATGAGCGATGCATTCGGCACCTCGTTGCAGGAGCACATTGCCCAGGCACAGAACGGTGAGATGGTGCGTAATCTCGATGCCGAACAGGGCATGATCGAACTCTACTGGCCGTTCACTATCGGTGAGGTGGGCAAGCCTTGGGTACTGATGATTCGCCTACCCGAAAGTGCCGTCCTTGCTGGCCTGTACGGCCTGCAGGAAGAGATGCAGGCCCAGCGCGAGACCGACACCCTGGGCATGACGCTGATGGGACTGGTAATTGCCGGCCTGGGACTGATCGCCGCCTGGCTGGTAGGCGGAAGCATTGCGCGTCCGCTGCGTCAGCTGGCCGAGCGCATGCGCGACATTGCCAGCGGCAACGGCGATCTGACTCAGCGCTTGCCGGTGCGCGGGCGCAACGAGAGCGCTGAACTGGCCCTGCAGTTCAATGCCTTCGCCGACAAGATGAACGAGGTGCTGCTCGATGTGCGCGATAGCAGTGAGTCGGTCAGTGTAGCGGCGGGAGAGATTACGCTAGGCAGCCAGGACCTGTCGTCGCGTACCGAGACGGCGGCCTCCAACCTGCAGGAAACCTCAGCGTCGATGGAGCAGCTGACCAGCACTGTCGATCACACCGCCGAATCGACGCGCCAGGCCAACCAGCTGTCGCTGTCTGCCTCGGAAGTCGCTTCCCGCGGTGGCGAGGTGGTGTCCCAGGTCGTGAATACCATGGATGACATCGACGCCTCATCAAGGCAGATCGCTGAAATCGTCACCTTGATGGATGGTATCGCCTTCCAGACTAACCTGCTGGCGCTCAACGCCTCGGTGGAAGCCGCCCGTGCCGGCGAACAGGGTCGCGGCTTCGCAGTGGTGGCCGGTGAGGTGCGTCAGTTGGCTAGCCGCAGTGCCGACGCCGCTCGCCAGATCAAGGAGCTGATCGAGACGTCCACCGCCAAGACCCGGGCCGGTGCCGAACTGGTGCGTCGCGCCGGCGAGACCATGGATGAGATCGTCGCCAGCGTGGTACGAGTCAGCGATGTGCTTGGTGAGATCAGTGCCGCCACCAAGGAGCAGAGCCAGGGTATTGGCCAGGTCAATCAGGCGGTGGCCGAGCTGGACCGCATGACCCAGCAGAACGCCGCGCTGGTCGAGGAGTCCACGGCAGCCGCCGACCGACTCGAGGAACAGGCGCTACGCCTGACGCAGGTAGTCGGCGCGTTCACGCTTGCGCCTCGTGGGGCGAGCCGGGCCGATATGGCACTGCCCGCTCCGGCCCGACCATCGCCGGCGCGGACGCTCAGCCACGACGACGCCTGAGCGTAAGCCATACCAGCAACGGCCCGGGATCTCCCGGGCCGTTGTCGTTTTGGAACCTGGTACCTAAAGCCAAGCTTCAAGGAATATAAGGTAGCTCGATCTCGTCGCTACGCTGAATACCCTCGGTCATCTGCTGACACAGGCGCACGAACTCGCGCATACCGGTGGCCAGATATTTGTGGCGGTGCCAGATGAAGCTGAACTGGCGGCGCAGATCGAGCTGCGGAGTGGCGACTGGCACTAAGCTGCCACGCCGGAAGGCGTCGCGTAGCGCCAGGCGTGAGACGCAGCCAATCCCCAAACCCGATTCGACGGCGCGCTTGATGCCCTCGGTGTGCTCCAGCTCGAGCAGGATATTGAAACGTCCGCGGCGATGGCGCATGGCGTGTTCCAGCGTCAGGCGCGTGCCCGATCCCTGCTCGCGCATGATCCACGACTCTCGCAACAGCTGATCAAGGCCCACATCACCGGCCTGAGCCAGGGGGTGACGGGGCGAGCAGAACACGGTGAGTTCGTCCTCGACCCAAGGCTGCATCACGACATCCTCGTGTTGGCAATCGCCTTCGATCAGACCCAGATCAAGCTCGTGCTGAACGATATGTTCGATAATCGAGGCCGTGTTACGCACATGCAGACGTACCCGGCTGCCGGGATGACGCTGCATGAAATCGCTGATCAGCAGTGTCGCCAGATAATTGCCGATGGTGAGTGTGGCACCCACATCCAGCGAGCCGATGCCGCGTTGGCCGCGCAGCAGCTCTTCGATCTCCTCGGCACGATCGAGCAGGGCTACCGCTTTGGGAAGCAGTTGGAAACCCAGCGCGTTGAGTTTGAGCCGCTTGCCGATGCGGTCGAGCAACTGGCAATCGAACTGGCGTTCCAGCTCCGCCAGGGCGGTACTGGTCGCTGACTGGGACAGGGCCAGGGCGCGTGCGGCGCGCGAGACGCTCTCGTGCTGGGCAACGGCAACGAAGACTTCAAGCTGGCGCAGGCTGTAACGCATGACAGGATTCCGGCAGGGCTTGTATATCAGGATTGCAGATAAGGCATATCCAGACAATCCATTTAACAGATAAGTGTGGCCATCTTAGAATACGTGCATCGACTTGGCGCGTTGCCTTATGCGCTTCGGGAATAATATAGGAGATCGTCATGAGCAAGTTTGCCCTGGAAGAGGTCCTCAGCGTTCACCATTGGAACGATACGCTCTTTAGCTTCCGCACCACGCGCGAGCGTAGCCTGCGGTTCAAGAACGGCCAGTTCGTGATGATCGGCCTGGAAGTCGAGGGCAAGCCGTTGGTGCGCGCTTACTCGGTGGCGAGCCCCAACTACGAGGATCATCTCGAGTTCTTCAGCATCAAGGTGCCCGATGGCCCGCTGACCTCACGTCTGCAGCACCTCAAGGTCGGTGACCAGATCATGGTCAGCCGCAAGCCCACCGGCACCCTGGTGACCGACGATCTGCTGCCCGGCCGCAACCTGTACATGCTGTCTACCGGCACCGGCCTGGCACCGTTCATGAGCCTGATCCAGGACCCAGAGGTATACGAGCGCTTCGAGAAGGTCGTGCTGATCCATGGCGTACGTACCGTCAGCGAATTGGCGTATGCCGACTTCATCAGCAAGGAACTGCCGGCCCATGAGTACCTGGGCGAGGAAATCAGCGAGAAACTGGTTTACTACCCGACCGTGACCCGCGAAGAGTTCCACACCATGGGCCGCCTGACCGACCACATCCGCAGTGGCAAGCTGTTCGAGGACACCGGCCTGCCGGCGCTCGACCCCAAGCAGGACCGCGCGATGATCTGCGGTAGCCCGGCGATGCTCGACGAGACCAGTGCGATGCTCGACGACTTCGGCTTCAAGATCTCGCCGCGTATGGGCGAGCCGGGGGATTACGTGATCGAGCGTGCCTTCGTCGAGAAGTAACTAAGGTGCTCGTCTACGTTTGAAAGAAGTGTAAAAAACCCACGGTGAAAACCGTGGGTTTTTTCATGCATGGCCACCGGAGGCTGATTTAAACCGCGTCCTTGCCGGTTTCGCCGGTACGGATGCGGATGACCTGCTCAAGCGGCGAGATGAAGATCTTGCCGTCGCCGATCTTGCCGGTGTTGGCGACCTGGGTGATGGCCTCGATGACCTGATCGGTCAGCGCATCGTCCACGGCGACTTCGAGCTTTACCTTGGGCAAGAAATCGACCACGTATTCGGCGCCCCGGTACAACTCGGTGTGACCTTTCTGCCGACCGAAGCCCTTGACCTCGGTAACGGTAATGCCTTGCACGCCGATATCGGAGAGCGACTCACGAACATCGTCGAGCTTGAATGGCTTGATGATAGCGGTCACCAGTTTCATCGTTGCTTCCTCGCATCCTGTTGTCTGGAACGACCGGGGCCGCCGATCGCGTTAAACGGGGTTCTGCCTGCAAGCATACACCTGCTGGTCCAAGGAATAAAAAAGGCCCCCCGAAGGGGGCCAGGGGAGCACGCCAGCTCACTCGTTGCGTCGACGTTATTTGTTGCTGCCGACGGTAAACTCGGGGTAGGCCTCCAGACCGCACTCGGCCAGGTCGACCCCCTCGTATTCTTCCTCTTCGCTGACTCGGACACCCATGATCGCCTTGATGACCAGCCACACGATCAGACTGGCAATGAAGACCCAGGCGAAGATACCGATGATGCCGATCAACTGGACGCCGAAGCTGGCATCACCGTTGTTGAGTGGCACCGCCATAACGCCCCAGATACCGACCACACCGTGAGCCGAGAGGGCGCCGACCGGGTCGTCGATCTTCAGCTTGTCCAGGGCGACGATGGATACCACCACGAGCAGACCACCGATGGCACCGATAATCGTCGCGCCGAGGCCAGTCGGAGACAGCGGATCGGCGGTGATTGACACCAGGCCGGCAATCGCGCCGTTCAGCGCCATGGTCAGGTCGGCCTTGCGAAACCAGATCTTGGCCAGGACCAGCGCGGCGATGACGCCACCGGCGGCAGCAGCGTTGGTGTTGAGCAGTACCTGGGCCATATTGTTGGCGGAGGCGACGTCGGACACCTTGAGCTCGGAGCCGCCGTTGAAGCCGAACCAACCCATCCACAGGATGAATGTCCCCAGGGTAGCCAGTGGCATGTTGGCGCCGGGAATCGCGTAGATGGCGCCGTTCTTGCCATATTTTCCCTTGCGCGGTCCGAGGACCAGCACGCCGGCCAACGCGGCGGCCGCTCCAGCCATATGCACGATGCCGGAGCCGGCATAATCGGAAAAGCCGATTTCGGACAGCCAGCCGCCGCCCCAGGTCCAGTAGCCGGAAACCGGATAGATGAAGCCGGTCATGATCACGGCGAAGGCCAGGAAAGCCCACAGCTTCATGCGCTCGGCCACGGCGCCCGAGACGATAGACATCGCGGTGGCCACGAACACGACCTGGAAGAAGAAGTCGGCACGAGCGGAGTAATAGGGTGCATCATCACCGCCGTTGAGCACGGCGTCGACCGTGTTTTCGCTACCTACGAGAAAACCGAGGTTGGGCAGGATGCCGCCGGCATCGCTGGAATACATGATGAAGTAGCCGACCAATAGGTACATCGTGCAGGCGATGGCGAACAGCACGATATTTTTGGTCAGTATTTCTGCGGTGTTCTTCGAGCGTACCAAGCCTGCTTCCAGCATCGCGAAGCCAGCGGCCATCCACATGACCAGCACGCCGCAGATGAGGAAGTAGAAAGTATCGAGCGCATAATTGAGCTCTGTCATCGTTATTTCTCCTAAGTCCAGCGCCTTAGACGGCGTCGGGCCCACGTTCACCGGTGCGGATACGGATCACATCTTCGAGCGGGGTGACGAATACCTTGCCATCGCCGATCTTGCCGCTGTTGGCGGACCGGGTAATGGCCTCCAGTACCCCCTCGACACGATCGTCGTCGACGGCAATCTCGACCTTGACCTTGGGCAGGAAGTCCACGACGTATTCCGCGCCGCGATAGAGTTCGGTGTGCCCCTTTTGCCGACCGAAGCCTTTCACTTCGGTGACAGTGATGCCCTGTACGCCGTTGTCGGCCAGCGCTTCACGGACATCGTCCAGCTTGAATGGCTTTATTATGGCGGTGATGAGTTTCATCCCTTGTCTCCGTTGTCGGACTGCGCCCTAGTGGACTGGCGAATGTCATGCCACGACTTAAAATGCGTTTATTAATCAGCTATTTAGGCTGATGTGGTGAGAGGCGTGACCAAACTCGGGGCAAGTGGTATTGCGGGGTTGCACCACGCTGGTGCTGGCGCTTTTGGGCTTTGCGCCAGGATTGCGCATGCGCCATTCGGCGTCCTTGCGTATGCTTGAGGCAGTTCACTCGAAAGGAGCCTACTCGATGGCAAGCAACGATCGGTTCAGTCGCCTGGCCCAGCAGATCGGCGAACGCCTTCAGGAAGCGTCCCACGCTCCCGAAGAGATCCAGCGCAGCGTACAGAGCGTCATGCGCGGCGCCTTTGATCGCATGGAACTGGTATCTCGCGAAGATTTCGATATTCTCATGGACGTATTGCAGCGCACCCGAACACGCGTAGAAGCCCTTGAACGCCAGGTCGCAGCCCTGGAAGCCACTGTCGACGCGAAGTCGTCAGCGCCGGCATCACCCGCCGTAGTCGCGGCCGATAGCGTGGCGGCACCTGCCGAGGACGCCGGAGCCGGCGAGACGAGCCAGGCCAGCGACCTCGCCGACAAGCGGACCGACCTGGGCACCGGCAGCGACAAGGCGCCGTAACCCAGCGTCCGGGTGCGCCCAAACTCGGTGCAGCCACCGAATCCATTCATTCAGGGCTCCTTGCTGCTCCGCTCGTCGGGGGAACGAACATGGGGCCTTCTGGCGAGGGAGTGCCATGGCGTTAGCCATCATTGCCACCCGGGCGGGGCTGGGACTGGAAGCCCCTGAAGTCTTGGTCGAGGTCCATCTATCCAACGGTCTGCCGGGATTGACCCTGGTTGGCCTGCCCGAGACTGCGGTGCGCGAAAGTCGCGAACGGGTGCGCAGTGCCCTGCTCAATGCCGGCTTCGAGTTCCCCAATACTCGGCGCATCACGATCAATCTCGCGCCTGCGGACTTGCCCAAGGAGGGAGGACGTTTCGATCTGCCCATCGCTCTGGGCATTCTGGTGGCCTCCGAGCAGATTCCCGCTTCCGCCCTGGAGGGAGTCGAGTGCCTGGGCGAGCTGGCCCTGGATGGACGGCTGCGGCCAATCAACGGCGCGTTGCCGGTGGCGTTGGCCGCCAAGGTCGCCGGTCGGTGCCTGCTGCTGCCGGCGCCCAACGCCGACGAAGCCGCCCTGGCCGGCGAGCTGCGAGTGTTCCCGGCCGAGCATCTCTCCCAGGTTGTCGCCCATTTGCTGGGCCAGGATCGTCTCGTCGAGCATCGCCTGAACCATCCGGCCCTGCCGGAGCGTACAGGGCACGACCTGGCCGATGTGCGTGGCCAGCATCAGGCACGTCGTGCTTTGGAGGTCGCAGCGGCGGGGGGACATAACCTTTTGTTCGCTGGGCCGCCGGGGACCGGCAAGACCATGTTGGCCAGTCGCCTGCCGGGCATCCTGCCGCCGCTATCCCATGACGAGGCGCTGGAAGTCGCGGCGATCCGCTCGGTATGTGGTATGGGCCTGCTCGAGCGCTGGGGCGAACGGCCCTTTCGGTCGCCGCACCATACTGCCAGCGGCGTGGCCCTGGTTGGGGGTGGCTCGAAGCCGAGGCCCGGCGAAATCTCGCTGGCGCACCACGGGGTGCTGTTTCTCGACGAACTGCCGCAGTTCGACCGCAGCGTTCTCGAAGTGATGCGTGAGCCGCTGGAGTCCGGGCAGATTCATATCGCCCGTGCCAGCCATCAGCGCTGTTTTCCTGCCCGCTTCCAGCTCGTCGCTGCCATGAATCCTTGCCCATGCGGCCATCTCGGCGATCCTCGCCAGTCCTGTGTTTGCACGCCCGCCCAAGTACAGCGCTATCAGGCGAAGTTGTCCGGCCCCTTGCTGGATCGCATCGACCTGCAGGTCGAAGTGCCTGCGCTACCACCCGAACAGTTGACCTCGCCGGCCCTCGGCGAAAGCTCGGCGACAGTGCGTGAGCGGGTGCTGGCTGCCCGGCGGCGTCAGCAGGAACGCGGCGCGCTCAACGCCCGCTTGCCCGGGCGAGAACTCGAGACTGCCTGTGCCCTGACCACCGACGAGCGTGCCTGGCTGGCTGATGTCCTGTCCCGGCTCAAACTGTCGGCGCGCGCCTATCATCGGGTGCTGCGAGTGGCACTGACGCTGGCCGACCTGGCCGGTGAGTCGCGTCCGGCACGCCCACAGCTGATGGAAGCCATCGGTTATCGCCAGCTCGATCGGTTGCGTGGCGGGAACGAAACCCCGCAGGCCGTTGCCGGTATGTAAGAGGACAGCGAAAGGAGCGTAGGGCAGGCCAGTCGTGGCCTGCCATTCACGCCAGCAGCCCAGGTTGCTGTAGCCAAGGAGGCACGATGGAAAACAGGGACACCCACCTTGCCACGATGGATGCCGCTGCCCTGATTGAGGCCTATGCGGCCGGGCGGCTCTCGCCCGTGGAGGTCATCGAGGACACGCTGGCAAGGATCGACCGCGATAACCCGGCAATCAACGCGTTCTGCCATGTCGATCATGAAGGGGCACTGGCAGCAGCACGCGAAGCCGAGACACGCTGGCGCGCCGGAAAACCGCTGGGGCCGGTCGATGGCCTGCCGGTGACCATGAAGGACCTCACCCGCGTGCGCGGCATGCCGGCGCGCGAGGGCACATTGATTTCCGATCCTTCCCCCTGTACGGAGGATGGCCCGCCGGCACGCAGGATGCGTGAGGCAGGGGCCATCATTCTGGGTAAGACCACAACGCCCGAGTATGGCTGGAAGGGCGTGACCGACAGCCCATTGACCGGCGTGACCTACAATCCCTGGGACACTCGGTTGACTCCAGGGGGCTCGTCGGGAGGCGCCGCTGCGGCTTGTGCGCTCAACCTGGGCGTGATGCACCAGGGCGGGGATTCGGGCGGCTCCATCCGTATCCCGGCCTCGTTTACCGGCACCTTCGGCTTCAAGCCAACCTTTGGACTGGTACCGCAGTGGCCGCCCTGTTCCCTGCCGTCGATGTCGCATCTGGGGCCGATCACCCGCAGCGTCGATGACGCGATTCGCATGCTCAACGTGATTGGTCGCTACGACTCCCGGGACAGCTATGCCATCGCGGCCGCACCGGAGGACTGGGGCGAGGGAACCCAGGCACCCCTGACAGGCATGCGCATCGGGTTGATCACCCAGGCGGAGCGGGTCAGCGTCGATCCTCAGGTTACTGCCGCCATCGAGCGCGCCGCGACACAATTCCAGGCCCTGGGTGCTGAGGTCGTCCCCGATGACCTGGACCTGCACGAGGCAGGCGAAGCCTTCAAGATCCTGTGGTATTCCACCAGCTGGCGTTTGTGCAGCCAGATGACCGAGGGCGAGCGCCGGCAGATCAGCGAAGGCTTGATGAGGAATGCCTGGCGCGGCGAGTCCTTTTGTGCCAATGACGTGCATGCCGCCCAGGAAGCACGCGCCATGCTGACATCACGCTTCGAGGCGAGCTTCCGCAATCGCTTTGACCTGTTCCTGATGCCCAGCGTTGCCGTGTTGCCGTTTGCGGCCGGGCAGGAGGTCCCGGAGGGGCGTGGCATGTGCGACTGGATGGACTGGACGCCGTTCACCTACCCTTTCAACCTGACTCGCCAGCCGGCAGCCTCGGTGCCGTGCGGGTTCAGTGAGGAAGGCTTGCCCATAGGCTGTCAACTGGTCGGGGCGCGATTTAACGACCGTGCCGTACTCCGCGCCAGTCGCGCCTACTTGGCGGCACATCCGACGCGCTTCCCGGACGCACCCAACGACCCACGGTGAACCCACGACATGCCTGTATCCCTCGAAAGCCTGCCGCTACCCTGGAGTATCGGCCTGTTCAGTCTCTGCGCGCTGGTTATCGGCGTGATCGGCACCCGCCTTACCCATGTCGTCGACGACCTCGCTGACCGCACCGGGTTGGGCGAAGCCATCGCCGGTGCTTTGCTGTTGGGGGCAACGACGTCGCTGTCGGGCAGCGTACTGTCGATTACGGCGAGCCTGGAAGGGCAAGCCGAGCTTGCAGTCAGCAATGCGGTGGGCGGCATCGCCGTGCAGACCCTGTTCCTGACTGTCGCCGACATGTTCCTGCGGCGGGTCAACCTCGAGCACGCCGCGGCCTCCATCGGCAACATGATGCAGGGCTCGCTGCTCGTCTGCATGCTGGGGCTGATCCTGGTGGGGGCCTTTTCGCCCGATTGGACGTTCTGGAGCATTCACCCCATCACGCCGATCCTGCTGGTGGTTTACCTCTATGGCCTGCATGTCGTCGACGTGGCGCAGGCCACCCCCATGTGGCAGCCGGCACGCACCCGTGAGACTCGCGAGGATGTCCCGGACGAGGAGGCCAAGCAGCGCTCGCTGGTCTCGTTGTGGCTCGCCTTCGCGGTCATGGCGCTGATACTGGGGGTAACAGGGTGGTTGCTGCAGCGCTCGGCCACAGTGATTTCCCAGGAGACTGGGCTGGGGCAGGTGGCCGTCGGGGTATTGCTGACATCGGTGACCACCTCGCTGCCGGAGCTGGTCACGTCGGTTGCCGCCGTGCGGCGTGGCGCCCTGACGCTCGCAGTGGGAGGCATCATTGGCGGTAACGCCTATGACACCCTGTTCACCGCCATGTCGGACGTCGCTTATCGCGAAGGGTCGGTCTATCACGCCATTTCCAACGAGACCCTGCTCTGGGTGGCGATTTCGATGGTTATGACTGGCGTGCTGATCATGGGCCTGATCCGTCGCGAGAAGCGTGGCCCCGGTCATATCGGCTTCGAGAGCGTGGCCATCATGGCGCTTTATCTGGCCGGGGTGGCCATGGTGATATTCGGCGGCCCGGCCGGGTGAGTGACGCGGTTATCCGGCCAGAGCGCGCTCCAGGGCGGTCAGCCGGCCGGGGCGAAGGGCGTCTTCCACCGCACTGATGCGCAGGATGTGGCCCAGGGCCGGATGTGGAGGGCGGTGGATGAGGCTGCCGGCATCGAGCAGTTCGCGATGCACGCGTGCCGCCATATCGGCATCGGACAGGCGGACGGCCACGAAGTTGGTGTCACTGGCAGGCACGTCGGCGCCAAGTCCGCGCAGCCAATCGGTCAATCGCTGACGACGAGCGATCACGGCTGAAACGTGTTCGCATGTCTCGATGGGATGATCCAGCACTGTCTCGGCGGCAGCCAATGCCAGCGACGATACCGCGTAGTGAATCCTCACCTTATGCATGGTCTCGATAGCCTCGGGCTCGGCAATCGCATAACCGACACGCAGGCCGGCCAGGCCGTGGGCCTTGGAGAGCGTGCGCAGGCGAATCACGCCGGGCCAGACCGCGCCAGCGGAGGCTGTATCGGCATCGGGGCGAAAGTCGTGGTAGGCCTCGTCGAGCAGCAGCGTGCATGCCTCGGGTAGCGCCTCGCGCAGTTGAGCAATGGCGGCATCATCATGCAGGTGCCCCCCGGGATTGTCGGGGTTGGCCAAATAAACCAGCCGGGCCGACTGGGCATTCGCCGCCTCGGCTAGCGCCGCCAGGTCAGGTGCCAGCAGTCCCGTATCGTCGCGGTAGGCGACTTCGTGCATCACGCAGCCCTGGCCCGCGGCGAAGTAGCCAAACGTCGGGTAGGTGCCGGCACTCGACACTACGACCGTGCCGGGCTCGCACGTGGCACGCAGCGACAGGGCGATCAGGCTGTCGGCCCCGGCATCGACCAGCAACGCCTCCAGCGGCGTGCCAAGGGCGGCAGACAACCGCTGACGCACGCCCAGCGCCTCGGCATCGCCATAGCCCCGGGCCAGCTCGCTCACGGCACGGCCGAAACGTGCTGACAGGGCATGGTGCGGCATGTCCAGCCCTTCGTTGGAGCCCATCTGGTGCGGAATGGAGCATCCCAGGCGGCGCTCAAGGGCTTTGATGCCGGGAAAGGGGTTATGCGGGCCTTCGCGGTCGAGATGGCGGGCATAGCGGGGCATGGCGGTCCTCGCAGGCTGGCGGGTGAGCATCCATTGTGGCGGTCCGGCACTGACATGCAAAGCCCCACAGACGCTTGCTACAAGGCGCTGGCATCCAGAGCGCCGCTGATGGTCTGGAACCAGCGCGGTGTCGTATCGCCCGGCCGGCGCAGGGCCAGTTCCAGACGGTAGGGCAGCAGTTCACGGTCGGACAGGGTCAGGGCCGGGCCTTCGGCCAGCAGGCGGCTTTCCAGCAACCATTGGTTGTCCGGCAGCGTGGTGTCGGCCATCGCCGGGGTCCAGTCGAGCACTTGGGGGCCATCCTCACGGGCGAGCAGTGCGCGGGTCAGGGTTTCGCGAAAACGTTCGGTGTCGACCCCCAGGCTGCCATCGATCTCGGGGAGTGCCAGCAGCAGTACGATCTCATCGGCTGGGGCCGACCAGCTGGGCTGAGAGACGGCCGCGGCCGCGGCGCGCTCGCCCAGGCCGTAGAGTGCCTGGCGCTGGGTCTGGGGACGCTCGGGCTGGCCGGCGCAACCCGCCAGGATCAGGGCAATCAGCAGGGAGATCAGATAATGTCTCATAGGGCGGCCGACGGTGATGACACAGGAGAGGGCGCGGATTCGCTGGAGCGTGCCATATCCTCCAGAAACGCGTCGAGTTCCTCGAACAGCAGATCGCGGATCGGCTCCGCCTCGTTGACCAGATGATGTCGCGCCTCGGGATGGCGATGGATGCGCGCCTGAGGAAACTTGCTGGCAAGCACTTCCAGATTCCACTGCCAGTCCACGGTCAGGTCCTGTTCGCCCTGCAGGATCAGTACCGGCAGATCGCTCGGCGGCAGCGCCAGCATATGTACCATCCAGCGGCGCATGGCCGCGACCCAGGCCAGCGTCAGGCGGTCGGGCTGCAGCGGGTCGTGCTCGCGCAGGAAGGTGGCGAAATTGTCGTCAGTGGAATTTGCGCGGTACTTGCGAGGAATCGAGCGGATGAACGGACTGGCCAGGCGGTGCAGCCAGTTCGATTGCGGCCAGCCCCATGGCCTGACCAGCGGGGCCAACAGGACCAGTGCCTGCCAGGGCGAGGCCGATCCACGCCCGAGCGCATCGGTAGCGAGGATCGCCGCGCCCGTACTCTGGCCAACCCCGATCCAGGGTTCCGGCGCCATATCGCGTTCCGCCAGGTGGCGCTGCAAGGCCTGCAGGCAGGCGCCGTACTCCTCGAAGTCATCGATGGTGGCGCGTTCGCCACTGGATAGGCCATGCCCGGGAAGGTCCCACAGCACGACCCGCCAGCCTTGACTCAGCAGGCGCTCCAGGAGGTGACGATAGAGCCCCAGGTGATCGAAATAGCCATGCACCACGAACGCGGTGCCGCGAGGGTTGTCTGGTGACCATACTTGGGCCCAGAGACGGAACTTCTCGGCATCGATGAAGCCGGCATGCAGGCCCACATGGTCATTGAGCAGCGGGGCCAGGCGGTAGTGATCGAGGTAATCCACCAGGGCGGAGGCCTGGGATTCGCCCACCGGGGCCAATGGCCCAAGTGCTTGCAACGGTGCGAAATCGGTCATCGCGTTCTCCCTGTACCTCTTCATGCTAGCCCGCTTTCCTTATGAACACGACAGCTCAGGCATCAACGGGTTTCTTAGCCATTGGTCGAGCGGTACACAATTTCCTTTCAGTTTGGTTATTATATGGAAGACATTTCCATAAACGTGGCAACCATAACGAATCGTCTATCGTTGGAAGGATCGCATCGTTAGACAGCAGCGCAGCAGGAGAGGATTTCCATGACTCAACGCATCTCTCGCCACCGTCTTCAGGTGGCTGCCGAACTCGACCGCTTCCTCACCGAGGAAGCCCTGCCCGGGACAGGGGTGGATGTCGATGCCTTCTGGGCCGGCCTCGACGCCCTGATCCATGACCTCGCGCCCACCAACCGTGATCTTCTCGCCGAGCGCGACCGCCTCCAGGGCGAACTTGATGCCTGGCACAAGGCCCATCCGGGACCGGTGCGCGACCTGGCTGGCTATCGTGAGTTTCTCAAGCAGATCGGTTATCTGGTCGAGGCGCCGGCGAAGGTCGAAACGACCACCCGCAACGTCGATCCCGAGGTCGCCGTGCAGGCAGGGCCTCAGCTGGTGGTGCCGGTCAGTAATGCCCGCTATGCACTGAACGCCGCCAACGCGCGCTGGGGCAGTCTGTACGACGCGCTGTATGGCACCGATGCGATCAGTGAAGACGACGGCGCCGAGGTGAGCGGCGATTACAACCCCAAGCGTGGCGCCAAGGTCATTGCCTATGCGCGCGGTGCGCTCGATCAGGCCGCGCCGCTGGCCGACGGTACGCACAAGGATGCCGTCAGCTACACCCTGCGTGACGGCAAGCTGATGGTCGGGCTCGAAGGTGGCCAGGAAACCGGCCTGAAGGATCCGGCACAACTGGTCGGCTTCCAGGGTGACGCCGACCAGCCGCAGGCGGTGCTGCTGGCCAACCATGGCCTGCACCTTGAGGTGCAGTTCGACGCTACCCATCCGATCGGCAAGACCGACCCGGCGGGTATCAAGGACGTACTGGTGGAGGCGGCGATCACCACCATCATGGACTGTGAGGACTCGGTGGCTGCCGTGGATGCCGAGGACAAGGTCCATATCTATCGTAACTGGCTCGGCCTGATGCAGGGCGACCTCGAGGAGGAGGTGAGCAAGGGCGGAAAGACCTTCATGCGCCGTCTCCATGACGATCGCACCTATACCACCCCCGATGGCGGCACGCGCACCCTGCCGGGCCGTTCATTGATGTTCGTGCGTAACGTCGGCCACCTGATGACCACCCCGGCGATCCTCGACGGCAATGGTGACGAAATTCCCGAGGGCATGCTCGACGGTATCATCACCAGCCTGATCGCCATGCATGACCTCAAGAAGGGCGGGGCAACCGGCACCCAGAAGACCAACAGCCGCAGCGGGTCGATCTACATCGTCAAGCCCAAGATGCACGGGCCCAGGGAAGTTGCCTTCGCCAACACCCTGTTCGGACGCATCGAGGACGTACTGGGGCTGGAGCGCGACACGCTGAAAATGGGCATCATGGACGAGGAGCGGCGCACCACCGTCAATCTCAAGGCCTGCATCAACGAGGCCAGCTCGCGCGTCGTGTTCATCAATACCGGCTTCCTCGATCGTACCGGCGACGAGATGCACACGGCCATGGAAGCCGGCCCCATGCTGCGCAAGGGCGACATGAAGGGTGCCAAGTGGATCGCCGCCTATGAGAAGAACAACGTTCAGACCGGCCTGGCCTGTGGTCTGCGTGGCCGTGCCCAGATCGGCAAGGGGATGTGGGCGATGCCCGACCTGATGGCCGCCATGCTCGAGCAGAAGATCGGCCACCCCAAAGCCGGCGCCAACACCGCCTGGGTACCGTCACCCACTGCCGCAGTACTTCACGCGCTGCACTATCACCAGGTCGATGTCGCAGCGCTGCAGCAGGACATGGAGCGGCAGGGCGAAACCGATCTGCTCGACGATCTGCTTACCGTGCCGGTGGTGGAACGTGCCGACTGGTCGGCCGACGAAATCCAGCAGGAGCTCGACAACAACTGTCAGGGCATCCTCGGCTATGTGGTGCGCTGGGTCGAGCAGGGCGTGGGCGCATCCAAGGTGCCCGACATCCATGATGTAGGCCTGATGGAGGACCGTGCCACGCTGCGTATCTCCAGCCAGCACATCGCCAACTGGCTGTACCACGGTGTGGTGAGCGAGGCGCAGGTGCGCGAGACACTGGAGCGCATGGCGGGTGTGGTCGACAAGCAGAACGAGGGCGACCCCAACTACGTGCCGATGACTTCGCACCTGAACGAGTCCACGGCCTTCCAGGCGGCGTCGGACCTGATCTTCAAGGGCCGCGAGCAGCCTTCCGGCTACACCGAGCCGCTGCTGCACCACTGGCGCGCGGTACACAAGGCGAAGACCGCCTGATCGCGGCACGCTGAGCAAGCCGTGTCAGTGGAATGCCCCGCTTCGGCGGGGCATTTTTGTATGTCGAAACCGGTCAACGACTGTGCTGGGGATGCCGCTTACGCTATCGTTACCGACGACCCCCTACCCACCCGTTCGTCGCGCAGGGAGAAGCATCGCATGACTGTCATGACCGCCGCCGCTATCGAGGACTTCCTCGATGAGGTCTTTCCCCATCGTCAGGGAACCATCGAGGGAATCGATGCGATGCGGGCTACCATGAGCCTGGCCATCGAGGACGAGCACCTGCGTCCAGGCGCCTGTGTGTCTGGGCCAAGCATGATGGGCCTGGCCGATGTCTGCCTGTATGTGGCGATTCTGGCTGAGGTGGGCCCCGAGGCGATGGCGGTGACCACCGATTTCAATTGCCATTTCCTGCGCCGCGCCCGCGGCGACCGCGACCTGATCGCCAATGCCCGCATCGTCAAGCTGGGGCGCCGTTTGGTCGTCGGCGAGGTTGAGCTGTTCTCGGCCGGCGACGACGAGCCGGTAGCCATCGTCACCGCAACATACGCCCTCCCGGACCGGGACGACTGACCACGCCCTTCAGGCACCTCGGTCGGTTGGCGCCTTGGCCCGCCAGGCGGAAATGGCCAGGGCCAACCAACCGGCCATCAGCATCAATCCCCCCAGCGGCGTGATCATGCCGATGCCGCGCGTGCCGGTTAGCGCCAGCAGGTAGAGCGAGCCCGAGAACAGCAAAATCCCCGCCCCCCACAGCCACAACACGAGCGATTGCCCCTTGAGCGGCGTTTGCTGACGCCAGATGAGTACGCCGAGGATCGCCAGGGTATGCCACGCCTGATAGCGCACGCCTGTCTCGAATGCTTCGAGCAGTGACGCCGAAATTCGTCCTTCCAGGCCGTGCGCGCCAAAGGCACCGGCCATCACTACGATCAGGCCACTCAGGGCTGTGGCGACCCAGGTACGACGATATCGCATGAAGTTGTCTCCCGGCTGCTACGCTGACCGATGGCCAGAAATGAAAAGAACGATTCATGCGCATGGCGTTCCGTCATGCGCAAGGCGCCGCTATCATGCCTGCCCCAGCGGCGATGATTGCACCATATGGGTGCAATTCTCGGCCAAACGACGACATACAGGAGCCTCAAGTCATGGAATCCCTTGCCTCGCTGTTCGCCCCGCTGCGTGATGGCATGTACGCGGTGATGACGCCCGTCAGCGATTTTATCTGGAGTTATATTCTCGTCTACCTGCTGCTGGGGGCCGGCCTGCTGTTCACGATCCTGACCCGTGGCATGCAGTTTCGTCTGTTCGGTCATATGGCGCGGGTGACATTTACGGCCCGCGGGGCCGGTGAAGGCGTCAGCGGTTTCCAGGCGTTTGCCACGTCGCTGGCGGCACGCGTGGGCACCGGTAACCTGGCGGGGGTGGCCATTGCCCTATGGGTCGGCGGCCCGGGAGCCATTTTCTGGATGTGGATGACGGCGCTGGTGGGCTTTGCCACGGCCTTCGTGGAGTCGACCCTCGCGCAGGTCTACAAGCACCGCCACGAAGATGGTGTGTTTCGCGGCGGCCCGGCCTATTACATCGAGCGTAGCCTGGGTTGGCGCTGGCTGGGGGCCCTGTTCGCCATCTTTCTGCTCATCGCCTATGGCCTGGCCTTCAATGCCGCCCAGTCCAACACCATCGCCCAGGGGATGAACGGTGCCTTCGGTATTCCCAACTGGCTAAGTGGTGTGGCGCTTGTCGGTGTGGTTGCTCTGGTCATCTACGGCGGCCTGAAGTCCGTGGCGCGCACGGCGGAGAAGATCGTTCCGGTGATGGCCATCGCGTATCTTCTGGTAGCGCTGTGGGTACTGTTCATGAACATTGCCGAGGTGCCCGACATGCTGGCGCTGATCGTCAAGAGTGCCTTCGGTTTCGGCCCTGCCGTGGGTGGCGCCGTAGGCTATTCGATCAAGGTGGCGATGGAAAATGGCATCAAGCGCGGGCTCTTTTCCAACGAGGCCGGCATGGGCTCGGCGCCGAATGCGGCTGCTCAGGCAACGGTCAAGCACCCCGCCGCTCAGGGGCTAGTGCAATCTTTCGGGGTATTTATCGACACGCTGGTCATCTGTACCTGTACTGCTGTGGTGATCCTGTTGTCCGGCGTCTACGAACGACTGTTGAACACGTCGGCCGGTGAATCGATCGAGGGGATCAAGCTGACCCAAGACGCCATGGTCGATCATCTCGGCAGCTTCGGCGAGATATTCATCGCCATCGCTATCCTGCTGTTCGCCTTCACCTCGATAATTGCCAACTTCTCGTTTGCGGCGGTCAATATCGAGTACCTGTTCCGGCGCCATGCACGCAAGGCCGTGCATGCCTTGCGCTTTGCCGTGCTGGCTATGGTCATGATCGGTGCGTTGGCCAATCTCGAGTTCGTATGGCGTTTTGCGGACCTGTCCATGGGGCTGATGGCAACCACTAACCTGTTTGCCATCCTGATGCTGGCGCCGGTTGCCCTGCGCGTTCTCAAGGACTATGAGAGCCAGCGCCGCAACGGAGTCAGAGAGCCGGTGTTCGACCCCAAGGTGCTCAAGCGTCCGGAACTGGTCGATGCCGATGTCTGGCCACCGAAGAATGCCGACGTCTCGCCGTCGAAGGATGCCCGTTGAAGTATTTGGCGTTAAACTATGGGCCCGTCGTGTGGCGGGTCTGCCTTCCTGAACGATGAGGCTGCTATGCAGATTCAGCTAAATGGTGATCCTCGCGCTTTCGAAGCCGAGCCGACGATCAGCGAGCTCATCGCTTCCCTGGGCCTGACCGGCCGGCGCATCGCCGTCGAGGTCAACGAAGAGATCGTACCGCGCAGTCAGCACGACGAGACCCGCCTGGCCGATGGCGACCGTGTTGAGATCGTGCATGCCATCGGTGGTGGCTAGGCGCGATGTGCTGGCCGCTGTAACCCAACTATGCTGTGTCGCGCCGTTCCGGCCACCCGCCTGCGGGATGGGCAGGTCCGACGCGGACCCGTCAGCGCCTTTCTGGAGACGCCCCCATGTCTGAACGTATGGACATCCCAGGTGACCAGCCCTGGCACGTTGCCGGACGCGAGTTTGCCTCACGCCTGCTGGTCGGTACCGGCAAGTACAAAGACCTGGACGAGACCGCCGCCGCCATCGAGGCCAGCGGTGCCGAGATCGTGACCTTCGCGGTGCGGCGTACCAATCTCGGCCAGAACGCCGACGAGCCCAACCTGCTCGACGCCGTCTCGCCCGAGCGCTATACGCTGCTGCCCAACACTGCCGGCTGCTACACCGCCAAGGATGCGGTGCGCACCTGCAAGCTGGCCCGCGAGCTGCTGGACGGCCATAACCTGGTCAAGCTCGAGGTACTGGGCGACGACAACACGCTCTACCCCAACGTGGTCGAGACACTCAAGGCCGCCGAGGAGCTGGTCCGCGACGGCTTCGACGTGATGGTCTACACCAGCGATGACCCGATCGTCGCCAAGGAACTCGAGAAGATCGGCTGCAGCGCGGTCATGCCATTGGGCTCGCTGATCGGCTCCGGCCATGGCCTGCTCAATCCGGCCAGCCTGGCGATCATCCTTGAGAATGCCAACGTGCCGGTGCTCGTCGATGCCGGAATCGGGACGGCGTCCGACGCTGCCCTGGCTATGGAAATGGGCTGTGCTGGCGTACTCATGAACTCGGCGATAGCCCATGCTCGCCAGCCGGTGCTGATGGCTCGCGCCATGCGCAAGGCCATCGAGGCCGGACGAGAGGCGTTTCTTGCTGAGCGCATGCCGCGCCGCCAACGCGCCGAGGCGTCGTCGCCGATGGCCGGACGCATCAACCGCTGAACCCTTCGAGAGATTCAAGACCGCTGCATGAACAATGACCGTTTGAACGCCGACGACCCAGAGCAGGATGCCCAGCCCACTGTGTCCGAGCGTCCCCGGCGTGGCATCAAGAGCTATGTGCTGCGCGCCGGACGCATGACCGCCGCCCAGCAGCGTGGCCTGGAGGAAGTCTGGCCACGCCTGGGCCTGCATGTCGAGGATGGGTTGCAGGATCTCGACGCGCTGTTCGGCCGCCAGGCTCCGCGAGTGGTGGAGATAGGTTTCGGCATGGGCGCCTCGCTGATTGAGCAGGCAGCGGCCCATCCGGACACCGACTTCATCGGTATCGAAGTGCATGCGCCCGGCGTGGGCAAGTTACTCGATGAGGCCGACAAGTGCGGGCTGACCAACCTTCGCGTCTACCGTGATGATGCCCTGGAGGTGCTGACGCGTTGCCTGCCCGAGGCAAGCCTCGACGGGCTGCAGTTGTTCTTTCCCGATCCCTGGCCGAAGAAGAAGCACCACAAGCGGCGGATCGTGCAGCCGGCCTTCGTGGAACTGGTACGCAGCCGCCTCAAGCCTGGTGGTACGCTGCACATGGCCACCGACTGGGAAGCCTATGCCGAGGTCATGGCCGAAATTATGGCCGAGGCGCCCGGTTTCAGTAATACCTCGACCGATGGACCCTATGTGCCGCGGCCTGACTTTCGACCGCTGACCAAGTTCGAGCATCGAGGGGCCCGGTTGGGACATGGCGTATGGGATCTGATTTATCGACGTTGCGAGTGATCGCCACGCTAGCAGACCACTCAGGAGCCGCTCCCTTGGAGCGGCTCTTTTTTATGCAAACGTGACGTCGTAGGTCTGACAAACTGAACAAAAGAAAGCCGCTCCAAAAGGAGCGGCAAGACCGTGACTAGCTTGATGAGGAGATAACCATGGCAGGGAACGCCGCGCTTTCAGCATCCTCTGCGATGGAAAGTAGCGCCTGGCGAGCGCCACAACTTCAAAGTAAATCATTCTCATTTATTTCGTCAAGGTAAACGCGAATATTTTTTATTCGCTTTCTTACCCTGCCATTGCCAGCCAGGCTGGCAAGGTCAGCATGGCCAGCAGCGTCTGCCCAGTGATCAGGGCGGCCATGAGTTCGGCGTCGCCACCCAACTGACGCGCCAGGATGTAGGCCGACGTTGCGGTTGGCAGGGCAGCAAAGAGCAGGACCACATCCCGGCTCACGCTATCGAGCCCCAGAAGCACGGACAGCCCCAGTACCAGCGCCGGCATCAGCGCCAGCTTGATCAGGTTGGCGGCCCAGACTCCGCGGTCGAGACGTAGCAGGGCGCGGGGGCGCAGGGCAACGCCCACCGCGACTAGCCCCATGGGTAGCGCCGCGCGACCCAGCAGGGCGATGGCCTCACCACTCCAGCCGGGCAGGCCGACATCGGTGAGATTGAGCGTAATCCCCACCACACAGGCCAGGATCAGCGGGTTGCGTACCAGGGCGGCCAGGCTTTTGCCGAGACTCGATGAGCCCAGCGTGCCGGCAGCCACGAAGCTCGCCACGCAGAGTACATTGACCACCGGGACCATCAACGCCACCGCCACGGCGGCGACCGTGGCGCCTGCCTTGCCATGCAGCGCCGCGGCCCCGGCCACACCGACATACGTGTTGAATCGCAGCGCCCCTTGGAAGACCGAGGTAAAGGCCGCCGCCTCGAGGCCGAGTCGGACGCGCCATCGCCAGAGCAGTACGGCGAACAACACCATGCTGCCCAGCAAAGCCAGGGCGACGCGGCCGACCGGCACCTCGGCGACGTTGGCCGTGGCCAAGGTAGAGACCAGCATGGCGGGAAACAGCACGAAGTAGATCAGGCGCTCGAGTGGCGGCCAGAATCCGTCACCGGGAAAGCGGCAACCGCCCAGAACGGCGCCCAGCAAAATCAGCAGAAAAAGTGGCCCAAGGGCGCTCTCGACGCCGGTCATTTCGTCTCCTTGCGAGGTGGTCCCGTGCGACATCGTTTCGCAGGGGAAGTGTCGACAAACGCTGGTAAGCTTACCCGTTTCCGCCTTCCAATGGCTTCTCGAGTATGGCCATGTCCCGCCAAGACGACGATAGCGCGCGTTCGCCGCTGCTCAAGCTGTTAATCATCGTGACGTTGGCCACCATCGTGGTGGCACTCTGGTATCTGGTCGATTATTACGTTCGCAGCAGCACCGAAGACATTACCTGGTATCCGCCCCAGGTGCCTTGCGACCTGCACCGCAACGCCTGCCAAGCTGACCTGGGCGTGCATGCCGACCTGCGTCTGTCGCTAGGCCGGGAGCTGCAGCCCCTGCAGCCGGTGGAGATCGACGTGCATCTTCACGGCATCGAAGCCGAACAGGTCGTGGTAGAGTTCATAGGGCGCAACATGTATATGGGGCTGAATCGCTATGTCCTCGATGATGTTGGCAACGGCCATTTTCAGGGGCTGGGGCAGTTCAGTGACTGCAACGAGACCATCATGCACTGGCGCGCCCAGGTGATGATCGAGACCGCCGACGGGCGCAAGGGAAGCTGGTTCGATGTCGACATCCGACGGAGAGCATCATGAGACGTAGGCTCAGACAGCAATGGCCATGGCTCGCGCTGGGTGGTGTGGCGTTGGCCGCTGCGCTGGTCCTTGCCTGGACATTGCAGCAACTGTACCGCGACGATGATGGGGGGTTGCCTCAAGGTGGCCCGATTGAGCTGTCCTCTACCGTCGGTGCGTTCTCTCTCGATCAGCTCGACGATGGCCAGTTGGCCGTGGTCTTCTTCGGGTATACGCATTGTCCCGATGTGTGCCCGATGAGCTTGTCGGTGATGCGCCAGGCCCTGGCCCGGCTGGATGCTGGCGAGCGACAGCGCGTCGTGCCGCTGCTGATCTCGGTAGACCCGGCACGTGATGATCTGGAGCGTTTGCGGGAATACGTGGGCTTTTTCGGGCCACAGTTCATCGGCGCCACGGGCAGCCAGACGCAATTGGCCGATATTGCCGAGCGCTACGGCGTATTCTGGCGCAAGGTGGAGGCTGGCGACTCAGCCATGGGTTACACCGTCGATCATAGTGCTTCGCTGCTCATCGTCGACAACGACGGCGACATTCTCGAACGGGTGATGTATTCGCCGACGCCGGGACTATTGACCGAGACACTCGATCAGGTACTGGCCGCGACGCAATGATGTTACAGCGACACGAGTCGCTAGCCGGCGGGTGCCAGCCCGGAAAGGTGGTCGACCATGGCCTTGATCGCTTGGACCTGACGGCCCTGACGGCTGTCGTAAAGCGGATCGCGTTGCCAGCTGCTTTCATCGTAGCCCCACCAGTCCCAGCACGCCTTGGGATTGGGCAAGCTGGGTTCCACCTGGGGATATAGCACGACGATGCGGTTTGCCGCCGCCCAGGCATTCAGCCCCGACTCCCGGACAAAGGTCTCACCGATCTGTTCGGCACTCATGTCGCATCCATGTAGCGCTACGGTCAGCGCACAGCTCGCGCCTTCTTCGCACACTTTAGGTACATACACATAGCCCTGCTCGGCCAGCCGGTGCCCATCGTAGAAAGGGAACTGGTCGAAGGGCATCAGCATGCCCCGCTCCTCACCGGTGGGCGATTGCAGATCGCTGCCGTATAACCATTGCAGGGCTTGGCCGGCGCCATCCACGCCGCAGTCCAGCAGGTAAGGGCTGCCGCCTTGGCTGCAGTCGGCCGCTGTTGAGGATGCTACCGGCCAGCCATGGGCGGCCAGAGGGGAGTGTGCCGTCTTGAGCTGCGTCTCTGGGTCGCTCAGCCAGCCACGGTATTGATTGGCGAGAAGGGTGCCGAGTTGTGGATCGACCACGTCGTCCTGGCCGCCATGCCAGAGATAGACGCGTTGCTTGGCAAGCTCGTCGGGAGTGCCGACACGACCGGCATGTTGATAGTCGGCATGGCGCTGATGGAGGGATTCGAGATCGGGGGGCCCGAAGCGTGTCTGCATGCAGCGCATCAGGGCCTGCGAGAGTGTACCTTGAGCGCAACCCCAAGGCCCGGCGGCGAACACCGCCAGCCCCGAGAACCACGCTGGCCAGGCGACGGCCAGCTGTGTGGCCATGTAGCCCCCCGACGATACGCCCATCACACTGATGGTGTCGGGCTCAATGTTCAGCACCGGCAGTGGGGCCGGGCTCGTCGAGGGTTCGGCCAGTACGGTGGCCGGAAGGGCCACCAGAAACGAGGCCGCAACTACGGCCAGCGCGTTCACGCTGGGTTAACCCTGGTCGCTGCTTTCCGCGTTATCGCTACCGCTCCCGGCTTCCTCGACACCCAGCAGCTCGACCTTGAAGGACAGCGTTTCGTTGGGGCCGATCGGGCCACCGGTACCAGCCTGGCCATATGCCAGATCGGACGGCAGATAGATCATCCACGTATCGCCGACGCTCATCATCTGCAGGGCTTCCTGCCAGCCTTCGATTACCTGGTCGACCCGGAACTCGACCGGTTCACCACGCTCGTAGGAGCTATCGAAAACGGTTCCATCGAGCAGCTTGCCCTCGTAATGGACCTTGACGTTGTCCTTGGGCCCGGGCGTGGCGCCGTCACCGGATTTCAGCTCCTTGTATTGCAGGCCGGAGTCGGTGACCTTGATGCCTTCCTTCTTGGCATTCTCGGTCAGGAACTTCTCGCCTTCGGCTTTATTGGTCTCGGCGGCCTGCTTGGCCTTGGCCTGTTGCTCGGCCATCTTTTGCTGTTGGAACTGAGTCAGAGCCTGGGCCATCTCTTCCTGGCTCATCTGCAGTTCGTCGCCGGCGTAGATGTCTTCCAGCGCCTGGGTAAAGGCGTCGATATCGAGGTTTTCGACATCCTGGGAGAGGCTCTGACCAAGCGTGACACCGATGCTGTAGCTGAGCTTTTCCTGGTCACTCTCGGGAGCAGCCAGCACGAACGGCGCGGTGCTCAATGCTGCCGTGAATGCAGCGGCGGTCAGTAGGGTTTTCATAGGGCTCCTCTGGAATCGATATGCCTGCGGTTGAACTGTTATGGGGCCGTGTCGTACCAGCCCGAAACCTTGGGACTCTAACAGGACGCCATGGGTTCCGCACCCGCGGCACGAATCAGTCGGACCAGGGCCGGTTCGGTGGCGGGGGACAAGGCGGGAATCAGACAACGCAATTGAGCTTCCAGCGTGTCATTGGGCCGCATGGGGCACGTACCGTGCCCTGACTCGGCGAGGCGAGCCAGGCGAGCCAGCGCTTCGCGTTCCGCCAGCAGTTCGGCCTGCTTGATCGTCTCACGTAGCTGCGCCACGTTCTCATCATGCACTGCAAGGGACTTGAGCTCGCGACGCTGTGCCCGTAGCGGGCGGGTATAGCGAGCTTGCCAGCCACGTACTTCGACCAGGTGCACTTCGACATCCTCGGCTGGGCGCAGGCCGCGCTGAAATAACCAGCAAGTCCATAGCAGTTCGCAGACGTCAGCGCCGGCTTCGTCCTGCAGCGTCAGGCAGGCTTCTGCCACGCCGTGACGGCCATACAGGGACAGCGCATAGGTCCATAATTGGGTAGAATCGTCACTCATTTTTTGCGCGGCCTTCGCCGCCGTTCCCTCACCGTTTTATTTCGGAGTCGGCATGATCGCACTGCGCCAACTGGCCCTGCAACGCGGCACCCAGCCCCTCTTCGAGGAGGCCGAGCTGACCCTGCATCACGGCCACAAGGCCGGTATCGTCGGCCCCAACGGAGCCGGCAAGTCGAGTCTGTTCAAGCTGTTGCTCGGTGAACTGACCCCCGACCAAGGTCAGATCGAGCTTTCCGGTGGCCAGCGTATCGCTCACATGGCCCAGGAAATCGAGGCGCTGGATCGCTCGATTCTCGATTACGTCCTGGATGGCGATGTCGAGTTGCGTCGCACCGAGCTCGCGTTGGAAGAGGCCCGGCAGCACAATGACGCTCATCGAGAGGCCGAATTGCATGGCGAGCTCGAAGCATTGGATGGCTACAGTGCGCCGGCACGGGCCGCTCAGTTGCTGGTCGGACTGGGCTTCAGCCAGCCCCAGCTCGACCAGCCGCTATCGGCTTTTTCGGGGGGCTGGCGCATGCGCGTCAATCTGGCGCGCACGCTGTTCATGCCGTCCGACCTGTTGCTGCTCGACGAGCCCACCAACCACCTCGATCTCGACGCCCTGTTGTGGCTCGAACAGTGGCTCATTCGCTACCCCGGCACGCTGCTGCTGATTTCCCACGACCGCGATTTCCTCGATGCCGTATGCGACCACATCGTGCATTTCGACCGGCGTCGCCTGGTACTCTATCGCGGCAATTATTCCACCTATGAGCGGACCCGTGCCGAGAAACTCGCGCAACAGCAGGCCGAGGCTACCAAGCAGCAGGCCCGTCGTGAGGAAATCGAACGCTTCGTAGCACGCTTCCGCGCCAAGGCGACCAAGGCACGCCAGGCCCAGAGCCGCCTCAAGATGCTCGAGCGCATGGAAACCATTGCTGTCGCACATGTGGATTCACCGTTCCACTTCACGCTGCCATCCTCCGACAAGACCTCACATCCGTTGCTCGTTCTCGACCAGGCCACGCTGGGCTATGACAAACCGTTGCTGAACGATGTGAAGCTGACCCTCCTGCCTGGCCAGCGTATAGGGCTGCTGGGTCCCAACGGGGCGGGTAAGTCGACGCTGATCAAATCGTTGACAGGCGAGTTGCCAGTGCTTGGCGGCAAGCGCGTGGCCGGTGAACACCTGGCGATCGGCTACTTCGCCCAGCATCAGCTCGAAGGGCTCGATCTGTCGTCGACCCCTTTTATCCATGTGCAGCGCCTGTCACCCAAGGCCAGCGAGCAGGAGATCCGCAATTTTCTGGGTGGATTCGGCTTCAAGGGTGACGATGCCTTCGGCGAGGTCGGGCGTTTCTCGGGCGGCGAGAAGGCACGTCTGGCCCTGGCCCTGGTTGCCTGGCAAAAGCCCAACCTGTTGCTGCTCGACGAGCCCACCAACCACCTCGACCTGGAGATGCGCGAGGCACTGACCGAAGCCTTGGCCGGCTTCGAGGGTACGGTAATCATCGTTTCTCACGACCGTCACCTGCTGCGAGCAACGGTCGACGAGTTCTGGCGGGTGGCCGACGGCACGGTCGCGCCTTTCGATGGCGATCTGGAAGACTATCGTGCCTGGCTCAAGGCGCGCCTGGAGAGCGAGCGCCGTGAGGCACGCACGGACAAGACTGCCGAGAATACGCCGGCTCTGGATCGTAAGGCGGCCCGTCGCGCGGCAGCTGAGTTGCGCGAAAAGCTACGCCCGCTCAAGCGTGAGCGAGACAAGGCTGAGCGTGACATGACCCAGGTGAGCGACGAGCTGGTTGCGGTAGAGGAGCAACTGGGCGATGCCGAGCTTTACACCGACGCATCGCGCAAGGACGAGTTGACTACGTTGCTGGCCCGTCAGGGTGAGCTCAAGACCAGACTGGCCGCCCTCGAGCAGACCTGGCTCGATGCCGAAGAGGCGTTGGAGCAGCTCGAGGCCGAGCTTACCGCTGACTGACGAGGACAAGCAATGACGCAAAAGGTGTGGGTGGCGACGATCATGGTCGCTGTGCTCGGGCTGGTTGGCTGTGAGGATGCTCGCCTGACGCTGGACAGTTACGAGCAGCTCCAGGCAGGCATGACCCGGGCGCAGGTCGAGGATATTCTCGGCGAGCCCAGTGAATGCTCGGGTGCGGTAATGATCGACAATTGCCTGTGGGGTGATGAGTCTCGCTTCATACAGGCGCAGTTCGTCGGTGGCAAGGCCATGGCTTATCAGTATCAAGGGCTGAAGTAGGCGGGCGGGGTACGCATCCAGCACCTAGACTGCGTCAGAGCCAAGGTGAGAACTGGAGAGGCCTCATGCCTTACGATAAACGCAGCGACCTGCCTGACAATGTGCGTAATGTGTTGCCACCTCATGCCCAGGATATCTACCAGGAAGCCTTCAACAGCGCCTGGGACGAATACAAGGACCCTGAGGAACGACGTGGCAACGCCTCGCGGGAAGAGACTGCCCACCGTGTCGCCTGGGCGGCAGTGAAGAGCAAGTACGACAAGGGCCAGGACGGCAACTGGCATCCCAAGCAGGAATGATGCGGGCCATGAGCCCTAAGCAGACAGGCTGCCGATGGGCAGCCTGTCTGCTTAATGCCGTATGACTGGCCGGATCAATGCCGGTGACGCATGAAGGGCACTGGGCGTGCCCGCAAGGCAATCCCGGTTTCCCGCAACACGTTGCCGCAATCCTTGAACAGACGGAGCATGTAGGTCGACATGCGAAGGAAAGCATCCCCGGTCGGAAACGAGTTATCGCCATGCTTCATGAAGTAATTCAAGGTGGCCAGCAGGTCGAGTTCATCACGTGATACACAAGGTGATTTGGGGCCGAGCAGTTCGAACTCGCCTCGACTGTCCAGAGCATTCTTGATCAGCTGGACGAAGGGTGAGCTGTCGTCCGGATGAATGCCGAGGCGTTCCAGGACAGGCTCCACATCGGCCAATTGGGAATCCGCTTGCTTGATGGCCCTGAGGGCGCGTAAAAGTTCCTGCTCGGATTTCGAGCATTGAGCCTTGAGAAATAGAACATTGCCTTTCATCGCTAATGCCCTCCCTTGATCGGTGGTATGGCGCCGCAGCGCAGCATCCGGTGGCCAGTACCTCCGATGCCGTTCAACGTGCTAAGCAAGTGAACTTGTTCCACTATCTATTCTTTTAGTAAACAAGATTAACCATGGTTGAATTATGGGCGTACAACAGAAGGATTCCCACTGCCTCTTGATGAGAAATGACTATGACCGCCATTGTTACTCACGATAGGTGTCGACTCGATTGCCAACAGGATACAAAGCTGCCGATCCGGCAGCTTTTGCATGGTGGGACTACTCAGCCTGGCGGGGTTAGTCGGCGTAGATCATCTTGCGTGTCATGCCGCCATCGATGACGAACTCCTGGCCAGTGATAAAGCCGGCCTCGTCGCCCGCCAGAAAGGCCACGGCAGCGGCGACGTCATCGGGCTCCCCGACCCGGCCGGCGGGGTGCTGTTCACGATCGATGGGCCGATGTTCCGGTGTGCTGCGCTGACTGCTTTTCTGCCAAGGGCCGGTCTCGATCCAGCCCGGACAGATGGCGTTGACGCGCACCTCGGGTCCCAGGCTGATCGCCAGGGCGTGGGTCATTGCCAACAAGCCGCCCTTGGCGGCAGCGTAGGCTTCGCAGTGTGGTTCCGACTGCAGGGCCCGCGTCGAGGCCATGTTGACGATACTGCCTCGGCGAGTTCGCAGGCCGGGGATCGCCGCCCGCGTGCACAGGAAGGCGCCGGTCAGATGACTATCCTGCCAGCGCCGCCAGTCGGCCAGCGACAGCTGCTCCAACGGCCCGGTCTCGGGATCGGCAATACCGGCATTGTTGACCAGCAGATCAATCCCCGGGGGCTGGTTGGCCGCGCCCTGCCAGTCGTGCAAGCGGGTGATGGCTGCGTCCACCTCGGCCTCGTGGCGGTTGTCGGCTACTAACGGCAGTAGAGGGGAGGAGGGATGGGCGGCGTCCAGTTCAGCCAACGCCTCTCCATCACGGTCCAGGGCGGCGACACGCCAGCCGCGAGCCAGCAGGTATTCGACGATGCCGCGGCCGATGCCCTGGGCACCTCCGGTAATCACTGCGAGTCTCGAACTGGCCATGGGGTATCCTCCGGGTTGGTTGTTCAGGTTTCCAGCAAGAACGTAACGGGGCCGTCGTTGAGCAGGCTCACCTGCATGTCGGCACCGAACTCACCACTGGCGACGTTTGGCCATGCGTCACGTGCGCGTGTCAGCAGGTAGTTGAACAGGTGCTCGCCTTCGGCCGGCGGCGCGGCGCTGGAAAAACTCGGTCTCAGCCCCTTGCGGGTATCTGCCGCCAGGGTGAACTGCGAAACCAGCAACAGGCCACCGCCTATCTGCTGCAGGTCGAGGTTCATCTTCCCAGCATCGTCGCCGAACACCCGATAGTGCAGCAGCTTGTGCAGCAGCTTGTCGGCGCGCGCCTCATCATCACCTTTCTCCACGCCGATCAGGGCCAGCAGCCCCTGATCGATGGCCCCCACTGTACGGCCGTCGACATCCACACGGGCATGGCTGACGCGCTGTATCAATGCTCTCATTATTGCTCCAGAAAAACCCTCGCCCGTAGACGAGGGTAGCACGCGGATAAACGCATCGGCTCAGTTGGCCAGGTTGGGCAGGAACAGGGAGATCTGCGGAAACGCAATGATCAGGGCGGTCGCCAGCAGCAACAGGGCGATGAACGGTGGGGTTCCCTTGATGATATCCAGATAGGGCTTTCGGAACACCGCCACGGCCGTGAAGATGTCGCAGCCGAAGGGTGGCGTGGCCGAGCCGATCGCTGCCTGTAATGTGACGAGCACCCCGACATGTACCGGGTCGAGGCCGGCAGTTTCTATTGCCGGGGCGAACACCGGTGACAGGATCAGGATCACCACGATCGGGTCCACGAACATGCAACCGACGAAGAAGGCGGCGGCAATTACCACCAGTAGTGCATAGGGATGCTCAGAGAGGAACGGGATATAACCGCCAAGGACGGCGTCGGGAATCTTGGCGAAAGAAATGATCCACGAGAAGGCAGCGCCCGCGGCGACCAGTATGAATACCACGGCAGTGATCAGGCCGGTGCTGAAGGCCACCTTGGGAAGATCGCTGAACGAGACGCCACGGTAGATGACCATCTCCAATAGCAGGGCATAGAGCACCGATACGGTAGCCGCCTCGGTGGGCGAGAACATGCCTGAATAGATCCCGCCGATGATGATCACCGGAAATCCCGCCGGCAGGCTGGCGCGCTTGACGGCATGCCAGCGCTCGGCCCAGCTCTTGCGGGGTAACGGTTCGATGCCCAGCTTGTTGGATTTCCAGATGCAGTACACCGAGAACAGCGCCAGGATCAGCAGCCCCGGCAGGATGCCGGCGATGAACAGGTCGCCCACCGAGGTGCCGGTAGCCACGCCGTAGATGATCATGCCAATCGAGGGTGGAATCAGTAGCGCAATGTCCGAGGCATTGATGATCAGGGCGATGGTGAACTTGTCGCTATAGCCGGCATCCAGCAGACGCGGGCGGAGTGGACGGCCCATGGCAACCACGGTGGCCTGGGTCGAGCCGGATACGGCGCCGAACATGGTGCAGCCCATCGCGGTGGTCACCGGCAACCCGCCCTTCCAATGGCCGACGAAGCTCTCGATGACGTCGAGCATCCGCTGTGCGGTACTGCCCTTGAGCATGATATCTGCCGCCAGGATGAACATCGGTACGGCAGTCAGCACTACCGGCTGCAACCCGCCGATCATTTGCTGGATGGCGAGTTCGGGCTTGAGAAAGCTGAAACCGCTCAACAGAATGGCGAAGGCGCCGGCAAGCAGCGGAACCAGCATGGGTAGCCCCAGCAGCAGCAGGCCAACCATCATTAGCACAATCCACATGGGCTAGAATCCTCGTGTTCTTCTTGGTTCCCTGGTGTTACAGGTTGGTTTCGCTGAGATCGCCGCTCTCGGCATCGATTTCGGGCATCTTCCATGACATCCAGGCGCCACGGCTCAGCAGGTTGCGCATGATTGCCATGAGGAATTGCACGGCGCCGAGGCCCAGGCCGATGGGTACGATGGAATAGAGCAAGTCCAGCGGCCAGCGTAGCGACGGGGTGACACGTCCGGAGGCGGATAGGCTAACCACGTACTTGTAGGCCAGCCAGGCCAGCCAGGCCAGCAACGCACAGGTGATGATCTGTCCTGCGACCAGTAGCCACTTGCGGAAGGTTTCGCCAACCATGTCGAGCAGGGCGGTCACCCGGATATGGCGGCCGGCCCGGGCACCGTAGCTGATGCCCAGAAAGGTCAGCCAGATCTGAAGGATCTGCATGATCTCTTCGGTAAAGGGCAGGCTGTAGTTGAAGAGGTTGCGACCAATTACATTGGAAAAGCTGGCAACGGCCATGCCGATGACACAGCCAGCGATTAGCCAGCGCTCCACCACGGCCATGACACTGTCTGCCTTGTCGAGTCCGTGAGCCACACTTAACAGTCCCCGCGGTAAATGGCTTAGCGATTGCTCTCGTTCTTCTTCTGGTGTGGCCATGAGCGGTCCTTTGTTCGAAAGAATGAAAGTGCACTCTGCATTAATTGACTATTATCATAATGATAAATAATGGAGCTTTGGCAAAGCCTCGACCAATCTGTTATGTATGTATCACACCACCTCGAAAAAGGGATAACAACATGTTTAAGAAAGCAGGCCTGATTGCCGCGATTGCCACTGCTGGAGCCATGTCTACTAGCGTAGCTCAAGCGGAAACCTGGCGTTTTGCTCTTGAAGAAGTGGATGGCAGCGTACAGGACGCGTACGCAGAAGAATTCAAGAAGCGTATCGAGGAAAAATCCAACGGCGACATAACGGTCGAGATTTATCCCTACGGAACGTTGGGTACATCTTCGCAGCTGACCGAGCTGGTCCAGCAGGACGCCATTCAGCTCGCCTTCGCCTCACCTGGTCACTTGGCCTCGGTGATTCCCGAGACTGGCGTATTCACCCTGCATTTCCTGTTCTCGGATGACAACGAGGTCAACGAGCAGGTTCTGGGTAGCTCCAAGGCCATTGATATGCTTCAGGAGGCCTACCATGAACAGAACCTTGAGCTGCTGGGCGTAATTCCCGAAGGCTGGATGGTGTGGACGGCCGATCGCCAGATCCAGACGCCGGAGGACATGGAAGGCTTCAAGATCCGCACCATGACCTCACCGATTCTGGTCGAGTCTTACCGTGCCTACGGCGCCAACCCGACGCCGATGCCATACTCCGAGGTCTATTCGGGGCTGCAGCTCGAGCAGATCGACGGTCAAGTGAATCCGATCTTCGCCATCGAGGAAATGAGCTTCTACGAAGTTCAGGATTACATGATCCAGGCCAAGCAGGCGCAGTTCATTACTACGCTGGTAGCGGCCCAGGATTTTTACAGCAACTTGCCTGAAGAGCAGCGGCAGATGGTCGATGAAGTTACCGACAACATGCGCAGCTATATCTTCGAAAAGCAGGCTCAGTTCAACGAGGAGCGCCTGAATACCATTAAAGAAAATAGTGATATTCAGGTTTCCACACTGACCGATGAACAGCGCAATGCATTCCGTGAAAAGAGCATGTCGGTACGCGATACGTTCATCGAGCAGGCGGGTGATCGTGGTAAGCAGATCCTCGAAACACTGCAGCAGGACATCGAGGCAGCTGAAAAGCAGAAGAGCGGCAGCTAAGCTGGCCGTCTTGCCCTTGATGCAAAAGACCCGGCCTTTGCCGGGTCTTTTCAATAGGTACTAAGGCAGGATCAGAACAGGCCTTGACGCCTCGTCGCTACCAGGCGCGACATACCATCATGTCGCAGTGCGGTTCGGCGAGCAGGCGCTCGGTCAGATGGCCGTCGCGTCCCAGACGCATCTGGCTGCTGAGCGCCAGCAGGTCGGGTGGCTGGCGGCGCAAGCGGTTGAGCAGTACCTCGCCGGGGTCGCCCTGCTCCAGTTCCAGCTCGAGCTCGGGCACGTCACCGAGTTCGTTCATCATCCTGTCGATTTCGCCCTGAAGCTGCTGACGTAGCCGCTCCACCTCATGATCGCGCCACTGCGCGTAGCCGCTATTTGAGCCGAACTCCGCCTCGCCCGGGACATTCCAGGTATGCAACAGGGTCAGGCGGGCATCGGGGAAGCGCAGCAAGGTCTGTCGCAGGGTGTGTCGACAGCCCAGGGAGAAATCCACTGGCACCAGTATATCCTGCCACTCCTGGCTGGCGGCGTGGCTGATGAGGTAGACAGGGCAGGGCGCACCACGCATGACCCGCGCCAGGGTCGTGCCGCCCACCAGCTCCGGCTGGCCACGCTTGCGATGCGCGCCTAGCACGATGGCGCTGGCCTGACGTTCATGCGCCTCGCGAACGATTTCCACATAAGGCGATCCGGCCACGGTCTGGATCAACGTGGGCGGTGCTGGCAAGGCGTAATCCTCGCGCAGTTCGGTCATCAGGCGTTCCATTTCCTCGACGACGGCAGTCTCGAGATCACGCAGGGCCTGACGGGGCAGGTGTGGGTCGAGGACATGCAAGACATCCAACTGAGCACCATTTTCCACGGCCAAGCTTATGGCACGGGCGAATGCCGCGCGGTTTTCGGCGGACAGGTCGCAGGCAAACAGCAATGTCTGTGGCATGGCGGCTCCCTCCGGGTCGTTGAAGGTCGGTCATGTCCGGGGTATTCACCGGCCACCTTGGCTGCCGGATACCGTAGCCTCAGCATGGTCAGCCTCTGGCGGTCCTGCAAGTGATGCGATTCGGCAAGTTACCACCACGCATGGAAGTGATGCACCGGTCCCCGGCCGCGGCCGACATCAAGGCGTCCGCTTTCATGCAGTGCTTGGCTTAGCCACACCTTGGCACGTTGCACGGCGCTGACCAGCGACTCCTCGTGGGCCAGGCAGGCGGTAATTGCCGATGAAAGCGAACAGCCTGTGCCATGCAGGTTATCGGTGGCAATGCGCTCGGCTTCCAGCCAACTGCTGACGCCGGCGGACGCCAGCAGGTCGGGGCAGCGCTCGCCCTGCAGATGACCACCCTTGAGCAGCACGTGGGGAGCACCCAGAGCCAGTAGGCCCGGCACCATGGTCTCCATGGCATCGGCATCCAGAACACGGGGCGCATCCAGCAGAACGGCGGCTTCCGGCAGGTTGGGGGTGATCAGGTCAGCCAGAGGCACCAGGACGTCGCGCACCGCACGGATACCGGCCTCATCGACCAGCACGTCGCCGCTCTTGGCAACCATTACCGGATCGAGCACGACCCATCGCGGCCGCTGTTGGCTTAGCGCCTCGCGGATCACTTCCGCCACCTCCAGGCTGGCCACCATGCCGATCTTGACCGCATCGATGCGTACATCGGCGAGCAGCGTCTCGAGCTGAGCGGCAATAAAGTCGGCAGGGACCGGGTGCACTCCTGTCACACCTTGCGTGTTCTGGGCGGTCAGGGCCGTAATCACACTGGTGCCATAGGTACCGAGCGCCGAGAACGTCTTGAGGTCGGCCTGAATGCCGGCGCCGCCAGAAGGATCGGACCCGGCAATGGTCAGTACGTTGGGAATGCGGGAAGGTGTGGTCATCTTGAGCGGTCTTATGGGCTTGCGGAAATCGTATAGCCTAGATGATTTTGGCATGTCACGACTACGTTACCAGCCTCTGACAAATCTCTAATGATCTCCTACGCTTAAGCCAGATGAACGAAAACAGGGCGGTTCAGAGAAACTGCCTATGCCGTGAGACGGCCAGCCATGGCCGATCGGGCGTGGCTTGATGGGGAGAAGTATGGAGCAGAATGCTGCAGCGCTGATCGCCCAGTACTGGGCCGTGGGGCTCTTCGTGGTAGCCGTGTTCGGTCTGTGTGCCTTCATGATCGGTGCCGCCAGCTTGTTGGGCGGACGCAGCCGTGGCCGCAGCAAGTCCTTGCCGTTCGAATCCGGCATTATTGGTACCGGTAGCGCGCGTCAGCGCTTTTCCATCAAGTTCTACCTGGTCGCGATGCTCTTCGTGATCTTCGATATCGAGGCCGTATTCCTGTTCGCCTGGGCCGTCTCCGTACGTGAGGTCGGCTGGGCCGGGTTCTGGGGGGCGGCGGTATTCATCGCTATCCTGCTGGCCGGGCTGGTCTATGACAGCCGGGTCGGGGCGCTGGACTGGGCGCCGACGGCGCGCCGCAAGCGTCAGGATGGCGAGGCCTGACATCGTGACCCACACGCCAGAACCTGTTTTTTCCGATCGTTTTATCGCTTTGTCATGGGAGGAGTCGCATGGCGTATACCCTGACGCGTGCCGATGACGTGATAGCGGCGGACAACGCCCGCTATCCACTGGGCGAACGCCAGCGTGTAGAAGACCCGCTCGACCAGCAGGTCCATCGCAGTGTGTTCACCGGCAAGCTGGAGGAGGTGCTCCACTCGGCGGTCAACTGGGGGCGCAAGAACTCCTTGTGGCCTTACAACTTCGGCCTGTCGTGCTGCTACGTGGAGATGACCACGGCGTTTACCGCACCCCATGACATTGCCCGTTTCGGCTCCGAAGTCATTCGCGCTTCACCTCGCCAGGCGGATTTCATGGTTATCGCCGGGACCTGCTTCATCAAGATGGCGCCGGTCATACAGCAGCTTTATGACCAGATGCTCGAGCCCAAGTGGGTGATCTCGATGGGCTCGTGCGCCAACTCAGGCGGCATGTACGACATCTATTCCGTAGTTCAGGGGGTCGACAAGTTCCTGCCGGTGGATGTCTATGTGCCGGGCTGCCCACCGCGCCCCGAGGCGTTCCTGCAGGGGTTACAGCTGTTGCAGGACTCCATCCAGGAGGAACGGCGTCCGCTGTCGTGGGTGGTTGGCGATCAAGGCGTCTATCGTGCCGAGATGCCTTCCCAGCGCGAGAAGTCGCGGGCCCAGCGCATCCAGACCACCGAGTTGCGTACACCAGACAGCATCTAACGCATTGTACGATTGAGCAGGGAGAGCTGCCCGAGACATGAACGTCGCCACCCCTCATGACACGACCGCGAACGAAGCGCAGGCCGATCCGGTCGTCGTTGCCCTGATGCAGCGCTTCGGCGAGCACGCCTTCGTCGAGCAGGCCACCCTGATCGGCATGCCGGTGTTGTGGGTCGCTCGCGAGGCGCTGGTCGAGATGCTCTCCTTCCTGCGCGGCATGCCCGAGCCGTTCGAGATGCTGTTCGACCTCTCCGCCAACGACGAACGTCTGCGCGGGAACCGGCAGGGGCTGCCGGATTCGGATTTTACGGTGTTCTACCAGTTGCTGTCGGTTTCGCGGAATCGCGACATCATGCTCAAGGTGGCCCTTGCCGAGTCCGACCTGGAAATGCCCAGCATCGTCTCGCTTTATCCCAATGCCAATTGGTACGAACGTGAGGTATGGGACATGTTCGGAGTGGTCTTCCATGGCCACCCGCACCTCACCCGGATTCTGATGCCGCCGACCTGGATCGGCCATCCGCTGCGCAAGGACCACTCTGCGCGAGCCACCGAGTTCGACCCTTATACGCTGACTGTGGAGGGGCAGGACAAGGAGCAGGCGGCGCTCAAGTTCGACCCCGAGGCCTGGGGCATGCGCCGCGGGAACGAGAACAGTGAATTCATGTTCCTCAATCTCGGGCCCAATCATCCCTCTGCCCATGGGGCGTTCCGCATCGTGCTGCAACTCGAGGGCGAGGAGATCGTCGACTGCGTACCCGACATCGGTTATCACCATCGCGGTGCCGAGAAGATGGGCGAACGTCAGTCCTGGCACAGCTACATTCCTTACACCGACCGCGTCGACTACACCGGCGGGGTGATGAACAACCTGCCTTACATCCTGGCGGTAGAGAAGCTTGCCGGGATCACCGTCACCGACCGCGCCCGCACCATCCGCGTAATGATGGCCGAGCTGTTCCGCATCAGCAGTCACCTGCTGTTCCTCGGCACCTACCTGCAGGATCTGGGTGCCATGTCGCCGGTGTTCTACAGCTTCTCCGACCGTCAGAAATCCTATGAAGTGATCGAGGCGATCACCGGCTTTCGCATGCACCCGGCGTGGTTTCGTATCGGCGGTGTGGCTCAGGACCTGCCCAAGGGGTGGGATCGCCTGATGCAGGGCTTCGTCGACTGGATGCCCAAGCGGTTGCATGAATACGAACGGGCAATGATGGAGAACTCCATCGTCCGTGAGCGTACCCGTAATGTGGCTGCCTACTCCACGCAGGAGGCGCTGGAATGGGGCGTCACTGGCCCGAACCTGCGCGCCACCGGGTGCAATTACGACCTGCGCAAGAAGCGCCCCTACTCGGGCTACGAGAATTTCGACTTCGAGGTGCCGCTGGGGGGCAACGGCGATGCCTTCGATCGTGGCCAGGTGCGTATCGAGGAGATGCGCCAGAGTCTGCGCATCATCCAGCAGTGCATCGACCACATGCCGGCCGGTGACTACAAGGCCGATCATCCACTGACCACGCCGCCACCGCGCGACAAGATGTTGCAGCACATCGAGACGCTGATCACCCATTTCCTGCAGGTATCGTGGGGGCCGGTGCTCAAGCCCAACGAGTCTCAGCAGATGATTGAAGCCACCAAGGGCATCAATAGCTATTACTTGACCAGTGACGGCAACACCATGAGCTATCGCACGCGTATCCGTACGCCGAGTTTTCCGCATCTGCAGCAGATTCCGGCGGTGATGCGCGGTGGCTTCGTGCCGGATCTGATCGCACATCTGGGTAGTATCGATTTCGTCATGGCCGACGTGGACCGCTGAACATGAATTCGACCGCCGCTTCCCGTACCGACGCTCGCATCGCCACCGATGCCTTCATCCTGCACGACGAGGACCGCCGTGCCATCGTGCATGAACTCGGCCATTACGAGCAGCCGCAGGCGGCCTGCATCGAGGCACTAAAGATCGTCCAGCGTCGCCACGGTTGGGTCCCCGACGGGGCGATCCCGGCAATTGCCGAGGTGCTGGGCGTCGGCGCGGCCGATGTCGAGGGAGTGGCCACCTTCTATAGCCTGATCTTCCGTCAGCCGGTGGGGCGCCATGTGATCCTGGTCTGCGATAGCAGTTCGTGCTTTCTCACCGACTACGAGTCGCTGTATGCCTCCCTCTCTGAGACGCTCGGCATTTGCTTCGGCCAGACCACACCGGACGGTCGCTTCACACTGCTGCCGGTGTGCTGCCTGGGCGCCTGCGATCGCGGTCCGGCGCTGATGATCGACGACGATACCTATGGCCCCGTCAATCCGGACGACGTGGCCGAGCTGCTGGAGGCCTATGCATGACGGCAAGTCGCTCTTCGCTTCGTTATCGCTGTCAGTTACGCCAGCCGGCCACCGAGCGGCGTGCCGAGACGCACCCGCTGACCTGGCGGCTGCACGACGACAACCGCCTGATCGGGCTCGACGAGTATCTCGACAAAGATGGTTACGTTGCCGTGCGCGAGGTGCTCGGCAAGCAGTCGCCCGATGAGGTGATCGAACAGGTCAAGGAGGCCAACGTACGTGGCCGCGGCGGCGCCGGTTTCTCGGCCGGCATGAAGTGGAGCCTGACCATGAAGGGCGAAGGCATCCCGCGCGGCTATCTGGTGTGCAACGCCGATGAGATGGAGCCGGGCACCTTCAAGGACCGCCTGTTGCTCGAACAGCAGCCGCACCTGCTTATCGAAGGCATGATTCTCGGCGGTTACGCCAATAACTCGCGCTACGGCTACATTTTCCTGCGTGGGGAGTATGTCGAAGCTGCACGCGCCTTGAGCCGGGCGCTGGAGGAAGCCCGCGCCGCCGGCTGGCTGGGTAACGATATCGCCGGCAGCGGCTTCGATTTCGATATCGCCCTGCACACCGGCGCCGGGCGTTATATCTGCGGCGAAGAGACGGCGCTGATCAGTTCGCTGGAAGGCAGTCGCGCCAATCCGCGCGCCAAACCGCCGTTTCCCGGTCAGTCCGGGGCCTGGGGCAAGCCCACCGTGGTCAACAACGTCGAGACGCTATGCAACGTGCCGGCCATCCTGCGCCATGGCGTCGAATGGTACCAAGGCTTGTCCGGTGGGCGCAGCGACGACGGCGGCACCAAGCTCTATGGCGTGTCGGGACGGGTCAACACTCCCGGCCTCTGGGAGTTGCCGATTGGCACCACTGGCCAGGAGCTGATCGATCTGGCCGGAGGCATACGTGATGGCAAGGCACTAAAGACTTGGCTGCCGGGCGGCGGCAGCACGGGGTTCCTGCTGCCTGAGCACCTCGAGCTGGCGCTCGATTTCGATACCGTCGGCCAGTACGGCAGCCGCATGGGTACCGGACTGCTGACCGTGGTTACCGAGGAGCAGAGCGTGGTATCGCTGCTGCGCAATCTGGAGCAATTCTTCTCCCGCGAGTCGTGTGGCTGGTGCACGCCGTGCCGCGACGGCCTGCCGTGGGTGGTCAAGATCCTTCAGTCGATCGAGCGCGGCGAGGGTGAGCAGGGCGATATCGAGCTACTCGAGGATCTTGCCGTCAAGCTGGGGCCAGGCAAGACATTCTGTGCCCATGCGCCCGGCGCGGCGATGCCGTTGCAATCGGGGCTCAAGCATTTCCGGGACGAGTTCGAGCGCGGCATCTCGCATCGGCCACGGGCCGCCCACGAGGATCCAATACCGGTGGGGGAAGTATGACGCTGGCAGGCGCAGGGGAGACGCAGTAATGGCGACGATTCATGTGGATGGCAAGGCCTATGAGGTCGATGGCTCGGACAACCTGCTCCAGGCCTGCCTGTCGCTGGGGCTCGATATTCCTTACTTCTGCTGGCATCCGGCCATGGGCAGCGTGGGCGCCTGCCGCCAGTGCGCGGTCAAGCAATACAAGGACGCCGACGACACCAAGGGCATGCTGGTAATGTCGTGCATGGCGCCGGCCAAGGACGGCACTTATATCTCTATCGATGACGACGAAGCTCGTGACTTCCGAGAGAGCGTCATCGAGTGGCTGATGATCAATCATCCCCACGATTGCCCGGTATGCGAGGAGGGCGGCCATTGCCACCTGCAGGACATGACCGTGATGACGGGCCATGACCGGCGTCGCTACCGCTTTCGCAAGCGTACCCACCGCAACCAGTATCTCGGCCCGTTCATCGCCCACGAGATGAACCGCTGTATCACCTGCTATCGCTGCGTGCGTTTCTATCGAGACTATGCCGGCGGCGGCGATCTCGGTGCCTTTGGCGCTCACGACAACATCTATTTCGGACGCCACCAGGAAGGCGTGCTGGAAAGCGAGTTTGCCGGCAACCTGACCGAGGTGTGTCCTACCGGTGTGTTCACTGATCAGACCCACTCCGAGCGCTATACGCGAAAGTGGGACTTGCAGTTCGCTCCCAGTATCTGCCACCAGTGTTCGGTGGGCTGCAACATCAGTCCCGGCGAGCGTTACGGCGACATCCGGCGCATCGAGAATCGCTACCATGGCGAGGTCAATCGCTTCTTCCTGTGTGATCGTGGCCGTTTCGGCTACGGTTACGTCAACCGCAGCGATCGGCCTCGGCGCCCTGAATGGCGTGACGAGAACGGGCATGAGCCGGTCCCGCTCGAGGTCGATGCGGCACTCGAGCGTGCCGCCGATCAGTTACGTACCGCTCAGCGCGTGATCGGCATCGGTTCGCCACGCGCCAGCCTGGAAAGCAACCACCAACTGCGCGAGCTGGTCGGTGAAGGCAATTTTTCGACTGGCATTGCGGCTAACGAGCTGGCCTGCCTGGACGCCATGAATCGCCTCAATCGTGAGAGTGGTGTAGCCACCCCGACGCTGCGCGAGGTGGAGTCGCACGACGCGGTGCTGGTGTTGGGCGAGGACCTGATCCAGAGCGCCGCACGCCTGGGACTGGCGGTGCGCCAGGCGGTGCTGGGGCGCCGCGATGCGCTCGCCGAGCAGCGCGGCATTCCTGACTGGAATGCCGAGGCAGTCAAGACGCTGGGCCAGGATTCGTTCTATCCGCTGTTCAGCGCCTATCCCACGACGACCGGGCTTGATGCCATCGGCGAGGCAACCTGGACGCTGGCGCCGGATGACATCGCCCGGCTCGGTTTTGCCGTCGCTCATGCCATCGACGATACGGCGCCGGTTGTCGAAGGCCTCGACCCGGCCATGCGTGACGAGGCCGGGCGCATCGCAACCGCGTTACTTGCTGCCAAACGGCCATTGATTGTCAGTGGTGGCTCGCTGGGCTCGAAGGCCATCATCGAGGCCGCCGGCAGCGTGGCCCGGGCTCTTGCCCGGCGCACCAGGCAGGCTGGTCTGACACTGGTGCGCCGCGAGGCCAACAGTACCGGCGTTTCGTTGCTCGGCGGCGAATCGCTGGAATGGGCACTGCACGAACTCGAGGAGGAGCATGCCGATGCGGTCATCATCCTCGAAAACGACCTTTATCAGCGCTTGCCACGAGGCAGCATCGAGTCCGCCCTGGACGCAGCCGATACCGTCATCGTGCTCGACCATCAGCGCACGGCGACCTGGGAACATGCCCACCTCGGGCTACCGGCGGCGACGTTCGCCGAAGGCGACGGCACGCTGGTCAGTCTCGAGGGGCGCGCGCAACGCTTCTTCCAGGTCTTCGACCCTCGTTACATCCGTCCCGAGACGCGCATTCACGAGAGCTGGCGCTGGCTGCATGTTCTAAAGTCGGGGCTTGAGGGACGCAGCGGCGCAGAGGTCACCCTCGACGAGGTGACCCGTTCGTGTGCCGATCGCCACCCGGCACTGGCCGGCATCGTCAAGGCCTCTCCACATGCCGACTACCGGGTCGAGGGGCTCAAGCTGGCCCGCGAGCCCCACCGCTACAGTGGTCGCACGGCGATGCGCGCCAACCTGGACGTCAACGAGCCGCGGGCATCGCAGGATCCCGACTCGCCGTTCAACTTCTCGATGGAGGGCTATAGCGGCTTCCACCGTCCACGCCAGGAAGTGGCCTTCGCCTGGGCGCCGGGCTGGAACTCACCGCAGGCCTGGAACAAGTTCACCGATGAGGTCGGTGGTCACTTGCGCGCCGGTGACCCCGGGGTGCGCCTGCTGGAGCCTCAGCCCGGTGACTACTCCTACGCGGACGAGATTCCTCCCGGCTTTACGCGACGTGAGAATGCCTGGCAGGTGATCGTCCTGCCGCGGCTGTTCGGAGGTGAGGAGACGTCGCTGCGTGCCGCGCCGATCGAAGCACGTGCAGCGGCACCGGCCATCATGCTGGCCGCAGAGGACGCACAGCGACTGGGGCTTGCCGAGGGTGAGCGTGTTTCCCTCGAGACCGAGACGGGGCGAGTGATACTGCCACTCCACTCCTCCGAGGGCTTTCCGGCCGGCCTGGTTGGCCTGCCGGCAGGTGTCTCGGCGGACATGGTCACGGGCGCGTGGGGCCGGTTGTGTGCTGCAGGCGCAGATGATGCCGGCGATGGGGCCGATGTCAGCCCGTCATCCCGCGCCGATCACGAGGAGGATCGCCCATGAGCTGGTGGACGCCGACAGTCGAGGCCGCATTCATCGCCATGTTGCAGGCACTGGTCATCCTCCTCGGGGCAGTGCTGCTGGGCGCGGTTATGACTGTGGTCGAGCGCCGGTTGCTGGGGCTGTGGCAGGACCGCTATGGTCCCAACCGCGTTGGCCCGTTCGGTTCGCTGCAGCTGGTCGCCGACATGCTCAAGATCTTCTTCAAGGAGGACTGGATACCGCCGTTCGCCGATCGCACGCTGTTCGTGCTGGCGCCGGCCATTGCCATGGCCTCGCTGTTGCTATCGTTCATGATCATTCCCATCACCCCCGGCTGGGGGGTGGCGGATCTGCACATCGGGCTACTGTTCTTCCTGGCCATGGCCGGCATCAACGTTTATGCGGTGCTGTTCGGCGGCTGGTCTAGCGGCAATAAGTACGCCCTGATCGGCGCCATGCGCGCCTCCGCACAGACATTGTCCTACGAAGTCTTCATGGGCCTGGCATTGATGGGGGTGGTGGCCATGGCCGGCAGCTTCAACATGCGCGAAATCGTCGATGCCCAGGAAGGGATCTGGTTCGTCATCCCGCAATTTTTCGGTTTTTGCACCTTCCTGCTTGCAGGCGTGGCCGTGACTCACCGAGCGCCTTTCGACCAGCCCGAGGCCGAACAGGAACTGGCCGATGGTTATCACGTCGAGTACTCGAGCATGAAGTTCGGCATGTTCTTCATTGGTGAATACGTCGGCATGGTGCTGGTCTCGGCGCTGATCGTCACGCTGTTCTTCGGTGGTTGGCATGGGCCGCTGCTGCCGCCCATCGTGTGGTTTGCGCTCAAGACAGGATTCTTTCTGGTGTTGTTCGTCCTGCTGCGTGCCGCGCTGCCCAGGCCGCGCTATGACCGGGTGATGAGCTTCGGCTGGAAGGTCTGTCTGCCGCTGACGCTGGTCAACTTGTTGGTGACGGGAGCGGTGATTCTGCTCGTCTCCCCGCAATGACATGTTCGAACGTAAGGAGTCACGTATGTTCATGTGGCTGATCAAGGGCACCTGGTCGCAGCTACGTACACTGGGCATGGTCTTCATGCACAGCTTCCGCAAGCGCGAGACACATAACTACCCCGACGAGCCGGTGCCGCTACCGCCACGCTATCGCGGGCGCATCGTACTGACCCGCGACCCCGACGGCGAAGAGCGCTGCGTGGCCTGCAACCTCTGCGCCGTTGCCTGTCCGGTGGCCTGCATCTCGCTGCAGAAGGGCGAGAAGGACGATGGCCGCTGGTATCCCGAGTTCTTCCGCATCAACTTCTCGCGCTGCATCTTCTGTGGCATGTGCGAGGAGGCCTGCCCGACCTCGGCGATCCAGTTGACGCCTGACTTCGAGATGAGCGAGTACCGTCGTCAGGAGCTGGTCTACGAAAAGGAGGACCTGCTGATCAACGGGCCCGGCAAGGATCACGACTACCACTTCTACAAGGTGGCCGGGCTGGCGATCGCCGGTAAGGACAAGGGGCGGGCGCAGAATGAAGAAGCGCCGATCGACGTCAAGACCCTGCTCCCATGAATGAAGCCTGCGCGGGCTCGGCGTCCCGGCAACCGCTGTTGCGCGGCAGGTGATCGTTAGCAGGTTGGCAAGGGGATAGGGAATGGAATTCGCTTTTTACTTGAGTGGCCTGGTAGCAGTGCTGGCAACCCTGGGGGTAATCATCAGCCCCAATCCGGTGCATGCGCTGCTGTATCTCATTGTCTCGTTGATCGCCGTGGCGATGGTGTTCTTCTCTCTGGGCGCGCCATTTGCCGGGGCGTTGGAGATCATCGTCTATGCCGGGGCGATCATGGTGCTGTTCGTGTTCGTGGTGATGATGCTCAACCTCGGCGAAGCTGCGGTCGAACAGGAAAAGGCCTGGCTGAGCCCCGGGACCTGGCGGGGGCCGGCGGTGCTGGCCGCGGTGCTGCTGGTGACGCTGGTCGTCACGTTGTGGCAGGGCGACATCGGCATGGTGATCGCCGGTGAGACGCTGACCGCCAAGGCAGTTGGGGTAACGTTGTTTGGCCCGTGGCTGCTGATTGTGGAACTGGGGGCGATGCTGCTGCTGGCGGCGCTGGTCACAGCGTCCCATGTGGGGCGGCTGGCGGCGCCACGTCAAGCGTCAGGGCGGGATTCGAGCGGAAAGGAGGGGGCATGAGCGGCATTCCAATGGAACATGGCTTGATCCTGGCGTCGATCCTCTTTGCGCTGGGGCTGGTGGGGCTGATGGTCCGCCGCAACATGGTGTTCGTGCTGATGAGCCTGGAAATCATGCTCAATGCGGCGGGGCTGGCCTTCATCGTCGCCGGCACGGCCTGGGGTCAGCCCGAGGGGCAGGCGATGTTCCTGCTGGTGATCACCCTGGCGGCAGCCGAAGCCAGTGTGGGCCTGGCACTCCTGATCCAGCTTTATCACCGCTTCAAGACCCTGGATACCGATGCCGCCAGCCGGATGCAAGGATGATGGAGTCGCCGATGTCGCTGTTTCTGCCCTTGACCTTTCTGTTGCCCCTGGCAGGCACATTGATCCTGTCGTTGTCCCGCGGCCGGCTGGGGCGAGCCGACAGCGCCTGGGTCGGCGTATCGAGCGTCGGGTTGGCCGCCGTGGTCACGGCACTGCTGACCTGGACCTTCCTGGCCTCGCCGGGCACCTATGAAGTCACGCTATGGACTTGGATCTCGGTCGGCGATTTCCAGCCCACTATCGGCCTGGCGCTGGATGGCCTGTCGCTGACCATGCTTGGCATCATCACCGGCGTAGGTTTCCTGATTCACCTGTTCGCGGCCTGGTACATGCACGGCGAGAGTGGCATCACGCGCTTCTATGCCTACATGAACCTGTTCGTGTTCAGCATGGTCCTGCTGGTGCTGGGCGACAATCTGCTGTTGCTGTTCCTCGGCTGGGAGGGGGTCGGCCTGTGCAGTTATCTGTTGATCGGCTACTACTACCAGACCGCGGCCAACGGCTGGGCCGCCTTCAAGGCGTTCATCGTCACGCGTATCGGCGACGTGTTCCTGGCTATCGGCCTGTTCCTGCTATTTCGTGAGCTGGGTACGCTGGATATCTCCGAGCTGCTCCAGCGTGCTCCGCAGGTGTGGGCCGAAGGCGATGCCACGGTGGAGTTGGCGGCCCTGCTGCTGCTGGGTGGGGCCCTGGGCAAGTCGGCCCAGTTGCCGCTGCATACCTGGCTGGCCGATGCCATGGCTGGCCCCACGCCGGTCTCCGCACTGATCCATGCGGCAACCATGGTCACGGCGGGGGTTTACCTGATCGCCCGGCTGCATGGTGTGTTCCTGCTGGCGCCGGATGTGCTTTACCTGACCGGAGTGATCGGTGCGCTGACCCTGCTTCTGGCCGGCTTTGCCGCTCTGGCACAGACCGACATCAAGCGTGTACTGGCCTACTCGACCATGAGCCAGATCGGCTACATGTTTCTGGCGCTGGGCGCAGGCGCTTTCGATGCCGCCATCTTCCACCTGATGACGCATGCCTTCTTCAAGGCGCTGCTGTTCCTCTCCGCCGGGGCAGTGATCGTCAGCTGCCATCACGAGCAGGACATGCGCCGCCTGGGCGGACTGTGGCGGCGACTGCCGCTGGCCTACGCCGGGTTCGTGGTCGGCGGGGCAGCGCTGGCGGCACTACCGCTGGTTACTGCCGGCTTCTACAGCAAGGACGAGATTCTCTTCCAGACACTGCTGGCCGGCCAAGGCGGGTTACTGCTGGCAGGGCTGATCGGGGCCTTCCTGACCTCGATCTATACGCTGCGCCTGATCATCAACACCTTCCATGGCGAGATGAAGAGCGACAATGCCCGGCATGCCGAGCCTGGCCGCGGCCTGGTGCATGGCGTGCCGCTGGTGGTTCTGGCGATCCTCTCGACATTTCTGGGTGCCTGGATTACTCCGCCGCTTGAGGGCGTGTTGCTGGCGGCGGAAGAGACCGGGCATGGCGCATTGCACACCACGCTCGAGATCGTTGCGGCCGGGGTTGCCCTGGCGGGTATCGCACTCGGGGCGTGGCTGTTCCTGTATCGGCGGGCGTGGCTGCGTGAGCAGGTCGCCCAAGGCTGGGGCGCACGGCTGCGCACGCTGTGGTACACCGCCTGGGGGCTCGATGCCTTCTTCGACCGCACCTTGGTGCGTCCGTACCAGGGCCTGGTGGGTTGGCTGCGCAGTGACCCCATCGACCGAACCGGCAGCCGAGTCGCCTGGCTGGCTGGGGTAATGCACCGGGGGCTATCGAGAACACAGACCGGGCGGCTGCGCTGGTATGCCACCTCGATGGTGATCGGTGCGACCGTGGTACTGCTGATATTGACGCTGGGGGCGTAGCGTCGGCCTGCATACCGACGCCGCTGGGGGAGCCGTGATGACAAGACGACAAGGAATGCGACATTTATGACGCTGGTCTGGCTGATTCTGATTCCCTTCATTGGCGGGCTGCTGTGCTGGAAGGCGGAGCGCTTGGGCGAGATGGCACCCCGCTGGATTGCGCTGGGGACCATGGGGCTGGTGCTGCTGATTACGCTCGGGCTGTGGTTTCAGGGCGAGTACCACCTGCCCGATCCGACCGCCTCCAGCGAGGCGGCGCGCTGGTCGATGGAATGGCGGGCGGCGTGGATTCCCCGCTTCGGCATCGAGGTGCATCTGGCGCTGGATGGCCTGTCGCTGGTGCTGATCGCCCTGACCGGCTTTCTCGGTGTGCTGGCAGTACTGTGTTCCTGGAACGAGATCGTGCGCCGTGTCGGCTTCTTCCATCTCAATCTGCTGTGGATCCTCGGCGGGGTGGTCGGTGTGTTCCTGGCCATCGACCTGTTCCTGTTCTTCTTCTTCTGGGAAATGATGCTGGTGCCGATGTACTTTCTGATTGCGCTGTGGGGACACAGCGGTTCGGAGGGCAAGACACGCATCACCGCCGCCACCAAGTTCTTCATCTATACCCAGGCCAGCGGGCTTCTGATGCTGGTGGCGATACTGGGCCTGGTTTTCGTCCACCATGCCAATACCGGCGAGTATTCTTTCAGCTACGACGACTTGCGCAACACGCCACTGTCCGACGGCCTGGCGATGTGGTTGATGTTGGGCTTTTTCATTGCCTTCGCGGTCAAGCTGCCGGTGGTGCCGCTGCACGGCTGGCTGCCAGATGCACATGCCCAGGCACCGACCGCGGGTAGCGTCGATCTGGCGGGTATCCTGCTCAAGACGGCTGCCTACGGCATGCTGCGCTTTGCGCTGCCGCTGTTTCCCGAGGCCTCGCAGGCCTTCGCTCCGGTAGCCATGGCGCTGGGCCTGATAGGCATCTTTTACGGAGCGGTGCTGGCGTGCGGTCAGCACGACGTCAAGCGGCTGATCGCCTACACCAGCATCTCGCACATGGGCTTCGTGCTGATTGGCATCTATGCAGGGACCGAGTTGGCCCTGCAGGGCGTGGTCATGCTGATGGTGGCGCATGCCTTCTCGGCGGCCGGACTTTTCATCCTAAGCGGCCAGCTCTACGAGCGACTGCATACCCGTGACATGCGCGAGATGGGGGGGCTGTGGGGACGCTTGGGTAGCTTACCCGGGTTTTCGCTGTGTTTCGTTGCCGCCTCGCTGGGCATGCCGGGCACGGCCAATTTCGTTGGCGAGTTCATGGTGCTGTTCGGCAGCTTTGCGGTGGCGCCATGGGTAGTGGCGACCGCCAGCGCCGGGCTGGTACTGGCGGCCATCTACTCGCTACTGCTGATGCAGCGCGTACACTTCGGGCCCACCCAGAACGATACCCCGCTTGCCGGGCTCGACCGGCGCGAATTTTTCATGATGTTGGGCCTGCTTGCCCTGGTGCTGTTGTTTGGCTTGTATCCGCAGTTGCTGCTCAACACTACCGATGCCGCCATGCTGGAGGTGCAGCGCCTGTTCAGTGCGGCTGACACACTCATCACCACACTGCCGACGGGGGTCGCATGACACTGACCTTGACGCATCTCGTTGCGCTACTTCCGTTGATCTTGGTCTGTGTCACGGCCATTGTGGTGATGTTGGGGATCGCCTGGCGGCGTCATCACTCAGGGACTGCCTTTGCCACGGTGGTCGGACTCAATCTGGCCCTGTTCTCGCTGCTCATCGTATGGCAGGTGGCGCCGCTCGAGACGCCGCTGCTGGCCGTGGATGGCTTGGCGATGTTTGCCGCCGTGCTGATTCTCGTCTCTTCGCTGGCCTGCGCCACGCTGGCCCACGCCTATCTGGAGCATTACCAAGGACCTCGCGAGGAGTTCTATCTACTGCTGCTGTGCGCCGCCGCTGGCGGGCTGGTACTGTCGGCCAGTCAGCACTTGGCCACGCTGTTCTTCGGTCTTGAGCTGCTGTCGATGCCGCTCTACGGGATGCTTGCCTATACCTTCCACGAGCGTCGCTCGCTGGAGGCCGGCATCAAGTATCTTGTGCTATCGGCGGGGGGTACCGCCTTTCTGCTGTTCGGCATGGCGCTGCTTTATGCCCAGACCGGACGCCTAGACTTGGCCGGCCTATCGGCGGGTCTCGTTCAGGGTGCGGGCGCATGGGGAGTGGCCGGTGCCGGGCTGATGCTGGTGGGCCTGGGCTTCAAGCTGTCGGTTGTGCCGTTTCATCTATGGACCCCCGATGTCTACGAGGGCGGGCCAGGACCGGCAGCGATGTTCCTTGCCTCGGCCAGCAAGGTGGCAGTGTTCGTTGTGCTGTTGCGCCTGGTGCTGTCGGCACCGGCCTTCCAGGATGCCTGGCTGCATGATGTGCTGGCGGCTCTTGCGCTGCTCACCATGCTGGTCGGCAATCTACTGGCGTTGACCCAATCCAACCTCAAGCGCCTGCTGGGCTATTCATCGATCGCTCACTTCGGCTACCTGTTGGTAGCGCTGGTGGTCAGCGACGGGTTGGCGGCGGAAACCGGTGCCGTCTATCTGATCACCTATCTGATCACGACACTGGGCGCTTTCGGCGTGGTGACATTGCTGTCGAGCCCCTACGGTGGCAGCGATGCCGCGGGGCTGCATCATTATCGCGGCTTGTTCTGGCGGCGGCCCTACCTGACGGCAGTACTCACCGTGACCATGCTGTCGCTGGCCGGCATTCCCTTTACGGCGGGGTTCATCGGTAAGTTTTACATCATTGCGCTGGGGGTCGAGGCAGGCCGATGGTGGTTGGTTGGCGGCATCGTCGTGGGCAGCGCCATCGGTCTGTATTACTACCTGCGGGTCATGGTCACGCTATATCTGGTCGAGCCGGGCATGCAGAGTCGTGATGCGCCGCATGACTGGGGCATACGTGCTGGCGGGGTAGTGGTGCTGGGGCTGGCGCTGCTGGTGGTCCTGCTGGGCATCTATCCGGCGCCAATGATCGACTGGGTGCGTGCCATGGGCACCTTAACGAGCTAGCAGCGCTGAATATAAAAAACCGGGCTCGCAACGCGAGCCCGGTGACCGATGCGCTACAGCGATTATTGCTGCTGGGTGGTGGGGGTATCGCCGTCCGGGTTACGGGCGTTGTAGTACGCCTGCTCGGAGATGGCGTGGTAGTTCTCGACCTTGTCCTGGAACGCGCTGTAGGAGTCGTAGATCTTCTTGGCCATGTCGTTGGTCTCGGCCAGCTCCTGCACCACCGCCTGTGAGTGCTTCTTGGCTTCGGCCAGCACGTCGTCGGGGTAACGCTTAAGCTGGACGCCATGCTCCTCGACAAGCGTCTGCAGGGCATCGTTGTTACGCGCGGTGTACTCGTTGAGCACCGACAGGTTCACGTCATGCACGGCGGTCTTGAGGATTTCCTGCAAGTCGGCTGGCAGCGAGTTGTAGGCCTCCTCGTTGACGATGGCCTCGAACATCACGGTCGGCTCGTGCCAGCCCGGGTAGTAGTAGTAGTCCGCTGCCTGGTGCAGGCCGAAGGCCAGGTCGTTGTACGGTCCGATCCAGTCGGTGGCGTCGATGGCACCGGACTGCAGCGAAGTGAAGATCTCGCCACCGGGCATATTGACGATCGCCGCACCCATGCGGTTCATGACCTCGCCACCCAGCCCCGGCATGCGCATCTTGAGCCCGTTGAGATCCTCGACCGAGTTGATCTCCTTGTTGAACCAGCCGCCCATCTGCACACCGGACGCGCCGGCGGTCATGACATCGACGCCGAACTGGTCATACAGCTCATTCCACAGCTCGATACCTCCGCCATACTGCAGCCAGGCGTTCATTTCCTGGGCGTTCATGCCGAACGGCACCGCGGCAAAGAACTGTGCGGCCGGCGCCTTGCCCTTCCAGTAGTAGGAGGCGGAATGGCCCAGCTCGGCAGTGCCCTCGGAGACTGCATCGAAGACCTCGAAGCCGGGGACCAGCTGGCCGGCTCCGTAGACGTCGATGGTGAGACGACCGTCGGACATCTTGTCGACCAGCTCGGCCAGGCGCTCCGGCCCTTGACCGACACCGGGGAAGTTCTTCGGCCACGACGTGACCATTTTCCACTTGTAGGTGTCATCCTGCGCATGGGCGGGGTTATCGAGGGCAGTTGCCAGGCCCAGGCCGGTGGCGGTGCTGGCCATGGCGATGACGGCGGCAAGAGACTTGAGTTGCATAGCGCATTTCCCCTTATTGTGTCGTTGAGCGCGTTGTGCGCCTAGGGTTGTCATCGTGCGGCGGTGGGCGGGTACCCACCGCCAACACATACTAATCAGTCTGGACCATTCCCCCGATCAGAACTGCGCTGGTAGCCAGGTGGCGAGCTCCGGCACGAAGGCCAGGGCGACCAGCATGCCCAGCTGCAGCACGATGAAGGGAACGACGCCACGATAGATCGCCGTGGTGGGCACCGTGTCCGGTGCCACGCCGCGCAGGTAGAAGAGCGCGAAGCCGAACGGCGGTGTCAGGAACGACGTTTGCAAGTTGATAGCGATCATGATGCCCAGCCAGATCGGGTCGAGGCCCATGGCCAGCAGCACCGGACCGACGATCGGCACGACGACGAAGGTGATCTCGATGAAATCGAGAATGAAGCCGAGCAGGAAAATCACCAGCATGACGATGATCGTCGCGCCGACCACACCGCCGGGCATATTGTCGAACAAGTGCACGACCAGTTCCTCGCCACCGTAGGCGCGGAATACCAGCGAGAACAGCGCGGCACCGATCAGGATCAGGAAGACCATGGTGGTCACGTGGGTCGTCGAGCGCACGACTTCCTTGAGCGTGGCGAAGTCCAGCTTGCGGTAGGCCAGGGCCAGGATCAGCGCGCCGAAGGCGCCCACCGCCGAAGCTTCCGTCGGCGTAGCGAAACCGCCAAGGATCGAGCCCAGCACGGCAACGATCAGCACGATCGGCGGTACCAGCCCCTTGAGCAGCAGGAGGCCCAAGCCGCCTTGGTGGCCGAGTTCCTCCATCAGCTCCTGGCGATCCGCAGGCGGAGCGGCGCTAGGCCGCAACCAGGCGATGACAGCGACATAGATAATGTACAGCGCGACGAGAATCAGGCCCGGGACGATGGCACCCATGAACAGGTCGCCGACAGAGACGGTCTTGGGGCTGAAGATCCCCATGGCCAGCTGCGCCTGCTGATAGGCGGAGGAGAGTACGTCGCCGAGCAGCACCAGTGCGATGGAAGGCGGAATGATCTGGCCAAGGGTGCCGGTAGCACAGATCGTGCCGGTGGCCAGCGACTGGCTGTAGCCGCGCTTGAGCATGGTCGGCAGCGACAGCAGGCCCATGGTGACCACGGTGGCGCCGACAATACCGGTGGAGGCGGCAAGCATCATGCCGACAATGGTCACCGAGATACCCAACCCACCGCGCAGCGAACCGAACAGCAGAGCCATGGCGTCGAGTAAGGTCTCGGCGACCTTGGATTTTTCCAGCAGGACGCCCATCAGTACGAACAGCGGCACGGCCAGCAGCGTCGAATTGGACATGATGCCGTAGAGGCGGTTGGGAAGCGCCGACAGAAAGGCCGAGTCGAAATTGGCGTCGATGCCCAGCGATTCCAGGCCCATTCCCAACCCGGCGAAGGCCAGCGCAGTGCCGGCCAGCGACAGCGCCACCGGGTACCCGAACATCAGCACGATACAGATGACGGCGAAAAGCACGAGCGCCATGTATTCGAACATTTACACACGCTCCTCAAGGTGATCGTCGTCATGCGCCGGGGGCGCGATGCGTCCGGCAATGATCAGGGCGTTACGGATCAATTCGGCGATGCCCTGTACAATCATCAGTACGGCGAACACGGGAATCAGCGTCTTGAGCAGGAAAATGGCAGGAATGCCGCCGGTATCCGGGGACCCTTCGAGGATCGCCCATGACTTGCTGACGTAGCCCAGGCTAGAGACGAGCACGAAGAGCATGACCGGCATCAGCAGGAACAAGGTTCCGAACAGGTCGACCCATGCCTTGCGACGCGCCGAAAATCCCCGATAAAAGATATCGACACGTACGTGGCCATCGTGTTTCAGCGTGTAGGAGGCGGCGAGCAGGAAAACCAGGGCATGCATGTACATGACCGATTCCTGCATGGGTATGCTATTGAAGTTGAACATGTAGCGCAGCACCACGATCAGGAACTGGATCAGCATCATCGCGAGGATCAGCCAGGCAAGTGCCTTACCCAACCGCTCGGTGACAACGTCGATCCAGGCCAGGGGGGCTGGCACGGACGAAGCACGATTCATGGAACCCTCTCAGTCTAGGCGTTTTGCGCCGTTATTTTGCTGGAACGTCACGCTGCTGCCCAGAGCGACAGCAGACTCGACATGCCAGGGGGCCTATCTTCGCACAGTCCGGCTTGTGGCCGTGATGGTGGCGATGGCCGCGCTTCACGCAAAATCTACGCTAGCGTGAACGCTGGCCGCCGCCAGGGCAATGGTTCATTGGTCTGACAAGGCAGGGATGGTCTGACGGCAGGCGTCGGGAAGATGAATATCCACTGCCAGCGGCAAGTGATCGGAGGTCAGCGGATCCAGTGCCATGATCTCGCCTGCCTCAAGCGAGGAAGACAGCAGAATATGGTCCAGGGCCCGGCTCGGTTGCCAGGATGGATAGCTCAGCAACGGGCGTACCGGATGCAGCGGCAGCGAGGTACAGAATCGGGAATGGGCGTTTAATTGATCGGGGGTACAGTTGAGATCGCCCATGACCACCACATGCTTCAGCGGGGTGATGATCTCGCTGAGGTAGTCGAGCTGGCGCACACGCCCGCGGTGGCTCAATGCCAGATGAGCAACGAAGACGTGCAGAGCATCGGGGCCTTCGCCATAACGGGCATGGATGGCTCCGCGGCCGGGCAGGGTGCCAGGCAACCGGTGCTCTTCGACCTGGTTAGGCGACATTCGTGACAGCAGGCCGTTGCTGTGCTGGGCCACACGGCCCAGATTGCGGTTCAACTGCTGGTAATGGAAGGGAAACCCCGCCCGATGGGCGAGGTATTCAACCTGATTGACATTCCCCGAGCGAAAGCTGCCACCATCGACTTCCTGTAGGCCGACGATATCGAAGCGGCCAAGTACCTCACCGAGCAGGTCGAGGCGTCCCTGCCGCTTGGCGTGTGGCAGCAGATGCTGCCAGCTGCGGGTGATGTAGTGGTGGTAGGCCGAAGTGTGAATGCCGACCTGCAGGTTGTACGTCAGCAGGCGCAGCGTGTCTGCACGGCCTTTGTGGATGGCACGCGCGTGCATCGCTCACTCTCCCTGATTGCTGCGTTCGCTACGGACCTGCTCGATGAGGGCACCGGCAATCTGCGGCATGTTCTCAAGGCTACCCGCACTGCTTGGGGTGATCACGTAGCGGCCATCGACGACCAGCGCCGGCACCCCCATCAGCTTATAGGCGCGCATCTTGGCATGGGCCCGATTGATCTGGCTCTTGACGCCGAACGAGGTCAGCGCATCCTTGGCTTCCTTTTCGCTGACGCCATAGTTGCTGAAAAACTCGGCAATCTCGTCGGCATCGGCGAGCTTGCGCCCGTCCTGATGGATCGCGTCGAAGAAGTCATCATGGAGCTTCTCGAGAATGCCCAGTTGCTGGGCAGCATAGAAGGCTGTGGCATGGGTCGTCCAGACATCGCCCATGGTCGCTGGCAGGCGCTGGAAAGTGACATCTTCCGGCAGCTCGGCCACCCAGGCGTTGAGCGGCGCTTCCAGGTTGTAACAGTGCGGGCAGCCATACCAGAAGGCTTCTGTCACCTCGATCTGTCCCTCGTCGACATTGGTTTCCACCGGCTCGTCGAGCACCTGATAATCCTCGCCTGCGACCGGGGCGGCCAAGGCCATGGTCGAAAGGCCAAGTCCGGCAACCATTGCAATCCAGTGTTTCAGCATGTGCCACGTCTCCTTGATGTACTTAACGATTCTCTGCCTAATAAAGGTATCAGAATCTCGGCCACGGGGCTGCGCCCGAGACTGATGTCGTCTTTGAACGCGAACCGGCAAGGCGGTTCCCCGGGTCGGAACGACACAAGGCGGCCGAGGCCGCCTTGGTAATGTGCATGCAAGCGCCAAACGCGCTTAGTTCAAGCCATAGACATAGTTGGCCACGGCCTCCATGTCGCTGTCGCTCATCTTGGAGGCGATGTCGCGCATGATGGCGTTGGGGTCATTGTCGCGCTCACCGTTGGCGAAAGCTTTAAGCGTGGTCACGGTATATTCCGGATGCTGGCCTGAAAGCGCCGGATAGCGGGCGGTGTTGATACCTTCCCCAGTCGGAGTGTGGCAGGCCATGCATGCGGGGATGCCCTTGGCTAGGCTGCCGGCCTTGTAGAGTTCGAGACCGCGCTGGGCTAGATCGGGGTCGGCCTGGCCCAGATTGGCGGGCTGGTTGGCGAAATAGACTGCCAGGTCGGCGATGTCCTGATCGCTGAGGTTGGCGACGATGCCGGCCATCTGTGGCACTGGACGCACACCGTCACGAATGTCGACGACCTGCTTGAAGAGATAGTTGGGTTGCTGGCCTGCCAGGTTGGGAAACGTCGGGGCCGCACTGATGCCTTGCTGGCCGTGACAGGCCGCGCAGACCTGGGCCTTTTCGCGGCCCGCTGAGGGATTGCCGTCGACCTGAGCGTGAACCGTGCCCACCAGACCCAGAGTGATAGCCAGGCTTGCCAGTAACTTTCTCATCGCTAATCCCACTATGCCGTTTCATTATATTTTGTCTGGCTGGGAGGCCCGCGTGCCAAAGCCCTCGATGGCCTAGCGTTCGCGACCGCCGTGTACCGAGTGGTACACTAGCCCGGCCCAGGGCGACATCAACTGTTGGGCAGTATATCGAATCCCCTCGGTGGGGTGAATGTGGCCATATTGCTGCACGTAGCCCATGACAGCCCCACCGATGCTCGCCGCTTAGCCAGGAAGAGACCCGCCGTGACCCGCCTCAATTACCACGCTACCCGTTTCATGACCAGTGCCCCGACCTTGGCGGCGTGCCCGCCCGACGACGGCCGAGAGGTCGCCTTCGCCGGACGTTCCAATGCCGGCAAGTCCAGCGCGATCAACGCCTTGACCCAGCAGAAGGCACTGGCCCGCACATCCAAGACACCGGGCCGCACCCAACTGATCAACTTCTTTAGCGTGGGCGAAGACACGGGGAGCCGCCTGGTCGACCTGCCTGGTTATGGCTTCGCCAAGGTGCCTGAAAAGGTCAAGCTTGAGTGGCAGCGTCACCTGGCGGATTACCTGCAGCGCCGCGCGTCATTACAGGGGTTGGTGCTGCTCATGGACGTTCGCCATCCATTGAGCGAATTCGATGAGATGATGCTGGGGTGGGCCGACGAACAGGACATGCCCGTGCATATCCTGCTGACGAAAGCCGACAAGCTCAAGCCGGGCGCGGCCAAGAGCAGCTTGCTACAGGTACGCCAGCGACTGCGCGAGTGGGAGGACCTGGTCAGCGTGCAGCTGTTCTCGGCGCTCAAGAAGCAGGGGGTGGATGAGGCCCGAATGCGTCTGGATACCTGGCTAGCGCCCGAGCTGGTCGAGTAGCGCGGGCAACTCGCGCACATGGACGAGCCGGTAGACGCCTTCGGGCAGTGCCCCTGGGTCTTCGCCGCGCTTGTCGATCCAGGCAACACGCATCCCCAGCCGCCAAGCCGGTAACACATCCTCGTTCCATGAATCGCCGACATGTAGCGCCCGCGATGGGGTGCTGCCCAGGCGCGCCAGTGCCGCCAGAAACGGCCGTGCATCGGGCTTGGGTGTGAGCATTTCTCCAGCCGCAATGATTACCGAGAAATGGTGGGCCAATTCCAGGCGCCTCAGGTCGGCGTTGCCATTGGTAATGGCCGCCAGTCCATAGCGTGTACGCAAGGCGTCGAGCATCGGTACGACTTCAGGGTAGGGCGTAAGCTCGTGACGCAGGGTCAGGAAGCGTTCGATGGCCGCCGCAGCCCACAGGTGGGCCGCGCTGCGTGGCAGGCCGAACTCCTCGAGCAGCTCGACCAGGGCCCGTTCGCGCAGCCAGGTGAAGTCGCCGCGACGCAGCGGATGCCGCCGGGCCACGTCCAGGCGGCGCTGAAGGTAATGTTCCAGCGTATAGCCTTCACCGTAGCGGCCCAGCTGGCGCAGGGCCTCGTCGACCACGGTCTCGTCAAGCCACACGGCCAAGGCATCGTCGAGCCAGGCATGATGTTCCTGCTCGGCACGCTCCATGATCGGGCGGTTATCCCAGAGCGTGTCATCAAGGTCGAAAGTCAAGGTATCGATGGGAGACATGGCGTTGGCCTCAGGTGGTCGGGTCGTCGCCGGGCGTTTGGCGCTGACGGCGGGCCCGGGGATGAGCAGCATCGTAGGCACTGGCCAGGTGCTGCCAATCGAGCCGGGTATAGACCTGGGTGGTGGCCAGGTTGGCGTGGCCCAGTAGTTCCTGGACGGCACGCAGGTCTTGGCTGGATTCCAGCAGGTGGCTGGCGAACGAGTGGCGCAGACGGTGTGGGTGCAGATGCTCCGGGAGGCCGCGTGCGACGGCGCTTTCAGCCAGGCGCTGTTGAATGGCGCGATGGCCGAGACGGCGACCGCGCTGCCCGACGAACAGAGCCGATTCTTCATCCCCGGCAAATGTTCCGCGGACCTTGAGCCAAGCGTCCAGAGCCTGGCGGGCACGTTTGCCGACCGGGACCTGACGCGGCTTGTTGCCTTTGCCCACCACCCGCACGCGGCGCATGTCGAGACTGTCAAGGTTCAGTGCGGCGAGCTCGGCCAGGCGCAGGCCGCACGAGTAGAACAGCTCGAGCATGGCCTGATCACGGATTGCCAGTGGTGACTCATCGTGTGGCGCATCAAGAAAGCGGGTCAGTTGGTCGATATCCACCGGCCTGGGCAAATGCTGAGGCTGTCGGGGTGTTCTTACCAACTTGACAGGGTTTAGCGGCAACACCCCTTGGCGCATCAGTGTCTCAGCGAAGCGCGACAGGGCGGCGCGACGCCGGGCCAGGCTACGTGGGGCCAGGCCGCGGCTGCGTTCCCGGCCCAGAAAGCGCCGTACCAGGGCGGCATCGAGCGCCTGCCATTCGGTGACCCCCTGCTCGACAAGGTAGGTCTGCAGTGACGCCAGGTCGCGGCGGTAGGCGTCCACGGTCGCAGGGCTGGCCTGCTGCGCCAAATCGGCCAGAAAACACTCCACTGCCTCATTCATAACTCACCTGCCTCACTGGCCCTGGGTCAGCCGCACTAACAGGCGTACCACGACATCACCGAGATACTCGGTGAACAACGTGTCCAGGCTGGCACGGAAATGCTCGGTGTCATGGCTGGCCAGGATCAGATAGCCGAACGGCTCGCCGAGTGTCAGGCGGGTCAGCGCGCAGGAGCCTGCCTGAGCTGGCGGCTCGATGTGCGGCAGCAAGAGCTGCCAGTCCTTGCGCGACAGGCGCCGGCAGCGGCTGGCGCGACCATCTAGCAGGGCGGCGAGTCGGATACCGGCGGCGTCATCGAGTATGAAGCGTGGCGGCTGGGGTGGCTGCGGTTCGCAATCGGTCAGGCTGGGAGCGCACCACAGCGCCACCGATTGAGTCCGGAAGCGTTCGGAAAGCTGGGTCGCCAAGGCCTGTCCCAGTGCATCGCTACTCTCGGCTTCGAGCAGCGCCAGAATCAGCTCGCGGGTGCGCCGATATTGCGATTCGTTGTGACGGGCCGACTCCAGCAACTGTTCGAGCCGCCACTCGGCGCCCTCGGCCCGTTCACGCAGATCGTGAACCAGGCGCTCCAACAGGGAGATTGCGCCCTGGGTTTCCGGGTGTGGCACCTTGAGTTGCTGTAGCAACCCTTCGCGCCCGACGAAGAAATCGGGATGTCGGGCCAGCCAGCGAGCCACCGCTTCAGGAGACAATGTCTGGCGGGGGTCGGGGGCTTGGGCTTGGGTCATGTTGGTTACCTCGTGATCGCACGGCACTCAGCCGAGCGGCACTCGACCGTCGAACACCCGCACGGCGGGGCCGGTCATGAACAGGGGCTCACCGTCGCCGGCCCATTCCAGGGTCAGCGTTCCGCCAGGGAGCTCGACATCCACAGGGCTCTCCAGCAGGCCCCGGCGAATACCGCTGGCAACGGCTGCGCAGGCGCCGGTGCCGCAGGCCAGCGTCTCGCCGGCACCGCGCTCAAAGACGCGCAGGCGAACGGCATGCCTTGAGACGACCTGCATGAAACCGGCGTTAACCCGGCGAGGAAAGCACGGATGCGATTCGATCTTCGGCCCCAGCGTTTCCACCGGAGCGTTATCGACATCGTCGACCTGCAGAACAGCGTGTGGATTGCCCATCGAAACCACGCCGACCTGCAGCGTTTCGCCATCAACCACGATATCGTGCAGGGGACGATCTTCCGTGGCATCGAAAGGGACATCCGCCGGGGCGAAGCGCGGTGCGCCCATGTTAACGCGTACCCGGCCATCGTCTTCGATCACCAGGGTCAGCTGGCCGCCCTGGGTCTCGACGCGGATCTCGCGCTTATGGGTCAGGCGCTGATCGCAGACGAAGCGCGCGAAGCAGCGCGCCCCGTTACCGCAATTTTCCACCTCGCTACCGTCAGCGTTGTAGATCCGGTAGCGAAAGTCCATGTCCGGGTCGCGTGGCGGCTCGACGACCAGCAATTGATCGAAGCCGATGCCGAAGTGGCGATCGGCGAGCTGACGGATGCACGCCTCGTCGAAGCGCGCCCGCTGGGTGACCAGATCAACGACCATGAAGTCATTGCCCAGCCCGTGCATCTTGGTGAAATGCAGCAGCATCAGCGACTCTCCGGCAGCAATGATTCTCCGGCCCACAAGTCCTCGAGACGTTCGCGGCGGCGCACCAGATGCGTGCGGTCACCATCGACCATGACTTCCGCCGGCCGCGGTCGGCTGTTGTAGTTCGAGGCCATGACGAAGCCATAGGCGCCCGATGAACGCACCGCCAGCAGGTCGCCGGCATCCACCGCCAGATCACGGTCCTTGCCCAGGAAGTCGCCGGTTTCGCAGACCGGGCCGACCACGTCGTAGGTAGCGGTGTCGCGCGGCATGCGAGTATCGGCCGGGATGATCGCCTGCCAGGCCTGGTAGAGCGACGGCCGGATCAGGTCGTTCATGCCGGCATCGACGATGGCGAAGTTCTTGGTTTCACCGGGCTTCAGGTATTCGACGCGGGTCAGCAGTACGCCTGCATTGGCGGCAATCGAGCGCCCCGGTTCGAACAGCAGTGTCAGGTTGCGTTTGCCATCCCATGCCGAGAGCCGCTCGAGCAGGGCGCGGGCGTAGTCGAACGGCGCCGGTGGGGTCTCGCCCTGATAGGGCACGCCGAGACCGCCGCCCAGGTCGAGATGCTCGATGTGGATCCCGCGCTCCTTGAGCCGATCGAGCAGCACCAGCAAGCGATCCAGGGCATCCAGAAACGGTGACAACTCGGTGAGCTGCGAACCGATGTGGCAGTCGATACCCACCGGATCGACGTTGGGCAGGGCCGCGGCGCGTTCGTAGACCTCCACTGCCTGGTCAATGGCAATGCCGAACTTGTTGGCCTTGAGTCCGGTAGAAATGTACGGGTGAGTGCGGGCGTCAACATCGGGATTGACGCGTAGCGACACCGGGGCGACCTTGTCCAGGCTGGCAGCGACGGCATTAAGGCGCTCCAGCTCCGGCAGCGATTCGACGTTGAAGCATTTGATGCCAACCTCCAACGCACGGGTCATTTCGTCGGCCTGCTTGGCGACGCCCGAGAACACCACCTTGGCGGGGTCGCCGCCGGCGGCCAGTACCCGCTCGAGTTCACCCTGCGAGACGATGTCGAAGCCGGCACCCAGGCGGGCAAGCAGATTGAGCACTGCCAGATTGGAATTGGCCTTGACCGCGTAGCAGATCAGGTGCGGGTGGCTGCCCAGGGCCTCGGTATAGGCCCGGTAGTGGCGCTCCAGCGTGGCCCGCGAGTAGACGTAACAGGGCGTGCCGAAGCGTTCGGCCACCTGGGCGAGCGGAACGTCTTCACCGTAGAGTACGCCGTCGCGATATTCGAAATGATCCATCGTTATTCCCTGGCGCCGGACGATATGGCGTTTCCGGCGTCTGTGTCATGGTCTTGGCCAGCCTCGGGCTGGCTCTCTTCAGGCTGGCTTTCGTGGGTGCCTGCCGGGTCATAGGCTTCCGCGGCTTCTTCGTCCCCTGGCAGGTAGAGTGGCCCCTTCTGCCCGCAGCCGGCGAGCAGCAATACAGCCAGCAGGAGAGCAGGCAGGGCCAAACGTAAGCGCATTTCAGCCTTCCCCTCTCATGGCCTGGAGGACGTCGCGTGCACGCTGGGCAGCGGCGCGAACCTGATTCGGCGCCGTGCCGCCGATGTGATTGCGTGCCGCTACCGAACCTTCCAAGGTCAGGACCTCGAAGACATCCTCGCCGATGATGTCCGAAAACTGGCGAAGCTCGTCGAGGCTCATCTCGGAGAGATCCTTCTTCTGGGCGATACCGTAGGCCACGGAATGGCCAACGATCTCGTGAGCGTCGCGGAAGGCCACGCCCTTGCGAACCAGGTAGTCGGCCAGGTCGGTGGCGGTGGAGAAGCCACGACGGGCCGCTTCGCGCATATTGTCCGCCTTGGCCTCGATGGCCGGCACCATGTCAGCGAAGGCCTTGAGGCAGCCCTTGACGGTATCGAGGGTGTCGAACAACGGCTCCTTGTCTTCCTGATTATCCTTGTTGTAGGCCAGCGGCTGCGACTTCATCAGAGTCAGCAGACCCATCAGATGGCCATAGACGCGTCCGGTCTTGCCGCGCACCAGTTCGGGTACGTCGGGGTTCTTCTTCTGCGGCATGATCGAGGAGCCGGTGCAGAAGCGATCAGGAAGGTCGATGAAGTCGAATTGGGCGCTGGTCCACAGCACCAGCTCCTCGCTCATGCGCGACAGGTGCATCAGCAGGAGGCTGGCGAAGGCGGTGAATTCGATGGCGAAGTCGCGATCGCTGACCGCGTCCAGCGAATTCTCGGCGGGGCGCTCGAAGCCCAGCAGTTCAGCCGTGACATGACGATCGATGGGGTAGGTGGTACCGGCCAGGGCTGCAGCGCCCAGGGGCATCACGTTGACCCGCTTGCGGCAGTCACGCAGGCGCTCGTGGTCACGGGCGAGCATTTCCTGCCAGGCCAGCAGGTGATGGCCGAAGGTCACAGGCTGAGCGGTCTGCAGGTGAGTGAAGCCGGGCATGATGGTGTCGGCTTCGCTGGCGGCCAGCTCGATCATGCCATGGCGCAGGCGGGCCAGTTCGGCATCGATGGCATCGATCTCGTCGCGCAGATAGAGGCGAATGTCGGTGGCCACCTGATCGTTGCGCGAACGACCGGTATGCAGCTTCTTGCCGGTAATACCGATCTTCTCGGTCAGGCGCGCCTCGATGTTCATGTGAACGTCTTCGAGCTTGACCGACCACGGGAACTCGCCGGCCTCTATCTCGCGTTCGACCTCGGCAAGGCCGCCAATGATGGCGTCGCGCTCATCGGCGGTGAGCACGCCGACCCGCTCTAGCATCGTGGCATGGGCCACCGAGCCGCGGATATCGTGGTGATAGAGGCGGCGATCGAAGTCCACCGAGGCGGTGAATTTCTCGACGAAGGCGTCGGTGGGTTCGCTGAAGCGGCCACCCCATGACTGGTTGGTCTGCTGGCTCATCGGGCGTAAGCGTCCTGCATTGTCACTGAAAGAAATGAGTGTACCAGAGTCGACGCCACTGGCGAGGCCGGCCGGGGGCATTGCAGGTAGCGATTTTTCCTTGCTTCGCGACTGCTTTATGATGAAGGGCAACGGGCCATGACCATGGCCGCACTATTTGTGTCGGCGCGAACGCCGTCCATTCCATTGTAGGGAGACTGACGTGTCCGCCATCACCAAGCTTCGTATCGCCACTCGCAAGAGTCTGCTCGCCCTGTGGCAGGCTGAGTATGTGCGTGACCGTCTCATGGCGCTGCATCCAGGCCTTGAGGTGGAACTGGTTGCTATGTCCACCCGGGGCGACAAGATTCTCGATACGCCGCTGGCCAAGGTCGGCGGCAAAGGTCTGTTCGTCAAGGAGCTCGAGGAGGCGATGATCGATGGTCGTGCCGACATTGCCGTGCATTCCATGAAGGACGTCCCGATGCATTTTCCCGAAGGCCTCGGGCTTTCGGTGATCCTGGAGGGTGCCGAACCCACCGATGCCTTCGTCTCCAACCGCTATGCCAGCTTCGATGACCTGCCCCATGGCGCCCGCGTGGGCACGTCCAGCCTGCGTCGCGGCCTGCAGGTCAGCGAGGCGCGCCCCGACCTGCAAGTACTCAATCTGCGCGGCAACGTGCAGACCCGCCTGGGCAAGCTCGATGCCGGTGAGTTCGATGCGATCATTCTGGCGACGTCCGGGTTACGCCGGCTGGAGCTCAGTGATCGCATTACCATGGAGCTGCCGCCGGAAATCTGCTTGCCGGCCTGTGGCCAGGGCGCGCTGGGCATCGAGTGCCGGACCAATGCGCCGGAGCTTCTGGCATTGCTGACGCCCCTCGACCACCCTGAGACGGCCACCCGGGTGCGCGCCGAGCGGGCCATGAATACGCGTCTCGAAGGTGGTTGCCAGGTGCCTATCGCCGGCCATGCCATACTCGAGGGTGATACGCTCTGGTTGCGTGCGCTGGTCGGCATGCCGGACGGCTCGAAAGTGCTGCGTGCCGAGGGGCGAGGATCGGCCAGTGAGCCCGAGACATTGGGGATACGGGTCGCCGAGGATCTTCTCGATCAGGGCGCTGGTGATATCCTGGCGCAGGTCTACGGCGAGTACTGATGGCTTCGCCCCCCAGGGTCCTGATTACTCGACCGGGCAAGCGGGCGCAGCCGTTGCGTCAGGCGCTCGAGGCCGTGGGGGTCGAGGCGGTGTCGCTTGAGGCGCTACGGCTGGAGGCCTTGGCTGAATCGCCTGAGACGCGCCAAGCGTGGCTCGACTTCGACCTCTTTCAGCGGGTCGTGGTGATCAGCCCCTTCGCGGCGGAGTGCCTCGCCGATGGGCTCGACCGATACTGGCCTCAACTACCTCTGGGGCCCAGCTTCTACGCGGTGGGCGCGGGCACGGCCAAGGTACTGCATGAAACGCTCGGCGTGCGTGTTCACATGCCGCCGGCGAATGCCGTAGACAACAGTAGCGAATCCCTGTTGCGCCTGCCGTCCCTGCAGCGCCTGGACGAGCAGCGTGTGCTGCTGGCTGCAGGGGAGGGAGGCCGCACTATGCTGGCAGATAGCCTGGCTCAGCGAGGAGCGAAGCTGACCCGGCTAGCGTTGTATCGACGCATACCGGTTGAGCCTGGCGGGCCGGGCGCGCAGTATCTTACACAAGGTGATTTTTCTGCACTGGTGGTGACGAGCGGCGAGTTGCTCGAACATCTGGCAGGATGGTGTTCTGCCAAGGCGTTGAACCAACCGCTAATCGTTTCCAGCCAGCGTTTGGCTACACTGGCCCACACGCTGGGCTACCTGCGTCCTCATGTGGCGCAAGGCGCCACACCGGTCGCCCTGGCGGCCGCCGTGGCCAACGCGTGTAACCTGGATGGCGCCGATCATGATGATCTTGAAAAGGGCTAGCGACAGATGAGCAAGCAAGAGCACGATCAGGACGAAAAACGTGCGCCTTCCGGCGCGGGAAAGGGCGAATCCCCTGGCGATGCGTCGAAAAAACCGGCCACGGACAAGGGGGCGATAGCCCAGTCCGGTAATGGCACGACTGCATCGACACCGGAAAAGAACGACAAGGGCCAGGGGGCGGATGCTGTCAAAAAGACGGACAAGCCGGACGCTAACCGCCCAGTGACGGGCAGTAATGCGCCACAACAGGAACATGCGGCTTCTGCGCCGGCCAAAGGCCAGGATTCCAAGCCTGGCAAGCCTCAAGACACCAAGCCGGAACCGGCAAAGGCGGGCGCAGGTGGCAATGGCCCCTCCAAGCCCAAGGATGCCTCTGGCAAACCTGCCGCGGGAAGCGCCACCACCACGGCGGGAGCCGGCGGAGCGGGCACGGCAACACCCCGGCCCGCTGGGAGTGGCAGCGATGGCAAAGGCGGCAAGGCCGGCATCGCGGCGCTGATCCTAGTCATTCTACTGGTGCTCGTTGCCGCTATCGCTGGCTGGTGGGCCTGGCAGAAGCTGCAGGCTCAGCAAGCGCAGCTCTCCCAGCTGTCGCAGGTCGAGAGCAGCGCCAGTGCCAACGCCAATGCCATCGATGAGCTGCGTTCCCAGCTGAGCGGGCGCGACCAGCAGAGCCAGCAGGCCGTGCAGGATCTGCGCAACGAGATGCAGCAATATCGCCAGGAGATGAACCAGACCCTCGATCAGGTGCTGGCGAAACTCGCCGAGGAACAGGAGACCGATCCTAACGAGTGGTTGTTCTCCGAGGTTGAGTACCTATTGCGCCTGGCCAACCAGCGTCTGCAGCTTGAGCGTGATGTGAATGGAGCGATCTCTCTGCTGCGTACGGCCGATGAGCGTTTGGCTCAGACCGACAACCCTGCCCTGACGCCGGTGCGGCGTGCCATCCAATCCGAGTTGGGTGAACTGCAATCGGTACCCAACATTGACCGTACGGGGCTTTACCTGCAACTCATGGCGCAGCAGGAGCAGCTTGCCAAGCTGCCCTTGCAGCAGGACATTGAGCAGATCGCCGCCGAGGGAGGCGACACCTCCACGGTCGAGGGTGCCTGGCAGCAGCAACTGTCTCGTCTGTGGCAGGAGATCAAGGAGCTGGTCGTCGTGCGCCGTCATGACCAGGCCCTGGAAGCCTTGATGACGCCTGAGCAGGAATCCTACCTGCGCCAGAATGTACGTCTGCAGCTGGAGCAGGCCCAGTTGGCATTGCTTCAGGCGAACCCCGAGCTCTATCAGGCCAGCCTGGAGAAGGCAGTCACCCTGATCGAGGGTTACTATGACACCGAGAGTGATGGCGTTCAGCAGGTCCTGGACACGCTTCGCTCACTGATGGACAAGACGATTCGCCCTGAGCTGCCGGACATCAGCCAGTCGCTGCAGGCCCTGCGAGATTTCATGACACGTCGCCAAGGCGGCGGGAGTGGTGACGCATGAGAAAGCTGATCCTCATCGTCGTTATCGGCCTGGCACTGGGTGCCTTGCTAGGCCAGTTGATGCAGTCATTGCCCGGCTACTGGCTGGTGCGCGTGGGCGACACCTCTTTCCAGACCTCGTTCTGGTTCGGGCTCGTGGTGCTACTGGGCGTATTCTTCGTGCTGCATTTCGTGTTGCGCCTATTGATGCGCATGCGCCGCCCGGTCAGCCGTCTCAAGGTCTGGAACAGCCGCAACCGCAACCGCAATGCCATGCGCCGTACCGTGCGTGGCCTGGTGGCGCTGGCCGAAGGTCGCTGGAAGCGCGCCGAAAAGGCACTGACCAAGGCGGCAGACGACTCTAGTACGCCATTGGTCAACTACCTGTCTGCCGCGCTGGCTGCCCATTATCAGGGGCGCTACGAGCAGGCCGACACGCTGCTGCGCCGCGCGCACAACAGCACCGAAGGCGCCGATACAGCCGTAGGCATGGTCCAGGCCCAGCTGATGCTCGATCGTCAGCAATTCGAGGAGGCCTTGGCGACGTTGACGCGCCTCGAGAAACAACTGCCCGAGCATCCGCAGGTACTCAAGCTGCTCAAGCAGGCCTACCTGAGCGTCAACGACTGGGAAGGTATCCGCCGGCTAATGCCGCGCATGGCTCGTCAGCAACTGGTCACACAGGAAGAGCGCCACGAGCTGGAGCAGCGTGCCTATCGCGAGTTGATCCTGCAGGCGGCGCGTCACCCCGGCAATGTCGAGCGGGTCCGCAACCTGTGGGCGGACATGCCCGATCATCTGCGCAGTGATGTTGAGCTGGTCGGGCTGTATACCGAGGCGTTGGTAAGAGGCAAGGAGGAGGGCATTGCCGAACGGCTATTGCGGCATTCTCTCAAGGAGCGCTGGGACAGCCGCCTTGTGCTGCGTTACGGGCTGCTCAATGTCGATCCCGGACGTCAGCTGGCCTACGCCGAGAAATGGTTACAGGAGCGCCCCAACGATCCTGACCTCCTGTTGACCTTAGGGCGGTTATCGCTGCGCAATGCCTATTGGGGCAAAGCGCAGGAATACTTCGAGGCCAGCCAGCGTCAGCGTCCGAGTGGCGTGGTCTGTGCCGAGCTGGCTCGTCTGTTTGCCAATTTGGGCGAGCATAACAAGAGCCAGCTTTACTACCGCCAGAGTGTCGAACTGCTCGACAAGTCACTGCCTGCACTGCCGCAACCCAGCGACAGCAACCGGTAGGCCGACTTCGCTTTGCTCTCCTGGGCGCCGCATGGCGCCCTTTTTTATGCCCTGAGTAAGCCACCCCCACTGGGCACCAGCGCCGCGCAGACCTCCATCGAGTCGGGAGCAGGGGAATCACCGGGCGGTCGTACCAGGGTGGTTGCGGGGGGCATCGCTGTGCTGCTTAGTGTGGTAATGCTGATAACGACTCAGTAATTCTGCGTTCGCTATGCTCACGAAAAAAGGGCTGCCGGATCGGCAGCCCTTCTTGTACCCAGGCGACGCAATCAACGTGCTTGGGGGTCGTCTATGTCATCCGCATCCGGCTTGCGGTGGGATGGATCGCTTGCCCGGTAGGTTTCGGTGCCCGACGTGTCGTCGGGTCGTTCCGGCTGTGTCTCCACTGCCTGGCGACGGTCCTCGGCCAGGCGCAGATGGGCCGGCGGTGCCGTACCGTCCTTGTTCTCGCCGAAGTACAGCGTGGTATGCGGGAACGGAATCTCGATACCGGCGGCATCGAAATGCATCTTGACCAGACGATTGTAGGCGCGTCCTACGCCCCATTGATCGCCGGGGGTGGTCTTGATGATTACGCGGATATTCACCGAGCTGTCCGCCAAGGCAGTGACCCCCGCCACGGTGAGCGGCGCCAGGATCTTGTTGCCGTGCTCCTCGCTAGCCTTGAGTTCCTCGAAAGCGGCCTGGAGATGTTCAATGGCGTGATCGATGTTCTCGCGATAGGCGATGCCGTATTCACCAACGTGGTTACCGAATTCGCGCATGTAGTTGGACACCGTGTCGACGCTGGAAAACGGCACGATGTGATAGGTGCCGGACAGGTCGCGAATGCCCACCGAGCGGATACTCAAGCGCTCGGCCGTGCCGGTGATGCCGCCCACTGATACCACGTCACCGGTGTTCATGGCGTTTTCCACCTGGATGAAGATGCCGGTGATGATGTCTTGAACCAGCTTCTGGGCACCGAAGCCTATTGCCAGGCCCAGCACCCCAGCGCCGGCAATCAGCGGCCCGATGTTGATACCGATTTCGGCCAGTACGATCATGCCGGTCATGGTGATCAGGGCGATCGCCAAGGCATTGCGGAACAGGCTGAGCAGCGTCTTGGCGCGGGCAGAAGGCTCGCCGGTGCCGGTTTCGGGACTCAGGCGATGTTCGATCAGGCTAGCCAAGGCAATCCACAGGGCGGCCGCGATGACCAGAATAATGATCACATCGATCAATTTGCTGACGGTTCCTGCGCCCGCATCGGTGGCGTACCAGGCTGCCAGGTCGAACACACCCCAGGCATTCAGCACCAGAAGTACCACGGTGATCAGGATGATGGCTCGGATCACCTTGAGGAAAGTAGGAATATAAGCATTCAACCGCACCTCGAGCTTAGGCAGCTTGCGGCGCAGATCATCGGAAAGCATGATGCGCTTGCCTATCAACTGAGTCAGTACCCCAGAGAGCAGTAGGCCGATGCCAACGATGATCAAAGTCTGCAGGGTAGCCAGCATGACACTGGGCAGTGCATCTTCGGGCCGTACTATGCTCAGCAACAGGACGATCAGGAAGTAGGCGATGGCGAGCCAGTGCCAGGTTTTGGCCAGCAGGGTAAGGGCGACACGCGAGGCACCCATGCTGGCCTTGGCGGCACGCGCTTCCAATGCATGGCGCAGCTTGAGTCGATTCTTCAGTACAAAGACGGTCGCGTAGGCGAAGGCCAGTAGCATGATGATCAGGCCTATACCGCGTCCCAGCGCTGGCGAGAGGTAGAAGTTGATGATGGGTACGACTACCAGCATGCCGTAGCCTACAAAGCCGGTCAATGTGGCCAGCCAGCGGTTCCAGTGTGCGGCCTCCTGGGTCGAGGCCGGTAATAAGCGCAGTCCCTCGTAGCGAGACGAGAAGAGCATGCGAATCGCCGCCTTGATGAGTTCGATGATCAGGAAGGCATTGAGGAACAGCGAGGCGCGCGTTGAGAGCTCACCCGTTTCACCGATCAGGAAGGTAGCGATCAGGTTGCCGCCGACATAAGCCAGGGCGACGACAATGACATCAATCAGGGCGGCAAACGCTACGGCAGCGATGACACGTAGCAAAGGGCTACGTCCACTACTGTGCTGCGACCAGTGACTGACCCGGCTGAATAGTGGTCTCGCCAAACTGCGCAAGATCATGAAGGTGACAAAGGTCGCAATGATGACCATTGCCAGGTTCAAGGCCGCATCGGTGATCTCGGCCATGCTGATCCGTGGTCCCGCATCGGTGCTGGCCGAGGTGACTAGACTGCCCAGGGCCTCGACCAGTGCAGTGAACTGGTGGCCCAGGCCACTGGCGATCTCGCTGGTGGTCTCGGCCAGGCGTCGGGCCAGGGAGGTTTCGGCGGGATCTGGCGCGCTGGCCTCTTGAGCCGCAATCACACCGGGTGCCTCAATGGCTGGGACGGAGCCGTCACTGGCCAGGGTGCGTAATTGCTCGATCAGGTGTTGGCGTGTGGCATCGTTCTCGAGCAGGTCGGCCAGAGTGGAGTAAGCCACCGTGTCGCTGGCGGTGCCTCCCTCTGTGGTCTCTGCCTGTTGGGCCAAGGCCGGCATTGCCATGAGTAGTAGCAACATGAGCGCAAGCCAATGACTCAACCGTGCTTTCAAGCGCGGTAGTAACACTACGAACCTCCATGTTGGCGGGGGTCAGCCCGCATCGTCTCACGAGTTGATGTCAGGGGGACGTTCTGGGAAAAGCGTCGAGGCGCTGGGCGCCGGCTCTTGGGACGCGCACTTTCCATTTTGCCTGATACAGGCTCTAGTCTGACGGTTTATTTGTGAATAAAAAAGTATATCTGTACACAAGTTGTACAAGCGAAATTTTTTTGACAGGGTATAATGAAAACGTTGCATTGTATGGAAAGGGAAAGCCCAATGCTTAAGGTAACGCTGGAACTGCGCTGCAATGTGTGCGGCGGAGAGCGCTTCATGATCCCCACCCTGAATGAGGTGGAGCAGGATGTCCGCTGTGCCGACTGTCATGCATTCAAGTGTCGGAGTGACTCGCTCGAAGAGACGATGGCGCACGCCAAACGCCGGTTGGCACAGCATGGACAATGGGGTCGCCTGGCCTCATAAGCTATCGTGCCGCCTTCTTATGTAGGCAAGCCTGTAGTAATTGGCCACCGGCAGGTGGCTTTTTTGCTTATGGTCTCCGTCACCAGTATGGCTGTCTTGCCCCGTTGCTTGTCTTGCGCACCAATTCCCCCTCGCGCTTCGCCATGAGTGCTTTTCATCTCGACGAATAGTGATGCGGGTGCCACTCTTGTTTGCGAAGAAGCCAGACGTACTGGCCGGAGGTAGGGATCGCCTAGGGGTCGCAATGGATGCTGTTGCAAGTCGTGCACTTTATGTATGTCGTCACTGTGAGTCCATGCTCTACATGGACGCGTTAACCCCCAGCAAGCCGCCTTGCCCGCATTGCCGGCAATCCGATTATGCTCTTGTCAGCGTGCCTGCCTACACCCAGGCATCGCAAGCCATCACCTACATGTTGTCCTCCGCTGGCACGCGTTGGGGGCAAAGGGTTCATTAGGCCTCAAGGTAAATGGAACTGAAGTGCTCAGAAAGCCCGGCCCCGCGTCCGGGCTTTCTTGCGCTTGTGTGTTGTTGGCCACGACCTTGCTTTCATGCGCCAACCTGCGAGGCTAAAAGAGAGGAAGTTCTAGCACGTAACATCCATCGGAAGGAGAATATGTTATGCAGCCTCCTGACGCGCCGCTTAACCACGACGGTATGCCAATGGAGCAGCGCAAGGCCATGCTGACCGATGCGATCCGGCAGACCCAGGCGGGAAGCGAAGAGGACGCCAGGGACATTATTGAGGCGTTGGATGAAACTGGGCGCTGGTATTTTAAAGCCTTCGCTGCACTATCCAAGACACGAGCAGCGGGGCTACACCCTGAGCCCATCTCATTCGAAGAAATAACGGCCTATATGGAGGTTCAGGAGCTTTCGGTTGCGCCTGACGCCTTCATCGAAGTGATCCAGGCAATGGATAGGGCCTGGCTGGATGTGAACGGCGGCTGATGAGCCATGAAAGGAGGGCACACCACTACACTCAAGTGAATGGAATCATTGTCCGGGGCCGCGCCGCATCCGGATGGGAGTAGGTTGGAGATAATCGTCAAAGGATGTAGGAGGATAAGCATGCCATTGAAGCTAGAGGGGAGCATCACCGTTCAGGTGGGCACCGCGAAAGAAGATCTCGTCCACATTGATGCGAAGGATTTGGTCTACAAGGAAGGCGGCATGCGGGTGCTAGGTGACAAATGTACGCAACACGAGTTTCTCTACGCCTACCAGGAGCCTCGCTTCAGCCTCTCCCTGACCTCCACTGTCCTTGATGGCATCGTTCAGTCCAGTGACCTGAGTATCGAGGCCAAGGCCGACAGTAATACGGCAATAACGCAAGATACAATCAATGTAAGCTTCGAGCACGACCCTGATCAGGATGACGAGCCCTTGACACCTATCTCGAGTAACTAGGAGACAGTGGCAATAAGGCAACCATCGCGGCTTTGATCGCTTTACGGTAATCATGGAGGGGGGCGGTTCTCTGCGTTTCATGAGGGCGTCCCCTCGTCTCGGTAAGAGAGTGTCCGGGGTAAGCGTAAGGAGGCTTAACGCCTGGCGGAGGCGCTGACTTAGCTAGCCCTCCTTCAACCGCTCATGATGGAGAGATGCTAGGAACAGTACCGACTTCATTGAAAGCCCGTTCGGTGCGGGGAGGCGATCTGGTGGGTGAATCAGATCACGCTAAGAATTGTCCTATCCCTGCTTCAGAAACGAAAAAAGCACCCGGAGGTGCTCTTTCGTGGGGTGTCTGGTGGAGGCGGCGGGAATTGAACCCGCGTCCGCCGACACGCGCTCTTCGGCTCTACATGCTTAGGTCCGTCTTTTGATTTAACGGCATGAACTCCGACGGGCAGGATTCCATACCGCGATCCTTCTAAGTGTTAACGGTTAACGGGAAGGCGCCGTCAACCGCGATCCTATCAGCTTTAGCTCATCTCCCCTCCACGATGGATAGGCACATCGCTTTGGGGCCAGGCTAACTACCAGCAGTTTTTAAGCTGCCAGAGCGCCCTGAGCGTAGTTTTCGTCGTTTGCGACTATTTAATTGTGATGTTGGATTTACGAGATACATCACGCTCTCGGCATGCACCTAGGAGGTTGTCATCGGCGTCGAAGCCATGTCGCCCCCTGTAACCTGTATATGTTATCAGTTGGTGCGGGTGGCTGCAAGTCCAACCCACTCCCTTACTTGCTTTCACGCATGATGCGTGCCTTCTGGCGATTCCAGTCACGTTCCTTCTCGGTGGCCCGCTTGTCGTGCTGCTTCTTGCCGGTCACCAGAGCCAACTCGCACTTGATCAGGTTTTTTTTCCAGTACAGCTTGAGCGGCACACAGGTATGACCCTTATCCTGCGTGCGCGAGAAGATCCTGGCGATTTCCTTGCGATGCAGCAACAGCTTGCGGGTGCGCGTTGGGTCGGCCACCACATGCGTGCTGGCAGTATTCAATGGCGTAATGTGGCTGCCCAGCAACCAGGCTTCGCCATTCTTGACCAGAATATAGGTGTCGGTGAGCTGGGCCTTGCCGGCGCGCAGGCTCTTCACCTCCCACCCGGCCAGGGCCAGCCCGGCCTCGAAGGACTCCTCGATGTGGTACTCGAAGCGCGCCTTCTTATTGAGGGCGATGACGTTGTCACCTACCTTGGCTTTTTTCTTGGCCATGCGTCCTCGTGTCTCATTGTGCCAATGTCCGCCAGGCCTCCGATATGGGGTGAGGCATGATATCCTTCCAGGCCTTGGCGTCGAAGTTTGCCATGATACGCTTAACGGTTCGTCTACCATAGTACGCAGGTTGTGCCGGGCCAGTATGGTGCCCGGTTCATTGATGATAGCGGAGAGGTGCATGCCAACGGTCAATCGGTCCGCCCTGGTGCGGCATTCCGCCCAAACCATGTTCGATTTGGTCAATGATTTCGAAAGTTATCCGGAATTTCTTCCCGGCTGCCGACGTGCTCGGCTCATAGAGCGAGACCAGGCGCATCTGGTGGGTGAGTTGACACTGGCCAAGGCTGGCGTCGAGCAGAGTTTCACTACGCGCAATGATTTGTATGAACCTGAGCGTATCGAGCTTTCACTGGTGCAGGGGCCGTTCAAACGCCTGAATGGGCAATGGCTATTCACGCCGATGGGGGAGCAGGCCTGCAAGGTCAGCCTGGAGATGAATTTCGAGTTCTCCAACCGTCTGCTGGGGATGGCCTTCGGCAAGCTATTCAGCCAGGTCGCCGGACAACTGGTCGATGCGTTTACTCAGCGAGCCGATGAGATCTATGGGCGATGAGCTGACGGAAATTCGGAGCGACATGCCTGGCATAACTGTCGAAGTGGCCTTCGCACTGCCTGACCGCCAGAAGATCATTAGTCTTTCTGTTCCCACGGGTACCACGGCACAGGCTGCAGTGCAGCTTGCCGACATGGGGCAATATTTTCCCGATCTACCCGAAAACACCTTTACTCAGGCGCCATTGGGTATCTTCGGTAAACGCTTGCGCGATCCCGAGCAGCATGTGTTGCAAGCTGGAGATCGTGTGGAAATTTACCGGCCGCTGCTCATCGACCCCAAGCAGGCGCGCGCCAAGCGGGCCGCTGACGCATCGCGTTAGCCTGAGGCAGAGCCTTCAGAGAGGATCGTTGCCCGTGGTGGGAACGCTCTGTGGCATGGCCGGGGTCGCAGGACCGCCTTCATCCATTGGGATGGTGTCACTGGCTTCTGGCGACAGGTTCATATCGGCCTGCATATCGCCGTAGGCATTGATGTCCACAAGCCGGTTGTTGTCGAAGGTCAACGTCACGCGGCGCTGCTTGACGTCTCCGTAAGCTTCGTCGAGTCGGAAGACATAGTCCCACTGGCTGGCATCGAAAGGCGCCGGCAACAGCGGGCTGCCCATCACGTGCTGGACCTGCTCGCGGCTCATGCCCGGTTGCAGCTGGCTGACCATGTCCTGCGTCACCAGGTTGCCCTGGGGTAAATCACGCTTGTAGACACCGAGATAACTGCACCCACTCATCATCGAGAGGGCGAGTGTAAAAGTGACTGTTTTAATCAGGTTTTGCATTTGCCCCTATCTTTCACTATCGTTTGCTTTGGTCGATTATACTCGAGTCAATAAGTTACTGCGAAGAGCAACCATGGCCGATAGAAACCAGGAATTACGCAAGGCAGGTCTAAAGGTCACCTTGCCCCGAGTCAAGATTCTGCAGATCCTGGAGGCGACTCGCGAAGAAGATCTTCACATGAGTGCCGAGGATGTTTACAAGGCACTTCTCGACGCGGGCGAAGACGTTGGCCTGGCAACAGTGTATCGCGTATTGACGCAGTTTGAATCCGCTGGCTTGGTCGTGCGTCATAATTTCGATGGCGGCCATGCCGTATTCGAGATGTCGCAGGAAGAACATCACGATCATATGCTGTGCCTGGAAACCGGCGAAGTGGTCGAGTTCTACGATGCGGAAATCGAGCGCCGTCAGCGTGAGTTGGCCGAGGAGCGCGGCTATGAGCTGGTCGATCACGCTCTGGTTCTCTATGTACGCCCCAAGGGGTCGAACGCTACACGTCGTCAGGAAGGAGGCGGGCATCGCCGCTGAATAACCTGAGGAATGCTATAAAAAGCCACGGTCAATGCCGTGGCTTTTTATATGTTTATAAGGCTGCTCAGGCGTGGCGCAAGGCTCAGTGGTGTTGATGCTGGCTTGCGTCCAGCATTTCACGGGCATGGGCCAGAGTGCGATCCGATAGGTGTACCCCGCCCAGCATGCGAGCGAGTTCGCGAACGCGGCCGGCTTCATCGAGCAGTGCCATGTGAGTCAGCGTCACGTCTTCCTGAGCCTGCTTTTCGATGTGTAGATGTTGGTGGGCCTGAGCGGCCACCTGTGGCAGGTGAGTGACGGTCAGCACCTGGCCCGAGTGGCCGAGTCTTCTCAGGAGCTGCCCGACGATCTCTGCCGTGGCACCGGAAATCCCCACGTCGACTTCGTCGAAGACCAGGCTGGGAATCGTGCTGTGGCTAGCCGCGACGACCTGAATGGCCAGGCTGATGCGTGACAGTTCCCCGCCCGAGGCGACCTTGGTCAGCGGACGGGCAGGCTGGCCCGGGTTAGCGCTGATCAAAAAGCGAGCGCTATCCATGCCGTCCGGCTGGGGTGTTTCTCGAGCCATGATCTCGATCTCGAAACTGGTCTTGCCCATGGCCAAAAAGCCGAGCTGATCTTGTACTTCATTGGCGAAAGCCGCAGCGGCCTGACGTCTCGTCTCGCCGATGGTACGTGCGCGGGCGCGATAATCGTCGCGTACTGTCTTGACCTCGGCAGTCAGAGCTTCAAGGTCGGTGTCGCCACCTTCCAGCGAATCGAGTTCGGCTCGCAGCTTACCGTGCAGCTCGGCCAGTTCCTCGGGCAAGACATGATGCTTGCGGGCGATGCGGTGCACTTCGCCAAGGCGATCCTCGACAGTGGCCAGGCGCTCCGGGTCGAGTTCTGTACCTTCGGCGAAGTGGCGCAGCTCGCGGGCAGCCTCCTCGATCTGAATGCGTGCATCGCCCAGCATGGTGCAGGCTTCGGCGAGCGGGCCACGGTTGGCACCGGGCAGGTTGCCGAGTCGGGTCAGGGCCTGGTGTAGCAGGTTCAGGGCGCCGCTCTCATCATGGTCGCAGCAGTCGGCGGCGAACTGGGCCTCGCGCAGAATTTCCTCGGCATGTGCCAGTTCTTCCTGCTCCTGTTCCAGCGCTTCGAGCTCACCTTCATTCAGGGCCAGCACGTCGAGCTCTTCGACTTGGTAGCGCAGCAACTGGCGACGGGACTGGATCTCGTCGCTGGTATCGGAAAGCCGCTTGAGTTTGCGGCGTAGCCCCTGCCAGTGCCGATACAGCTCGCCGAGTTCGGCGACGGCGCGGGTTTGGCCCGCGAAGTCATCGAGCAGGCGTAAGTGAGTCTCTTCGCGCAGCAACGCCTGATGAGCATGCTGGCCGTGAATTTCAATGAGGTGTTCGCCGAGTTCCTTGAGATCGCCTACCGTACACGGCTGGCCGTTGATCCACGCCTTGGAACGGCCGCTGGCAGTGATCACCCGACGCAACAGGCAGTCATCGCTAGGCAGTTCGCGCGCATCGAGCCAGGCCTGTGCCGCCGGTAGGCTGGCAATGTCGAAGCGAGCGGTGATATCGGCGCGCTTGGTGCCGTGGCGTACACTACCGGCATCGGCGCGCTCGCCCAGGCTCAAGCCCAGTGCGCCGAGCAGGATCGATTTGCCCGCCCCGGTTTCGCCGGTGATGGCTGTCATGCCGCCGAGCAGGTCGAGATCGAGACTGTCGACGATAGCAAAATCGCGAATCGCAAGCTGTACCAGCATGGCCACCTCCGGGCGCGTCTTGGTTCTTGGGCGTCAGGTTTCGCTGTCTGTGCGTTTATACAGTAGTCCATGCCATGCCTTCAATCACCCATGTGTCGTATCCGGTCTCGCCCCTTGAGTTCGTCGGCGGCAACCCCATATAGGTGGCAAACCGCCAATCAACGCGGCCTGCGGGCCGTTTGACGTTTTCAGGAGAGCGACATGGCCAAAGATCCACAGACGCGTATGGACGAGGAGCTCGAGTGCAGCGAGCACGATGTCGAGCCACAAGCCGAGCCCCTTGAAGGCCAGCTCGACGAGGCCAGTGCCGATACCGACGAGCAGGCTGTGGCCGACGAGAATGCTCATGAAGCCGATACGCCTGCCGATCCTGAAGCCGAGATACTGGCAGCCAAGGTCGCAGAGCTCGAGCAGGCTCTCGGTGAGGCGAAAGACCAGGCGCTACGCGCTGCGGCCGAGGCACAAAATGTACGTCGCCGCGCCGAGCAGGACGTGGAGAAGGCGCGCAAGTTCGCCCTCGAGAAGTTCGTCAAGGAGCTGCTGCCCGTTGTCGACAGCCTGGAAAAGGCGCTCGAGTCGATGGGTGAGGATGCCAGCGAAGTACACCGCGAAGGTGTGTCGATGACGCTGAAGCTTCAGCTCGATACCTTGAACAAGTTTGGTGTCGAGACCGTCGAGCCCCAGGGCGAACCCTTCGACCCGCAATATCACGAAGCCATGGCCATGGTGCCCAATCCCGATATGGAGCCCAACACTGTCATGGATGTGATGCAGAAAGGTTACCTGCTCAATGGCCGCCTCGTCCGTCCGGCCATGGTGGTGGTCAGTCAGGCGGCAAAATAGTCAATTGTCAGGGGAGCGGCCCTTCAGCCCTTGAAAGGTTCGGCCGAGTCCCCACATAGACGACAAAGACGCGGTGAAAGCCGCAATGAACAGGCAAGCAACGAATCTTCGAGGTGATTATGGGACGCATCATCGGTATTGACCTGGGGACAACCAACTCCTGTGTCGCCGTGCTCGACGGTGATAAGCCGAAAGTCATCGAAAACGCCGAAGGCGCACGCACTACGCCGTCGATCATCGCTTACACCGACGATGGTGAAACGCTGGTCGGCCAGGCGGCCAAGCGCCAGGCGGTTACTAATCCGACCAACACCCTGTACGCGATCAAGCGTCTGATCGGTCGTCGCTTCAAGGACGACGTGGTCCAGAAGGACATCAAGATGGTGCCCTACAAGATCGCCGAGGCCGATAACGGGGATGCCTGGGTCGAGGTGAAGGGCAAGAAGCTGGCGCCGCCGCAGGTTAGCGCCGAAGTACTCAAGAAGATGAAGAAAACGGCCGAGGATTACCTGGGTGAAACCGTCACCGAGGCAGTCATCACGGTGCCGGCTTACTTCAACGACTCGCAGCGCCAGGCCACCAAGGACGCCGGTCGTATCGCCGGGCTCGAGGTCAAGCGCATCATCAACGAGCCGACCGCGGCCGCATTGGCCTATGGCATGGACAAGTCACGTGGTGACAAGACCATTGCCGTGTATGACCTGGGCGGTGGTACCTTCGACATCTCGATCATCGAAGTGGCCGATGTTGACGGCGAGACCCAGTTCGAGGTGCTGGCCACCAATGGCGATACCTTCCTGGGCGGTGAAGACTTCGATCTCAAGCTGATCAACTATCTGGTCGATCAGTTCAAGGCTGACAGCGGCATCGACCTGTCCGGCGACAACCTCGCCATGCAGCGCCTCAAGGAAGCCGCCGAGAAGGCCAAGATCGAGCTGTCCAGCGCGCAGCAGACCGAGGTCAACCTGCCGTACATCACGGCCGACAACACCGGTCCCAAGCACCTGAACGTCAAGATCACTCGTGCCAAGCTCGAGTCGCTGGTCGAGGATCTGGTCAAGCAGTCGCTGGGGCCGTGCAAGACCGCTCTGGCCGATGCCGGCCTTTCCAACGCCGAGATTGACGACGTCATTCTGGTCGGCGGTCAGACCCGCATGCCGCTGGTGCAGTCCAAGGTGGCCGAGTTCTTCGGCAAGGACGCCCGCAAGGACGTCAACCCGGACGAAGCCGTGGCCATCGGTGCGGCGATTCAGGGCGGCGTGCTGGGCGGCGACGTCAAGGACGTACTGCTGCTTGACGTGACTCCGCTGACGCTGGGTATCGAGACGTTGGGCGGCGTGATGACTCCGCTGATTGAGAAGAACACCACCATCCCGACCAAGAAGACACAGACCTTCTCGACCGCGGATGACAACCAGACGGCCGTGACCATTCACGTGCTGCAGGGTGAGCGCAAGCAGTCCAGCCAGAACAAGTCGCTGGGACGCTTCGATCTGGCCGACATTCCGCCGGCACCGCGTGGTGTACCCCAGATCGAGGTGGCGTTCGACCTCGATGCCAACGGTATCCTCAATGTGTCCGCCAAGGACAAGGCCACCGGCAAGGAGCAATCGATCGTCATCAAGGCCTCCAGCGGTCTGACCGACGAGGAAATCGATCAGATGGTTCGCGACGCCGAGGCGCATGCCGCCGAGGACCAGAAGTTCGAGGAGCTGGTTCAGCTGCGCAACCAGGCCGACGGTATGATCCACGCCGCGCGCAAGACCCTCGACGAGGCAGGCGACAAGGCATCTGCCGCCGAAAAGGAAAAGATCGAAAGCGCGATCAAAGAGCTCGAGGAAGCGCTCAAGGGCGACGACCAGGAGGCGATCCAGGCCAAGCTGGACGCCCTGACCGAAGCCTCTGGCAGCCTGGCGCAGAAGCTTTACGCCGAGCAGTCTGATGCCGCCCAGGGCGGTGCCCAGGCCGACGGCGCCAAGCAGGAAGACGATGTGGTCGACGCCGAGTACGAAGAAGTCAACGACGACCAGAAAAAGCAGTAACCACAACGTCTGACACGGTAACGGCGGCGCGGGGGCAAACGACTCCCGCGTTGCTGTTTCCGTGGACCCGACACGGAGGCGGACAGATCCATGTCCAAGCGTGACTATTACGAAGTGCTGGGCGTCGAGCGCAGCGCCGATCAGAAAGAAATCAAGAAGGCCTACCGACGCCTGGCCCAAAAGTACCATCCGGACCGCAACCCGGACGACGACACCTCGGCCGAGAAATTCCGCGAGGTGTCCGAGGCGTACGAAGTGCTCGCCGACAGCGAAAAGCGTGCAGCTTATGACCAGTTCGGCCATGCTGGGGTCGACGGGCAGGCTGGAGGCTTCGGCGGTGGCGGTTTTGGCGGGGCCGGAGCCGGTGGATTCAGTGACATCTTCGGCGATGTCTTCGGCGATATCTTCGGCGGTGGCGGCGGTGCCCGGCGTAACCCCAACGCGCCGCAGCGTGGCGCCGATTTGCGCTACAATCTCGAGCTCGACCTAGAAGATGCAGTGACCGGTACTACCGTTGATATTCGTGTGCCGCGTCATGTGGAGTGCGGTCACTGTGATGGCAACGGTGCCGAGCCCGGCTCCAGCAAGGAAACCTGTCCGACCTGTCACGGCATGGGGCAGGTGCGTATGCAGCAGGGATTCTTTGCTGTACAGCAGACCTGCCCGACCTGTCATGGTCGTGGCGAAGTCATCAAGGTGCCGTGCCGTGAATGTCGTGGCGAAGGCCGTGTCCGCGAGACACGCACGCTGTCGGTGAAGATTCCCGCCGGGGTTGATACCGGTGACCGCATTCGCCTCAACAACGAAGGCGAGGCAGGGGCCAACGGTGGACCGCCGGGCGATCTCTACGTTCAGGTAGCCATCAAGGCTCACCCGATCTTCGAGCGCGATGGGCGCCACCTGCATTGTGAAGTGCCGATCAATTTCGTCGATGCTGCTCTCGGTGGTGAACTGGAAGTGCCGACACTGGAGGGCCGGGTCAAGCTCAAGATTCCGCCCGAAACCCAGACCGGCAAGCTGTTCCGTTTGCGCGGCAAGGGCGTCAAGCCGGTGCGTGGTGGCCCGCCTGGCGATCTGATATGTAAGGTGGTTCTGGAGACTCCGGTCAACCTGACCGAGCACCAGAAGGACCTGCTGCGCAAGTTCCAAGACAGCCTGGGCAATAGCAATACCCATTCGCCCAAGAAGGACGGCTGGTTCGACGGCGTCAAGAAGTTCTTCGAGGACATGAAGCCGTAATTGAGCTCCATGCAGCTTGGCCCCAGCCATCGGAAGATGGCTGGGGCCTTCTTTATGCGAACAACGTTTTGCGGCTAGTGTGCGGCCAATACCGAGACGATGATGCCGGTGGCGACGGCGATCAGTACGAATTTATCGTCGACCTTGACCCAGCGCTGACCGCGGGGCGGCTCGGGCAGATGGTGATGATGCCAGTCGTGCACGACATGACGCTCGTCGCGATAGGCCGGGGGGAGCGTGTTGCCGGCGCGCCAAGCGTGCTGGTGTGGACTGGATGGCTTGTGGTCGTGCTTGTCGTGACGATCGGGGCCACGCTGAGGTGCATGACGTGGCTTGTCATCATGGCGGGGCGGTGTCTGGTTTCTATTGTCGGTCTGCCAGTGCGGATCGCCAGGCTCCGGGTTGGGGCCATGAGCCAGGGCGCTGGCGCTCCAGGCCAGCGGAGCGGTGGTGACTGCCAGGCTCAGGGCAAGACTGAAGAGTTTACGGGTCAGCATGCTCGGCTCCTTGTCCGAATTCCACATGACCCAGCGTAAGCGGCGATTGCGCAAGAACGTGCACGGATTCGTGCAAGGAAATCGCAAGGTATTCCCGCGGTATCGTCAGGGATGGGCCGGTAGCTCGAAGCAGCTCAACAGTGTTTCCTGAATCAGGCTGAAATTGTCGTCGCTGACCATCAGGTAGCGGTTGTCGCCAAGGTGTGTAAGCCCCTCGAAATTGTCCAGTCGCCAGCCTTCGCCGGTGGAAAGCCGAACGAGGGTGTTGGCCGAGGCCGTACCGTCGTCGTTCAACTGCACCTCGCGCAGACTGATGACCAGCGGGGCGGGAGGTGCAAAGGCGCGTTCCAGGGCTAGTAGCCCATTGCCGTAGGTTTCCAGCGCAGTCAGGGCGCTGCCCGAGGCATCCGCTAGCGGGTAGGCCCATTCCTGGCCGGTATCTAATGCAAACAGGCGGCTCGTCTTTTTCGACATGCCTGACGGAGCGCTTTCCAGGCCGACGATGACGCCTCTGTCAGGGTGGCTGCCAAGGGCCTCGGCACCTCGATTGTCGCCGGCGCCACGCAACCCACGGAAGTAGAGCGTCTGGCCTGCCGGTGTGCCATTGGGGAAAAAACGCTGCAGGCGGTGATCTCGTTCGAAGCCGATCAGCAGGACAGAATCGCCACGCACACCGTTGGCTCCGCGCTGGACGAGCAGGGACTCGGCATCGGCAGCGGTTTCAGTCAGGGCACGGCCCTCCATGTCACGCAGTACGTAGGTCTTGAGCGGTTCCAGGTCGATCATCTCGTTGCCGCTGAAGACGGGGCGGGCCCGATGCAGCCAGCCACGATCCGACACCAAGTAGAGCAGGTTCTCGTCGGCATCCCATGCCAGGTCAGAGAGGCCGCCCGTCGGTGTGTCGTCCTGCCACTGGCCCGGTAGCTCGAGAGTGCCACACCAGGTGATGCCGCTCGGTAGCGTATCGACATTGGGGGTGACCAGGCGGGTTCGGTGAGTATCCCGGGCACAGCCCGCAAGCAGGATAAGCAGAATGACAAGGGGCCAGCGTCGCATGGTGTCTCCTCTGGTCGCGCTATTCTCCGAGCCTACGTCATCGGCGTGGCGTCTGCATGACAGACGCCCATGTTCAGCATTGGTATACTTGCCTGATTCATCAGACATAGCGTAGGAGTCCGCATGAGTCCCACCCACCCTCGCGTCGCTATCGTCGGCGTGGCCGGCCGTATGGGTCGTACGCTGGTTGCAGCTGTCGAGCAGGACACCCAGGCTTATCTGGCGGCCGGCATTGTCGAGCCTGGCAGTTCACTGGCAGGCGCCGACATTGGTGAGCTGGCTGGCCTCGGCAAGCTGGGGGTGGCGGCCAGCGACTCTCTGAATGCCGTGGTCGACGATTTCGATGTGTTGATCGATTTCACCACGCCGCAGGTCACCCTGGCCAACCTGGCCTTCTGTGCCGAGCACGGCAAGCGTATCGTCATTGGCACGACTGGCCTCAATGAGGATGAGCTCACCCGATTGGACGCTTACCGAGACCGTGTGCCGATGGTCTTCGCACCCAACATGAGTGTCGGCGTCAACCTGACGCTCAAGCTGCTGGAGACGGCGGCGAAGGCCTTGGGGGACGAAGGCTATGACATCGAGGTGATTGAGGCGCACCATCGTCACAAGGTCGATGCGCCATCCGGCACGGCGCTGAAGATGGGAGAAGTCGTCGCCGAGTCGCTGGGGCGGACCCTTAAGGAACACGGGGTGTTTGCCCGCGAGGGGCAGTGCGGACCGCGTTCGGACAAGGAAATCGGCTTCGCCACGGTGCGGGCCGGCGATATTGTCGGCGAGCACACGGTGATGTTCGCCACTGAAGGCGAGCGCATCGAGATCACTCATAAGGCATCGAGCCGCATGACCTTCGCCAAGGGGGCGGTGCGGGCGGCGCGTTGGCTAGCCGATCGATCGGTCGGTCGCTACGACATGCAAGACGTTCTGTCTCTAAAAGGGTAGTCTCGCCGCGCCGAATCCTGTAGACTCCAGCCAATTTGGCCGGGCTTCGGTAAGCCAGCAGGCCCTCGTATACCGAGCAGAACAACAAGCGGGATGAAACCGGTCTTTTTTCAGGTTTCGTCCCGCTTTTTTACGACCTGCGCGTATGACGAATCCGACGTTTCGTCAGGTCCATCATACAGAAGGCCCTTTCGGCAGCCCGGCGACGGCGGGCTGCATCCAGTCTTACGAAAAGCAGTGGAGGACGTTGCGTTGAACAGACCCGCAATACTGGCCTTGGAAGATGGCAGCGTATTTCATGGCAGCGCCATCGGCGCCGATGGACAGACCAGCGGTGAGGTGGTGTTCAATACGGCCATGACCGGCTACCAGGAAATCCTTACCGACCCCTCCTATGCGCGCCAGATCGTTACCCTGACTTATCCGCATATCGGTAACACCGGGGTGAACATCGAAGACGTCGAGTCCGACCGAATCTACGTAGCCGGACTGGTGATTCGCGACCTGCCGTTACTGGCCAGCAGCTTCCGTAGCGAACAGACGCTGGATGCCTACCTGAAGAGCCAGAACATTCTCGGCATTGCTGACATCGACACGCGCCGCCTGACGCGTATCCTGCGTGACAAGGGCGCCCAGAACGGGGCGATCCTGGCAGGCCCCGAGGCCGAAGGCGACGATGCGGTCGAGCGCGCGCTGGCCGTGGCCCGCGAGTTCCCCGGTCTCAAGGGCATGGACCTGGCCAAGGAAGTCTCCTGCAAAGAGGTCTACGAATGGAGCCAGGGCGAGTGGGCGCTGGGCAACGGCTACGCCGATGCCACCACTGGTGAGCGGCCATACCATGTCGTGGTCTACGACTATGGCGTCAAATACAACATCCTGCGCATGCTGGCCGAGCGGGGCTGTCGCCTGACCGTGGTGCCGGCACAGACCCCGGCCAGCGAGGTGCTGGCGATGAGCCCCGACGGCGTGCTGCTGGCCAACGGTCCGGGCGACCCCGCGCCTTGCGACTACGCCATCGAGGCAATCCGCGAAATCATCGACACCGACACACCGACCTTCGGCATCTGCCTGGGGCATCAGCTATTGGCGCTGGCCTCCGGCGCCAAGACAGTAAAGATGAACCACGGCCACCATGGTGCCAACCACCCGGTCCTGGATCTGGATACTGGCCACGTCATGATCACCAGCCAGAACCATGGCTTTTCTGCCGACGAGACCAGTCTACCGCCGAACTTGCGTGCTACGCATCGCTCATTGTTCGACGGCACCCTGCAGGGCATCGAACGTACCGATCGCCCGGCATTCAGCTTCCAGGGCCATCCCGAGGCGAGCCCGGGACCACGCGACGTGTCGCCGCTGTTCGATCGCTTCGTGCGGATGATGAAGGAACGGCGCTGAGCCTCCCTTTCCATCATCCTGACCTGTTTTTACCGAATTAGCTGCGGGAATCGTCATGCCCAAACGTACTGACATCAAGAGCATCCTAATCATTGGCGCCGGCCCGATCGTCATTGGCCAGGCGAGTGAATTCGACTACTCCGGCAACCAGGCCTGCAAGGCGCTGCGCGAGGAAGGCTTCCGGGTCATCCTGGTCAACTCCAATCCGGCTACCATCATGACCGATCCGGTCATGGCCGATGCCACCTACATCGAGCCGATCACCTGGCAGGCGGTAGAGAAAATCATCGAGAAGGAGCGCCCGGATGCGCTTCTGCCCACCATGGGCGGACAGACTGCGCTCAACTGTGCTCTTGACCTCGACAAGCACGGCGTACTGGCCAAGTATGGCGTGGAGATGATCGGCGCCAACGCCGACGCTATCAACAAGGCCGAGGATCGTGACCTGTTCGACAAGGCCATGAAGAGCATCGGCCTGGAGTGCCCCAAGGCCAAGGTGGCGCATACCATGGAAGAGGCTTGGGAAATCCAGGCCGAACTGGGCTTTCCGACTATTATTCGCCCCTCCTATACCATGGGCGGCTCGGGTGGCGGTGTCGCCTACAACAAGGAGGAGTTCGACGAAATCTGCCAGCGCGGTTTCGAACTCTCCAACAATCATGAGCTGCTGATCGACGAATCGTTGCTGGGTTGGAAAGAGTACGAGATGGAGGTCGTTCGCGACAGGAACGACAATTGCATCATCGTGTGCGCCATCGAAAACTTCGACCCCATGGGCATACATACCGGCGACTCGATCACTGTAGCCCCGGCGCAGACGCTGACCGACAAGGAATACCAGATCATGCGTGACGCCTCGTTGGCGGTGCTGCGCGAGATCGGCGTCGAAACCGGCGGCTCGAACGTTCAGTTCGGGGTCGATCCCCAGACCGGGCGCATGGTAGTCATCGAGATGAATCCGCGCGTGTCGCGTTCGTCGGCGCTGGCGTCCAAGGCCACAGGCTTCCCGATCGCCAAGATCGCCGCCAAGCTGGCCGTGGGCTATACCCTGGATGAGCTTCAGAACGACATCACCGGTGGCAAGACGCCAGCCTCGTTCGAGCCGTCCATCGACTACGTCGTCACCAAGATTCCGCGCTTCACCTTCGAGAAGTTCCCGCAGGCCAATGACCGTCTGACCACACAGATGAAGTCGGTCGGTGAGGTTATGGCGATTGGCCGTACCTTTCAGGAATCACTGCAAAAGGCGCTGCGTGGTATGGAAACCGGTAATGACGGGCTCGACCCCAAGGTTACCGATTTCACTGATGAGAACCTGGCGCTGATCAAGGGTGAACTACAGGCGGCCGGCGCCGATCGCATCTTCTTCATTGCCGACGCCATGCGCGCCGGCATGAGTGTCGATGAAATCTTTACGCTGACCAATGTCGATCGCTGGTTCCTGGTACAGCTCGAGGATTTGATACTTGCTGAGCAGGACGTGGCCAAGCGGTCGCTGGCCGAGCTGGATGCCAATGCCTTGTTCCGCCTCAAGCGCAAGGGCTTCAGCGATGCGCGCCTGGCCAAGCTGCTTGGCGTTTCCGAGAAGGAATTCCGCCGGACGCGCCAGAAACACGGCATTCGTCCCGTCTACAAGCGGGTCGATACTTGTGCCGCCGAGTTTGCCTCGCATACCGCCTATATGTATTCCACCTACGAGGAGGAGTGTGAGGCTGCGCCCAGCGATCGCAAGAAGATCATGGTGCTGGGGGGCGGGCCCAACCGCATCGGTCAGGGTATCGAGTTCGACTATTGCTGTGTGCACGCAGCACTGGCGATGCGTGAGGACGGTTACGAGACCATCATGGTCAACTGCAACCCGGAAACCGTCTCCACCGACTATGACACCTCCGACCGCCTCTACTTCGAGCCGGTGACCCTGGAGGACGTGCTGGAAATCGCCGACAAGGAGCAGCCGGTCGGTGTGATCGTCCAGTTCGGCGGTCAGACGCCGCTCAAGCTGGCGCGCGAACTCGAAGCTGCCGGCGTGCCGATCATCGGCACCACGCCGGATGCCATCGACCGCGCCGAGGACCGTGAGCGCTTCCAGAAGATGATTGAAAAGCTGGGTCTCAAGCAGCCGCCCAACGCGACGGCGCGCAGCTTCGAGGACGCCTTTGCCAAGGCGGAAGCCATCGGTTACCCGCTGGTGGTGCGTCCATCCTACGTGCTCGGCGGCCGAGCCATGGAGATCGTCTATAGTGCCGACGAGCTGGAGCGCTACATGACCCATGCGGTCAAGGTCTCCAATGACTCGCCGGTACTGCTCGATCATTTCCTCAACGCCGCCGTCGAGGTCGATATCGATGCGGTGTCTGACGGTCATCAAGTCGTGATCGGCGGCATCATGCAGCACATCGAGCAAGCCGGCGTGCACTCCGGTGACTCGGCGTGTTCGCTACCGCCGTATTCGCTGCCCAAGGATGTCCAGGACGAGATGCGCGATCAGGTCAAGCGCATGGCGGTGGAGCTTAACGTGGTTGGCCTGATGAACGTACAGCTGGCCTGGCAGGATGGCGAAATCTATGTCATCGAGGTCAACCCGCGCGCCTCGCGTACCGTACCGTTTGTCTCCAAGTGCATTGGCACATCGCTGGCACAGATCGCCGCACGTTGCATGGCCGGCACCAGTCTGATTGATCAGAACTTCACCAAGGAGCTGATCCCCGGCTATTACAGCGTCAAGGAAGCGGTATTCCCGTTCAACAAGTTCCCCGGGGTCGATCCGATCCTGTCGCCGGAAATGAAGTCTACCGGCGAAGTCATGGGCAGTGGCGAAACCTTCGCCGAAGCGTTCTATAAGGCACAGCTCGGCGCGGGCGAGGCGATCCCCAAGCTCGAGGGAGAGCGTTCTGCGTTCCTGTCGGTCCGCGATCCGGACAAGGCGGGCGTTATCGAGGTCGCGCAATCTTTGCTAGCATTGGGTTTTGATCTGATCGCTACTCGCGGTACCGCCAAGGCTCTCGAGGATGCCGGTTTGCCGGTCAAGGCCGTCAACAAGGTCTTCGAGGGCAGGCCCCATATCGTCGACATGATCAAGAACGACGACGTGGCCTACATCGTCAACACCACCGAAGGCCGCCAGGCGATTAACGATTCTTCCGTGATCCGCCGCACCGCGCTCGCGCATAAGGTGCCCTATGCGACGACGCTGGCCGGTGCGCGCGCCGTTTGCATGGCGCTCGAGTACGGCAATGAAATTACCGTGCGGCGGCTTCAGGAATTGCATGCAGGAGCCAGTACATGAACAAGGTCCCGATGACCGTCTTAGGTGAACAGCGCCTGCGGGACGAGCTTAATCAGCTCAAGGGAGTGGAGCGTCCTCGGGTGATCAATGCCATCGCCGAGGCTCGTGAGCATGGCGATCTCAAGGAGAACGCCGAATATCACGCCGCACGCGAGCAGCAGGGGTTCATCGAGGGGCGCATCCAGGAGATCGAGTCCAAGTTGTCGTTAGCCCAGGTGATCGACGTCACCAAGATGCCCAAGACCGGCAAGGTGATCTTTGGTGTCACGGTTGAGCTGATCAACCTGGATAATGACGAAGAAGTACGTTACCAGATCGTTGGTGAGGACGAGGCCGATATCAAGGCGGGCAAGATTTCGGTGACCTCACCGATCGCACGCGCCCTGATCGGCAAGGAAGAGGGGGACGTGGCGTTGGTGCGTACCCCGGGTGGCGAGGTCGAGTACGAGATCTCGAGCGTCGAGCATCTCTAGGCGCCGAAGCATGAGCGAAAAAGCCCGCGACGATGTCGCGGGCTTTTTTCTCGGATACGAGGCAAGCCGGGTAGTGGCTCGCGCGAAACAACTTAGCGCCGCCCGTGATGTGCTTCGAAACGTTGGATATTGGACAGCTTGGGATTGGCCTTGGGGTTGCGCCGGTAGAACAGCGCCATCTTGCCGATAATCTGAATGACCTCGGCGCGTGCATCGGCGGCGAGTTCCTCGATGACTTGGCGGCGAATCTCGCGGTCGCCCACGGCCAGTTTGATCTTGATCAGTTCGTGGTCGGTTAGGGCACGATCGAGCTCGGCCATGACGCCTTCCGATACGCCGTTCTCCGAAACCGTGACCACCGGATCGAGATGATGGCCGATACTGCGAAATGCTTTCTTTTGTGCCTGTGACAAGCTCATGGTATCGTGGCTGTTCCCGGTTGGCGTGCATTGCTTGGTGGCGGACGCCGCGATGACACGAACGCCGCAGCGGCTGAACGCGCCATGGTACGGCGAAAGTCGATTCATGCAAAGTGCCGCTTTATCGTACAGTCATAGTTATGGCGTGCCGGGTTGCCTTCCACTGCCATTCCAATGTCCGGGAATTCATCCCGAACGAATCAGGTGAACTCGTGGCTCGAACTTCCTCCAGCAAGAGCAGCGCAGGCTGGCTCAAGGAACATTTCGACGATCAATATGTCCAACGCTCATGGCAGGACGGCTACCGCTCGCGGGCCAGCTACAAGCTTCTCGAGATCGACGCCAAGGACAAGCTGCTCAAATCAGGCATGACGGTCATCGATCTGGGCGCCGCACCGGGTGGCTGGAGTCAGATTGCTGCCGAAAAAGTCGGGCCAACGGGTGTGGTGATCGCTTCGGATATTCTCGAAATGGACGCTTTGGCCGGCGTCGACTTCGTGCAGGGCGACTTCACTGAAGATGCTGTACTCGAGGCCATTCTCGGGGCGCTAGGTGAACGTCCTGTGGATTTGATTATCTCGGACATGGCGCCCAACATGAGTGGCATGGCCGCCATCGACCAGCCTCAGGCCATGTATCTTGTAGAGTTGGCTCTGGATCTGGCGCGGCAGACGCTCAGACCCGGTGGGCGCTTCCTGACCAAGGTCTTCCAGGGTGAAGGGTTCGACGACTTCCTGAAGGAGCTGCGCGGTAGTTTTACTCGGGTAGTCACACGCAAGCCGGAGGCCTCGCGCGCACGTTCCCGCGAAGTCTACCTGCTGGCGGAAGGTTTCAAGGGTTAAGCTTGCAAACATGGTTGAACGCCCCTACGTGGTGTAGTGTCAAACATGGGCACGCTTGGCAGTCAGATTATGCAACGAGGGTATTGCCTTGAACGACATGGCGAAGAACCTGATTCTCTGGTTGGTCATCGCAGCGGTTCTGCTGACGGTGTTCAACAACTTCAGTGTCGATAGCACGACGCAGACGATGAACTATTCCCAGTTCGTCGAACAGGTCCAGGAAGGGCAGGTCCGTACGGTTACCATTGACGGTTATACAATCTCTGGTGAACGGCAGGATGGCTCGCAATTCCAGACCATTCGTCCGGCGGCCCAAGATCCCAAGCTGATGGATGATCTGTTGGCCAACGATGTCAACGTGATCGGCAAGAAACCCGAGGAGCAGAGCCTCTGGACACGGCTACTGATTGCCAGTTTCCCGATCCTGATCATTCTGGCCATTTTCCTGTTCTTCATGCGCCAGATGCAGGGCGGTGGCGCAGGTAAAGGCGGGCCGATGAGCTTCGGCAAGTCCAAGGCCAAGCTGCTGACTCAGGATCAGGTAAAGACCACCTTCGCTGATGTTGCTGGCTGTGACGAGGCTAAGGAAGAGGTCGAGGAGTTGGTCGACTTCCTCAAGGATCCCAGCAGGTTCCAGCGCTTGGGTGGCCAGATTCCTCGTGGCGTCTTGATGGTGGGGCCGCCCGGGACCGGTAAGACACTGCTGGCCAAGGCGATTGCCGGCGAAGCCAAGGTGCCTTTCTTTACCATCTCGGGTTCTGACTTCGTCGAGATGTTCGTGGGCGTCGGCGCATCTCGTGTGCGTGACATGTTCGAGCAGGCCAAGAAACAGGCGCCCTGCATCATCTTCATCGATGAGATCGATGCTGTAGGCCGCCATCGTGGATCTGGCATGGGTGGTGGACACGACGAGCGCGAACAGACCCTGAACCAGCTGCTGGTCGAGATGGATGGTTTCGAGGCCAATGATGGCATCATCGTTATTGCCGCGACCAACCGTCCTGATGTACTCGATCCGGCCTTACTACGCCCGGGGCGCTTCGATCGTCAGGTCACCGTTGGGCTGCCCGACATCCGTGGTCGTGAACACATTCTCGGCGTCCACCTGCGTAAGGTGCCGCTGGGCGAAGATGTCAAGCCGAGCCTGATCGCTCGCGGTACGCCGGGCTTCTCCGGTGCCGATCTGGCCAATCTGGTTAACGAGGCGGCTCTGTTCGCTGCGCGTCGTAACCGTCGCCTGGTGAGTATGGAAGAGCTCGAGATGGCCAAGGACAAGATCCTGATGGGCGCCGAGCGCAAATCCATGGTCATGACCGAAAAAGAAAAGCTCAACACGGCCTATCACGAGTCCGGTCACGCAATTATCGGTCTGCTGATGCCCGAGCACGATCCGGTCTACAAGGTCACTATCATCCCGCGCGGACGTGCGTTGGGTGTGACTATGTTCCTGCCGGAGGAAGATCGTTATAGCTTCTCCCGTCAACAAATTCTCAGCCAGATCTGCTCGCTTTTCGGTGGCCGGATCGCCGAGGAAATGACGCTGGGGCCGAATGGCGTTACCACCGGGGCATCCAACGATATCAAGCGTGCTACTGAACTGGCTCACAACATGGTGGCCAAATGGGGCCTGTCGGCTGAGATGGGGCCGATCATGTACGACGAGGACGAGTCTCACCAGTTCCTTGGCGGCCCTGGACAGGGTGGCAATAAGCTCAAGTCGGGCGAGACCACGACGCGCCTCGATAAGGAAGTGCGCCGCATCATCGACGAGTGCTATAACCAGGCCAAGCAGTTGCTGGAAGAGAACCGCGACAAGCTCGATATAATGGCCGAGGCGTTGATGCAGTACGAAACCATCGATGCCGATCAGCTCAAGGACATCATAGAGGGGCGGAAGCCGCGTCCGCCGAAGGACTGGGATGACAATGATGCGGGTCCTGGCTCGCCAGTCAGTGAGCAGCCGAGCTCCCAGGGGCGCCCTGACCAGCAGGGCCCTGATGTGGACGATGGCGAGGAAGAGGGCGATGACCGTACGCGGCGTCCGTCCGATCCCTTGGGTGGTCCGGCCGGGCACTGAGTGTCCGAGGTTGGCTGCTAGGCGCCCTGCGGGGCGCCTAGTGTCGTCATGAAGGTGAGTTTTCCCGCCAATCGGGTTTTAGAATGTCAGAATTTCCCCCTAGTACCGTTCTACAATGTGGGCGGCACTCCCTCGACTTATCTCGCCCCCGTGTCATGGGGATCCTCAATGCCACGCCAGACTCCTTCTCGGATGGAGGACGCTTCAACGCGATCGACGCTGCTTTGGCTCATGCCGAGCACATGCTGGCCGAAGGCGCGGCTATTATTGACGTAGGTGGCGAGTCGACCCGGCCTGGGGCCTCTCCGGTTTCGTTACAGGAAGAACTGGATCGCGTGGCTCCGCTCGTTGAGCGGCTGGTGAACGAGCTCGATGTGTTGGTATCGGTAGATACCAGTTGTCCAGAAGTCATGCGGGAAGTTACTGCTCTGGGAGCGGGTATGCTCAATGACGTGCGTTCCCTGCGTCGGCCCGGTGCGCTTGATGCGGCAGCAGCCAGCCAATTGCCGGTGTGTGTGATGCACATGCAGGGGGAGCCTGGCGACATGCAGCGAGACCCTCATTATGACGTGCCAGTCGAAGACGCAGTGACGACATTTCTCGCCGAACGGGTCGCGGCCTGTGAAACAGCCGGTATCTCTCGCGACCGCCTGATCGTCGATCCGGGATTCGGCTTCGCCAAGACGCTTGAGCATAACCTGCGTCTGCTCAAGCGTATGGATGCCCTGGCACATCTTGAACTACCCGTGCTGGTCGGCATGTCGCGCAAAAGCTTGATCGGAAAGGTGCTCGGTCGCACCGTCGAGGAGCGCCTGCCGGGTGGGTTGGCACTAGCGACGCTCGCGGTGGAGCGCGGTGCTCGTATCATTCGCGTGCACGACGTTGGCCCCTGCGTGGACGCGGTAAACATGACTTGGGCCGTGCTACAGGAAGGCGAAAACCAATGACACGACGCTATTTCGGTACCGATGGTATCCGCGGCACGGTCGGAGAGTACCCGATCACTGCCGATTTCATGCTCAAGCTGGGTTGGGCCATGGGGCGTGTGCTGGACAAGCAGCGCGGTCGCGCCAAGGTGCTGATCGGCAAGGACACACGCATTTCGGGTTACATGTTCGAGTCGGCCCTGGAGGCCGGACTTTCGGCTGCGGGTGTCGATGTCTCATTGCTCGGCCCGATGCCCACACCGGGTATCGCCTACCTGACTCGCACGTTCCGTGCCGATGCCGGAATCGTGATTTCCGCCTCGCACAATGCCTATCAGGATAATGGCATCAAGTTCTTCTCGGCCGAGGGTACCAAGTTGCCCGATGAGATCGAGATGCGCATCGAGGACGAACTAGAGAAGCCGCTGGAAACGGTTCCTGCCGATCGCCTCGGCAAGGCAGTGCGTATCAACGATGCGGCGGGACGCTACATCGAATTCTGCAAGTCTACTGTGCCGCATCGTCTATCCCTGCATGGACTGAAGATTGTGCTCGACTGCGCGCATGGGGCGACCTACCACATTGCGCCGAACGTGTTTCGTGAGTTAGGTGCACAGGTCAGTCTGGTTGGGGCTGACCCGGATGGTTTGAACATCAACTATAAGGTTGGCTCGACGCATCCGGCATCCCTGCGTGCTGCCGTTATTGAGCGTGGCGCCGATCTGGGGGTCGCTTTCGATGGTGATGGTGACCGTGTCATTCTTGTGGATGCCGACGGCCGCGAGGTGGATGGCGACGACATCCTCTACCTGATCGCCAGGGATCGCCATTCACGTGGTGAGCTGGGTGGGGGTGTGGTCGGTACGCTGATGAGTAATTTCGGTCTGGCCGCAGCGCTGGAATCACTGAACATTCCCTTCGAGCGCGCGAAAGTGGGTGACCGATACGTCATGGAGCGGCTTGCAGCCAGGGGCTGGCAGTTAGGCGGGGAGTCGTCCGGGCATATTGTGTGTGGCCATGTACAGTCTACCGGGGATGGCATCGTCTCGGCCCTGCAGGTACTGTCGATCATGGTCAGTCAGGAGCAACCCTTGGCCGCGTTGCTCAAGGATTTCGAGAAGGCGCCTCAGGCGCTGGTCAACGTGCGTCTGACGCCTGGGACTGACAAGCAGGCGCTGCTCGAGAGCGAGCCGCTTCAGAACTCGGTGGCTGCCGTGGAATCGGAGCTCGGCGGTAGCGGCCGCGTATTGCTGCGTCCCTCGGGAACCGAGCCGTTGATTCGGGTCATGGTAGAGGGGCGTCCGCGCTTCGACGTGAGGGCCCTGGCGCAGCGTATCGCCACTGATGTCGAGCGCCTGATGGGTTGAGAGCACGCGCCCCGCGGTTGTCTTGGTCGGGGCGCTCCTATAACATTTCGCACCACTTTGAGAAAGGGATTTGTTCATGCGCATGCCGCTGATCGCCGGGAACTGGAAGATGAACGGCTCGCTGGAACTGGTCGAGCAGTTCGGGCGGGCCTTTGCCGAGACAGGGTTGCCCACCTCGGTCGAAGTGGCGCTGATCCCGCCTACGCCCTATCTGGCGGCGATGCAGTCGGCTTTGGCCGGTACCGCGGTTGCGCTTGGCGCGCAAACGCTCAACCCCGAGACCAAGGGGGCGCATACCGGCGAGGTCAGCGCTGAGATGCTCAACGAGTTCGACGTGCGCTATGTCCTGGTCGGCCACTCCGAGCGTCGTTCAATGTATCATGAGGACGACGCAGCGGTATTGGCGCGGGCCAAGGCAGCGCTGGCGTCCGGGCTGGTCCCGGTGCTGTGTGTCGGCGAAACGCTTGAGCAGCGTGAGGCAGGGCAGACCGAAGCCGTGGTGCTTGGCCAGGTCGAGGCAGTATTCAATGCCTTGGATGCCGAGCAGCGTACACGCATGGTGATCGCTTACGAGCCGGTCTGGGCGATCGGCACCGGGCGCACGGCATCACCCTCTCAAGCCCAAGCGGTACATGCTGCGATTCGTGCACGCCTGGGCGAGTATGACAGCGAGCTGGCCGCAAGGCTGCGTCTGCTGTACGGAGGCAGCATGAAGGCCGACAATGCCGCCGAGCTGCTTGCCGAGTCGGATATCGACGGTGGTCTCATTGGCGGCGCATCGCTCAAGACCAACGATTTTCTAGCCATATGTCAGTCAGCAGGTTGAAAACATGCAAATCGCGATTCTTATGATTCACGTGGCCATTGCCATCGCACTGGTCGCGCTCGTCCTGCTGCAGCAGGGCAAGGGGGCCGAAGCCGGCGCCGCGTTCGGCGGTGGTGGTGCTTCCCAGACAGTCTTCGGATCCCGGGGGAGCGGTGGCTTTCTGGCCAAGCTGACCGGTGTCTTGGCGGCGGCATTCTTTGCCACGTCCTTGGCACTGGCCTACTTTGCCTCCCAGGCTGGCGATGCACCGGAGCAGGGCATTCCCGATGCCAAGGTGATTGAACAGCGCAATGCAGCACCGACACTTGACGATGGTGCGCAAAGTATGGATAATTCGGCGCCAGCGCTAGAGGAGAGCGGAGAGTGATCTCCACACCTCAATCGTAGTGCGGGTCGGTCGTGATAATGCCGACCCACGAGAGAAAAGACATAACGTGTGATGTCTGACTCTCGTCCCCTGATGCCGAAGTGGTGGAATTGGTAGACACGCTATCTTGAGGGGGTAGTGACCTTATGGTCGTGGGGGTTCAAGTCCCCCCTTCGGCACCATCTGAAGATTGCCTGGTTATCAGGCGTTCAGAAGCACGATTGGCACGATGTGGCGATGCGCTTTCCTTGACCTACAGGCAAGCGAGTTCCTATAATCGCCAAGCTATGATGCGGGGTGGAGCAGTCTGGTAGCTCGTCGGGCTCATAACCCGAAGGTCGTCGGTTCAAATCCGGCCCCCGCTACCAAGTTTTATCTGAAAGGCCCCTTCCTCAGAAGGGGCTTTTTGTTAGCGGTCCGTTCCGCTGGCACCAACGCCAATCAGCCACCTAGCTTTTTCCTTACTCCCGGTCAGGTGCCTGATGCAACTGCTGTAGGAGCCTTCGTCTGTGGCGAGCAACAAGAACGCTGCGCTGGATGCGCTGATCGAACCGGTGGTAACGTCCATGGGCTTCGAGCTCTGGGGTATCGAACATCTAGCCCAGGGCAAGCACTCACGTCTGGTAATCTACATTGACAGTCCTGAGGGGATCACCGTCGATCATTGTGCCGATGTCAGTCGTCAGGTCAGTGGCATTCTCGATGTCGAAGATCCGATTCCCGGTCAGTACCAGCTTGAGGTGTCATCACCGGGGATGGACCGACCGCTTTTTACCCTGGCGCAATTCGAGCGCTACAAGGGCAATACCGTGTCGTTGCGTCTGCGTACCCCCTTTGAGGGTCGGCGCAAGTACAAGGGGCTGCTGGCCGGTATCGACGGCGACGAGGTGCTGTTGCACCTCGACGGCGAGGAATACTGCTTTCCCATCGATAGTATCGATCAGGCGCGGGTGGTCCCGCAGTTCGATGCATAAGAACTGTTTTCTGGCGAGGCTTAAGGCATGAGCAAAGAGATTCTGCTGGTCGTTGATGCGATCTCGAACGAGAAGGGCGTGCCCCGTGATGTGATCTTCGAAGCGGTCGAGTCCGCATTGGCCAGCGCATCGCGCAAGCGTTTCGAAGGTCAGGAGGTCAACGTGCGCGTCAAGATCGATCGCGCGACCGGTGACTACGAGACGTTTCGTCGCTGGGTAGTGATCGAGGACGACGAGTTCGAGAATCCCGATGCAGAGATCAAGCAGTCGTTTGCCGAACAGCGCGATCCCCCGCTAACCTTGGGTGACGTGGTCGAGGAGCGGATCGAAAATGCTGCGTTCGGGCGCATCGCTGCCCAGACTGCCAAGCAGGTCATCGTGCAGAAGGTGCGTGAGGCCGAGCGTGCCCAGATCGTTCGTCATTATGCCGAGCGCGAGGGTGAGCTGGTTGCCGGTACGGTCAAGAAAACGACACGCGACGGATTGATCATCGACCTGGGCGATAACGCAGAGGCGTTCCTGCCACGCAGCGAGATGATCCCCGGGGAGCGTTACCGCATGAATGAGCGTGTGCGTGCCCTGTTGTGGAAGGTCGATCCGGAAGCGCGAGGTTCGCAGTTGATCTTGTCGCGCACGCGTCCTGAACTGATCATCGAGCTGTTCAAGATCGAAGTGCCTGAAATCGCTGAGCAGCTTATCGAGATCAAGGGCGCGGCTCGTGATCCCGGCTCGCGCGCCAAGATCGCCGTCAAGACTAACGACAAGCGTATCGATCCGGTCGGTGCGTGTGTTGGCATGCGCGGCTCGCGTGTGCAAGCAGTGTCCAACGAGCTGCAGAATGAGCGCGTGGACATTATCCTATGGGACGACAACCCGGCACAGTTGGTCATCAACGCCATGGCCCCCGCCGATGTTGCTTCCATTCTCGTCGACGAAGACACCCATTCAATGGATGTTGCCGTTGCCGAAGACAATCTTGCCCAGGCTATCGGTCGCAGCGGTCAGAACGTGCGGTTGGCCAGTGAGCTGACGGGTTGGGCACTCAATGTGATGACCGAAGACGAAGCCGAGGGCAAACGCGAACAAGAGATCGATAGCCTGGTCGAGTACTTCATCAGTCATCTCGAGATCGACGAGGAGTTGGCTCGGGTACTGGTTGAAGAGGGCTTTACCTCCCTCGAGGAGTTGGCCTATGTGCCTATCGAGGAGATGCTGGAGATCGAAGAAGTCGATGAAGACCTGATAGAAGAACTGCGCGCACGCGCCAAAGACGAGCTGTTGAACCTGGCAATCGCTTCCGAGGAAGTCCTGGATGGCGCCCAGCCCGCCGAAGATCTGCTCGAGATGGACGGGATGGATCGACACCTGGCCTTTATTCTGGCCAGCCGTGGCATCGTCACCATGGAAGATCTTGCCGAGCAGTCCATCGATGATCTCAAGGACATCGAGGACGTGGATGAAGAGCGCGCCGCGGCATTGATCATGACCGCCCGTGCGCCCTGGTTCGAGAGTGAACAGTAACTAGGTCACGGGCTCAGGAGGGTCGTAATGTCAGAAATGACAGTTAAAGATTTCGCAGTCAAGGTGGGGCGTGATACTTCCCGCCTTCTGGAACAGATGAAAGAAGCGGGGCTTCCGCACCAAAACGAAGGCGATGCCGTCTCCGAAGAGGATAAACAGCGGCTGCTCGACCATCTCACTCAGAGTCATGGCGGCGGTGGGCGTGCCCCCAAGAACCGCATTACTCTGACGCGCAAGACCAAGAGTCGCATCAAGAGTGGTGAGCGCGGCAAGACTATTGAGGTGCAGGTTCGCAAGAAGCGCACCTACGTCAAGCGCGACGAGGAAGAGGCAGCTGACAAGCCCGAGCCGGTCGAGCAGGGGCCACGTCAGCTGGTCGGCGATATGGCGGACACGCAGGCACGGGCACAGGCACAGGCTGAAGAGGCGCGTGCCCAGGCGGAAAGTGAGGCCAAGGCTGCAGAAGAAGCCCGGGAGGCAGAGGCGGCCAAGCAGGTATCTGCCGACAAGGCGGCGCAGGAAGCGACCCAAAAGCGTGAAGAGCCTACACCTACGCTTAGGTCACCCAAGCATACCCCCGCCGAGCCTGAGCTGACGAGCAGCGAGCCGGTTGTCGAGGCCCCTCCCAAGGAGCCGCGCAACGAGAATCGTCGTGCCCAGAAGAAGGCGCCGGCCAAGAAGGGGCGCGATACCAGCCGTGACGAGGATCGCGAGGAGCGTAGCGAGCGTCGGCGCGGGGGTGGCAAGAAGGTCAAGCGCGCCGAGCGCCGTGGCAGCCGTCGTGGTGGCCGTGACAGTGGCGGCGGCAAACATGCCTTCCAGAAGCCGACGCAGCCGATCGTGCGCGAAGTGGCCATCCCTGAATCGATCAGTGTGGCCGACCTGGCAGACAAGATGGCGATCAAGGCCAACGAAGTCATCAAGGCTATGTTCACCATGGGCGCGGCAGTCACCATCAACCAGACGATCGATCAGGATACCGCCGCGATCGTCGTTGAGGAGATGGGCCACAAGCCCAAGCTGGTCAAGGACGATGCGCTGGAGACCGAGGTTCTCGAAGGGATCTCCTACGAAGGCGAGGAGATCACTCGCTCGCCGGTCGTTACGGTCATGGGCCACGTCGACCATGGTAAGACCTCACTACTCGACTACATTCGCCGTACCAAGGTGGCGACTGGTGAGGCAGGCGGAATTACCCAGCACATCGGCGCCTACCATGTCGAGGATGAGCATGGCGGAGTGACTTTCCTGGATACCCCGGGGCACGCGGCGTTCACTGCGATGCGTGCGCGTGGTGCCCAGGCTACTGACGTCGTCATTCTGGTGGTAGCGGCCGATGATGGTGTGATGCCGCAGACCGTCGAGGCTGTCGAGCACGCCAAGGCTGCCGAAGTGCCGCTGGTGGTGGCCGTCAACAAGATCGACAAGGAAGGGGCGGACTTCGACCGTATCCGCAACGAGCTGTCCCAGCACGGTGTAATTTCCGAGGAGTGGGGCGGCGATACGCAGTTCGTCCACGTCTCGGCAAAGACCGGCGAAGGCATCGATGCGCTGTTGGAAGCCGTGCTGCTGGTTTCCGAGGTGCTTGAGCTCAAGGCTGTGCCGGCCGCCCCCGCCAAGGGCGTGGTGGTCGAGTCACGTCTCGACCGCGGTCGCGGCCCGGTCGCCACCGTGCTGGTGCAGAACGGCACCTTGCGTCGCGGCGACATGGTTCTTGCCGGACTGCATTATGGCCGCATTCGCGCGTTGACCAATGAGCTGGGTCAGCAGGTCGAGTCGGTGGGCCCGGCCATGCCGGTGGAAATTCAGGGTCTCGACGGGACGCCCGAGGCGGGTGAGGACTTTATGGTCCTGGCCGATGACAAGAAGGCGCGTGAAGTCGCCAACTTCCGTCAGGGCAAGTATCGTGAAGTGCGCCTGGCTCGTCAGCAGAAGGCCAAGCTCGAGAACATGTTCTCGCAGATGGGCCAGGACGAGGTGGCCAAGGTCAATATCGTCCTCAAGGCCGACGTTCAGGGCTCGCTGGAAGCGATCCGCGGTGCCCTCGAAGAGCTGTCCACCGGTGAGGTGGAAGTCGCCGTGGTGTCGTCCGGGGTTGGTGGTATCACCGGCACCGACGCCAACCTGGCGCTGGCTAGTGACGCCATTGTGGTCGGCTTCAACGTGCGTGCTGACGCTGCCGCTCGGGAAATCATCGAGCGTGAGGGACTGGATCTTCGCTATTACAGCGTTATCTACCAGCTCATCGATGAGGTCAAGCAGGCCATGAGTGGCATGCTGGCACCGGAGTGGAAAGAAGAGATCGTCGGCGTGGCCGAAGTGCGTGATGTCTTCAGAGCGCCCAAGATTGGCGCCGTGGCCGGCTGTATGGTCGTCGAGGGTACCGTGTACCGCAACAAGCGAATCCGTGTCCTGCGTGAAAATGTGGTCATTTACGAAGGTGAGCTGGAATCGCTGCGTCGCTTCAAGGATGACGTCAACGAAGTGCGCAACGGCATGGAGTGCGGTATCGGCGTCAAGAACTATAACGACGTCCAGGTCGGCGACAAGATCGAGGTCTTCGACCAGATCAGGGTCGAGCGCAGCCTGTAACGCGCCGAGGAGAGCAAGCCGATGCGCGAGTTCAAGCGTACCGACCGGGTGGCCGACCAGCTCCAGCAGGAGCTGGCGGTACTCATCCAGCGTGAGATCAAGGATCCGCGCCTGGGCATGGTGACCGTGAGTGGCGTCAGCGTCAGCCGCGATCTGGGTTATGCCGATGTTTATGTGACCCTGTTGGGTGACGACGATGCCGGGCGCATCAAAGAGAATTTGGCAGTGCTCAAGCGGGCTGCCGGTTTTCTGCGCAGCCAGATAGCCCAGCGCATCAAGCTGCGCCATGTTCCTGAGTTACGCTTTCATTACGATGAAAGCGTGGCGCGGGGGCACAAGCTATCGTCGCTGATTGATCAGGCGGTTGAGTCCGATCGTGCCCGTAACGATAACGATGATCCTGGCTCCGAGGGCGAGCGCTGATGGCACGTCGCCGTCGCGGTTTGCCGGTCAATGGTGTGTTGCTGCTCGACAAGCCTCAGGGCATGTCGAGCAATTTTGCTTTGCAGCGTGCGCGCCGCCTGTTCCAGGCGCAGAAAGCGGGGCATACCGGGACACTGGATCCCATGGCCACCGGCTTGTTGCCGGTGTGCTTTGGAGAAGCGACCAAGTTCTCCTCGCATCTGCTGGAATCGGACAAGGTCTACCGTACCCGGGTTCGCTTGGGTGAAATCACCGACACTGGTGATGCTGAAGGCACCGTCGTTGATCGCCGGATGGTCAAGCCATTCAGCGAGACGGAAGTCGAAGATGTACTGACGCGGTTTCGTGGCCAGATCGAGCAGGTGCCGCCGATGTACTCGGCGCTCAAGCATCAGGGGCGTCCGCTCTATGAACTGGCTCGCCAAGGCAAGTCGATTGAACGTGCACCACGGCGTGTGACGGTTTATGATACGCGCCTTCTATCCCACGACACCGAGGGATTCGATCTCGAGGTGGCCTGCAGCAAGGGCACATACATCCGGACCCTGGCCGAGGACATCGGACATGCGTTAGGGTGTGGCGCCCACATTACCGCACTGCGACGCCTGAGAACCGGCCCTTTCGGCGTTTCTGCCGGAGAAGCCGGAGGCGCTGTCGCTAACGGGGGCATGTTAACGCTGGAGCAGATCGAAGGTCGGGAGAATCAGGCGTCGCGGGAAGCCTTGCTGCTACCCATGGATGTCTTGGTATCGCACCTGCCCAAGATCGAGGCCGATGAAGCCGCCGCGAACCGGTTGTTGCAAGGCCAACGCGCCAGAATTGACACTGCCGGGCTGGAACACGAAGGCCTGGTGAGATTGTACCGTGACCAGGCGTTTCTGGGCTTGGTCACCGTCACGGCGGCGGATGAGGTTGCACCGCGTCGCCTGATCGCCACCGCAGGGTAGGCGATCCCAGCCACCGATTGGTGGCCGACCCATGGAGACTGCAAATATGCGTGGTCTCCGACATTCATCGTTTAGGCATATTGCTTACTGGAGAAACAGATGGCACTGACTGCTGAGAAAAAGGCTGAAATCGTCCAGGAATACGGTCGTGGTGATAACGACACCGGTTCCCCCGAAGTTCAGGTCGCCCTGCTGAGCGCCAATATCGACGGCCTGCAGGATCACTTCAAGACCAACAAGCAGGATCACCACTCCCGTCGTGGCCTGATTCGCATGGTCAACCAGCGCCGCAAGCTGCTCGACTACCTCAAGCGCAAGGACCTCGAGCGCTACCAGTCGCTGATCCAGCGCTTGGGCCTGCGTCGCTAAGACCGCAACAACGCAAGACCTTCGAACAAGCAACCCCACGGGGTTGCTTGTTCTTTTATGGGCCGCTGGTAGCTCTTGACCCTGTGAACTCCTAAAATGGTCGCCGAGTCAAAAGGCCCAAACATGAAACAGACAAGTTGAAGGAAGTCACGTGAATCCGGTCAAGAAAACATTCCAGTACGGTCAGAGCACCGTTACCCTCGAAACCGGGCGTGTCGCCCGTCAGGCCACCGGCGCTGTGCAGGTCACCATGGACGGGGCCGTAGTGCTGTGCACCGTTGTGGCCAAGAAAGACATGAAGCCGGGCCAGGACTTTTTCCCGCTGTCGGTGCATTACCAGGAAAGAACGTACTCGGTGGGCAAGATTCCCGGTGGCTTCTTTAAGCGTGAAGGACGTCCGACTGAGAAGGAAACGTTAACCTCGCGCCTGATCGACCGCCCGATCCGCCCGCTATTCCCCAAGGGCTTCATGAATGAAGTCCAGGTCATCTGTACCGTGTTGTCTGCTGACCGCAATCAGGATCCCGATATTCCCGCAATGATCGGCACCTCGGCGGCGCTGGCGATTTCCGGTATACCGTTCAGTGGTCCGATCGGCGCCGCGCGCGTGGCCTTTACCGAAGATCGTGGCTATTTCCTCAACCCGAGTGTCGAGGAACTTCAGACTTCCGAACTCGACATGGTAGTGGCTGGCACCGAGAAAGCCGTGCTGATGGTCGAGTCCGAAGCCAAGGAATTGCTCGAGGACGAGATGCTGGGGGCCGTACTCTACGGCCACCAGGAAATGCAGGTCGCCATCCAGGCCATCAATGAACTCGTTGCCGAGGCAGGCAAGCCCAAGTGGGACTGGCAACCTGAGCCGGAGAACACCGTGCTCAAGGATGCCGTGGCCGAGGCTTTCGAAGCCAAGGTTGGCGATGCCTACCGCATCACCGACAAGATGGCGCGTCAGGATGCACTGTCAGAACTCAAGGCCGAAGCCATTGAACAGCTTGCCGGCAGCGAGGAGAGCAAGTTCACGCCTGAGGAAGTCAGCGCCGCCTTCGGTAGCCTCGAAAAGCGTGTCGTGCGAGGCCGCGTGATCGCGGGCGAACCGCGTATCGATGGACGCGATAACAAGACCGTTCGTCCGCTGGATATTGAAGTTGGCGTGCTGCCGCGCACACACGGTTCCGCGCTGTTTACGCGTGGCGAGACCCAGGCGATGGTCATCGCCACGTTGGGGACCTTGCGCGATGCGCAACTGATCGAGTCGCTGGAAGGTGAGCGCAAGGATCGGTTCCTGCTGCACTACAACTTCCCTCCGTACAGTGTGGGTGAAGCCGGCTTCATGGGGGGACCCAAGCGTCGTGAAATCGGTCATGGCCGGTTGGCGCGTCGCGGGGTCCAGGCCATGCTGCCTAGTGATGAGGAATTTCCCTACACCATCCGCGTTGTGTCCGAGATTACGGAATCCAACGGCTCCAGTTCCATGGCCTCGGTATGCGGCTCTTCACTGGCTCTGATGGATGCTGGTGTGCCGCTCAAGGCGCCGGTGGCGGGGATCGCCATGGGCCTGATCAAAGATGACAACGGCTTCGCCGTGCTGACCGATATTCTCGGTGACGAGGACCACCTCGGCGATATGGACTTCAAGGTTGCCGGTTCTGCCGAAGGGGTCACTGCCCTGCAGATGGACATCAAGATCGAGGGCATCAACGAGGAAATCATGGAAACTGCCCTGCAACAGGCCCATGATGCTCGCTTGCATATTCTTGGCGAAATGAACCAGGTGATTGCCCAGAGCCGTGCGGAGGTTTCCGTCAACGCGCCGTCCATGGCGACTATCAAGATCGATCCGGACAAGATCCGTGACGTCATTGGTAAGGGGGGCGCGACGATTCGCAAGATTTGCGAGGATACCGGCGCTTCCATCGATCTCGATGACGACGGTACCGTACGCATCTATGCAGACGACAAGGCCGCCGCCAAGCGCGCCATCGATACGGTACTCGGCATTACTGCCGAAGCCGAGATTGGCAAGCTGTATCGCGGCAAGGTAGTGCGGATCGCCGACTTCGGTGCGTTCGTCAATTTCATGCCGGGAACCGACGGCCTTGTGCACATTTCTCAGATTGTGCCGGAGCGCGTCAATGACGTGCGTGACTTCCTCAACGAAGGGGATGAAGTCATCGTCAAGGTCCTCGACATCGATAACCGCAACCGTGTAAAGCTGTCGATCAAGGAAATTACCGCCGAGGAAAAAGCCGCTTTCGAAGCCACCCTGGCCGAGTAAGTCAGCACCAGCGACATGCTGGCAAAAAAGCGGTAATACAACGCCCCTGCAGGCTAAGCTTGCAGGGGCGTTTTGCGTAAATCGCTTGGTTAATCATGGCCGAGCACAGCGGCTTTCTACCAATTACCTTTCGATGGCGAGTGCGACCCCCTGCCCACCGCCGATGCAGAGCGTGGCCAGTCCCTTCTTTGCATCGCGCGCAATCATTTCATGCACCAGCGTGACCAGGACACGACAGCCCGATGCGCCAATGGGATGCCCCAGCGCAATTGCACCGCCGTTGACGTTGATCCTGGCGGGGTCCCAGCCGAGTTCCTTGTTGACCGACAGGGCCTGGGCGGCAAACGCCTCGTTAGCCTCGATCAAGTCCAGCTCGTCGATGGACCAGCCGGCCTTGTCCAGGCAGCGACGTGTGGCCGGCGCCGGGCCAATGCCCATGATCGCTGGATCGACACCGGCGTTGGCGTAGGCCTTGATGCGTGCCAGTGGCTCCAGGCCGAGCTCGCGAGCCTTGGCTTCGGAGCAGAGCATGGCCACGGCAGCCCCGTCGTTGATCGTTGAGGCATTACCGGCGGTGATCGTGCCATCTTTCTTGAAGGCGGGTTTCATGCCGGCCAGCTTGTCTGCCGTCGTGCCCTTGCGTGGGCCTTCATCGGTATCGAAGACAAGTGGGTCGCCCTTACGCTGGGGAATTTCTACGGGAACGATCTGGCTCTTGAAGCGTCCGCTGTCAATGGCGTCGCCGGCCTTCTGCTGGGAGGCGGCGGCAAACTCGTCCATCTGCTCGCGGGTGATGCCGTACTTCTCGGCCAGGTTCTCGGCGGTAATGCCCATGTGATATTGATTGAACGCATCCCACAGGCCGTCGTGAACCATGGTGTCGATGGCCTTCCAGTCGCCCATGCGCTGTCCAGTGCGAGAATTGGGCAGGACATGCGGCGATAGCGACATGTTTTCCTGGCCCCCGGCAAGTATCAGATCTGCATCGCCAAGACGAATGGCCTGGGTAGCCAGATGGAGAGCCTTGAGCCCCGACCCGCAGACCTTGTTGATAGTCATGGCAGGAACGGCATCGGGAAGGCCGGCAAGAATGGCGGCCTGGCGTGCTGGGTTCTGGCCGACACCGGCAGTGAGGACTTGCCCGAGCAGCACTTCATCGACCTGGTCAGGCGAAACGCCGGTACTGGCGAGAATCTCCCTGATTACCTTGGCGCCCAGCTCGGTGGCAGGGGTCGTGGCGAGTGAGCCGCCAAAGGTACCTATGGCAGTGCGGCGAGCCGCGACGATGACCACGTCTTGCATGCGAAACTCCTTGAAACGAAGGCAGACGACTACACCTTCAGCATAGGAGACTGTTGTGCATCGCGGCAATCGCTAAAAAGTGGCATGTTGCGTGTAGATTGGTCGTAGTGGGAGATTCTCGTGCGTGGATGGCTACCCTTCATTTGCAGCCATCAAACACCGCAATGATGTCAGGCGACCTGGACGGGAATGGCGCGGCTGGTGTGGCTGATCTGATTGCCCTCCTGCAGGTAGATCAGGGCCGGTTTGTGATCGTCCAGCTCGTTTTCGCTGTAATGGCCGTAACTACAGATGATGATGCGGTCCTGGACACTGGCCAGGTGGGCAGCGGCGCCATTGACCGAGATGATTCGTGACCTTTCCTCGCCACGAATCGCATAGGTTGTAAAACGCTGGCCATTTTCGACGTTATAGATCTGGATCTGCTCGTTTTCACGAATGCCCGCCATGTCGAGCAGCTCTCCGTCGATGGCACAAGAGCCTTCGTAGTTAAGTACAGCATGAGTGACACGGGCCATGTGGAGCTTGGCCTTGAGCATGACGGTATACATCGTTGTCCTCTTTCTTCTGCGTAATGCCCCGATGCGCTTTGAACAAGCCCTAGCGCGGCAGGGCCACCTTGAGATTATCGATCAGGCGGGCACTGCCCAGATGCACCGCACCCAACAATACGGCGTCGCGGGTCGTATCGGTTACCGGGCCGAGATCGCCAGCGCGTCGCAGCTCCAGGTAATCGGGTTTGAGACTGCCATAGGCGAGATGGCCGAGCGACTCTCGGAGAACGTCGTCTGGCGAGCGACCACTCTCTAAGTCATCACGCGCTTGGCATAAAACTTGGTAGAGGCGCGGTGCCTGGGCGCGCTGTGCCTCGTTGAGATAGCCGTTGCGCGAGGACAGGGCCAGACCGTCGTCGGCGCGCACGGTCGGCACCCCGATGATCTCGATCGGTAGGTGCAGGTCGGCGACCAGCTTGCGGATCACGGCCAGCTGCTGATAATCCTTCTCGCCGAAGCAGGCGACGTCCGGCTGTACCAGGTTGAAGAGCATGGCAACGACCGTGGCCACGCCCTCGAAGTGACCGGGGCGGCGAGCACCGCACAGGCCTTCGGAAACCCGAGGCACGCGGATGGTGGTCTGCTCATCCAGCCCGTTGGGATAGAGCATCTGGCTGGTCGGGGTAAACACCATGTCGCAGCCGGCGGCCTCGAGCGCAGCTCGGTCCTCGCTCAGCGTGCGCGGATAGTTGTCGAGATCCTCGTTACGTCCGAACTGCAGAGGATTGACGAAGATAGACGCGATCACCACATCGGCCCGGGCTCTGGCGGCCTCGACGAGTGCCAGATGTCCTGGATGGAGGTTGCCCATGGTGGGTACCAGACCGACGCATTTGCCCTGGCGACGGGCATCCCGCACTTCGCGGCGCAGTGAGGAGATATCGTTGAGGGTAAGTAGAGACATCAGAAGCTGTGCTCCTCAGCAGGGAAGCGGCGTGCCTTGACAGCCTCATGATAGGTGCGAAATGCATCCCCGATCGAGCCGGTATCGGCAAGAAAGTTTCGTGAAAAGCGCGGAATCCGGCCCAGACTGACACCAAGCACGTCGTGCATCACCAGAATCTGGCCATCGACGTCGGGGCCGGCGCCGATCCCGATAACGGGAACGTCGATGGCCTCGCGCATGGCCCGGCCCAGGCTGGCGGGAACGCACTCCAGCAAAATGATCGATGCGCCGGCAGCGACCAACTGGCGGGCATCGTCGATAATCCGCTCTGCATGGGCTGCATCGCGGCCCTGAACCTTGTAGCCGCCCATCTGATGGACCGTTTGCGGGGTCAGGCCCATGTGCGCGCAGACGGGGACGCCACGCCGGGTCAACTCGCGAATACCATCGGCCAACCAGGCCTCGCCCTCGATCTTGACTATCTCGGCACCGGCACGCATCAGAGCGCCAGCATGCTGCATGAGCTGCTCCAGGCTGGCATTGCTCATGAACGGCAGGTCGGCCATCAGCAGGCTGCGCCCTTTGCCACGGGCCACGCAGCGTGTGTGATAGCAGATGTCGTCGATGGTGACCGGCAGGGTACTGGTATGGCCCTGCAGTACCATGCCCAGGGAATCGCCGACCAGGAGCACATCGATACCGGCCTGGCTGGCAGCATGGGCGAACGAGGCGTCATAGGCGGTCAGGCAGCTGAACGGCTCGCCAGCGCGCTTGGCTGCCTGCAGCGTGCTCAAAGTGACGTTTTTCATGGCTTCAGGTCTCGTCTCCTGTGGCTGGCGTTGCCCGCCACGATCACGGGATGCAGGGGAGTGTTACCGTTATTGTTACCGCGTGCTGAGGCAGGTGTGGATCGGTAACAAAAGCTGCACAACTCTACCTCTGGGGTGACAGGCATCGCAAGCCACCATGCGTGACATGGGTCAGCAAAAATTGCAGGGGTGTCCCTTCGATGATCAGGTCGGGAGCGATATCCGCCAAGGGGACCAGCACGAAAGCGCGTTCATGCATGCGGGGGTGGGGCACCTTCAAGCGTGGCAGATCGAGGGACTGATCGTCGAACGTCAACACGTCGAGATCCAGCGTTCTCGGCCCCCAGTGACGCAGTCGACGACGGCGGTGAGCCTGTTCCAGGGCTTGCAGTTGATCGAGTAGCGCCAAGGGCGACAAGCGGGTCGACACGCAAGCCACGGCATTGATGAAATCTGGCTGGTCCTGCGGGCCGATCGGGGAGCTGGCATAGCGTGGCGATACGGTGACGAGGCGTGTTAGCGGAATTCGGTTCAGGGCAGTCAGCGCCTGTTCTATCCGTTGCTCGGGACCGTCGAGGTTGCTGCCCAAGCCAATGTAGGCGACGTGCATCACTCGTAGCCGGGGGAATTCTTGCGCCGCCGACGGCGCGGACGACGTTTGCGTACATCGGCCTGCCCGGCCGGATCGCTGTCGATCTTGCCCAGCAGGCGGCGTTGTTCGTGTTCGTCGGCCTGCTGGAAGGCCTCCCACCAGGCACCCAATCCCGAGGGAATCTCGCCAGCGGTTTCACGCAACAGCAGGAAGTCGAAGGCTGCCCGGAAGCGAGGATGCTCTCGGGTCTGGAAAGCCCGCTTGCCACGCCGCTTGGGCAGCCGCTGTTGTAGGTCCCATATGTCGCGCATCGGTAGGCTGAAGCGCTTGGGGATGGAAGTGTGCTGAAGCTGCCGCGACACGGCCTGATGCGATGCAGTCTGTTGGGCCGGTATCGCGGGCATGCCGTCAGCATGCAGTCGCTGGTAACGTAACTGAACACCGGGCCAGAGCAGAGCGGCAAACAGGAAGGCTGGAGTAACCGGGCGCTCTTCCTGAATGCGGGCGTCGGTATTGGCCAGGGCCTGGACGATTAGCTCCTTGGCCCAGGGCAGCTCATCCATGGCCTCTTCAGCCTCGGGAAAGAGCATGGCGAACAAGCCATATTCACGCAGCTTATGGAATGTCTGTACGGCATACCCCGAGAGAAACAGCTTGAGGACTTCCTCGAACAGGCGGGCCGGAGGAATCTGCAGCAGCAAGGGGGCCATCTCGCGGATCGGCGCCTCGGTGGCCGGGGCAATGATAAAGTCGAGCTTGGCGACAAAGCGGATAGCGCGCAGCATGCGTACCGGGTCTTCGCGGTAACGTGTTTGCGGATCACCGATTAGGCGCAAGGTACGGTTTTCAATGTCGTCCATTGCGCCGGCCCAGTCATGCAGTGAAAAGTCGGCAATGTTGTAGTAGAGCGCATTGACGGTAAAGTCGCGGCGCAAGGCATCTTCTTCGATATTGCCCCATACGTTGTCGCGTAGCAGCAGGCCTTGCTCCGACTGCTGGGCCAAGTGTTCGCCATGGTCGTCGTTGGGACGGCCTCGAAACGTGGTGACTTCGATGATTTCTCGACCGAAGCGGACATGCACGATACGAAAGCGACGGCCAATGATCCGTGAGTTGCGAAACAGATCACGTATCTGCTCGGGCGTGGCATCGGTCGCCACGTCGAAATCCTTGGGAGTCTTGCCGAGAATGGCATCGCGCAGGCAGCCACCGACAAGATAGGCATCGAAACCTGCATTATGCAGACGATAGAGCACCTTCAACGCGCTATCGCTAAACATCTGGCGCGATATCGGATGATCTTGTCGAGGAATGATTTTCAGCGTCGGCACGTTGCCTCGGCTGTCCTGATTGTTACCGAATAGGGTCTTCAAACCTTCACCGGAATAGTGAAAAAAGCGGCTAAATCCTTTAAGCATTCCGCGATATCGGCTCGCCATGGACTGAAGGGCCCAGTGTAGCGGAGCCCCAGGGGCTTGCAAAGCCTTGTCAGCCTTGGCTGACATACCAATGACGCATGCAGAAAGGGGAGGCTTGTGAGCCTCCCCTTTTAAGCAAATCATTCAGCATCCATGCTGATGTTTCTTCTTCGTGATGGCGCATCGCCTTGAATACGCACCACAGTCACCAATCCGATATATCAGGCAAGCACTCTTCTTGTCGTTATCGATCTTCCTGGTGCGACCGTCTCGTATTCAAAACAATAATCCAACCACGACGGCAGTGTGTCTGCCTCCCTTCGGCTTGTTGTCGTTGTTGCCAAAGGTGCTCATCCGACGAAACCTATAGTTATTGTTGATTTCATGCGCGGAGCGTCGCGTCCCGATAGAGCTATCGGTTGACCAACTTCTTGTTCTAGTTGGAGTTGGCTCGCCTGGCTTGACAGTTGTCGTTGTAGTGTCAGTGCAGGCGATTATCTATCCAGTATTTGTCGTTGTTGTTACCGGTATTCATCAGGTTCACGTCTTGTTGTTCTTCGTGACCTTGGGCATCTGGTTGTTGTTTTTCTTACTGTTGTATATTGCACCCGCTGTGCCACATGAATTTTAATTCTTTAAAATCAATATCATATAGTGGTTCGCGTGCCGATGAATTGTAACTGCCTTGGCAGGTGTTACCCCGAGTGGTGCAGTTTGGGGAGGCCGCTGTGTGGGAAGGTAACAAATGGTGCAATCGACCCGATAAATAGGTTGCTAAATAGTCACTGGCTAACAGCTGCGGTGTCTTATACCTTGGTCGCGTGAAAACGCTGCGTCAGGCGGAGCGACCGCGCGGACTCTTCTTGCGAGGGATACCCAGGCGTTGGCGGCGCTCCCATAGGCATTTACGACTAATACCCAGTTTCTGGGCCAGTTCGGTCTCGCTCATCTGATCCTGATGTTCGAGTACAAAGTGCTGGAAATAATCTTCCAGGGAAAGATCCTCGTCATCATTGCTCGTTTGGGGATTGGGCGTCGATGTCGATGTCTGGGCTGGAGAAGAGTGCATGCCGGTGGCCGGTTCGATGCCCAGATCATCCGGGTGAATAAGGCTTCCCTCAGCCAGGATCACCCCGCGCTCGAGAGCATTTTCAAGTTCGCGTACGTTGCCCGGCCAAGGATAGTCACGAATATCGCGGCGGGCGGCACGCGACAGCTTGAGCCCCTCGCGGCCATGGCGGCGGCAGGCGCTATCGAGCAGCACGTCAGCCAGTTCGAGGACGTCGTCCTCGCGATCGCGAAGGGGGGGGAGGTCGATCTGCATGACATTCAGGCGGTAATACAGGTCGAGGCGAAATTCGCCGCTCTTGGAGAGCAGGTTCAGGTCACGATGTGTGGCGGCGATCAAGCGGACATCGACATGGCGGGTCTCGATCGAGCCGACCTTGCGGATTTCTCCTTCCTGCAGCACACGCAGCAGTCGCGCCTGGGCGTCGAGGGGTAGCTCGCCGATCTCATCCAGGAATAGCGTGCCGCCATCGGCCGCTTCCACCAAGCCGGTTCGTGCGGCGCTGGCGCCCGTGAAGGCGCCCTTTTCGTGGCCGAACAGCTCGGACTCGATCAACGTTTCCGGAATGGCAGCGCAGTTGACGCAGATCAGTGGAGCCTTGGCACGCCGGCTCTGCCGGTGGATGGCGCGGGCGACGAGTTCCTTGCCGGTGCCTGACTCACCTTGTATGAGGACGGTGACATCCGCCGGGGCCGTCTTGCGAATGCGGGTATAGACCACCTGCATGGCTGGGCAGCGCCCAATCATCTCCTGCGGTGGGCTGTCGGCGGGTTCCGGCCCTACCGGTGTGCGGGCAGGCGCATGAGCTTCCAGAACCTTGGCCACGGTAGCGAGCAACTCGTCATGGTCAAAGGGTTTGGCGACATAATCCACCGCACCCAGCTTCAGTGTGTCCACTGCGGAGCGCATGCTGGCATAGCTGGTCATGATCAGCACCGGCGTGGGCGTGGCGGCATCGATCAATGCGGTTCCTTCTTCGCCGGGCAGTCGCAGGTCGCTGATAATCAGGTCGAAGCGTTGCGGGTCGTGCTCGAGCGCCTCCGCCACCGAGCCGGCCTCGCTGATCTGGTAGTCATGGCGCTCCAGCAGCCGGCGCAGGGCCGTGCGGATGATGGCTTCATCTTCAACGATCAAAATCCGGGGCATCGGAGTCTTCGCCGTCCTGTTGTGTTCGGGGCAGCCACACCGTGATGCGGGTACCGTGTGTGCGGTCCGGGGGAGGTGAGTCGATCTGGATATGGCCATGATGCTCACGAATAATGTTATAGACCAGAGGTAGACCGAGCCCGGTTCCCTGGCCGGGTGCCTTGGTGGTAGTGAAGGGTTCGAAAAGATGGTCGCGAATCGAAGCATCGATTCCATGCCCGTCGTCGGTGACACATACGCGCACTCCCTCTTCGCACGACCAGGCGTCGATCTCGACTTGTCCTCCAGGCTGGCTGGCATCGCGGGCATTGCCGATCAGGTTGACCAGTACCTGGACGAGACGCTGGGCATTGCCGTCGATCTCAAGTTCTGGCGGGCAGCGGTTGCTGTAGACAATATCCTGGCCCGAGCGTGCCAGCCGGATCAAGTGCAACGCTTCCTCACACAGCTGATGGAGATTGACCCGGGTTGTGTGGCTGCCCTGCGGGTGACGCCCACTATGGGCGAAGCCCACCAGTGAGCTGACAATGCTCGAGACTCGCTCGGTCAGTTGCTGGATCTGATCCGCAGTCTCATGCAGGCCGGGGTCGTCAGTGTCGTAGCGCAGATTCTGGGCCAGCGAAGAAATACCGGTAATTGGATTACCGATCTCATGGGCCACACCCGCGGCCAGGCGGCCGATAGAAGCCAGGCGTTCGGCGTGAACCAGCTCATCTTCCAGCCATTTCATTTCACTGTGGTCTTCCACGAGGATCACTGTCCCGCCGCGATCATCGCCCTCCGCCGCCAGCATCGCCTTGTGCAGGCTGAGGTAACGCAGTTCCCCAGTGAGATTGATGGCGCGTTTGTAGAGGTGCGGGTGTGCTGAGTCGATCATGCGGCCTAGCAGATCGGCCCATGGCGAGGGCAGGCTTTCACATCGGGCACCGATCACGCTACTGCCTTCGATGTCCGAAAGCCGGGCCAATGCGTCATTCCACATCAGCAATTCGCGGTCCTCGCCAAAGGCACACAGGCCAATGGGCAACTGGGCCAGGGTCCGCCGATGATAGCGCCGCAAGCCGTCGAGCTCTCGTGCCAGGCCTGTGAGCCGCGTGCGGTAGGCTTCCAGGCGGCTCTCGACGAAGTGAATGTCCGACGTGGCGTGATAATCCTGTTGGTAGGGCAGGAAGCGGTCGACGATATCCCGAGCCACGGCCGGACCCATCAGGCCTGACAGGTTGGCCTGCAGCCGGTCGCGTAAGCGTCGCAGCGCGTAGGGGCGACCGTCTAGCGGGGAGAGATTGAGCGCCTCGAGGGCGTTGGTCACCTCCCGTTCGGCAACGTCGGCGCCCAGGGCCTGGGCTAGATGGCGCTTGACGTCTTCCCCGTTCTTCGCCGCCAGGGTATGTCGCTTGGGGTGGACTACTGCCTCTACCGAGCAAGCTTCCGCCGCCGCACGCTCGCCTTCCGAGGTTGGGGTTATTAACGATACCAGGATGAAGACGAGGATGTTGCTGGACAGCGAGATCAGCGCGATGGCGTACCAGCCAGGCGTACCTTCGAGGCTTTCCAAGCCCGGAGGAAGGATCACAAGAGCGGGGTAGCCTGCCAACAGCGGTAACCACAGGCCGAGCAACCAAATTGCGCAGCCGACCGCCAGCCCGCTGACCATTCCCTTGCGATTGGCGCCGGGCCAGTAGAGTACGGCAAGCATGCCGGGCAGGCACTGGGCCATGCCGACGAAGGCTGCCAGGCCCAGGGTGGCCAGGTCATGTTTTATACCGATCGTGCGATAGAACAGCCAGCCGGACAGGATTACCGCCAGTATCAATGCACGGCGCAACCATAACAACCAGCGATACAGATCCGGGCGGTTATCGGGTGGGTGGGCGATCAGAACGACGTGATTGAGGATCATCCCGGCCAACGACAGGGCGATCAGAATCATGGTGCCGCTGGCGGCGGCCAGCCCAGCCAGGAAGACCAGGGAGTCGACCCAAGGACTCTCGGAGAGGGCGAAGGCCAGGTAGGCGATGCCCGATGTGGTGGTGTCGATGCCCAGGCGTTGCGTGCCCCACAGGATCAGCGGGATGGGCAGAGCCATCAATAGCAGGTAGAGCGGCAGGCTCCAACTGGTCTGCAGTAGGGCGCGACGTGATGGCGTCTCGATGAAGACCATGTGAAACATGTGTGGCATGAGAAATGCGGCGGCAAAGAACAGCAGGAGCAGGGTGCGCCACTGCCCCGAGTCGAGCTGGTCAGTCCTGGCTTGCATGGCTAGACCGGGCCCATCGAGCCAGGCCTGTAGGTCTGCCGGACCGTTGAAGATGCCATAAAGCGCGATGCCGCCAAGCGTAAGCATGGCGGCCAGTTTAACCAGAGACTCCACGGCAATAACGGCAATCAGCGTGTCATGACGGGCTTGTTGGTGGGTGTGACGCGCCCCGAAGGCCAGGGCGAGTCCGGCAATGAGGAGGCAGAACAGCAAGGCCAGCAGGCTCGGTGAGGCTGCCTGGGTTAGCAGATGCACTGCCTCGCCCAAGGTCTGGATTTGCAGGGCCAGCAAGGGCAGAACCGCAAGGAGGGTCACCAAGGTGATCAGCGTGCCCACCCAGCGGCTGCGAAAGCGGAACACGAACAGGTCGGCCAGCGAGGCCAGCTGGTAGGTGCGAGTCATGCGCTGGATAGGCATCAACATGACCGGCCCCAGCAGGAAAGCACCGGCGACGCCAAGGTAGTAGGCGAGGTAGCCGTAGCCTGCACTGGCGGCGAACTCGACGCTGCCATAGATGGCCCAGGCGCTGGCGTAGACGCCGAGAGCCAGGGTGTAGACCGCCGGGTGGTGAATGAGACGTGTCGGTATCCAGCCGCGCTCCACGGCCTGGGCGCAGCACATCAGCAAGACAAGGTAACCGATACCGAGTGCGAGCAGGCCCGCCAGGCTAGTGCTCATCCAGCTTCCTCTTCTGCTCGAGCCATACGGTCAATGCGATCAGGCCGCCCCAGATCAAAAAGGGGCGATACCAGGCCGTTCCCGGCAATGCCCAGCCGTTCATCAGCATGGGTGACAGCAGATACCCACCAAAGACGAGGAACAGCATGATGCGATAGACGTACATGGCCACGGCCGCAGAGGATTCGCCTCCAGTCTATGGAGCCGCCGTCCTGGCCTCAACTCGACCTGTGTCTAGGTAGGGGGTTGGGCTTTGAAGACTTCGGGCCTCAGACGCGAGACGTCCCAGGCAGCGGTGGCCGCAGCGAGCTGGTCGGCGACCGGAGCGCTGGCCAGTTCGGCAGATGGCGCCTGATCGAGGGCGATCAGTGCCTGATGGAGTAAGGTGCGCACTGCGTCGTCGCGGGTGGGCAGGGCCGGGGCCAGGTTCTGCTTGGAGAGCTTCTGGCCATTGTCGGCCACGATTAGCGGCAGATGCAGATAGCGGGGCTCGGGCAACCCGAGGGCAACCTGCAGCTGGCGCTGCCAGGGCGTATTGTCGAGCAGGTCATGGCCGCGCACCACATCGCTGATGCCCTGGTCGGCATCGTCGATGACCACGGCCAGCTGATAGGCCCATAGATCGTCCTTGCGCTTGAGTACCACGTCGCCAAGCTGGGCCGGGTCGAAGGTCTGTTCATCGAACAGACGATCCTGCCAGGTCACCGGGCGTAGGCCGAGGTCACTACGCAGCCGCCAGGCCACCGGTTGATCGGGCTGGCGGATGCCGTCCCGGCACCAGCCTGGGTAAACGGCATGTTCACGCCACTGCTTGCGTGAGCAGCTGCAAGGGTAGGCCAGACTCTGTGCCGCCAGCCGGTCCAGGGCGTTCTGGTAGGCGGCATGGCGAGTGCTCTGGTAGCGCACCTCCTCGTCCCAATACAGGCCGAAGGCTTCGAGCTGGCGCAGGATCTGGGTATCGGCGCCCGGCGGGCAGCGGGGCGGGTCAGTGTCCTCGATGCGTACTAGCCAGCAACCGCCGACATGCCGGGCATCAAGGAAGCTCGCCAAGGCGGCGATCAGCGAACCGAAATGCAAGGGGCCGGAAGGCGTCGGGGCGAAGCGGCCACGGTAACCGGGCATGGGGTTTCCTTCCAGAGTGACGGAACGCAAACGGGCGCCGTTAGGGCGCCCGTGCGTGAAGCGAGACGGTGATCAGCCGCCGAGCTGCTTTTCCTTCAGCTCCGCAAGGGTCTTGCAATCGACACACAGCGTGGCGGTAGGGCGCGCCTCGAGGCGGCGAATGCCGATCTCGACCCCACAGGCTTCGCAGAAGCCATAATCGTCCTCGTCGATCTTCTCGATGGTCTCGTTGATCTTCTTGAGCAACTTGCGCTCGCGATCGCGGGTGCGCAATTCCAGGTTGAAGCCTTCTTCCTGGGTGGCACGATCGGCGGGATCGGCATAATTGTTGGCGTCTTCCTGCAAATGACGCACGGTGCGATCCACTTCTTCCATGAGATCCTGTTTCCAGCCGAGCAAGATCTGGCGGAAGTGCTCCAGCTGCTTCTCGTTCATGTACTCTTCACCCGGCGCCGGCTCGTACGGGGTGAATTTCTTCGGCGCTTCCGGCTTCTTTTCTGCTACTGGCATGGGGCTGCCTCATTCTCAAGTGACTTGGGCCGATGCCCGGCCTGTCAGGTCGCGGTGAAACGACAGGGCCAAAGCGACCTGCTGGGTGGCATGCCCACCCGAAGCCTTGCTTATTTAGCGAAAAAGCCCGCCATTTGCAACCGCTCTGCTAACGGATAACTGCAGAGTTTGACGACAGTCGGTTAAGATAGGCGGTTTGACGTCGCCAGGCGGCATTGGTTCAAAGCAAGGAGACGGCATGGACTGGAGCGCACGAGTCGAGGGCGTCGCCGCCTTTCGCGTCATGGGGCTGTTGGAGCAGGCCCAGGCCCGCGAGGCGGCGGGACATGACGTCATTCACCTGGAAGTGGGCGAGCCTGATTTCCCGACCCCAGCACCGGTAATCGCCGCTGGCCAGCAGGCGCTAGCCAAGGGGCTGACCCGTTATACCCCGGCGGCGGGTCTGCCAGCGCTGCGCGAGGCGATCGCCGAGCATTATGCCGAACATTTCGGGGCACGGGTCGACCCATCGCGAATCCTCGTGACACCGGGCGCCTCCGGGGCACTGCTGCTGGCCAGCCAGCTGCTGGCGCAGCGCGGCGATCGCGTCTTGATGGCCGACCCCACCTATCCCTGCAATCGCCACTTCATGGCGTTGGCCGAGGCAGATGTCGATGCGGTGCCGGTGGGCCCCGAAAGTGGCTGGCAGCTCGATGCCGGGCTGATCGATGCGCATTGGCGTGACGATACGCGTCTGGCAATGCTGGCCACGCCCTCCAACCCCACCGGACATACCCTCGATGCGACTCGCCTCTCGGCGGTGATCGATGCCGTCCGGGCGCATGGCGGTACCTTGCTGGTCGACGAGATCTACCAGGGACTGACCTATGACGTCGAGCCAGTATCGGCCGCGGCGCTGAGTCCGGACGCCTTCGTGATCAACAGCTTCTCGAAATATTTCGGCATGACCGGCTGGCGGTTGGGGTGGCTGGTCGCCCCTGAGGCTGCTGTCGAGCCGTTGTCGCGCCTGGCTCAGAACGTCTTCCTGGCGGCACCGACCCCATCGCAGCATGCCGCGTTGGCTGCATTCAGCGTCGAGTGTCGGGAGGAGCTTGAAAACCGCCGCCGGGAGCTTCACCGTCGTCGCGATGTATTGCTGGCCGGACTCGAGCGGCTGGGGCTGGCGCCATCGCAGCCGCCTCAGGGCGCTTTCTACGTTTGGCTCGATGTTTCGCAATACACCCGCGACAGTCAGGCGTTTTGTCAGCGCCTGCTTGAGGAAGAGAATGTAGCCATCACGCCGGGCATCGATTTCGCCGTGCGGGGCGGTGAGCACCACGTTCGTATCGCCTTTACCAACGAGGCCGCGCGACTCGAGGAAGCCTTGGTGCGACTCGAGCGCTTTCTGGCCCGTCAACCGGGGCCGGCATGAAGTATCCGCGGCTCGTACCAGGCATCCTGCGCCGGCGCTACAAGCGTTTTCTGGCCGACGTGGAGCTCGTCGACGGCGAGGTCGTGGTCGCACATTGTCCGAATACTGGCTCGATGCGTGCTGTCAGTGTCCCGGGGTGCCGGGTGTGGCTAGCACCGAGTACCAACCCGGCACGCAAGCTGGCCTGGACTTGGGAGCTCATCGAGCTGCCGCAGCCCGACGGTGGCGTGGCCCTGGCGTCGGTGCACACCGGGCGCGCCAATGCCATCGTCGAGGAGGCACTGCTGGCGGGACGAATCCCTGAGTTGGCCGGTTATGCCTGGCTGAAGCGCGAGGCCAAGGTAGAGGGGGCCAGACTCGACTTTCGACTCGACGATCCACAACGTGATACCGCCTTCGTCGAGGTCAAGCAGGTCACGCTCAAGGAGAGCGACGGGCATGGCTATTTCCCTGATGCAGTGAGTGCGCGTGGCACGCGTCATCTCGAAACGTTGGCGCAGCTGGCTGCCAATGGACAACGTGCCGTGTTGCTGTTCTGCGTGGCGCATACCGGCATCGATGACGTGGCACCGGCCGCGCATCTGGATCCGAGCTACACCGAGGCGCTGCGTCGTGTCAGTCGGGCCGGTGTCGAGGTGCTAGCCTACGCTTGTGACGTGGAACGCGATGAGCAACGACCGGTTGCCATTCGTCTGGCCCGAGCGTTGCCGGTCTCTCTGGAGCGAGAGGTGGCGGCTCCCAGCCTGGTGGAGTAAGGAAGACGAGCGAGGTGGCGGAATGCAGCGACGCGAATGCCTGCGTGCATTGGCCTTACTGACCCTGACGGCTGCGATACCGGGTCGTGTCTCTGCACGCAAGCCCTTCGCAGTACACCAGGCCCGCGATCTACGCCGTGGCGAGTGGCTGACCAGCGACACGCTGCTTGCCGAGCTGGTCGGCGCTCCGGCTGTCATCATCGGTGAGCGTCACGACAACCCCGTGCACCACCGCCTTGAGCGCTGGTTGATCGAGCAGTTGGCTGCGCGTGGGATGCTGGGTGGCGTGGCGCTGGAAATGTTGGACCAGAAACAGCAGGCAGTGATCCAGGGGATACCCGGCGTGCTCCTGGCCGATTTGCCGGATGCCGAACTCATGGCATTGCTGGACTGGCAGCGAGGCTGGGACTGGTCAGCCTATGGTCCGCTGGTGCGTCAGGCATTCCAGCTTGGTGTATCGCTTCAGGCAGGCAATCTGCCCCGCGAGACGATTCAATCCCTTGTCATGGCCAACCAGGCGCCATCACTGCCGGATGTCATCGCCCGGGCGCAGCGGCAGGCGATCGCCGAGGGCCACTGTGGGTTACTCCCCGACTCGATGCTGGATGGCATGCTGGCGGCCCAGGTGGCCCGTGATCGCGCCATGGCGGCGGCTCTGGACTCGTTACCCTCGATTCCCGTACTGGTTTGCGGCAGTGGTCATGCCCGTCGTGACATCGGCGTGGCCCTGTACACCGAGAGTGCGCCGTTGTGCCTGGGGCTGGTAGAGCTGGCGCCCGGCCAGGACTGGATGACAGCCCTGCCGGCGAGTGTCGATGATGGGCCGGCGTTCGATATTGCCTGGTTCACGCCGCCCGCCGTCCGGCACGAGGATCAGTGTGCCGCGTTGCGGCAACGGTTCGCGTAGAGGTCAGGCTTCAATCGGTGAAGAAGCGCTGGATGAAGGCCACTTCGGCCGGCGCCTTGTTGCGGTCATAATAGACATCCAATGTGAAGCGCATCGGCTCGCCACGCTGGATAGGAAAGACCGCCAACTGATAGATGGAATTTTTTTCCCTGATTGTGCGGAACGACAACGGCTGCGATTGACCGGCAAGATTGCCGACTCGTCCCTCAACCGTTGCCATGACCGGCTGGTTGGAACCATCGGGCTGCGCTTCCAGCACACTGACATTGAGCAGTGCCGTGCGCTTGCTGCGCTGAATATCGTAGGCCGCCGCGACCTCGGGGGTGAGAAAGCTGGTATTCACCGCGCTGTAGTGGATCTGATAGCGGCCCACATGTTCGGCCTGCTCAGCGTGCGCCAGGCTGGCCACTAGCCACAGCACCGCCAAGCCGATGAGCCCTGCAACAGGAGACGTTATCATTATCCGCTTCATGGGCTGTCCTCTTGCGATGGGCTCATTGCGCCAGGCTTAGTCAGTTGCCGGCTTGCCTCGGCTGACACGGAATATCGCCGTCTCGCCGAACAGGTTGGGCCACAGGCGGGTGGTCCAGCTGCCTTCGTGATCACCGTTGCCTACCGCCCGGTCGCTGATGATCAGTCCTTTGTCCAGGCACAGTTGTTCAAAATCGTTGAAGGTCGACAGGTGGATGTTGGGGGTATCGTACCAAGCGTGCGGTAGCGACTTGGAGACGGGCATGTAACCCTTGAAGCCCAGATAGAAGCGATGACGCCAGTAGGCGAAGTTGGGAAAGGTGATGATGCATTCGTTGGCAACGCGCAGCATCTCGTCGAGCATTTTGTCGGGGCGACGTAACGCTTGAAGCGCCTGGGTCATGACGACCAGATCATAGGCGTTGTCCTCGAAATTAGTCAGGCCTTCATCAAGGTCCTGTTCGATGACACTGACGCCTCTTTCCACGCAGGCAGTGATGCCGTCAGGGTCAATTTCCAGGCCATAACCCCTTACGTCCTTGTCGCGGCCCAGTGCCTCAAGCAGTGTGCCATCGCCACAGCCAAGGTCGAGTACGCGAGCGCCCTGCGGTATCCAGTCATAGATTAGCTTGAGATCGGCGCGCATCATTTGTCTCCCGCCCGTGTGATATCGCGGGCCACGCGTTTCATGAACCCCCCGAATACGGCCTGATAGCGGACATCCGGAAGCAGGAAGGCATCATGCCCATGCGGCGACTCTATCTCGGCATAGCTGACCGGCTTACCGGCCCTCACCAGCGCATCGACCAATTCACGCGAACGCTCCGGGGCGAAACGCCAGTCGGTAGAGAAACTCATCACCAGAAACGGGCAATTGGCCGGCGCGAGTGCCGCTGCCAGGTCACCGCCATGGGCCGCGGCCGGATCAAAGTAGTCCAGGGCTTTGGTCATCAGCAGATAGGTGTTGGCATCGAAGGCTGTGGAGAACATGTCGCCCTGATAGCGCAGATAGGACTCGACCTGGAATTCAACGTCGTAGCCGAAGTTGAGCTCGTCGCTGCGCAGGTCGCGTCCGAACTTGGCGCCCATGGAATGCTCGGACAGGTAGGTGATATGGCCGACCATGCGAGCCAGCTTGAGGCCGCGCTTGGGCATGGTGCCATGTTCGGCGTACCAGCCACCGTGGAAGTCGGGGTCAGAGCGGATCGCCTGACGAGCGACCTCATTGAAGGCGATATTCTGTGCCGACAAGCGCGGCGTGGCGGCGATCACTACAGCGTTGGCGATGCGCTCCGGGTAGGCCAGCGACCATTGCATCACCTGCATGCCGCCAAGGCTGCCACCGACTACGGCGGCGAACCGCTGGATGCCCAGGCGATCGGCCAGCCGGGCCTGGCTGTTGACCCAGTCGCCGACCGTCATGACCGGGAAGTCCGGCCCCCATTGGCGGCCTGTGTCGGGATTGATGCTGCACGGGCCGGTGGTGCCGTGGCAACCACCGAGGTTATTGAGCGAGACCACGAAGAAGCGGTTGGTGTCGATGGTCTTGCCAGGACCGATATGGGCGTCCCACCAGCCGGGCTTGCGCTCGTCCATGCTGTGGTAGCCGGCGGCGTGATGATGGCCGGACAGGGCATGACAGATCAGGACCGCATTGTTGCGCTCCACGTTGAGCTTGCCATAGGTCTCGTAGACCAGGTCATAAGCTGGCAATGTCTTGCCGCAGGCCAGGGCCAGCGGCTCGTCGAAGTGCGCCTGCTGGGGCGTTACCAGGCCGACCGAATCGGCGGGAAGCGTGTCGGGCATTTCTATGTATTATCCAGTATCCAGCATGAGGCGAGTGTAAGGTCGTTGACACCGTTCCCTTCGGAAACGACGAGACCCCGGCGACTGCCGGGGCCAGGCGGCCGGCTCGCCTCAGAGGCCGACCAGGGCGCCGGAAATACCGGCAGCGCGCGTCAACGAGCCCACCACAATGCCGTCGATCAGGTTGATGGCGATAAATACCACGATCGGTGAGAGGTCGATCATGCCCAGCGGCGGGATGACCTTGCGTACCGGCGCCATGATCGGCTCGACCAGTTGGAAGATCAGGAGCGCCCCGGGGTGACTGGCCTGAGGCGCCACCCAGCTGAGGATGATCATGCCGATCAGAGCGAAGAAGTAAATCTTGAGGATGGCGCTGGCCAGGGCTGCAAGCGAGGCGATAGCGACACCGCCGAGGGGGGGCATTGCGCCCAGGGCGATCTGCACGATGGCAATGATGCTGATCGCCTTGAGGATGAAACCAGCCCCCAAGGTAGCCAGATCGAAGCGGCCGATCGGACGCAGGAAACCCTGCAGTGGCTTGACCACTGGCTGAGTAACCTTGACCACCGATTGGCTGAGCGGGTTGTAGTAGTCGGCCCGGGATGCCTGCAGCAGGAAACGCAGCATCAGTAGGAACAGGTAGATGTTGATCAGGGTGTTGACCAGCATCAGGCCGGCGCTTCCCAATTGACTGCCCATGGGGCTCCTCCGTATGGAATTGGAATAATTCAGTGCTTTTTGCCGAGTTCCTCGGCCATTTCCCGGGCGCGAAGAGCGCAGGCTTCGGTGGCCTTGTCGAAGAGTTCACGTAGGCCCCCGTCCTCGAACGTCTCAATGGCTCGCTCGGTCGTGCCGCCGGGTGACATTACGTTGCGCTTCAAGCGGGCCGGGTCAAACTCGCTCTGCTGGGCCATGCGGGCAGCACCGTAGCCGGTCTGCAGGGCCAGGCGACGCGCGCTCTCTGCAGGCAGGCCGAGGCGCTTGCCGGCCTCCTCGAGGGCTTCGAAGATCAGGAAGAAATACGCCGGGCCGCTGCCGGAGACAGCGGTGACGGCCTCAAGCAGGGACTCATCATCGACCCATTCGACGATGCCCACGGCTTCAAGCAGCGTTGTGGCCAGCTGACGCTGATCATCGCTGACCCGAGCGTTGGCGTACAGCCCGGAGGCACCGGCACCGACCAGCGATGGCGTATTGGGCATACAGCGTATCACGGCAAGTCCTCCACCCAGCCACTCGTCGAGCGTCTCCGCGGTCAGACCGGCGGCGACCGAGACGATAAGCGGTTTGCGTTCCTGCACGGCCTCGCGCATGCCTTCGCACACGTCGCGCATGATCTGCGGCTTGACGGCCAGCACCACTACGTCGGCACTAATCACGGCAGCGGCATTGTCGGTACTGGTGCGAATACCAAAGCGTTCATGCAGCGGGGCCAGAAAGGTTTCGTCAGGCGAGGTCGCGGTGATGGCATCGGCCGGGTAGCCGCCGTCGATCATACCGCCGAAGATGGCGCTGGCCATGTTGCCGGCACCGATGAATGTCACTTGGCTTGCCATGCGTTGGATCCTCTGTCGTCGTTGGGGCGGGCAGTGATTGGCTGCATCAGGGGCGTGGCGCACGGGCGCCGAAGATAGCTGTGCCCAGTCGTACCATGGTGGCTCCCTCCAGGATGGCTGCCTCGAGATCCTCGCTCATGCCCATCGATAGCGTATCCAGGGGGGCCTGCGGGTAGCGCTGACGGAGCGCCTCGCGAAGCTGGCGCAGCCGGGCCAGCGGACGACGCTGCCCGGCCATATCCGAGGCCGGTGCGGGAATCGCCATCAGACCGCGAAGGCGCAGGTTGGGAAGGGTCATGATCTCGGCGGCCAGGGCCTCGATGTCCTCCGGAGCGGCACCGGACTTGCTTTCCTCGCCGCTCACGTTGACCTGCAGGCAGATATTCAGCGGGCCGAGGGAGGCCGGGCGCTGTTCGGACAGGCGCCGGGCGACCTTGGCGCGATCGATGCTATGTACCCAAGCGAAGTGTTCGGCCACGGCACGGGTCTTGTTGGATTGCAGCGGACCGATGAAATGCCAGACGATATCCGTCAGGTCCGTGAGTTCGGCCTGCTTGTCGAGGGCTTCCTGCAGGTAGTTCTCGCCGAAGTCGCGCTGGCGACAGGCATAAGCCTCGCGGATCAGCGCGGCGGGCTTGGTCTTGCTCACCGCCAGCAGGCGGGCGTCGTCGGCGGGGCGTCCGGCACTCTCGAGGGCATCGGCCAGGCGCTGTCGCGCACGCTGGAGTGATTCGCGGACCTGAACGTCTGGCATACTGAACTCGACCTATGTAGCAAAGCAGGGGAACCGCATGGATATTACCGAACTGCTGGCATTCTCGGCAAAGCAGAAGGCCTCGGATCTGCACCTATCCGCCGGGCTGCCGCCGATGATCCGCGTCGATGGCGACATACGGCGACTCAACGTGCCGGCCATGGATGATCGCGAGGTCCGCAAGCTGATCTATGACATCATGGGCGACCGGCAACGGCGCGACTACGAGGAATTCCTCGAAACCGATTTCTCCTTTGAGGTGCCCGGCGTGGCGCGCTTTCGCGTTAACGCCTTCAATCATGGGCGCGGCTCGGGGGCAGTATTCCGCACCATCCCCTCCGAGGTGCTGAACATGGAAACGCTGGGCCTGGGCGACGTGTTTCGACGCCTGGCATCGTTGCCGCGCGGCCTTGTGCTGGTGACGGGACCGACCGGCTCGGGTAAGTCCACGACGCTGGCGGCGCTTATCGACTATATCAACGAAACGCGATATGACCACATCCTGACCATCGAGGATCCGGTCGAATTCGTGCACACCAGCAAGCGCAGCCTGATCAACCAGCGCGAGGTTCATCGTGACACGCAAAGCTTCAGTCGAGCCCTGCGTTCAGCGCTGCGCGAGGATCCCGACGTGATCCTGGTCGGCGAATTACGCGACCTGGAAACCATCCGGCTGGCGCTGACCGCCGCCGAGACCGGCCACCTCGTCTTCGGCACGCTGCACACCACCTCGGCGGCCAAGACCATTGACCGTATCATCGATGTGTTCCCGGGCGATGAGAAGGCCATGGTGCGCTCGATGCTCTCCGAATCGCTGCAAGGAGTGATTTCACAGGCCTTGCTCAAGCGGCAGAACGGCGGGCGGGTGGCGGCCCATGAGATCCTGATCGCTACGCCTGCGGTACGCAACCTGATTCGTGAGGACAAGGTGGCGCAGATCTACTCGGCGATCCAGACCGGCGGCAACCAGGGCATGCAGACCCTGGATACGGCGCTGGCGCGATTGGTGGCGGAAAACGTGGTCGCCCGTCAGGAAGCTCAGACCAAGGCCAAGGGCCTGTTGCCCGAAGCGCATTGATACAACCCAAGGCGGCTGTAGCCGACAGAGACTGTGGATAACCGGGAGGACGGTGGGCATGACGCCGAAAGAGTGGCTGGAACAGTTATTGGACATCATGGTCGACAAACAGGCATCCGACATGCTGATCTCGACCAATGCGCCGCCCAACCTAAAGCTCAATGGCAAGCTGGTACCGCTGGGCGACAAGCCGTTATCCATCGCACAAGTACGTGAGCTGGTGCTGGGGGCACTGCCCGATAATTTGCGCGGTCGCTTCGACGAGGAGCGTGAGGCCAATTTTGCGCTCAGTCTGCAAGGCAAGGGGCGCTTCCGGGTCAGTGCTTTCTTCCAGCGCAGTCAGATGGCGATGGTCATCCGTCGCATCGCCTTCGATATCCCTCGCCTCGATGCACTCGGCCTGCCGTCGGCGGTAGGAGATCTGGCCTCGATAAAGCGTGGCCTGGTGTTCGTGGTCGGTGGCACGGGGACCGGCAAGTCGACCACCTTGGCGTCGATGGTCCAGCAGCGCAACGAGACGGTGGGCGGACATATCATCTGCATCGAGGATCCGATCGAGTACATCCATCCGCACCGACGCGCCATCATCAACCAGCGCGAGGTGGGCATCGATACCGAATCGTTCGAGGTGGCTCTGAAGAATACGCTGCGTCAGGCTCCGGATGTCATCCTGATCGGCGAGATCCGTACCCGCGAGACCATGGAGCATGCTCTGACCTTCGCCGAGACGGGGCATCTATGCCTGGCCACGCTGCATGCCAACAACGCCAACCAGGCATTGGACCGAATCATCAACTTCTTCCCGTCCGAGCGCCACGACCAGATATGGCTGGACCTATCGCTGAACCTCAAGGCGGTGGTAGCTCAGCAGCTGCTGCCGGCTGCCGATGGCAAGGGGCGTCATGCGGCCATCGAAATCATGCTGCGCTCGCCATTGATTAGCGACCTGATCCGCAAGGGCGACGTGGCCGAGATCAAGAATGTCATAGCTCGGTCACGCGATCAGGGCATGCAGACCTTCGATCAGGCGCTTTATGAGCTTTACCGGGCAGGCAAGATCAGCGAGGACGTGGCACTGGTACATGCCGATTCAGCCAATGAGCTGCGCTTGATGATCAAGTATGGTGCCGGTGCACGCAAGGAAGGGGGCGAGGCCATAGATGCACCGAGCCACTTGTCACTGCGGGATGGTGATGACTTCTGATGGATTGTAGCCCGCTCTCAGGCGCTGTAGACACCCCCGAGAATGCGTGGGCCGCTGGCGCCCGTGACGGAGGGCAGATTTCCCGGCAGGTTTTCCAGGCGTCGCCAGGCCAGCCAGGCGAAGGCCCCGGCTTCCAGCCAGTCCGGCGTCCAGCCGACATCCTCGCAATGCATCAGCCCCAGATCCGGTAGCCGTCGGATCAGCCGGCCCAACAGGTCACGGTTGTGCGCGCCGCCGCCACAGGGAATCAGGCGCATGGGGCCTGTGGCATCCTGTTGACGCATAGCCTGCTCGACACCTAAAGCCACGCTGGCCGCCGTCAGCTCGGCTAACGTGGCCTGGACGTCTTCTGGCGCCTCGTGACCTTTCAGGTGGCCAGCCAGCCAGTCGAGATGAAACACTTCGCGGCCGGTGCTTTTGGGTGGCGGACGGTGGAAAAAGGGTTCGTCCAGTAGACGGTCGAGCAGGGCCGCGTCGACCCGGCCGCTGGCGGCCCAGGCCCCATCAGCGTCGTAGTGCCCTGTCCGGTGACGTGCATGCCAGGCATCGAGCAGAGCGTTGGCGGGGCCGGTATCGAAACCAATGACAGGAGCGTTGGCATCCGGCGGAAGTAGCGTCAGATTGGCGAATCCGCCCAGGTTGAGGACCAGGCGCCACTCATGCGGGTCGCTGAATAGCGCAGCATGAAATGCCGGTGCCAGTGGAGCGGCTTGGCCGCCAGCAGCCAGATCGCGACGCCGGAAATCGGCTACCACTCGGCAACCGGTGAGTTCAGCCAGCAGGCTGGGGTTGTCGAGCTGCCAGGTAAAGGCCGTCGCGTTGTCACTATCGTGACCGTAGGGAGCATGCTCAATGGTCTGGCCATGGCTGCCGATGGCGGCAATGGCTTCGGGGCGGGTTCCGCTCTTGACGAGCAGATGTGCGACGGCCTTGGCCTGGAGCTGACAGAAGGCGGCTTCCGCGCGGGCGAGCTCCGCAAAACTTAGCGTCTGTCCAAGACATAGAGAGAGTAACCGTTCGCGAAGAGCCTCGGGCATGGTGAGCCCAATGGCATCGATCAGAGTCACGGGGCCTTCACCACAGCGCACCAGTGCCGCGTCGATACCATCCAAGCTGGTGCCGGACATCAGGCCGATAAAAAGGGGCATGCTCTACTACTCCTCTCGTTGGGCGCTCAACCGCCAAGTCAAGACATGCTAACATCCCGCCCCAATCGTACAGATAACCGTTTTTAGTGGAGAGGGACACGATGACCGACGCTGCCGATGCGCTAGCGCTGCTCAAGCGCGGCGCTCATGAAATCCTGCTCGAGGAAGAGCTCGAGAAGAAGCTCGCTTCCGGTCGCAAGCTGCGTATCAAGGCCGGCTTCGATCCTACTGCCCCCGACCTTCACCTCGGGCATAGCGTATTGCTGACCAAGATGCGCCAGTTCCAGGATCTGGGCCACGAGGTCATCTTCCTGATCGGGGACTTCACCGGACGTATCGGCGATCCCACCGGCAAAAATGTAACTCGCAAGCCTCTGACGGAAGAAGAAGTCCGGGCCAACGCCCAGACCTACAAGGAGCAGGTGTTCAAGATCCTCGATCCCGAGAAGACCGAGGTGCGCTTCAACGCAGAATGGTTCAGTGATATGTCCGCTGCGGACATGATCGAGCTGGCTGCCCAGAGTACGGTGGCACGTATGCTTGAGCGCGACGACTTCGAGAAGCGCTACAAGTCCAACCAATCCATCTCCATTCATGAGTTCCTCTATCCGCTGGTGCAGGGCTACGACTCCGTAGCGTTGAAGGCGGATATCGAACTTGGCGGTACCGATCAGAAGTTTAACTTGCTGATGGGCCGCGAAATTCAGAAGCATTTTGATCAAGAGCCCCAAGTAGTAATCACCATGCCGCTGCTCGAAGGGCTCGACGGCGTGCAGAAGATGTCCAAGTCGCTTGGCAACTATGTCGGCCTTGATGAAGCGCCGGGTACCATGTTCAACAAGCTGGTTTCGATGCCAGATAGCCTGATGTGGCGCTACTACGAGTTGCTCTCGCTGAAGAGCAACGAGGAAATCGAGGCCCTCAAGCGCAACATCGAAGCAGGCGCCAATCCGCGTGATGTCAAGATGGAGCTGGCTCGTGAGTTGATCGCGCGCTATCACGGCGACGAGGCTGCGGCCAATGCGCACCGCTCGGCAGGTAACCAATTGGCGGAAGGTGAGTTGCCCGAAGACTTGCCGGAAGTCAGCGTCGATTTCGAGGGAGGGGCTCAAGCACCCATAGCGGCAGTACTCAATCGGGCCAATCTGGTCAACAACAGTGCCCAGGCCAAGGACATGCTGGGTAATGGTCGCGTCAGGGTCGATGGGGAGGTTGTGGCCCGTGACCATATGCTGGATACAGGCAAGACCTATGTTATTCAGGCCGGAAAGAAGCGCTATGCCCGCGTCACGCTGACTTGATAGTGCCGACACGCCAAGTAATGTCCCTATTGCCCGCCTTGTGCGGGCGTTTTTGTTATCCACACCCGGTGACATGGCGGGGCAAGACACCAGTTGTGGATAAAGTCGCATTCGAAGATATGACGAGGGTATGACGTACCCGCAAATATTTTATGACACAGGGCTTGTCAGCGAGCCTCGAGATCCGTAAAGTACGCATCCGCTGCCAACGACGGGCATACGTGGTTGGCGGTGAAGGTGGCGCAAGGCGCTGTTTCTGTTGGGGTTTTTCTCGGCTCGCTGAGAAAGG
>NZ_KB899995.1 GCF_000378505.1 Modicisalibacter luteus DSM 23508 | reverse complement strand
TTGAGGCGTGCATCGTTCGAGAGCACGGCCATGCCGGCCGAGTCATAGCCCCGGTATTCGAGGCGCCTGAGCCCCTCGAGCAGAATGTTCTGAACGTTGCGTTCGGCCACCGCCCCCACGATTCCACACATCGTCTTTACTCCTTGGGTTCCGACTTGGGCTGTTTCCGCGGGCGCGGCCAGTCCGCCTTGGTGATCTGCCGGCCGCGGGCCACGCCCAGCGCCCCGGCCTCGACATCCCGGCTGATCGTGGAGCCGGCACCGATGGTGGCCCTCTCTCCGACCCGGACCGGCGCGACCAGCGCCGTATTGGAGCCGATGAACGCCGCGTCGCCGATCTCGGTGTGGTGCTTGTTCGCGCCGTCGTAGTTGCAGGTGATGGTACCGGCCCCGACGTTGACGTCGCGTCCCAGCCGGGCATCGCCGACATAGCTGAGATGGTTGATCTTGCTGCCCTCGCCGATCCGGGCATTCTTGGTCTCGACGAAGTTGCCGACCTTGGCCTGGCGGGCCAGGTGCGTGCCGGGGCGCAGGCGGGCGAAGGGACCGACCTGGCACTCGCCGTCGAGGATCGCGCCATCGAGCAGGCTGTGCGCCTCGATGACACAGCCAGGCCCGATGCGGCTGTCACGGATAATGCTGTAGGGCCCGACGCGCACCCCCTCGGCCAGTTCGACCTCGCCTTCGAAGACGCAGCCGACATCGATCTCGACATCCTGCCCGCAGCGCAGGCGACCGCGCACGTCGAGCCGCGCCGGATCGGCCAGCGTCACGCCCCCGGTCATCAGCCGCTCGGCCTCGGCCAGCTGATGGGCGCGCTCCAGGCGGGCCAGCTGCAGGCGGTTGTTGACGCCCTCGACCTCGGTGGCGGAGGCCGGCTGGGCGGTGGCAATGGCAGTACCTTCTTCGGCGGCCATGGCGATGACATCGGTCAGGTAGTACTCGCCTTGGGCATTGTCCGAAGAGAGGCGCGGCAGCCAACGGCGCAACTGGTCGGCGGTCATGGCCATGATCCCGGTATTGCACTCGGTGATGGCCCGCTCGGCCTCGGAGGCATCCTTGTGCTCGACGATCGCCGCCGCCTCGCCCCGGGCGTTGCGCTTGATGCGCCCGTAGCCCGTCGGATCGGCCAGGGCCACGGTCAGCAGCGCCATGCGTCGTTCATCGACCGCGTCGAGCAGGGCGCTCAGCGTGTCGCGCCGGATCAGCGGCACGTCGCCATACAGCACCAGCACCTTGCCATCGCCGAGCCCGTCCAGGGCCTGGGCCACGGCGTGGCCGGTGCCTTTCTGCTCGGTCTGTTCCGCGAACTGTAATGGGCATTCCGCCAGGCTATCTCGGACCTGTTGTGCCCCATGCCCGATCACCACATGCAAACGATCTGCCCCCAACCCCATGGCAGTATCGATTACATGGCGCACCATCGGTTTTCCGGCCAAGGGATGCAGAACCTTCGGCTTGGCCGAACGCATGCGGGTTCCCTGCCCCGCGGCGAGGATCACTACGTCGAGCGTCATGCCTTATCCTTAATGGATTCGATGAGTGGGCCGGATTCTAAAACCCGCTGGCATGAATAACTATCGCTGTTCTAGCGAACTCGACCAATACCTGTTATACGCTCGGATATAACCATTAACCTATTTACCCACAACGAGCGGAAACACATGAAATGAACAATATTTCTCACTGGATTTTTCTAATCTATAAACGGGGAATAATATAAATACACGAACAAACTACCCCACCGGACTCATGTGGCGTCAAGAACCGATACCTTTTTATTTATCAGACAAGACGAAAAACGAAAAAATCTTTATCGCTTTTTTCTACGACCTCAACCCTACCAAAATTGAGAACCCCAACTCGGCAAAGCTAGCCAGCGTTCAACCCCCATCTCTTCTCCACTTGGTCTTGGCAGTTATCGGGATACCTAACTTAGCAAGCACTACATAATATTTTAAAACCTGCCATCATGTGCTCTGACACTTATCAAGTCAGTACAGTACAAACATGCAGAACCATGGACAACCTCAGATAAAAAGGGCTGCCGCGCTTGATAATAGAGCCCCCTGAGCAAGAGCGCGAAAGGGGGCATAAAGTTACGTGTTAACGCTAGCTGTACGCAGTCCAGATGGTTAAGAGCACTTGGACCAGCCACAGCCGGTACAGGTCGGGCAGCCATCCATCATCACCAGCTCGCTACGACATTCGGGGCAGTGGCCGACGGTGGCTGACGCTTCACTCCCGCTAGTCGGCGTCGGCGTGCCCTTGCTGGTGATCTCGTCCTGGGCCGGCGGCTGCCAGGGGTGTCCATGGGTCATGCGATGTGCGTAGCGGCGTACCAGCTCGTCGACCGGCACCTGATTGCCGTCGATATCTAGAAAGCCGCGCCGATAAAGGATCTGCTGGATCGACCAGGCAATTGCCGCCACTTCGGAATCGTGGAACATGGGCTTGCCCCAGCGGTTCATGCCACAACGCACCAGGCCCTTGTCCCAGGCCACCTTGCGCAGGTCTGCCACCGCCTGGGTCACATAGCCGCCGCGTGCAGCCAGCGACAGGCTGCGCATGGTGGCGGTGATCCACTGGTGCTCGCTGGAGAGCTGGCCGGAAGGAAAGAAGAATTCCACCGGGCGCTCGATGACGACCCGCTTGCCGTTGATCACCCCCTCCACCGGCATGAACGACACCAGTAGATAGACCTTGCGCCGCCCCTCGGCACCGACATAGGAGATCTTTTCCGATACCGCTTCCAGCGTACCCTCGGGGCGCGAAGGGATGCGTACCGTGAGCGGGTCCTCGTCCGGCACCGGCGACGGCTCGGGAGCCGCCTGCTTGACGCTGCAGGCGACGATCCTGGAGGTTATTTCGACAGCCATGAGGCGACTCCTTGAGTTCGGGAAATCGGGGAACTCACGTTCGCGGGCAACACCGCCTCGCCAAACGCAGCAGGTCGTGGCTCACCACTTGCCATACGTCCCCTCCTTCAGCGCATCGTAGAGATTGGCCGCGTTATGCTCCTCGCCGTCGTAGATCACCGTCTCGTCGCCCTTGAGCTCCAGCCTCTCGCCATTTTCCAGTTCGAAAACGTAGGTGGTGTTCTTGAGATCCTCCTCGCGCACCAGCACGCCTTGGAAGGCCTCGGGGTTGAAGCGGAAGGTGGTGCAGCCCTTGAGCTTGCTGGCGTAGGCGTCCAGGTAAAGATCCTTGAACTGCTCAAAGGGGAACTCGGTGGGCACATTGACCGTCTTGGATATCGCCGAATCGACCCAGGTCTGCGCCGCGGCCTGCACCGCCACGTGTTGCTGCGGGGTCACCGCATCGGCGGTAATGAAGTAATCCGGCAGGTCGCTCTCCACCGCGTCCGCTGCGATAAAATGGCGATAGGCGGCCAGCTCGAAGGACACCACCTCGACCTGCTCCTTGGTCTTGCGTCCCGCCTGGATGACATTGCGGTAGTAGCGGTGCGAGAACGACGGCTCAATGCCGTTGGAGGCATTGTTGCCCAGGGACAGGCTGATGGTACCGGTGGGCGCGATCGACGAGTGATGGGTGAAGCGTGCGCCATGCTCGGCCAGCGCCGCGACCAGCTCCGGCTCGATCTCGGCGAGTTTCTGCATGTAGCGGCTATAGCGGGCGTGCAGGATACGCCCCGGCACCCTGTCGCCGACCTCGTAGCCGTCCTTGCCCAGTTCCGGCCGCTCGCGCAGCATCTTGGGGGTAATCTCGAATTCCTCGGCGAGGATCGGCGCCATGCCCTTCTCACGGGAGAGCTCCAGTGCCTGCTTCCAACCCTCCACGGCCAGCACCCGGCTGACCTCCTCGGTAAAGGCCAGCGATTCCGGCGAGCCATAGGGCATCTTGAGCATGGTCATTGTCGACCCCAGGCCCAGGAAGCCCATGCCGTGGCGACGCTTGGCCTCGATCTCGCGGCGTTGTCCCGGCAGCGGCAGGCCACTGATCTCGACCACGTTGTCGAGCATGCGCGTGAAGATCGATACTACTTGGCGATAGCGCTCCCAGTCAAAGCGTGGATTGTCGCCGAACGGATCGATCACGAAGCGAGTCAGGTTGACCGAACCCAGCAGACACGCGCCTTCGGGCGGAAGTGGCTGTTCGCCGCAGGGGTTGGTCGCGCGGATTTCCTCACAGAACCAGTTGTTGTTCATGCGGTTGACCTGATCGATCAGGATGAACCCCGGTTCAGCGAAGTCGTAGGTGGAGCGCATGATGGTGTCCCACAGCGCACGGGCGCGGATGCGCTCGACGACGCGGCATGCCACGCGGCCCTCGGCGTCGACGGTGTAGCCATCCTCGATCACCGGCCAGTCACGGTAGATGATCTCCTCGGGGCCGACGTCCTCCTTCTCGCCCGGATGCAGCGGAAAAACCAGCGGCCATTCGGCATCGTGCTTCACTGCCTCCATGAACTCGTCAGTAATCAGCAGGCTGAGGTTGAACTGACGCAGGCGGCCGGCCTCACGCTTGGCCTCGATGAACTCGCGCACGTCGGGATGGCCGACGTCGAAGGTGCCCATCTGTGCCCCGCGACGTCCGCCCGCCGACGCCACCGTGAAGCACATCTTGTCGTAGATATCCATGAACGCCAGCGGACCGTTGGTGCCCGCCCCGGCGCCAAAGACGAAGGCACCCTTGTGGCGCAGGGTGGAGAACTCGTAACCGATGCCGCAACCGGCCTTGAGGGTCATGCCGGCATCCACTACCGCCCCGAGGATGTCACGCATCGAATCGCGAATGGTGCGTGATACCGTGCAATTGATCAGGCTCACCGCCGGCTTGTAATCCTCCGCGCCAGCGTTGGACATGATCCGCCCCGCCGGGATGGCGCCGTTTTCCAGCGCCCAGCGGAACTTGGGCAGCCAGGCCTCGGCGTGGTCGCCCTCGACCTCGGCCAGGGCACGCGCCACCCGCTCCCAGGTATCGGCCACGTCCTTGTCCACTGGCGTGCCGTGGCGATCCTTGAGCCGGTACTTGGCATCCCAGATGGCTTGAGAGGGCGTTTGCATCGGCACCTCGTTGGACGTTTTGATGGCCTCGGCAGGCGAGTTCATGGTTGGTCTCCTGATAAGAAACATGGCTCATGGACCAGCGATTAGCCAAGCGTTCGAGGGGTGAAAGCCAGTCCTCCATCCAACTCCGGGCAATGCCTCCGTCCAGCCCGTTCAGCAGCCCCTTGGCCGTCATCCCCAGTTCGGCGTCACCCTCAATGCGCGCCGCCTGCTCATCGTGCTACCGAAAAGGCAACTCGAGCCTGGCATACTTCGAGGAAATCGCATTTTCAATTAACGACACCACACAATATATAGTGCACCCGCCACAGTATTACTGGCACATATAGTTAATTTTGTTTTCCGAACGGCAAGAGAAAAATACAGGGTGGCCACCTGGCCATCCTGTATCCGTGACAGAGCCTGGACAACACTCAGCTCACTCGGTGAGCGGCACGATACTGAAAAGATGGCTCGCCGCTTGATCGCCCGGCATCGGGGCGACCTCAACGATATCCGCACGAGCCGGGGGGCAAGGTACTCATGAGCGGCCTTCCATGTTCAGCCAGTTGATAACGCCGCCCTGTGAGAGAATCGCCTGTTGCCGCTGGCTGAGCTCATGGCACAGGTACAGCGTGCCGACGTCGTTGAGCGTGGCGACGATCCGCTGCCCCGCGGCGAGCTGCTGGCGCAGCCCGGCAATGTGCAGACGGTCGCCCTGCTGCAGCCGGTCGAGATCCGCCGGGTCCTCGAAAGTCAGCGGCAACACACCGAAGCATGGCAAGTTCTGCCAGTGGATACGCGCAATGCTCCTGGCGATGACCACCTGCAAGCCCAGGAAACGCGGCACCAGTGCGGCATTCTCGCGACTCGAGCCCTGCCCGTAATTGTCGCCAGCGACGATGATGTGCCCCGCGTTGCCGCGCTCCCGGGCGCGGTACACATAATCGGGGTCCACCGTCTCGAAGGTGAACTCGGCCGAGGCATGGATATTGCTCCAGATCGGCAGCACCCGGGCACCAGCCGGCATGATGTCGTCGGTGGAAATGTTGTCACCGGCCTTGAGCAGCACCGGGGCATCGATCGACTCGGGCAGTGGATCGAGTGCGGGCAACGGCGGAGTATTGTCGGTGGCGAGCAGCGACACGCCTCGCGCCTGCTCCGGCGGCAGCGGTGGCACGAACATCTGCTCGTTGGCGGTCATGTCCTCGGGTTCGCGGATCCGGGGATAGGCCATGCCCAACGTGCGAGGATCGGTGATCACGCCGTGCAGCGCCGAGGCGGCGGCCGTCTCCGGACTGCACAGGAACACGCTGTCCTCACGCGTGCCGGAGCGTCCCGGAAAATTGCGCGGCACGGTGCGCAGACTGTTGCGCCCCGCCGCGGGTGCCTGGCCCATGCCAATGCAGCCGTTGCAGCCCGGCTGGTGCAGGCGTGCGCCGGCAGCGACGAGGGATGACAGGTGTCCTTCGTCGATGAGCGCCGAAAGGATCTGCCGCGTGGATGGATTGATGTCCAGCGAGACGCCGTTGGCAACGTTGCGCCCCCTGACGATCTCGGCGACCACCGCGAAGTCGCGGTACCCCGGATTGCCCGAGGAGCCGATATAGGCCTGGTAGACCGGCTCGCCGGCGACCTCGCTGACCGACACGACCTTGTCGGGGCTCGATGGCAACGCAATCAGCGGCTGGAGTTGCGACAGGTCGATACGCTCATCGATGTCATAGGCGCATCCTGGATCGGCGGCCAGGGGGATCCATTCGGCCTCACGCCCCCGTGAGGCCATGAAGCGGCGGGTGACATCATCGCTGGGAAAGACGCTGGTGGTCGCGCCCATCTCGGTGCCCATGTTGGCCAGCACGTGACGGTCCATGGCATCCAGCCCGTCCAGGCCGGGACCGTAGTATTCGAGGATGCAGTTGCGCGCCCCGGCCACGCCATGCCGACGCAGCAGTTCGAGGACGATGTCCTTGGCACTCACCCAGACGGGCAGCTTCCCAACCAGCTCAACGCCGACGATGCGCGGCATGGGCAGGTACAGCGGCTCGCCGGCCATGGCCATGGCCACCTCGATGCCGCCGGCGCCGATCGCCAGCATGCCCAACGCGCCGGCGGCGGTGGTATGGCTATCACAGCCCACCAGGCTGTCGCCGGGCTTGCCGAAGCGCTCCATGTGCATCGGATGGCTGATGCCGTTGCCAGGACCGCTATACCAGACCCCGAGCCGTTCACAGGCGCTCTTCAGGAAAAGGTGGGCATCGGCATTGATGTTGTCCTGCTGGATCAGGGTATGGTCGATGTACTGCACGCTGGGCGAGGTCTTCACCCGCTCGATGCCCATGGCGTCGAGTTCGAGCATGACCAGTGTACCGAGGATGTCTTGCAGCAGGGCCTGGTCCATTCGCAGGGCGATTTCCCGGCCCGGCACCATGTCGCCCTCGATGAGGTGAGCGCCAATCAACTTGTGGCTGAGTGTCTCAGGCATGCGAGGTCTCCTTGCCTGCGGCGGGGTGGACGAGGCGGTAAGCGGCCTGGCAGGTTTCGATCAGAAATTGCAGGGCCAGCGCGCCAAAGCCGATCGGCAACAGCGCGTAGGGATAGACCATGGGCGTACCGACCACGGCGAGGTAGACCAGCAGTAAGGAGTTTATCTCCAGGCTCCAACTGGTCGGCGCGGCAAAGAAATAGCGCATGATGGCGTCGTAGCAGGCGCCGAGCTGTTCATGGGGGCTGCGTCCATGGAAGTCTGTTTCGTCGTCACGGGCCGCACCAGTTGCATACAATTTCAGCATAGAAGTGGAATGAATGCGGCGCGCATAGCGCTTTGGTCGCAAAAGTTGTATGCAATTCTTGCGATATGTGTTGACGGATTCTGCACAAGCCACCGGGAGAACGGCGTGGGCTACTTCTTCATCAAACACATCCACATGACCGCCGCAGGCCTCAGCCTGGCGCTATTCAGCCTGCGCGCCTGGTGGTCTGTGCGGGAGTCGCCGCAACTTCAGCGGCGTTGGGTGAAGATATTGCCGCACCTGATCGATACGGTACTTCTGGCTGCGGGGGTCACGCTGATGTTCATGCTGCGCGCCTGGCCAACGCAGCATCCGTGGCTGGCGGCCAAACTGGTCGGCCTGGTGGCCTACATTGTCATCGGCACGCTGGCGATCAAGCGCGGAAAGACATCCTCTATCCGAGCCGTAGCATCACTCGTCGCGATTGCCATCTTCCTGTATATCGTCGGGGCGGCGCTATCGCATCACCCCTGGTCGTGGTGGATGCGGTTTTAGCAGCATGGCCATTCAACGAAAGTGCCATTTCCGGCAAGGAGTCGCCTGCTAGGCTAAACGAACCAGTGCACGAATAGCGCACGCTTGTTCGCAAAACGAGATACCTACCCAATGACAAAACGCTACTCCTTCCTTGCGCTACCTCTCTCTACCCTATTGATGGCCTTCGCCCATCCCACCTTGGCAGACACCCAGGTTGTCATGCTCGGTACGGGCACTCCGGTGCCCAACGGTGAACGTGCTGGCGCCGGTGTTGCAGTCATTCATGACGGTGAAGCTTATCTCTTCGACCTGGGTGCCGGTGTCGTCGAGCGCGCTACACAAGCGGCCGAGAGGCTCGGCATCGATTCGCTATACCCTACTAATATTGAGCATTTGTTTCTGACCCACCTACATAGCGATCACGTGCTGGACTACCCGGAGCTGCTAGGCACCTATTGGTGGCGACGCGAAAATCCACTGCAGGTCATTGGCCCCAAGGGAACGCAGGGAATGAGTGAAGGCATATACACCATGCTGGCGGCGGATACCGAGACCCGCCTGAAGGACAAGAGTCCTATCACCAACCCCGATACCGCCTATGCTGAAGTGACCGAAATTTCCCAGCCCGGCACAGTCTATGAGACGGACGATATCCAGGTGGAGGCATTCCCCGTTTCCCACGGTGACTGGGACCTGGCCTATGGATACAGGATCACTACCCCTGACAAGACCGTGGTAATTTCCGGTGACACCTCGATCAACAAGGAAGTGGAGAAACAGGCAGCAGGCGCCGACATTCTGATCCACGAAGTCATCAGCCGCACCGGCTGGAAGGATCTTCCGAAGCAGTGGCAGGACTACCATCAGTACGCTCATACGCTGACGGATGAACTGGCCGAGCTCGCCAACCGGGCCCAGCCGGACCTGTTGGTGCTCACCCACGTACTGCATTACGGTGCGCCCATCGAGACGGTAGTGGAGGAGATCCAGCGCGACTACGCTGGTGAGGTTCAGCTGGCCGATGATCTGGACGTCTACGAGTAGCGCGGGCTTCAGATAGCGACCGTCAGCGTCTCAGTTTCTGCTACCGCCCGCCATCCACCAAGGCGGGCGGTAACTCGGCAGGCTCAGGCGGGCCGGGTTACGGGGCGTCAAACATGCCGGCGAACAGGGCGCTGGACAGGTAGCGCTCGCCGGAGTCGGGCAGGATGACCACGATGGTTTTATCCTTCATCTCGGGCTCGTCGGCCACACGCAGTGCGGCAGCTACGGCGGCCCCTCCGGAGATACCAGCCAGGATGCCCTCTTCCCGCATGAGACGGTGCGCCATGGCAATGGCCGCGTCGTTGTCGACCTGTTCGACACGATCGACAAGACTCAGGTCGAGATTCTTCGGCACGAAGCCGGCACCGATGCCCTGGATCTTGTGCGGGCTCGGCGTCGGCTCCTCGCCGGTCATTGTCTGGCGGATCACCGGCGAATCGGTGGGCTCCACCGCCACGCTGACAACCGATTTACCCTGGGTGTGCTTGAGGTATCGGCTCACCCCGGTGATGGTACCGCCAGTACCGACACCAGCCACGAACACGTCGACGTTGCCGTCAGTGTCGTTCCAGATTTCCGGCCCCGTGGTGCTTTCATGAATGGCCGGGTTCGCCGGGTTATCGAATTGCTGCAGCATCACGTAGCGTTCAGGGTCGCTGTCACGGATCTCTTCAGCCTTGGCAATCGCACCTTTCATGCCCTTGGCGGCCTCGGTCAGCACCAGGTTGGCCCCCAGCGCCTTGAGGATCTTGCGCCGTTCGAGGCTCATGCTCTCGGGCATGGTCAGCGTCACCGGGTAGCCGCGCGATGCGCCGACGAACGCCAGCGCAATGCCGGTGTTGCCACTGGTGGGCTCGATGATTTCCTTACCGGCACCGAGCAGGCCCTGCCGCTCGGCCTCCCAGACCATGCTCGCGCCGATGCGGCACTTCACCGAGTAGGCGGGATTGCGCCCTTCGGTCTTGACCAGAACATTGCCGTAGCCCAACCGGCCCAAGCGCACCAAGGGTGTGTTGCCGATAGAGAGAGAATTGTCATCGTAGATGCGTGCCATGCAGCCTCCTGCCATATGTTTTTTAATAATCGTGGTAAGGGGACGATAGCGTTGCTGCCTTCGCCTGTCAGCCTCAGTGTTTCGCCGACTCACGCCCTCTCTGCAACCGACATTAGCCGGACGTCACGTTTTCGCCTCATCCTGGCGAATACAGCGCTCGATGTCCTCGGTGGACGGCACGAATTCCTCCCGCACCATCAGGATCAACGCTTTGGCGCTGAACCTGTGATCATGAGCGGGATGACAGATAATGTCTCCATCCTCAGCGACGTAAGCCATGAGCGTGCCCATGCCTGCTGCCATGAGCCGGCAGGTCACGTCGGCCCATACGGCATTTTCCAACTGCACCGGATAGCGCATGGCGTGATCGTCATGGTGGGTGAACAGGTTCTCCAGGATTTTCTCCGCGCCTGGCGCTACCAGAGAACGAACGAGCATTTCGGGATAGGCGCGGATGGGGCGCAGGGTCGTACTTGCCCCAGCCAGTTCGGTACGGCGACGATTTCCCTCATGGACGCACTCCGCCACCGTGTAAGGCTGGGCATCGCCACAGCTGCCCTGCAGCTGCATCAGCACATCCAGCGTGATGCTGTCGGACACCCGGCTGTATTCATCGCGAGCCAGGATAATGATCGCCCGGGCCTGTGCAGGCGTGACGGCCTCCAGCGCCTGGGGGTCGGCAGGCTCACCATGGTGATGCACGACGCCCATCTCGCGCAGGCTCTCCGGCAGCCCATCGGGAAACGCATCGGTGAGAATCTGCACAGGCACGTCCCCAAGCTGCTCGGTCGTCCTCAGTTGCGCCACTAGCCGCTCGAAATAGACAGCCGCGTTATTGTTGGGGCTGTTTATGATCAGTACATGGTCTTGCATCTTCCACCTCCAGCGGCCCTTGATCATGGATTCCTTACGTTTGAGGCGGTAATCGATGTAGTCACTGGCCAGCTGTGCCAGCAATGTGATGCCCGCGACATAGAGCAACACGACGGTTGCAGTGCGGCCCAAAGGCGTCGCAGCCGAAAAATCGCCGTAGCCCACCGTAGTCATGGTGGTGAGCGTCAGCCAGAGTGCATCTCCCCAACCCAAGCCTTCGAAGGCCACCATCGCGATGGTATGCAAGCCGGTGAGTGTCATTAACCAGTAGAACGCGCGGCGCAGACGCGAGCGCATGTTAATGTCGAGCTGCTGGGAGAGCTGATTGCAGGTCTGGCGTCGGCGCAGTACACGAAGAAATAGCATGATGAGCGCACCCGGTAAGGTGCTGAGACTCCATGGGATGGGCAAGCCAGAACGGCGAAGTTGCCCCGATGCTACCCCACCGCCTGTGGGTTAGCCAATCAAGGGCATGCCACCCCGCGGGTATCAGCGTGGCTTCCGGGATGCTCCCAGCGTGTGCCATTGGCAGCCACCCCGCTCAATCAGCGCGTCGGCACTGGCTGGGCCATCCTGGCCGGCCTCGTAACCATCGACGCGGCTACCTTCTTGCCAGGCATCCAGAAACGGCTGCACCGCCCGCCAACCGTTCTCGATGGTATCGGCACGCTGAAAGAGCATCTGGTCGCCGATCAGGCAGTCATAGAGCAGCGTTTCGTAGCCTGTCGATGAGGGAAGATCGAAAAAGTCCTTGTAGGCGAAGCCTAACTGGATGGTCTCCATCTCTCGCATGAGCCCAGGGCGTTTAGCCTCGAAGTCCAGCCAGATCCCTTCATCCGGCTGAATCTGGATGATCAGGTAATTGGACTTGAGGTGATCCACCTCGGTATCACGGAACGGCGCATAGGGCGCCGGCTTGAAACAGATGGCGATTTCCGTATCCCGGGCTGACATCCGCTTGCCAGTGCGCAGATAGAAAGGGACACCCATCCAACGCCAGTTATCGATCATCAGCTTCAACGCGACATAGGTCTCGGTAGTACTGGCAGCGTCGACATCCGGTTCGTCGCGGTATCCCGGGACCGGCTTATCCTTGTAGCGCCCTGCCTGATACTGGCCGCGTACTGAGTTGTGCCGGGCCTCTTCCTTCGACCAGGGACGAATGGCACCCAGAAGCTTGGATTTCTCGCTACGCAGGGCATCGGCGGTAAAGGCAGCGGGAGGCTCTATCGCGACCATCGCCAGTAGCTGGAACAGGTGGTTGGGAACCATGTCCCGTAGCGCACCGTTCTTTTCGTAGAAACTGCCGCGCTGTTCGACACCGACGGTTTCGGCAGCGGTAATCTGAACATGGTCGATGTAATGGTTGTTCCAGAGCGGTTCGAACAGGACGTTGGCAAAACGGGCGACCAGTATGTTCTGAACCGTTTCCTTGCCAAGAAAGTGATCGATACGGTAGAGCTGGCTTTCCGACATGGCGGACAGCAGCCGGGCGTTGAGGGCCTGCGCCGAGGCGAGGTCATGCCCAAACGGCTTTTCCACCACGACGCGTCGAAACTGCGTATCGCTCTCGCGCAGTAGCCCAGCGGTCCCGAGCTGCTCGGCAATATCGGCAAAGAAACGCGGCGCGGTGGCAAGATAGAACAGCGCGTTGGCTGTCGTACTCGCCTGTATCGTCTCATCAATCGCCCGATAGGTCGCAGCTTGCGTGAAGTCGCCTTCGATATAGTGCAGACGCTGGGCGAAGTCCGGCCACTGCTCGAGATCGATCCCGCCCGCTTCCGCATCGGAGTCATCCGCCTGGTTAGCAAGAAAATCAGCGAGATTCTGGCGGAAACTGTCGTCACTGCCGGGTACGATATCGATGCCCACGATACGCAGTGCGGGATCGAGCAGCCCCATGCGTGAGAGCGAAAAGAGAGAAGGAATCAATAAGCGCTTGACCAGATCGCCACTGGCGCCGAACAGGAACAGCGTGGCTGGCGGTGCCGTAGATGTCTGTGGAGACTGGGATTGAGCCATGATGTCTTTCCTTACTGAAGGGCTTGGATAGCGTAACCGTCCCATTGGCTAGGGAACGGCGTCTGCCTGGGCGTGTCTACGGGCTCGCGGATCGGCTTTGGTTCGAGGGATGCTGGGGGTTGTCGCGAAGCAGCTTGCGTGTCACGCCGTTAGTCCAGCCGAAACCATCCTGCAGCGGATATTCCCCCCCGCCACCGCCAGCAGCCCCCGCCTGCAGCGGGGTGAGTACATACTTTTCGATGAGCTTGCTCTTACGCTCGAAGAGCCTGCCGACCATCGTCAGCCAGCGATCCGAGATATCCTGCGCCAGCGACGTTTCGCCATAACGCTTGAACCCGCGTATCGCCATCCACTGCAAGGGGGCCCAGCCATTCGGGTGGTCCCACTGCTGTTCGGTGCCAATCTCGGTAGTGGCGATGCCACCCGCGCTGAGTAGCCGCTGACGAACCGCCTGGGCAACGCGCTGTGCCTGCTCCCGGTCAGCGAGGCCTACGTAGAGTGGTGTGACGGTCGCCGCATTCAGCATCGTGCACAGCCGATCGCGCTGCCAATCGAAATCGAAAAAAGCACCCACGCGTTCGTTCCAGAATAGACGCCTGATTGCCTGGCTGCGCTCTTCTGCCTTGCGCTGGAACGCTTTGGCAGTTTCGATATCCCCGCTCATGGCACTGAGACTCGCAATCTGGGTTTCCAGCTTGAGCATGAAGCTGTTGAGATCGACCGGAAGCAAAGCCGTGGTGCGAATGCTTGCCAGCTGATGCGGATCGTCGAGCCAGCGAGAGCTGAAATCCCACCCCGAGGCTGCACCCGCGCGTAGATCTCGATAAACCTCCCGGGCCGGGCGGGTCGATTGCTGTCCCGTCAAGATATCCTCGAGGTAAGCCTCCTCGCGTGGCGTGTCCCGCTCATCCCAATAGCGGTTGAGTAATGTGCCGTCATTCAGTCGGACGCAGCAGCGGTGTGCCTCGCCGCGCTGTAGCGTTTCCGCGCCTGACATCCAGTAGGCGTGCTCCTTGCGTAGCTGCGGCAAATAACTGCGCGCACGTGTGATCACCCCGTAGCGTGTGAACAGGTCGACCATCAGTGCGAACACGGGGGGTTGGGAGCGGCTGAGATAGTAAGTGCGGTTACCGTTGGGCACGTGCCCGTAGGTGTCGATCAGGTAAGCGAAATTGCGCGCCATGGTACGCATGAGGTGCGGACGGCCGCTCTCGGCAAGACCGAGCATCGTGAAATACGAGTCCCAGTAATAAAGCTCTCGAAAGCGTCCGCCAGGCACGACATAGGCATACGGCAGCGGGAGCAGCGATGAGTAACGTGGGTGCTGTTGCGGACGGCGCGTGAGCACATCCCACAGGCCATCAATATGCGTGATCAGCCCTTGCTGGGGAGGCGAGACATAGTTGCTGACCGGCTCGCATTCCGGCGTGAAGTGATCGAGGACAAAAGCCGTCAGGTCGAAGCGCGGGTCATCCTTGCGTGCCCGGTAGGCCGACAGGATAGCATCAGGTTCCTGGCGAGGGATGCAATCGACGAAGGTCTTACTGTCATCGAAAACCCGGCCGCACTGCACATCGACGAATAGCTCTGCGTAACGGTCTGCAGGGGTCAATGAGTCGGCGGGTGCAACCTGTGCCGCCTGGGCCTGAGAATCGTCCATGCTGCCTCCTGCACGTTTCTGCCTTGTATGGCCGGCGGCATCCGGCAGAGTTCGAACCCCATCAATCAGCTGCTATTCAGGATAGCCACTTCGCTGGCAGCGTAGCACGTAAGGCAGCCTACCCAAGTGTAGAAAGGCCAATAGGCTTTCCTGCGCACGTTGCCTTTCGTAAATAAACCATGGGTAATATCAACGACTGCCAGCCCAGCCTCCCAGAGATAGGGAGCCTGACCTTACCCATTACCCCAGGGGGCGCTATGTCGGGCACCATGCCGCCATTTTCCACTATCGACAGCAATACCCTTCGCGACGTTGACGTCGTACTGACCGATGTTGACGACACCCTGACCAGGCATGGCAAGCTCTGTGCCAGCACGCTCAACGCCATGGAGCGTCTGGCAGCAGCAGGCATTCGCCTCGTCCCGGTGACGGGTGGCTGTGCTGGCTGGTGCGATCATATCGTCCGTGCCTGGCCCGTGGCGGCTGTCATCGGTGAAAGCGGCGCCTTCCGGTTCATCAAGCGGAGCGATGGCAGCCTGGATCAGCGCTTCGTGAGGCCCCGTGAACATTTGCGTGAAGAACAGCGGCGCCTGCTGCAACTCGCCGAGACAGCGATCTCGGCGGTCCCGGCCGCACGCCTGGCCGCCGACCAACCCTACCGGCTGGCCGATGTTGCCATTGACCATAGCCAGGACGTCGGCCCTCTGGGTAGTGCTGACATTGACCGCTTGATCGGCTACATGCGCAACGGTGGCGCTCGGGCCCGTGCCAGCTCGATCCATGTCAACGCCTGGTTCGGCGATCACGACAAGGCCAGCATGGCTGTCAGCCTGCTTGAAGAGGACTTCGGTTTTTCGGCACGCGAGCAGGAACGCCGCGTACTGTTCATTGGCGACGCCCCCAATGACGAATCGCTGTTTGCACGCTTTCCACTCAGTATGGGGGTGGCCAACATTTCTCAGCATCTTTCCACAATGCAATCCCACCCCAGGTGGATCTGCCAGGCCAGTCACGGTGCCGGCTTCGAGGAAATGGCAGAGCGATTGCTTGCTGCACGCAACTGCCTGGGACCAAGCCCGGAAAACAATACTTCAGCCTAATTGAATCCAGCCGATATCCAGTTACGCACGAAAACACACTGGTTATGGGAGATGCATCATGCTGTCTCGCTTCAGAATAGGCACGCGGCTTGGTGCTGCCTTTGGAATCATTACCTTACTGTTGCTGGGCACCTTTAGTGCAGGGTGGCTGGGACTGAGCGCAGTCAGGGATACGGCCCTTGGCATGCTCAACACCGACGTGAAGTTGGCACTCAATGCGTCAGACATACAGCGGCTTGCGCTGGAAGAGCGGCGGTACGAGAAGGACAGCTTCATCAACATTGGCAATGCCGAGAAGGTCAGCTCCTATCTGGAGAAGTGGCACCGAACCCGTGAAGAACTCGCCCATGCTCTACAGGCCGGAAAAGCGGTGGCTGGCACTGAGGAGCTTAAAAATCTCTATGCCGAGGCGGAAGATGCCCTGAAGGAATATGCCACGGGCTACCAGTCAGTCGTGGAAGGCGTTCAGGGCGGACAATTCACCGACGCTGCACAGGCCAACAAGGCGCTGAGCATTTATAAGGATTCCATCTATCGCCTGGAAGAGAAGGCCAACGCCATCGAGACTCTCGCCTTGGCCCAGACCGACAAGGCCAGCGAGATCATCGATGCGAATTATCACTATGCCTTGTCAGGCCTGCTGGGCTTCGCGGCCTTGGCTCTGGTGTTTTCGCTGACCCTGGCATACGTCATTACGAAGAGCATCGTTCTTCCGCTACGGCGCGCGCTTCAGGCAGCCCAACAGGTTGCCGATGGCGACTTGCGCCAGAAGATCGATGTCTCCGGAAAAGATGAGATCAGCGAGCTGCTCACCGCAATGGCCACCATGAGCCGCTCCCTCACCCAGCTTGTCATCTCCTTGCGCCATGCCGGTGAGAGCGTCTCGGTGGGCGCGAGAGAAATGTCACAGGGCAGTCAGGATCTTTCATCACGCACGGAGGAGCAGGCCAGCGCCCTGCAGGAAACGGCCTCCAGCATGGAGGAAATGGCTTCTACCGTCCGCCAGAACACCGAATCGGCTGTCACCGCTGATCGATTGTCGGCCAGTGCTTCCAAATCTGCCGAGGCTGGCGGGCAGAACGTAGAGCAGACTGCGCAACTCATGCGCAACATTGCCGACAGCTCAAAAAAGGTCAATGCCATCATTGGCGTGATCGATTCCATCGCGTTCCAGACCAATATTCTTGCCCTGAATGCCTCGGTCGAAGCGGCCCGTGCCGGCGAGCAGGGGCGCGGGTTTGCGGTAGTGGCCAACGAGGTTCGGTCACTGGCCAGTCGCAGTGCCGCATCCGCCAAGGAAATCCGCGCCATGATCGAGGAAACGACCATGCAGATCACGGCCGGCGCCGATCAAGCGGAACGAAGCGGAAAGACCATGAATGAGACTGTCGATGCCATTCGTCAGGTATCACTGCTGATCTCGGAAGTTGCCACGGCAACACGGGAGCAGAACGGCGGCATCGAGCAGATCAACGTTGCCATCACTCAGATGGATTCAGTAACACAGCAGAATGCCTCGCTGGTGGAACAAGCCAGTGCCGCTGCTGCCTCACTGGAAGAACAGGCGCAACAGTTGGCGGCGCTTATCGCCACCTTCAAGATCGACGAAGCCGAAGCAGACCGCGCCGCGCTACCGAGCTTGCCTGGCACGACTCGTCACGAGTCGGCCAGTCCTGCCAAGAAAGCGCTTACCGAGGAATGGGCGGCGTTCTGACATCTTGCTGCCATCGCCTTGAACAACGCCCCGCCTATGCGGGGCGTTTTACTGTTGCTCGCGTCATGTACCCGACCGCTCTATTGGCGGTGCGTGCCAGCCTGCATCTGCCCTGACAGGCTCGGCCAACAGGCAATCTTCTCGGCCCAGAGTTGCTACGACAACAACCCGACGACGCTGATCACAATCAGCACCACACCCAGTACACGGAAGAACACCTGCGAGTCGGCAGTAACTATGTAACGATGTACGCGTTCGCCAAGCAGATGGCCGACGAAGGCACATGGCAGCAGCCAGAGGTGATGAATCAGCTGCAGGTCGATCCCGGCGATGACGAACGACACCATTTTGATCACCACCAGGATGAACCACAGCACGAACAGGGTATCGCGCAGTTGATGCTTGGCAACGTGGTTGGCGAACACTGCCACGATCAGCGGTGCTCCGATCAGTGACGTGCCGCTGACGTAACCGCCCAGAATCAGCAGGACATAATCCACGTACCTGCTCTTGCTCCTGAACGGCTTGTTCAGTGCGTACCCCAAGGCATAGACGATAACGATTCCGAAGATAATCTTGGTCATCAGCTCGGATGGCAGACTGAGCAGCCCCACCACACCGACCAGCTTGGGGATGATCATGATCTTCAGCGCCCTGGCCAGATAACGCCAATCGATATTGCCCTGCCCCGGCGCTTCGCCACCGGCAGCCAGGGATTGTCGATGTCCGCGCCAGGCAATCCAGCTGGAAAAGATCAATAGATGAACGGCAATCAGCGGCAGGAAAACCAGCGGCTTGTTCAGCACCAGCAGCAGGAACGGCAACGCAAGGACTGCCCCGCCGAACCCCAGACTGGTTCGAACGAACCCGCTCCAGGCAAAGATCAACCCGATGAGAGCGTACTGATACCAAAATAGATCGGCCATGGGTCAGGCTGCGCCTCCTGATTGCTCGAATGACGGGAACGCTCAAGAATAACGCATCCAGCTTCACGCTAATGGTTTGCGCTGTAATAATGAAAGGCCACGCCATGCGGCGTAGCTCAAAAACATCGCAATCAAATGCTCACTGCAACGCCGCTTCGTCGTAGTCCAGCTCGCGAATCAGCGTCTGCAGCATCTGCTCGTCAATATGGCGGCGCTTGCGCAACCGGTAGAGCTCCTTGCGCTGGACCTGGATGGCTTGCAGCCGCAGGTCGGTCTCCAGCGCATAGCGCTTGCGGGCGTGGTCGGCCTGGTTGTCCCGTTCCAGCGCCATCGCCTGCAACTCCTGGCGGTAGGACTCGATGATTCGGGCAGTGACCGCCCCCTTCATTTCGGCGTCGTCGTCACCATGGCGGCTCATCCACTCTTCCAGCCACGTGACGGCTGCCTGGGTAGCGGCCTGGCGCGCCTTGAGCAACTCGCGTTCGTGCTCCTCCAGATCGTTGAGCGACAGGAACTTCATGAAGTACGGGATGCCCAGCGCACCGAGGATCAGTGAGAGAACGATCACCGCAGCGGACAGGAAGATCATCAGATCGCGACCGGGAAACGGCATCCCATCGACGAGCAGCGGCACCGACAGTACACCAGCCAGGGTAATCGCACCGCGCACGCCAGCTACCGAGCTCAGTGTCGTGATCAGCAGCAATGGCTGGCTTTCGCCCCCCTTGCCGCGCAGCTTGAGCAGGCGGGTCTCGATCCAGTGGTAGGCATAGATGAAGACAAAGCGGATCGCCAGCAGCAACGCCATGATTACCACGGCGTAGAACACCAGCGTGCTCATCTCGTAGCTCTGGGTGGCGGAGGCCTCCCAGACGCGCCCGATGATGCCGGGGAACTGCAACCCGAGAAGCAGGAACACCACGCCATTGAAGCTGAAATCGAGCATTTCCCAAATGCTGCGGCTGAGAATTCGGGTACTGGTCTTCACCGGCAACATGTCGACGCGACTCTGTACCATACCGGCGGCCACTGCCGAGAGGATGCCCGACATGCCGGCATGCTCGGCAAGGAAGAACGCCGCGAACGGCAACAGCAAGATGGTAACCACATAGGTCGCCGGATCGTAGAGGTTGCGTGCGGTCATCCACTGTTTGATCTTGCCAACCGTCCAGCTCAGCCCACCGCCGATCAGTAGCCCACCCAGCGCTACGAGCAGAAACTCGCCGGAGACCGAGAGCAGGGAGAAGCTGCCGGTCATGACGGCGGCGATGGCGATCTTGAATGAGACCAGGCCCGTGGCGTCATTCATCATCGCCTCGCCTTCCAACTGGTGAGACATGTGGCGTGGCAGACGACCTTGGGCGATGGCGATTACCGACAGCGCATCGGTGGGTGACAGGATCGCGGCCAGCGCGAAGCTGGCAGCCAGCGGGATCGACGGAATTAGCCAGTGGATGAAATAGCCCACCCCCACCACCGTGACCAGCACCAGCAGCAGCGACATGGCAGCGATCTGCCCGCCGTGCTCGGTGAACTCCTTCTTGGGAATCTTCCAGCCGTCGTAGAACAGCAGCGGCGGGATGAACAGCATCATGAAGATCTCGGGGTCGAGCTCGACCTCCATGCCGAACGGCGGCAGGGCAAGCAGGCTGCCGATAATGATCTGCAGGATGGGAAGAGGGAGCGGGATGATGTTGGCGACGATACGGCTAGCGCCAACGGCCAGGGTCAGCAGGAAGACGAGGTTGAGTATGTCCATGATGGTGGCAGGACCGGATAGGTGGCGAAAGAATCTTGTTACCAGTAGCTATCGGCGGCGACCCGGGTCTCTGTAATCTTTCCGAAGCGCTGTGGCGAGGCTTGTGGCCGCTCGAACACACGTCAACAGCTGGCGACCTACAGGTGGAGCGTTTCAGTGATGTGACGGAACGATGAATTAAAACCAAAGTTGCATCCAGTCACGCCAGAGCGGGCCGATAGTACAACGATAAGAAGCATTCACTTCTCTACGCAGGAGATCCGCTTGATGGCCAAAACAAGACACAAGACACGCCGCGGTGGTTCACTCAGTCTGCAGGGCAAGGTCCTGCTGCTGGTGCTGGCCCCGTTACTGCTGGTAACCATCGCCCTGATCGGGGTGGTCGCCTATGACCTCGTCCAGGCGTCGCGCTCCGCCCTGGCCGAACAACGCACCATGCTGATCGAGTCGCGCCAGGCCGCCGTACAGAACGTGATCGAGACCGCCAAGTCGGCTATCGAACCTATCGTCGCCGAGGCCGGCCCCAACGACACCGAAGCCCAGGCTCGCGCCAAGGAAATTCTCAGTGGCCTGCGATTCGACGGCAGCAACTATGTCTTCGTCTACGACTATCAGGGCACCACGCTGGTACAGCCAGTGAAGCCGGAAAGCATCGGCAAGAACGCCATCGAGACAAAGGACAAGCACGGCAACCTGCTGATCCGCGACATGATCACCCTCGCCAAGCAGGGCGGCGGTCATTACCAGTACGCCTGGCCGCATCCGGCCAGCGGCGAGGTCGAAACCAAGTATTCCTATGCTACCGGCATCGACACGTGGGGCTGGATGCTGGGTGCCGGTACTTACATGACTGAAATCGACGAGGCCATGGCCACCGTCGAAGCCACCAAAGCTGCAGAACTGCGCAGCGTCATGACCATCACCATCCTTATCGGCGCCGTACTGTTCATCGGTGTGGCCCTCGTCGCTTTCTGGCTGACCCGGCGCACCATCCAGCCCATTCGTCGTACCGCCAGCGCCATGCAGGATATTGCCCAAGGCAAGGGCGACCTGACCCGCCGCCTTGCAGTGGAAAGCCGCGACGAGGTCGGTGAGCTGGCGGCCCAGTTCAATGCCTTCGTGGAGCGCATGCAGGAGACCCTGCGTGAAGTGCGTGCCAGCACCGTACATGTCTCCCGCGCCTCGGGCGAGATTGCCCGCGGCAGCGAGGAATTGGCGGCACGAACCGACCAGGCCGCCGCCAGCCTGCAGGAAACCTCGGCCTCGATGGAGGAAATCACTTCCACTGTCGCGCATAGTGCCGAGTCGGCCCAGCAGGCCAATCAGCTGGCCCAGGCCACGGCCGACGTGGCACGCCGCGGCGAGGCCTCGATGAGCCAGGTCGAACGCACCATGAACGACATCAACGCCTCGGCGGCCAAGATCGGCGAGATCATCACCATGATCGACTCGATCGCCTTTCAAACCAATATCCTGGCGCTCAACGCCTCGGTAGAAGCGGCCCGAGCCGGTGAGCACGGTCGTGGCTTCGCCGTGGTCGCCCAGGAAGTGCGCACGTTGGCCAGCCGATCCAGCGAGGCCTCGCGGGAGATTCGCGAGCTGATCGATACCTCCGTCTCGCATACCCGCTCGGGCACCGAGCTGGTGCGCAGCGCGGGCGAGACCATGCACGAGATCGTCTCCAGCGTTGCCCGCGTCACCGATGTAATCGGCGAGATCAGCGCCGGCGCCCGAGAGCAGAGCAGTGGTATCGGGCAGGTCAACGTGGCAGTGACGGAAATGGACACCATGACCCAGCAGAACGCGGTCATGGTTCAGCAGACGTCAGCCGCCGCCGGCGCCATGCGCGAGCACGCCCAGCGCCTGAGCCAACTGATCAACGCGTTCGTACTCGGTGATGACGGAAGATCGTCGGCAGCCGCATCGCATGCGTTGCCCTCGCAACCAGCAGCGCGGCCGGCACCGACGCGCATCGAGAAAACCAGATCGCCGGTTCCCAGCGATGGCGATGACTGGGAAGCGTTCTAATCACGGCTGATGCATGCACCTGCGTGCGAAAAGACCGACTACGGTAAAGGCTCCCATCACAGGAGCCTTTATCTTATGCCCACCGAACTGACGTTACTCGGCTGGACACTGGTCCTGGCCATCGTCCAGATCCTGCTGCCCGCGATGTGGCGCAACCGGGAAGCCGGCATCGACTACAATGCCGGACCGCGCGATGGACCCGGCCCGCCGATGGGCAAGATCACCGCACGGCTGTTCCGGGCCCAGCACAACCTGTTCGAGACCTTGCCGCTGTTCATCGGCGCTATCCTGATCGCCCATGTCGGCGGCCAGACCGGGGCGCTGACGCTATGGGGCGCCTGGCTCTACTTCCTGGCCCGTGCCGCCTACATCCCGCTGTATGCACTGGGCATCCCGTGGATCCGTTCGCTGGTGTGGATGGTCGCCCTGTTCGGGCTTTGCCTGGTGCTGCTGGCGATCCTTTTCTAGCTTCCTGCTACGCCCTGCCCTGCGGGGCGTATTGCACACGCTGACGATTTCGTTCGCTCGGGCCCCTTTAGGTATGATGGGCATGTCTTCGTTTTGGATACCGACATGCACACCCCTCCCCGCCAGAACCTGGGAATGAGCGCCTACGCCTGGCTCAAGCGCGACATTATCCGCGGCACTCACCTGCCCGGCACCAAGCTACTGATGAGCGGGCTGAAGGAACGTTACGGGCTGGGTACGGGCCCACTGCGAGAAGCGCTTTCGCAACTGGTGGCCGAGCGATTGGTGACGGCCGAAAGCCAGCGCGGCTATCGCGTCGCGCCGATGTCGGTCGAGGAACTGAAGGATATCTACGATGCCCGCGCGCAACTCGAAGGCTTGGTCGTGCACTTGGCGATCGAACGTGGCGACGACGCCTGGGAGGCCGAAATCCTGGCCCGGGCACACACGCTGAACAAGGTCGTCGACGTCAGCGGGCCGGATGAGGTACTGGCTGTGTGGGACCAGCGCCACAAGGCGTTCCATGCCGCCATTGCCGCCGGTTGTGGGACGCACCATCTGCTGCAGGTGCGCGAGTCGCTATTCGACCAGGCCGAGCGTTACCGTCACCTGTGGCTCTGCGAGACCGTCTTTTCCAGCGCGGCGATCGAGCAGAAGCGCGGCGAACATGACGCCCTGGCCGATGCCATCCTGTCACGCGATGTCTCGCGTGCCGTGCCCTTGATGCGCGATCATCTCATGACGCCGGTTCCGATCATCATCGATGTCATGCGTTCGCGCGGCCTGGCCTGAACTGCAACGTGAAACTCCTCGATCCTCTCCTGGTGACATCTCTCGGCACCGCGCCGGCGAGCTATACCTGAAGCCGCCTTCACATATTGCGCTCCGCCTCGTCGTGGCGCTTGTTCCCCGCACCTCAGTAAATTATATTGGCCGCTCGTTAGTTATATAAAACAATTACTTAACACCCTAACAATCCCACCATAACAGGAAAATCAAATGGCCAATTCGCATTCGACGAGCCAGTTGGCGCGTGTGCTGGCACGCAAGGATGTTCTCGCCCTGGCGTTCGGAGCCATGATCGGCTGGGGCTGGATCGTCATGACCGGAAGCTGGATCCAGTCGGCCGGTAGCCTGGGGGCGATTACTGCATTTCTGATTGGTGGCGTGGCCATCATTCTGGTCGGCCTGACCTACGCCGAGCTGGCCTCCGCCATGCCGCAGGTCGGTGGCGAGCATGTCTACAGCTATCGGGCCCTGGGACACTTTGCCTCGTTCATCTGTACCTGGACCATCGTGCTGGGCTATATCAGCGTGGTCTCCTTCGAGGCCGTGGCGCTGCCTACGGTGGTCGATCACCTCTTCCCCGGGTATTCCGTCGGTTACCTGTGGACCGTGGCCGGCTGGGACGTGGAAGCCACCTGGGTGGCGGTCGGCGTGCTCGGCTCGCTGATGATGATGGGTATCAACTATCTCGGTATCCGCACCGCCGCGCTGGTCCAGAAGCTAGTGACGGTGCTGATCCTGGTGGTCGGCATCATGTTCATTACCGGGGCGCTGTTCACCGGCGAGACGACTACCATGGACCCGCTGTTCAATGTCGATAATGGCGTGGTCGGCGGCATCATGATGGTCATGATCATGGTCCCCTTCATGTTCGTCGGCTTCGATGTCATTCCGCAGGCCGCCGAAGAGATCAACCTGCCGTTCCGCGAGATTGGCCGCGTGCTGATGTTCTCGGTAATCCTTGCCGTATTCTGGTATGCGCTGATCATTCTCGGCACTTCCCTGATGCTCGACCCGCAGGCACTGTCGGCCAGCTCGCTGGCCGTGCCGGATGCCATGCAGGCCGTATTCGGTGCACCGTGGGCCGGCAAGCTGATGGTGCTGGCCGGTATCGCCGGGATCATCACAAGCTGGAACGCGTTCTACATCGGCGGCTCACGGGCCATCTATGCGCTGGCCGAGGCCGGCATGCTGCCCGCCTTCCTGGCCAAGCTGCACCCTCGCCACAAGACGCCGGTCAATGCAGTCCTGATGATCGGGATCATCTCGAGCCTGGCGCCCTTCTTTGGTCGCCCGGCACTGGTCTGGCTGGTAGATGCCGGTGGTCTGGGCATCGTCATCGCCTACCTGTTCGTGGCGCTGTCGTTCCTGGTTCTGCGCAAGCGCGAGCCCGATATGGAGCGTCCGTTCAAGGTCGGTTACGGCAAACTCGTCGGTGGCCTTGCCGTAGCCTTGTCGCTGGGCATGGTGTTCCTGTACATGCCGGGTAGCCCGTCTGCCCTGTTGCCGGTGGAATGGGCGGTGTTCGGTGGCTGGATGATTCTGGGGTTGGCCATGTATGCCTGGTCACGCGCTCGCTACGGGGTGGATTACACCGCGAAAGCCATGCGGCGTGAACTGGCTGGCCACTCGCCGGCCGACAATATGCCCTGATCTTCCTCCCCTTTTCGTGCTTAACAACCCCGGCCATGTGCCGGGGTTTTTGGTTTGGTACCGATACGCCTGCCCGTTATCAGTCGTTGGCCAACAGGCAGGCTATGGTCGTAAACTCAAAAATGCTATGTATGACAAAAACCGCCATTCAGGGATAGCCCCGCATACAGGAGACCAACACCCCATGGCCGAGGAAGTCACTCTCTCCCTGGCAGACGCCGAGACATTGAGCCGCCAAGTACTTACCAACAACGGCTTCAACCCGTCCCATGCGGCAGCGATCACCCGCAGCGTCGTGGCCGCCCAGCGCGATGAATGTCACTCTCACGGTCTGTATCGGCTGATTGGCTGTGCACAGACGGCGCAATACCGGGGCATTGACCCAGGCGCCGAGCCCGAAATCATCGACCAGGCGCCAGGTGTCGTAAGGGTCGACGCAAAGCAAGGGTCATCATTGCTGGCCTTCGAGATGGGCTTGCCGCTGCTCGTGGAAAAGGCCAATCGTAACGGCATTGCCGTGCTCGGCATCAATAACAGCTTTCATTTTTCGGCGCTCTGGCAGGAAGTCGAAGCCCTGTCGGAACAGGGCCTGGCAGGCATCGCGATGACCCCCAGCCATGCCTATGTGGCGCCAGCCGGTGGAAAATCCCCGTTGTTCGGCACCAATCCCTTTGCCTTTTCCTGGCCGCGGCCGGGCAAGACGCCCTATACGTTCGACTTTGCCACCAGTGTGGTGGCACGGGGAGAAATCGAACTCCACAAGCGCGCCGGCAAATCCCTTCCGCAGGGCTGGGCCATCGACCGTGAAGGCAACCCGACGACCGACCCGCAAGCGGCACTCGATGGTGCCCTGCTGCCTTTCGGTGGCTACAAGGGGTCGGCGCTATCGACCATGATCGAGTTACTGGCCGGCCCGTTGATTGGCGATCTGCTCGGTCACGAAACCCAGGCAGCCACGCCGGATGGTGAGGGAAAGCCTTTCCACGGAGAGCTGATCATTGCCTTCTCGCTGGAGGCGTTCTTGGGTAGCGACAAGGAAAGACATCAGCAGCATGCCGAGGCGCTATTCGACGGTATCCTCAGCCAGGGGGCGCGGCTTCCGTCGCAACGACGCTTCGAAGCCCGAGAAAGGAGCCGAGTCCATGGCGTGACCATCCCCCAGGCTCTATATGACGAACTCAAGGCACTGGCCACGCCGGGCTGAGCAGATCTTCAGATTTTCTCCAACCACGCCCGGCTCAGCCAACCGCCAGCCCGGGCAATCTCGGCCTCGTCGGCACCGGCATAGCCCAGTACCAGGCCGGGCTCGCCGGGGCCCTGCAGGTAATAGCGCGATAACGGCGAAAGTGTGATGCCCTGGGTTCGCGCGGCCTCGACCAGGCGGCGCTCCTCATCGTGCGAGTCCAGCCGGGCCACAAGATGCATCCCGGCCTGGCCTCGCGACAGCTCAAGCCCTTGCGCCAGGGCCGATGCCAGCGCTTCGCGCAGGGCCGCCTGGCGCTGCCGGTAGCAGGTACGCATACGTGCCACATGGCGGGCGAAGTGGCCCTCGGTGATGAATTCGGCGAGGGCCGACTGGACGACGTACTGCCCTTCGCGATGCAGGCGAGCATTGGCCCGCCGGAAGTCGTCGATCAGCGCCTCGGGCAAAACCAGGTAACCGAGCCGAAGCCCCGGATAGAGTACCTTGCTGAAGGTTCCGACATAGATCACCGGCGTATGCGGTGCCAGGCCCTGCAGCGAAGCCACCGGCGCCGTGGTATAGCGGAACTCGCTGTCGTAATCGTCCTCGACGACCCAGGCGCCATGGCGCTCGGCGGCGGCCAACAGCGCGAGGCGTCGTGCCTGGGGCATGGTCACGCCGCTGGGGTACTGGTGCGACGGGGTGACGTAGATCAGCCGCGGCGACGGCGATCCTGGCGGGACCGCCTCGGGTTGTAGGCCATCGTCGTCCACCGCAACGGGTACGACATTCAGGCCCGCCGCAATAAAACACGCCTGGGCGCCGCCATAACCGGGCTCCTCGATCCAGGCCGACTCACCAGGGTCGGCCAGTAGCCGGGCGATCAGCTCGAAGCCCTGCTGCGCCCCCTGGGTGATCAGGATCTGCTCGGGACGACAGTTCACCGAGCGGGACAGGCGCAGATAATCGCAAAGCGCCTCACGGAGCGCCGGCACGCCGCCCAAGGACGAGTAGTCGAACCAGCGCGTGTCGGCCCGGTGCTGATGCCGGCGCAGCAGGCGCTGCCAGCGCTCGCGGGGAAACCGGTCCAGCGCCGGCACGCCGGGAGCGAAGGCCCGATGTCCGGTGCTCAGCGTAGCGCAGAAATCGAGCAGCCGTTGGCCGCGCCGGGATAACCGCACCGCCGCGGGCGACAAGGGCGTGTCGCTCAGCGTCTGTGGCGGCGAGGGCAACGCAGCGACGAACAGCCCGGCCCCCTGCCGCGCGACGACGAAGCCCTCCGCCACCAGTCGATCCATTGCGGCCAACACCGTATTGCGTCCCAGTGCCAGCGACTGGGCCAGCCGGCGCGATGAAGGAAGAGCACTTCCCGAGGCCAGTTCGCCGTGCTGAATCCAACCGCGCAGGGCCTCGTACAGACACTGCGCCCGTGGCTGGGTCTCGGATGCCTCGAGACGCATGGCCAGTGCCTCGACGATCCATTCGCTGCGTGCCCGTGTTGCGCTCACTGGCTCCCCTCAATTGGCTTTAACTGGTTCTTACAGGGGAACCACTATGTCGCCAGACTGGGATCCTGTCATCGCTTTTTTGGGGATTCTCATGGCCTGCCTTCGTCCTGCGAGCACTGCCGATCTCGATGCCTTGAGCCTTCTGCTCGATGGCTATCGGCAATTCTATGCCCAACCCGGGGATACCCACGCCGCTCGTGCCTTTCTCGTTCAGCGCCTGGGGCTCAGCGATTCGCACCTGCTGGTCTACGAGGACGACGCGAACCAGCTTATGGGCTTCGTCCAGCTCTACCCGGTGCTATCGACCGTCAGCCTCGCTCCACGCTGGATACTCAACGATCTGTTCGTCGACCCCAAAGCACGTGGCCAAGGTATTGGCCGAGCCTTGATGCAGGCCGCTGCCGAACTGGCTAGGGACCATGGCGTGCCACGCCTGAGCCTGAGCACCCAGACCGGCAATGGCGCTGCCCAACGGCTCTACGAATCGCTGGGCTGGCAGCGCAACGACGCCTTCTATGGCTACATCCTTGATATCGACTGACTGGAGACTGACATGCCGAACCCGACTTCCGTCGTGCTTGCCTTTCCGCCGGACACGCCCGAATCGACCGCCAATGCCATGGCCGCCAAGCTCAGCCATCATACCGATGCCTGGGATCTGTCCGTGGACCTGGCCAACGACATCCGTGAACTCGTCGTCATCGATACCCGCAGTTCGGCAAAGTACCTGGCGGGCCATATTCCCGGGGCAATCAGCCTGCCGCATCGCGACATGACACCCGAGCGCCTGGCCGAGCTGGCCACAGAGCGCGTCTATATCACTTACTGCGATGGCATCGGCTGTAACGCCTCGACCAAGGGCGCCTGGAAGCTCGCCCGACATGGGCTGCGAGTCAAGGAGCTGCTGGGCGGGCTCGACTTCTGGAAACGCGATGGCCACCCCGTCGCCAGCGGTGATACGCCCGGCAGCCTGGTCGGCGACATGCCGGACGACTGCGGCTGTGCTTGAGGCTTGCCGATGACCACGACTACCAACCAATTCGGTCAGCCCGTTGGCTTCCCGGTCGCTGACTGGCGACCGCCAATGCTGCCGGGCAATACCGCACTTCAAGGGCGCTTTTGCCGTCTCGAGCCACTCTCCGCTGAGCGGCATGCCGATGCGCTCTGGGCGGCCTGGCAGCAGCCCGATCCGGCAACCCCCGGCGACGGGAGCGGCAAAGCCCGCTGGACCTATCTGGGCGGTCGGCCCTTCAACGATGCGGCAAGCTGCCATGCCTGGCTACAGCAGTGTAGTGATGCGCAGGACCCTCGTTTCATGACGGTAGTGGCAACCGGTTCCGGTGATGCTTTGGGCGTGGCGGCCTGGCTCAACATCCAGCCGGAGCACGGCAGCGTCGAGCTGGGCCATCTCAACTTCTCGCCCCGCCTGGCTCGCACCCCGGTGGCTACCGAGGCGCTGGTCCTGATGATGCGTCATGTCTTCGACTTGGGTTATCGACGCCTGGAGTGGAAATGCGATGCCCTCAATACCCCTTCGCGACAGGCGGCGCAACGCCTCGGCCTTCGCTTCGAGGGCATCTTTCATCAGCACCGTGTGGTGAACGGGCACAACCGCGACAGCGCCTGGTACGCCTTGCTCGATCACGAGTGGCGCCGGCTCGCGCCGGTCTTCGAATGCTGGCTGTCCCCGGATAACTTCGATGTTGATGGCCGGCAACGCCAGGCATTGTCGACGCTGACCACAGCGGTGCTGACGCCACGCCCCGAACCCACCTGATGCAACGACAGTCGAGGAGTCCCATGTACCTGCCCCGCCACTTCGCCATGACCGAACACGCTGCCTTGCGGGCCGTCATCGATGAGCATCCCTTCGCCACGCTGGCCCTTGTCACGGGCTGCGGCGTCATGGCAGATCATCTCCCTCTGCTTTTCGATTCCGAAGGTGGGGAACATGGCGTGCTGCGCGGTCACATCGCCCGTGCCAATCCTCTCTGGCGAGAAGGCGAGGCCGATGCGTTGGCGATCTTCCATGGTCCGCAGGCCTACATCACACCGAACTGGTACCCGGACAAGCGTGAGCACGGCCGAGTGGTTCCCACCTGGAACTATCAGGTCGTTCACGCACACGGCCGACTGCGCTTTATTCACGATCCCGCCTGGCTCCTGGGACTAGTGACCGACCTGAGCGAGCGTTTCGAGCGAACGCAGGCCATGCCCTGGTCGGTCGAAGACGCCCCAGCCGACTACATCGAGGGGTTGTGCCGGGTCATCGTCGGCGTCGAACTGACCATCACTCAACTGACTGGCAAGCACAAGGCCAGCCAGCACAAGTCCGACGCCGAACGTGAGGCTATTTACCGGGGGCTGCAGGCGGAGGAGGGGCTTGGAGCGGCCACTGCGGCGTGCCTGAGCGGCGACGGGCTGCCAGATTAGCCAGCCGAATAGCGCTCTGCCGGGCATCGCATGGCCGGGTGCGGTATCATGCCCGGCTTCTCGCCCCGCAGTGCGCCAGCGTGACGGGGCGGTACGCTGATTCCTCCGCCATTCAAGCCGTTCAGGAATACCGATGAATGCAATCGTCCTGGCCATCCTGGTGATGGTCGCCCTGAGTCTTGCCCGCGTTTCCGTGGTCTTCGCACTAATTGTCGCCGCCCTGGTCGGTGGCCTGTACAGCGGCATGGATATTTCCGACGTGCTCGTCGCCTTCAATGACGGCCTCGGTAACGGCGCTACCATTGCCCTGGCCTACGCCACGCTGGGCGCCTTTGCCGTTGCCCTGTCGCGTTCGGGCATCACCGAGCTACTATCCGCCAAGGCTATCGACAAGCTGCAATTGGATCGGGGCACCCCGCCCCGCACCGGGATCTATTTCGCCCTGCTGGGCATTCTGCTGATCGCCGCGATCTTCTCGCAGAACCTGATTCCCGTGCACATTGCCTTCATCCCCATTCTGGTGCCGCCCCTGCTCAAGCTGATGAACCATCTGCGCATGGATCGTCGTGCCGCAGCCTGCGCCATCACATTCGGCATCACGGCACCCTACATGCTGCTGCCGGTCGGATTCGGCGCGATCTTTCTCAACGATATCCTGCTGAGCAACCTCAACGAGGCCGGAGCGTCCTTGGGTCTCAACGTGACGCCCGACATCGTGCCGATGGCGATGCTGCTACCCATCGCGGGCATGGCGCTCGGCCTGGTTTTCGCGCTGACTGTCAGCTATCGCCGTCGGCGCGCCTATGAGGACCGCGACCTGTCGCATGCAGACCAGCGCCATGCGCAGGTCGCGTCCAAGGTCGAAACGGCCAAGCGCCTCGCGCCCTGGCAGAAAGCCGTACTGATCATCGCCATCGTCGGCGCCCTGGCTACCCAGTTGGTCTTCGATTCCATGATGCTGGGCGGCATTCTTGGTTTCGCCATCCTCTCGGTCAGCGGCGTGTTTCGCTGGCGTGAGCAGGACGACATCTTTACCGAGGGCATGCGCATGCTCGCCCTGGTGGGCTTCATCATGATCACCGCTTCCGGATTCGCCGGTGTGATGCAGGCCACCGGCGACGTCGAGACACTGGTACAGAGCTCGGTGGAGGTGATCGGCGACAATCGCGGACTAGCGGCCCTGATCATGCTGCTGGTGGGCCTGTTCATCACCATGGGCATCGGCTCGTCATTCTCGACCATACCCATCATCGCCTCGCTGTATGTGCCGCTGGCCATCAGCTTCGGCTTCTCACCGATGGCCACGGTCGCCCTGGTCGGCACGGCGGCCGCACTCGGCGATGCCGGGTCTCCCGCCTCGGACTCGACCCTCGGCCCCACCGCCGGGCTCAACGCCGACGGCCAGCACGATCATATCTGGGACACCTGCGTGCCCACCTTCCTGCACTACAACCTTCCGCTGATCGCCTTCGGCTGGGTTGCCGCAATGATCCTGTAAGCCGGTCCTCGACACGCCCGGCCATCAGGCCGGGTTTGCTTCATCCGCCACCGGCACTACAGTGAATAAGGACGCATCCATTCAGGGAGGAAACACGCATGCAACGTCACTGGATTACGCTCATGGCAGGATCGGCGCTGGCCCTGTCATTCGCCGTTGCGGCCCACGCCCAGGAAAGCGATGGCAGTGATTTCGCCTTCTGGGACACCGATGCCTCGGGCGACATCAGCCAAGAGGAGTGGGATGGCGGCATCGCCAACATCCGCACCGGCATGCAGGCCGAGGAAGGCGGCAATGCGAACGAGGATGATCGTGCCATCTACAACATGTACCGGGACTATAACGAGGTCGACCTGAACAGCGACGAACGCATCGATGAAACCGAGTTCGAGCGGATTCAGGACAGCCTCGAGAACGAATGATACCTGCCGGGGCGGGACTATCCCCGCCCTCGCCTCTCTCCCCTACCCTCACTCGCTCAGCCTGAGCTCGATCTGGCAACCCTCCTCTTCTTCATCGATGCCTCCTGCGCTTGAGTGTAGGCATGGCATGGGTCCGGCTTGTTAATTGTGCACTCGGGCTGAATCAAACCGTATTCACAAAAAGCGCTTACAGACCAACTCCTTGAGCGCCTGCCTTCCAAGGCTGTCAGAGCACCATACTTCCAAAAAAATATAATGGAAATACTTTCCATAAAAATTGACAGCCACAAAATGCCAGCCTAGATTTTGTATACAACAACCACAAAGGAGAACCCGGCCATGGCCAAGATGACCGCTGCCGAAGCTGCCGTGCATGTACTGCGCAAGGAAGGGATCGACGTGGCCTTCGGTGTCCCTGGCGCCGCCATCAACCCGTTCTACGCCGCGATGCGCAAGATCGGTGGTGTGGACCACGTGCTGGCCCGTCACGTCGAGGGCGCATCGCACATGGCCGAGGGTTATACACGCACTCGGGCCGGCAACATCGGGGTCTGCATCGGCACCTCCGGCCCGGCCGGGACCGACATGATCACGGGACTCTACTCGGCGCTGGGAGACTCCATCCCCATCCTGTGCATCACCGGCCAGGCACCGCGCGCCCGGCTGCACAAGGAGGATTTCCAGGCGGTGGACATCCAGGCCATCGCCGGCCCGGTAACCAAGTGGGCGGTTACCGTGCTGGAGCCGGCCCAGGTGCCACGCGTCTTTCAGCAGGCCTTTCACCTGATGCGCTCCGGCCGCCCCGGGCCGGTACTGATCGACCTGCCGCTTGATGTGCAGATGAGCGAGATCGAGTTCGATCCCGAGACCTACGAGCCGCTGCCCGCCTACAAGCCCGCCGCCTCGCGCGCCCAGATCGAGAAGGCGTTGAACATGCTCAATGCGGCCGAGCGGCCCCTGCTGGTTGCCGGGGGCGGCATCGTCAATGCCGATGCCAGTGAGTTGCTCACTGAATTCGCCGAAATCACCGGCGTGCCGGTGGTGCCAACCCTCATGGGCTGGGGCACCATCGCCGACGATCACCCGCTGATGGCCGGCATGGTCGGGCTGCAGACTTCGCATCGCTACGGCAACGCCACCCTGCTGGCCTCAGACTTCGTGCTCGGCATCGGCAACCGCTGGGCCAACCGCCATACCGGCTCGGTGGAGACCTATACCCGCGGGCGTACCTTCGTGCATGTGGATATCGAGCCGACCCAGATCGGACGCGTGTTCGGTCCCGATTACGGCATCGTCTCGGATGCCGGTGCAGCGTTGGCGCTGTTCGTCGAGGTGGCACGCGAGTGGCAGGTGGCGGGCAAGCTCAGGGACCGCAGCGCCTGGGCCGAGGAGTGCCGCGCGCGCAAGCGCAGCCTGCTGCGCAAGACCCACTTCGACAACGTGCCGATCAAGCCGCAACGCGTCTACGAAGAGATGAACAAGGCATTCGGCAGGAACACCCGCTACGTCAGCACCATCGGCCTGTCGCAGATAGCCGGCGCCCAGTTCCTGCACGTCTACAAGCCGCGCCAATGGATCAACTGCGGCCAGGCCGGCCCCCTGGGCTGGACGATTCCCGCCGCGCTCGGCGTGCGCCGCGCCGACCCTGTGGCCGAAGTCGTGGCACTGTCCGGTGACTACGACTTCCAGTTCATGGTCGAGGAGCTCGCCGCCGGTGCGCAGTTCAAGTTGCCCTACATCCATGTGCTGGTGAACAACGCCTACCTGGGGCTGATCCGCCAGGCCCAGCGTGGCTTCGACATGGATTACTGCGTGCAATTGTCGTTCGAGAACGTCAACTGTCCCGAGATCAACGACTATGGCGTCGATCACGTGTCAGTGGTCGAGGGGCTGGGCTGCAAGGCGCTGCGCGTGACGCGCCCCGAGGAGATCGCCGGTGCCTTCACCCAGGCCCGCGAGCTGATGCGAGAGCACCGGGTACCGGTGGTGGTCGAGATCATCCTCGAGAGGGTGACCGACATCGCCATGGGCACTGAGCTAGACGGCGTCAACGAGTTCGAGGCGCTCGCCGAGAATGCAACCGATGCGCCGACGTCGATCGCCTCGCTGACCTGACAACAACGAACCAGCGCAAGAAGACAAGGAGACTGACATGCCCAAGTTCGCCGCCAACCTCAGCATGCTGTTCACCGAGGAGGATTTCCTCGACCGCTTCAAGGCCGCCGCACAGGCCGGTTACCGGGGCGTCGAGTACCTGTTTCCCTACGACTACGCCCCGGCGCAGCTCAAGGAGCGCCTGGATACCCATGGCCTGACCCAGGTGCTGCACAACCTGCCGGCGGGCGACTGGAGCGCCGGCGAGCGCGGTATCGCCTGCCACCCTGACCGGATCGAGGAATTCCGCACAGGCGTCGACCGCGCCATCGAGTACGCCACGGCGCTGGGCTGCAAGCAGGTCAACTGTCTGGCCGGCATCAAGCCCGAAGGCGTGAGCGACGCCGACGCCCGCCAGACGTTGATCGACAACCTGCGCTTCGCCGCGCACAAGCTCGAGGCGGCAGGCATTCTGCTGCTTGCCGAGCCGATCAATACCCGTGATATCCCGGGATTCTTTCTCAACCGCACCGAACAGGCGCTGGCCTTGTTCGATGAGGTCGGTTCGGACAACCTGAAACTGCAGTACGACATCTATCACATGCAGGTCATGGAGGGGAATCTGGCCGCCACCCTCGAGACGCACCTGCCGCGGGTTGCGCATATCCAGCTGGCCGATAATCCGGGGCGTCACGAACCAGGTACCGGCGAGATCAACTATCCCTTCCTGTTCCGCCACTTGGAGCGGCTGGGCTACGACGGCTGGATCGGTTGCGAATACAAGCCGGCGGCCACGACCCGGGAAGGGCTGGGCTGGATGGATGGCGTAGGCGTCTGAGACAACCCGAGAACAAGATTGCGAGAAGGAGTCACGACATGAGCAAGATTGGATTCATCGGACTCGGCATCATGGGCCGCCCCATGGCCGGCCACCTGCTGAATGCCGGCCACACCCTGGTCACCGTCAAGCGCGACAAGCCGCTGGACGCCACCCTGGCTGACAAGGGCATGCGCGAGCTCGACTCACCGGCGGCCGTGGCCGAAGCCAGCGAGGTGATCATCACCATGGTGCCGGACACGCCGGACGTCGAGCAGGTGCTGTTCGGTGATCGGGGCGTCATCGAAGGGCTTCAGCCCGGCACGCTGGTCATCGACATGAGCTCCATCGCCCCGCTGGCGACCCAGCAATTCGCCAGGCGCATCCATGATGCCGGCGGCGAATATGTCGATGCGCCGGTCTCCGGGGGCGAAGGCGGCGCCATCAACGCCGCGCTGACCATCATGGTAGGCGCCACCGAAGAAGGCTTTGCCAGAGCCAGGCCGCTGCTCGAGATCATGGGCAAGACCATCACCCATATTGGTGGCCACGGCGACGGCCAGACCTGCAAGGTGGCCAACCAGATCGTCGTCGCCCTGACCATCGAGGCGGTCTCCGAGGGCCTGCTGTTCGCCTCCCGGGCCGGTGCCGATGTCGCCAAGGTGCGCGAGGCCCTGCTTGGCGGTCTGGCCCAATCGAAGATTCTCGACGTGCATGGCGAGCGCATGATCCAGCGTACCTTCGACCCGGGCTTCAAGATCCGCCTGCACCAGAAGGATCTCAACCTGGCACTGGAAGGCGCGCGCAGCCTTAACCTCGCCCTGCCGGGAACGGCCAACGCTCAGCAGCTGTTCCAGGCCTGCACCGCCCATGATGGCGGAGATTGGGACCATGCCGGAATGGTACGTGCCCTGGAAGCGCTTGCCGACCACGAGATCACCAGCAAGTAACCCTACCGAGCGCTGCATCGCCGGAGATTGCCGACCGGCGATTTCCGGTAGCCGCCATCCTCTGTGCGGTTACCGGTTTTTTATGTGGGTCTTCGTCGCCGTTTGCCGAGAGGTCATGTCATGGATGCCTTAACGCCCTTTACCAGCCGCGATACCACGCGGGCCTGGCTGTACCGCCTCGCCCAGGTCGCCGTTTCGGCGGTCCATCCCGCCAGCCTGCTTCCCGATCGCCTCCCCGAGCCGCCCGCCGGCCGCACCGTCGTGGTGGGCGCCGGCAAGGCGGCCGCGGCCATGGCGCAAACGCTGGAGATCGCTTGGCAGGCCTCGCATCCCGATGCGCCGTTGTCCGGGCTCGTGGTCACCCGCTATGGCCATGCCGAGGTGTGCCGACGGATCGAGGTGCTGGAAGCCTCGCACCCCATGCCCGACGAGCTCGGCGAGCAGGCGGCCCAGCGCATGCTGGGGTCTGTCCGCGACCTGGGCGAGGATGATCTAGTGATCGCGCTGATCTCGGGTGGAGGCTCGTCACTGATGTCACTACCGGCCCCAGGCCTGACCCTGCGTCAAAAACAGACACTGACCAAGGCGCTACTTCACAGCGGAGCGCCGATCCGCGAAATCAACACCGTGCGACGCCACCTATCGGCTATCAAGGGTGGCCGACTGGCTGCCGCCGCTCATCCGGCCCGGGTGGTTACTTACCTGATCTCCGATGTGCCCGGCGACGAGCCCAGCCTCATTGCCTCGGGCCCGACCCTGCCCGACGACGCCACGCCCGCCGATGCGCTGGCGATTCTCGAAACTCGCGGTATCGCGGTTCCCGATAGTGTGCGCCGTCACCTGGTTACCGACAGCAGCGCGCCGCGCCGCGACGATCCTGACTTTGCCCGAGACGAGGCCTTCGTGCTTGCCCGGGCAGCCGACGCCCTGGATGCTGCACGAGGGCACGCCGAGCGCGCTGGTATCGAGGTTTGCCTGCTCGGCGATGATCTGGAAGGCGAGGCACGCGACCTGGGCCGCGCACAGGGCCGCTTGGCGTTGAGCCTGCAAAGCGAACGCTCACATCCACTGCTGCTTCTCTCGGGAGGCGAGACCAGCGTCACCGTCAAGGGCGAGGGTCGCGGCGGTCGCAACGTCGAGTACCTGCTGGGCGTGTTCGAGACGCTCAAGGGCAGCGAAGGCATTCACGCCCTGGCCATCGATACCGACGGCATCGACGGCTCCGAGAGCAACGCCGGCGCCATCATTTCTCCCGATGGCTGGCAGCGGGCCAGGGCTGCCCGGCTTTCGGTAGCGGACTATCTGACCCGCAACGATGCCTACACGTTTTTCAACGCCCTGGACGACCTGGTCGTCACCGGCCCCACCCGCACCAACGTCAACGACTTTCGAGCCATCCTGATCCTGCCCCTGGATCGCCCAGTGGCATGAAACGCTGAGGGCGTCACGATATCGCAAAGCCCTTTCATCCTTTGGTCATCCGCACATGTGATGCTGGTCGGTAATTTCCCTCGTTACGGTATGACCAGAACGGGACATGATTTCTCATGAGAGAAAATTCGCTTGAGCCCCAACAGGCGACGGTCTACGTTTAAGTCACCAACCTTAACCAAACATTACCTATCGAGCATATAGAATCGCACGCCGATACACGTGATGGCATATAAAGAGGAGAGGACCGCATGGATCGCAGTCTGACCATCAACGAGGCAGTGGACTACGCGCGCAAGACTTTTGCCCCGTATCCGGTGGCAACGTTGATCGATGAAAAGGACGAGGTGGAAGTGACCGTTCAGGTGGATGGCTATGCCGTTCGCGTGGCGCACCTGGACAGTGGCTCGACTCCGACCCGCGAAGCCTATCTCGACGCGATTCGTAACGTACGCACCCGCATGCGAGGCATCGGCGCCCGCTTCGAAGACAGCGAACCTCACCAGGATAGCCGCTGAGTCTAGCTGTACTGATACTTCATATAAGCAAAAAGGCCTGCATGTCGGTGCAGGCCTTTTCTCGTCATGGTGAATTCAGCGTGGCTGGGCCAATACCTGCGTCCAGTAGGGTGAGTACATCGATCCCGGATCATCAGCCTTGGCCATACCCATCTCGGTGAAGGCCTCATTCATGATGTTGCGGCAATGTCCCGGGCTCTCCATCCAGCCATCGACCACGGCAACGATCGACGCCTGACCAGCGGCAATGTTCTCGCCTACCGCCCGCCACACGTAGCCTCTGCTACTGACGCGCTGTTGAATACCCACACCATCCGGGCCGGTATGGCTGAAATAGTCCTTCTTGGCCATATCCCGGGAGTGCGCCTGGGCAGCAGCCTCGAGGGTGCAATTCCAGGTCAGCGGTTCGGCCGCAGCAAAACGCTGGTTTCCGCACTGCCGAGCCTGGCTGCGCGCCTCGTTAACTCTCGACAGCATCTCTCGCTTGCGATCGGTCAGCTCGCAGTCGCCCTTGACTACCGTGTTGCCCTCCGGCGCGCCTTCGGCGGCCCAGGCTGCACTGCAAGCCATAAGCCCCAGCATGCCGGCCAGTACCCAGGTGACGGGCCATGTCGGTGCGAGACTAGCCACCGAACTTTTCATTTTCGCCCATATTCGGAGTAGCGTCTTTCTTGACGTTGGCTTTGGCGATCTCGTAAAGCTGGAAAGTCTTGCTTTCCTTGGCCTTCCAGTGCTCGCCCATCTGTACCTTGACTTCCAGCAGCGCCACATCCGGGTCGTCCTTGCCTTCAGGGAACCAGGCCGCGATGAAAGGATTCCAGTATTTCTCGATCAGCTCATGGTTATCAGTCAGGTTGGCCTTGCCCGAGAGCGACACGTATACCCCCTCCTCCTGATCGGAGAAGCTGAGACAGACGTCATGATCGACGGCGGTTTCAAAGACCTTCTCGGCACTGCGACGGGTGTAGAACCACAGGGTACCGTCGTATTCGTCCTGAACCAGGTGCATCGGCCGGGCACGAGGCATGTCACCGTCCAGCGTGACCAGCATGCCGACTTTGATGTCCTTGATCATCTTCCAGATCTTCTGCTTGTGCTCGGGGCTGGACATGGTTTCAACCTCCTGTCGAAAACGTATGGCGTAAGAGGATGACGACGTCGCTGCATCGTCATATAGCCAGAATCAGCCTAGCTACCCCCGCCGACCTCGGCAAACGGGCCATCCGACAACGGCGACAAGGGGTATCGATCCGAGTCGCTGCCATCTGGCAAGAAATGTGGGGCTTTTGTCATTGTGCCAATTCCTGGGCAAGCCCAGACTGGCGATACCTGCCTGACGGAGCGTACCGATGCTCACCCGCACCATTGCCTGCCTGCTTTACCCCGATGTGATGAGCCTGGACGTGACCGGCCCCATGCAGGTCTTCGCCTCGGCCAATGTCGAACGCGAACGGCTAGGCCTGCCGCCCCTGTATCGCCTGCTGCTGGTTGGCAAGCGCGCGGGGCCGATAGCCACATCCAGCGGTATCAGACTGCATGCCGATGAAAGCTGGCAGGCGATAGATGGCGGCACGCTCGACACCCTGCTGGTGCCGGGCGGCCAGGGCGTCGATGCACAGCGTCGCGACACGGCACTGGTCGCCTGGCTGCGTGCCGTCGAGCCCAGGATACGCCGCCTTGGCTCGGTCTGCTCGGGGGCTCTACTGTTGGCCGAAGCTGGCTTGCTGAATGGCCGCCAGGCCACTACCCACTGGGCAGACTTGGAAACTCTTGCCGACGAATATCCATCCGTCCAAGTTCAGGGGGATCGCTTACATACCTACGACCCGAACGTCGCCGATGCTGCCCACTTATTTACCTCGGCCGGTGTAACGGCGGGTATCGACCTGGCACTGGCTCTGGTCGAGGCGGATCTCGGCCGCCCCTTGGCTCTGGCGGTCGCTCAGCGCTTGGTGATGTTCCTGCACCGCCCAGGCGGGCAGGCGCAATTCAGCCCCCTGCTGATCTTATCCGCCAACGGTTCACAGCGTCTGGCCGGGCTACTGAACTGGATTCCTGCGCATCTTTCAGAAGACCTGTCCATTGAGGCACTGGCCGAGCGCGCCAACCTGTCGACACGCACGCTGTGTCGTCTGTTCAAGCAAGACGTCGGCATGGCCCCCGGACAATACGTAGAGCGGGTACGTCTCGAGGCCGCACGCAGCCTGCTGCTCGGCGCCCAGGCCTCGGTGGCCAGCGTGGCGCGACTGACCGGCTTCGGGCACCCGGAAAACTTGCGACGCACGTTTCAGAAACACCACGCGATCAGCCCCCAGGCTTTCATCGAACGTTTCGGCTGACGCCTGTCGCGTTGGGGTATCGCTCTCGTCTCTATCGCCTCTGCCTGGAGCCTTCCGCCATGTCATTATTGCTACGCCATCCACCAATTCTGCGCCTGTTCCTCGCTCAGGCGCTCTATTGGTCCTGCGCCATGATCGGCATTCTGCTGACTTCTCTCGCCGGGCTGGCCCTAGCCCCGCGAGAGAGCCTGGCTACCCTGCCGCTCGCCCTGCTGATGCTGGGCAATCTGCTCGCCATTCAGCCCCTTTCGCAACTGATGCAACGCCAAGGGCGTCGCCGGGGCTTTCAGTTCGGTGCGCTCGCGGGTGTCATCGGCGGGCTCATTTGCGCGCTGGGTATCGGGCAGGCCAGCTTTCTTCTGCTGTGCCTGGGAAGCATGACGCTGGGGATCTACCAAGCCTCGGCCATGTATTACCGCTTCGCCGCCGTCGAGTCAGTAGATGTCGCCTTCCAAGGGCGGGCAACGGCTTACGTGATCGGTGGCGGTGTCGTTGCCGCACTCATCGCACCCTCTCTGGGCTCGCTGTCGCGCCATGCGCTGGCCACGCCCTATCTCGGCGCCTACCTGTTGATCGCAATCTTGGCATTGATTGCCCTAGGCATTCTCAGTGGCATTCCGGGCAACCCTGTCTCCTCTGTCTCCTCTGTCTCCTCTGCCACCTCGGCGCCTCGCGTATCAAGGCGCCAATTGTTGAGCCGGCCCATTGTCCGGGCAGCCATCCTGACCACGGCCATCGGCCATGGCTTGATGATTCTGGTCATGAATGCGACACCGCTGGCCATGAGCCTGCATGGGCTAAGCCTCGATGCCAGTGGTCAGGTCATCCAATGGCACATGCTCGGCATGTTCCTGCCGGCATTCATCGCCGGCCCGCTCACCGATCGCCTGGGCAGTCGCCGGGTCGCCTGCATTGGGGCATGCCTACTGGCGTGCAGTGCCGCCATCGCCTTGGCGGGCCTGGATTGGGCACACTTCCTGCTGAGCAGTTGCCTGCTGGGGGTCGGATGGAACCTGATGCTAGTCGCCGGCATCACCCTGCTGGGGCGTGGGCATACGCTCGCTGAACGTGCCAGCGCCCAAGGCTTGATGGAGTTGAGCAACGGTAGCGTCGCCGCCGTCATGTCGTTCGCCTCGGGGGCCCTGGTGACGACACTGGGCTGGACAGCAGTCAATGTCGGCCTACTGCCTTTTGTGGCTCTGGCCCTGATAGTGCAGCTTGGCAGTACCAACCGCGTACCGGCCAGCGGCTCGGCCTCTCGTCCGGATCCAGCCGAGTGAGTTTGACACCCGTCGCGCCTAGACAAGCGACGAGGCCTGGCTCAAAGTATTTCTCCTCTTACCAGCTTTCAGGGAAGACGCATGGCTCTCACGACCTGGTTGCTTTTCGTAGCCATCGCTGCGGTCAGTATCCTCAGCCCCGGCCCGGCCTTTCTGGTGGCGGTACGCAACGGCATGGCCGGCGGCATGCGTCGCGTGGCGCTCTCGTCGCTGGGCAACATCAGCGGCCTGCTGTTGCTCGCCAGCGCCGCCGTGCTGGGCCTGGGTGTCGTGCTGACTACCTCTGAAGTGCTGTTTACAGCACTCAAGCTGTGTGGCGCCGGTTACCTGATTTACCTCGGCGTGCGCCAGTGGCGTCAACCGAGCCTGGTCGTTACTCGCCCCACCGCACCGACACACGGCCGCGCTCGAGCTCGCGTCTTCAGCGAGGGGCTGTTAGTCGCCATCAGCAACCCCAAGGCAATCCTGTTCTTCACCGCCCTGTTCCCGCAGTTTCTTGATCCTCAGTTACCGCTCGTACCGCAATTCACCCTCATGGTTGGTACTTTCATGGCGCTGTCGTTCGTCACGCTGATGACCTATGGCAGCCTGGCCAGGCAGATTGCCCGCTGGCTTGGCTCCGCGAAGCAGGCGCGCTGGGTCAATCGCTTCGTGGGCAGCGCCTTCATCGGCCTCGGTGTTTCGCTGTTGCGTCTACGCCAGCCTGTGTAAGTCTCGCCGCTTTGTGCGGCTGTGCTCTACGCTGATATTGGTATGACACGCCAGGCAAGGAGACAAACCATGCGTACCATGATGCTGGGCCTAATCATCGCGCTGCTGCTCGGCCTGGCCGGCTGCGGCTCGACCACCAAGGACAGGGCCCTGAGCGGCGCGGGCATTGGCGCCGCCGCCGGAGCGGGTGCGGCTGCCGTAACCGGCGGCAGCATGACCAAAGGCGCTGTATTGGGCGCAGGCGCCGGCGCGGCCACGGGAGCCATGACCGACGAAGACGATGTCAATTTGGATGATTGAGGATGGTAGTGAGGTCTGAGAGGTCGAGGCGTTATGTGCTGTCCCGCACGATCAGTTCGAAGCCGATATCGCAGCGTAATGCCTCGCCCTGCTCCCCATCCAGGCGTGCCAGCAGAAACTTGGCCGCCTGGACGCCCATCTCGAAGCGCGGCACCGATACCGTGGTCAGCGCAGGCGTCAGGCATTCACTGAGCGGCAGGCCCAGATAACCGGCAACGGCGATATCGTCGGGCACCCGTATACCCCGCCGGTTGGCCTCCAGGATGGCGCCGGCCGCCAGGTTGTCATTGGTGAAGTGAATAGCGTCGAGATCCGGGTAGCTCGCCATGGCTTCCATGAACAGCCTGCCTCCGGTCTTGTAGGAAGCCGCCTCGTCATTCTGTAACAAGCGACTGCCATCGATGCCTGCCAACTCCAGCATCTCGCGATGGCCCTCGTAGCGCTGGATGGTCCGATAGTCCCGGTCCATGCGCGACCCCACGTAGGCGATGCGACGATAGCCCCGTTCGACGAGATGCCGGGCCATGCAGCGCCCCACCTCGGCGTTGTCGACACCGACATTGCTATCGATGCAGGACGCGCCATATTCCATGATTTCGACCACCGGGCGCTGGCACGCCTCGAGACGCTGGATCGCCCGCTCGCGATGACGTAGCCCGGCAATGATGATGCCTGACGGTGAATAGCCCAAGACCGTGTCGATCAGGGCCGCCTCGCGATCCAGATCGAAGTCGGTCGAGCCCAGCAACAGTTGGTAGCCGGTATCTTCCAGGGTTTGTTGGATGCCATGGATCACGTCGATGTAGGTCAGAATCGACAGCGAGGGCACAATCACCGGGATCACCCGGGTGCCTGCCGAGGCGAGGCCACCGGCGATCAGGTTGGGCACATAGCCCAGCGCATCCACGGCCTGCTCGACACGCTTGCGCAATTTCTCCGAGACCTGGTCTGGGTTGTTCATTACCCGCGAGACGGTAATCGGCGCCACGCCGGCATGCTTGGCAACGTCGCCCAGCGTCACGCGCCCCACTCCCTTGTGGCGTCGGCGGCCGCGTTCTGTTTTTCCCATGGGCTGTTTCGTCCTCGCTCATCCATGCATGTCGCAGTGTACCCTACGACTAAAGTTTTGGTAGCGCTACCATCGTTTTGGTAGCGCTACCAAAAATGCCCTGCTAGCTTTTTCCTAGTGCCTCTCCCCGTCGTCGTACCGACAACAACAAGAGACAGGAGGACGCCATGCCAGCCCCTGAATCTCCTCTATCGGCGACTCATGTCACCAAGACCGCTCCCTGCGGTCCCTAGCCTGCCAAAGCACCTGGAGATAGCCCACATGAAGATAACAACCACCAAAAAATTCGTACTTGCCAGTGTGATGACGTTGGGGGTGGCCATGTCCGCCTCTGCCCAGGAAATCGCCATCGCCATTCACGTTGACCCGGCACATGCCATGTTCAAGGTTGGCGAACGCCTGAAACAGTCAATCGAGGAGCAGACGGACGGTGAGATGAGCGTCACTCTGCTCGGCACCGAAGTCGGTGGCGAACGCGACCATCTGGAAGGCGTCAGCTACGGGGAATATGACATCGCCCTGGGCGGCTCCATGCCCATGACACTTTATGCTCCCAAGTTCGCGGCCGCCGACCTGCCCTTCGTCTACGACTCGAGTGACGAAGCCCGCCAGGTTTATGAAGGCGAAACTGGGGAAGCCATCAACAAGCAACTCGTGGCCAACGGCAACATGCGCTTGGTAGGCCTGTCGGCACGCAACCCGCGCAACCTGACCTCCAACATGCCAGTGAAGTCACCCGAGGATATCCAGGGTGTGCGTATGCGTGTCCCGGAAATCGCGCCTTGGGTGAAGGTCTGGGAGCAGATAGGCGCCCTGCCCAGTCCCATCGCTTGGCCGGAAGTGTACACCTCGCTGCAGACGGGCGTGATCGAGATGCAGGAAAACCCGGTCGACCTGATCTATGCCGGCAAGCTGCATGAGGTGCAGGACTACATCAATCGTACGGAACACGTGTACTCCTTCTTCCATTGGTTAATGAACGAGGACTTCTACCAGGGCCTGTCCGAAGAGAACCGCGACATGCTGCTCTCGGCCATCGATGAGGCCACCCAGTGGGGCAACGACCTCGTCGCTCAAGGCCAGGAAGAGGTGTACCAGAAGCTGAAGGATGAGGGCATGGAGGTCGTCGAGCCGGATGTCGCGGCCTTCCGCGAAGCGGCCAAGCCGGCCGTCGAGGAAATCGCCCAAGGCTACGACCCCGCCGTGCGCGACTACGTCATGTCGCTGCTCAACCAGTAGCCTCGTACCGGCCCGCATCGCGTCTGAGCGATGCGGGCCCATCCGCCTTCGCAAGGGAGGTTCACGTGAGTCCCCGATCCTTCGTCTCGAGTGCGCTGGCTATCTTCTGGTCCCTGCTGACCACCGTCGTGGTCACGGCCTTCTGCCTGATGCTCGTGGTCATGGCCATACAAGTCATTTCACGCTATACGCTGGGCCTCGCCGTGCCGTGGACTGATGAGGTGTCGCGCTACCTGTTTCTCGCCGAAATCTTTCTCGGCTCCGTGCTGGCGCTGCGCTATCAGGAACATATCCGCGTGACGATCGTGACCGATCGGCTCCCTCCCAAGATCGCACATCTCGTCGCGGCCCTCGCCGATCTGATCGGGATTGTGGTGCTGATCATGATCATGGGGGGCGCCTGGAACATGATGGAACGTACCGCCGGCGTGTTTGCCAGCACATTCCAGATGAGCTTCTCGTACGTCTATCTGGTGCAGTTCATTGCCGCTCTGCTGATGGTGATCCTGCTGACCAGCCAATGTCAGCGCCACCTCCGTGGCAAGACTGCCACTCCCCCTGCCAAACCCTGGAGCGACTGAGCATGGAAGTCTTCATCATCATGTTCGTAGGCCTGATCAGTCTGCTGATGCTGGGGCTGCCGGTAGCCTTCGCGATGATTGCCTCATCAGCCTTGGTGCTGGGTTATACCCGTGGCTTCGACGCCATCCCGCTCGAGATGATCGCCCAGCGCACCCTCTACGGAGTGAATAGCTTCACTCTGTTGGCCATCCCGGCCTTTTTGCTGATTGGCCGGCTGATGAATGCCGCCGGTATTTCCGATCGGGTATTCGACATCGCACGCTGCGCCGTAGGTCACTTCAAGGGCGGCCTGGGTCACGTCAATGTGTTAGCCAGCATGCTATTTGCCGGCATGTCCGGCTCGGCCGTGGCCGATGCCGGAGGGTTGGGCGCCGTCGAGATCAAGGCGATGCAGGACGACGGTTTCCCCACGGATTTCAGTGCCGCCGTCACTGCCAGCTCGGCCACGATCGGCCCGATCATCCCACCAAGCATCCCTGCGGTGATCTATGGCGCCCTGGCCAACACCTCGATCGCCGCCATCTTCCTGGGTTCGATACTGCCAGGCCTGTTCATGGGGCTGGGACTGATGATCATGGTCGGTGTGATTTCCCATCGCCGTGGCTATCCGACCCGGGCCCGAGCCACCTTGCAGGAATTCCTGCGAGCCCTGTCGCGGGGCCTGCTGCCAATGCTGACGCCGCTGATCATTATCGTCGGCATCCTGTCCGGCCTATTCACGCCGACTGAAGCCTCGGTCGTTGCGCTGCTCTACTGTCTGATCATCTCGTTTGGCGTCTATCGCTCAATCAATCTGCGTGAGTTCTACGACATACTGCGCGCCACCGCCATCGACACCGCCGCGCTATTACTGATCATTGCTGGCAGCGCCCTCTACAGTTGGGTCCTGGCGCGCTATCAGGTCACGGCGCTGGTCGCCGACTTCCTGCTGGCCACGATCACCGACCCATTGATGCTGTTGCTGCTGCTGAGCCTGTTCATCCTTTTGATCGGGCTCTTCGTCGACTCCGTCCCGGCGCTGTTCCTACTAACACCGCTACTGGTTCCCGTAGTCGTGCAATACGGTATCGACCCGGTGCACTTTGGTGTGCTGATGATCTTCAACCTGATGATCGGGCTGATTACACCACCGGTAGGCACCGTCCTGTTCACCATCCAGAAGATCACCAACCTGCCGCTTATGGATCTGATCCGGGCCACGCTGCCCTTCTACATTCCACTGCTGGCGGTACTGATCCTGATCACCTGCTTCCCGTCGATCGTCATGTTCTTGCCGGATCTGGTGCTGCGATAGCAAGGGAGCAAACCGAACACGCAAGGCCAAATGTTCTTCGGGACTCATCATGAAGGAGACACACCATGGCGGTATTGATTACGGGTGGCCTGGGTCATGTAGGTTCTTGGGTAGCCCAGATGCTGGCCAGCCAGGGCAAGAAAGTCATCATATGCGACATGGCGGCGAAGCAATTCGACAGCCTGGGATTGGATTACCTAGAAGCGGTGCGCGACAAGCTGGTACTGGAAGCAATCGATGTGCTGGATTACCACACCCTGTTCGAGACGTTATTGGCCTACCGCGACGAACTCGAGGGAGTCATTCATGGCGTCTCGGTCATTGCCGGCCCCAGCTTCCAACAACGTCCTTTCCGCAACATTTCTATCAACACGCTGGGGACGCTCAACGTCTATGAGACCTGCCGCATCCTCGGCATTCGCAAGATCGTCAACATGAGTTCGGGTGCCGTCTACGGCGATGCTTCAGGCCCTCAGCATGAAACGACTCCCTACAAGGCCACAGACCTTTACGGTGCCACCAAGATCTCCGGTGAGCTTTTCGGCGACCAGTACACTGAGACCTACGGCATGGATATCCGTCATGCACGTCTTTTCTTCGTCTACGGGCCCGGCAAGCGACCGTCGCATATGCATCAGGTTTATCAGGCGTTATTCGGGCCGCTCGAAGGGCTCAGTGATGTTCAGGCGCCCAACGGGAGGGACCAGGCCCTGGACTGGACGCACGTCCACGACACTGCGAGAGGCATCGTGTTGCTGTTCGAAAAAGAGACCGTCCAAGCGAGACATTTCAATATCTCCAGTGGCGTGACGGTGGATCATCAGGCTATCGTCGATGAAGTCGAACAGCTCCTGGGCAAGCCGAGCAACATGCAGCTGGGTCCAGGGCCGTTCGTAGTGCGCGGGTCACCACTGGATATTTCGCTAGCCCGGGACGAGCTGGGTTTCCAACCAGTTTATGTAGATATCAGAAAGGGACTTCATGACTATTGGCAATGGCTCAGGCAATAAGCCATGTGGCAGGATGCCAGAGGACACCCCGCCGCTTGGCATCTGTCACCTTTTTGACATCTTGTAACGCCAAGCTACCCACATGCAGGCCACACACGATAATAACGGAGAATGCGCATGCAAATGCTGGCCCTTTACAGCATCAAGGGCGGCGTGGGCAAGACCGCTTCCGCTGTCAATCTGGCAGCGGAAGCCTCTCTTGCCGGCAAGCGTGTCCTGCTGTGGGATCTCGATCCGCAGGCGGCCACCACGTTCTACCTGAAGAGCAAGGCCAAGGTACGGGGTGGCGTCGACAAGCTGGTCAAGGGTAAGGCGACGCTTGATAAAGTGATCCGCGCCACAGAGATCGATCGCCTCGACCTGCTGCCCGCCTCGTTCGGCTCGCGGGAGATGGATCGTCTGCTGGAAGACCGCAAGCCGAGCCGACTGCGTAAGATTCTCAAGCCAGTCAGTGACGATTACGATCTGGTGCTGCTGGATTGCCCACCGAGCCTATCCGCCTTGTCCGGCCAGGTTTTTTCCAGTGTCGACGCCTTGCTGGTACCGGTCATTCCCACCACCTTGTCCCTGCGTACCCTCACCATGCTGCGCGAGCATCTGGATGCCGAGGACCATACGTGTCCAATGTGGCCGTTCGCCACGCTGGTCGATCGCCGCAAGCGGCTGCATCGCGACATGCTGGAAGCGCTTTCCGAGCAGTGGCCGCTGCGGCTATCCGCCGCGATCCCGTATGCCAGCGTGATTGAACACATGGGGCTGGAACAGGCGCCGGTAGCCAGCTTCGCCCGACGCACCCGTGCGGCACAGGCCTACACCGCGCTATGGGAGGAAGTAGCCGGGCGGCTCGGCAATGCCTGAGCGTGTTACAGCAGGATTTTGATTCCCACCAGCAGGATGACCAGGGCGAACAGCTTCCTGAGCAGGCCGGCCGGCAGGTGATGGGCCACGGCGACGCCCAGCCTGGCCGATGGCACGCTCCATAGCACCATGCCCAAAAAGGCCGGCCAGTAGAGATAGCCCGAGGCGTAGTCGGGCAGTCCGGCATGTCGGTAGCCCGTCACCACGAAGGTTAGCGCCCCGAAGGCAGCAATGGGAATGCCGCAGGCCGCGGATGTCCCTACGGCGCGGGTCATGCTTGCTCCGCTGCGCAACAGCCAGGGCACGCTGAGCACACCGCCACCGATCCCGAACAGCGAGGAAAACGTGCCGATCACCGTACCGGCGCCAAGCGTCTGGAGCGTGCCGGCCCCCTCATCCGATGGGCGGGGCATGCGTGACAGCAGAAACCTCAGCGACAGCAGAATCAGGAACACCCCGAATAGCCACTGCAGTTGCTCTGCCGGCAGCACGCTCGCCAGCACTCCGCCGAGAATCGCCCCGGCAATCAACCCTGGCAGCAGCCGGACCAGCAGCCCCTTGGCGACCGCGCCCCGCCGCCAATGACCGAAAGCCGATGACGACCCCGTCACTGCAATGGTGGCCAAAGATGTGCCGATGGCCATGTGCGTCATGAACGCCGGGTCCATGCCCTGCTGGGCGAAGGCAAACAGCAGGGCCGGGACGATCACGACCCCGCCGCCGATGCCAAACAGGCCGGCGACGAAGCCGGCGACGATGCCTACCAGGGAGAAGAAAAGAAAAGCGAGCAGCATGAACGATGACTCAGGTCAGCATTTGTATTTTGGTAAAGGGTGCGCGGGTCAGGACCATTCGGGCTCCCTGGCGCGATTCAGGTCCTTGACGCTCGCCACCAGATCACTGAACCGCTCGCCCTGCACGAGCACGTGGGACCGCAAGGTCTGCTCGGCCGCCTCGATATCCCCCGTCTCGATCGCCGCCACGATACGCCGATGCTCTTCCAGCGACGATTGCATGCGATGACGTACCTTGAGCTGCAAACGCCGATAGGGTTTCAGGCGCATCTTCAGCTGGCGGGCCTCATCGGCTAGAAACGCGTTGTGGCTGGCGATATAGATGCAGTTATGGAAACTCTCGTTCTCGTAATAGTACTCGTCAGTATCACCGTTGAGCGCCGCTTGTTCACAGCGCTCCAGGGCCGCCTGCAGCTCGGCAAGCTCCTGTGGTGAGATACGCCGGGCAGCGAGTCGGCCACACATGCCCTCCAGTTCCGCCATGACCTCGAACATCTCGATCAGCCGGTCGATGCCGACCTGGGCCACGAACGTGCCTTTCTTGGGCTGCACGATAACCAGCCCACTGGCCACTAACTGCTGGATGGCTTCACGGACCGGGGTACGCGAGACGTTGAACTCCTGCCCCAGGGCCTCGGGATCGAGGCGTTCTCCCGGTGCGCGATGGCCATTGAGAATGTCGTTTTCCAGCGCGTCCCTGAGCCGCTGCGCATTGGATGGCTTCATGCCGCTCACGCTCTACCTCCCGATCCGATCGCCTGCCACTAACGTCTAGTGGTCAAGAAATTGACATAAATATATCAGCGCCGCTATTAAAGTATATATCAGCTCGTCTGATATATACCTAGCACAAAAACAATCGAATCGGAGACGCCAACATGAAACCCACTGCACTTGTGGCCATGGCCTCGCTCGGCCTGGCCGTTGCCTTTAGTTCCGCCGCCTCAGCCGAGACCGTCCTGCGTGCCTCCCACCAGTTCCCCGGTGGCAAGGGCGACGTTCGCGACGAGATGGTTCAGCTCATGGCCAAGGAGGTCGAGGCCGCGAACGTCGACTTGAAGATCCAGGTCTACCCGGGACAGTCGCTGTTCGATGCCAAGGAGCAATGGGGTGCTCTGGTCCGCGGTCGTCTGGATATGACCGCACTGCCGTTGGATTACGCCAGTGGCCGTCACCCGGAGTTCTCCGCCACGTTGATGCCGGGCCTGGTCCGCAACCATGAACGCGCCCAACGGCTCAACGACTCCGAATTCATGGACATGATCAAACAGGTGATCAACGACGCCGGCGCTAAGGTGCTAGCCGATGCCTGGCTCGCCGGCGGTTTCGCCTCGAGCAAGCAATGCATCACCTCACCGGATACCGTCCAGGGCCAGGCCATGCGCGCCGCCGGTCCCGCTTTCGATGAAATGCTGGCCACCGCAGGCGCGTCGATCGCCTCGATGCCGTCCTCGGAAATCTACACCGCCATGCAGACCGGCGTGCTCGACGGCGCCAACACCTCATCCGGCTCGTTCGTTTCCTACCGTATCTACGAACAGGTCGACTGCCTGACCGCCCCCGGGGAGAACGCCCTGTGGTTCATGTACGAGCCCATCCTGATCTCACAGCAGAGCTGGGACCGCCTCAACGAAGAGCAGCAGAAGGCCCTGACCGAGGCCGGTCAGAAGGCTGAGGAGTATTTTGCCGGTGAGGCGGCCGCCCTCGACCAGAAGATGATCGACGTGTTCAAGGAGAACGGCGTCGAGGTCGTTTCCATGTCGCAGGAAGACTATGAGGCCTGGCTGAAGATCGCCAAGGAAAGCTCCTACAAGACCTTTGCCGAGAACGTGCCCAACGGACAAGCCCTGATCGATGCGGCCCTGGCCGTGGAGTGAATGCGGTGCCCGACCACGCCTGTCGGGCCGTCGTCCTTTGGAACCGCCTTGCATGGCGGTTCTCCCACTCACCGATGAGGGAGGCATCATGGCCCATACCTCGAGCCACACGTTGCTGCCCAACCGTGGCGTGATCGGCGCATACATCCGCATGATGGACGTCATTTCCGGCGCCACGGCCGTCCTCGCCTCCGTGGCCCTGGCTGCCGGTGTGCTCGCTGTTTGTCACATGATCTTCGTGCGCTACGCGCTAGGCCAGAGCACCACCTGGCAAACGGAGTTCACCGTGTTCACCATCACCGGCGCCATGTTGCTCGGCGCCCCCTATGTCCTGATGACCGGTGGCCATGTCGCCGTGACCGTGCTGCCCGATGCCATAGGCGGCTGGTTGAGAAAGGCCATGCTGCTGGCCGCATCGCTGGTTGGCCTGGGCTTTTGTATCGCCCTGTCCTATGGCGCCTGGCTATACGTGCTCGAGGCCTGGCACGGCGGCTGGACCACAGGCACGGTTTGGAACCCACCCTTGTGGCCGGCGCTGCTGCCCATGGCTATCGGCGCCAGTCTGCTCTCGCTGCAGTACATCGCGGAAATTATTCGTGGGGAGGCCAACCATGGATCCAGTCACTAGCGGCATCCTTATCGTGGTCGCGCTGATGGTCCTGATGGCCATCGGTACGCCCATTGCCTTCGCCCTGGGCAGCGTGTCCCTCGGTGCCCTGGTGCTCAATCGGGGCATGGGCGAACTGACCTACTTCGGGGAAACCTTCTATGGCAGTCTCGCCTCGTTCAGTTTCGTGGCGATTCCCATGTTCATACTGATGGGTGCAGCCGTGGCATCGTCACCCACCGGGCGCGACCTGTATCGCTCGCTCGATCTCTGGCTGGGTCGCGTTCCCGGCGGACTGGCAATCTCGAACATCGGCGCCTGCTCGATCTTCGCCGCACTGTCCGGCTCCTCGCCGGCGACCAGTGCGGCAATCGGCAAGCTGGGTATCCCCGAGATGCGCAAGCGTGGCTATCCGGATGGCGTGGCCGCCGGCTGCATCGCTGCCGGCGGCACGCTGGGCATCCTGATTCCGCCCTCGGTGACCATGATCGTCTACGGCATTTCCACCGAGACCTCCATTGGCCGGCTGTTCATCGCCGGTGCCGTGCCCGGTGTCATGCTGGCCCTGCTGTTCATGGCCTGGACATTGATCGCCTGCAAGCTGGCCGGCGGTTATAACGCGCCGAACCCGGTGGCGGAGGCGGCGGCCCAGGTAAAACAGAATGTCGAGGGCAACCTCAAGGCCCTGGTGCGGGTGCTGCCGTTTCTGGTGGTAGTCACCGGCATCCTGTTTGCCCTGTATGGTGGGGTCGCGACACCCTCGGAAGCCGCAGGTGCCGGCGCTTTCCTGTGCCTGGCGCTGGCCATCGTGGTCTACCGCATGTGGCGCGCGAAACCACTCAAGATCATCATGCGCGACGCACTGCGCGAGAGCGTAATGATCATGCTGATCATCGCCGCAGCGGAGATCTTCGCCTATGCGCTGTCGTCGATGTTCATCACCCAGACCGTGGCCGGCGCCATCGCCGATCTCGAGGTCAACCGCTGGGTACTGATGGGCATCATCAACGTGTTCTTGCTGGTGGCCGGCTTCTTCCTGCCACCGGTGGCGGTGATCGTGATGACCGCTCCTATCCTACTGCCAATCATTCTCGCGGCGGATTTCGATCCCTACTGGTTCGCGGTGGTTTTGACCATCAATCTGGAGATCGGGCTGATCACGCCGCCGGTTGGCCTGAACCTTTTCATAATCAAGGGTATTGCCCCGGACATCGCCCTGCGCGACGTGCTGCTGGGCAGTCTGCCCTACGCATTGTGCATGGTGCTGGGCATCGTGCTGCTGTGCTTCTTCCCCGGCATCGCCACCTGGCTACCCGATCTGCTGATGAACTGACCGTCACCACAAGAGAAGCGACCATGAACATGAGCTTTCTGCAGGAACTGTTCAGTACCATCACCCAGCGGGATGCCCTTCGCTGGCAGCGCTCCGAGGCCCGCGTCCCGGTCGATAACGAGCGGGTGATCGCGGCGTGCCGGGCGCTGCTGGAAAGCGATGGCGAGGCTTCCAGCATCACCCTGGCCAGCCGTGCCCTCGACCTCTACACGCGTCTCGACGAGACCGAGAAACTGCGCTTCTTCGAGCGCCTGACCAGCGAGTTCTCGGCGGACCCCGAGCGTATCGACGAGGCGTACCAGCGTTACCAGGCGTCCCGCAACGACGGCGACCTCCAGGCATTGTTCAATGTCTGCGAGCCGAGCCGTCAGGAAGTATTGAGGCGGCTTAACCTGACCACCGGCGGCACTCACAAGTTGGTGGGCATGCGTGAAGACCTGCTGAACGTGCTCAAGGCGCATCCCGACCTGCTGCCTTTGAACGACGACTTCGCCCACCTGTTCGCCTCGTGGTTCAACCGGGGGTTCCTGGTGCTGAGGCGCATCGACTGGAACACGCCGGCGGCGATCCTCGAGCGCATCATTCACTACGAGGCGGTGCATGAGATCCAGGACTGGAATGATCTGCGGCGTCGCCTGGATGCTCGCGACCGGCGATGTTTCGCCTTCTTCCACCCGGCCATCGGCGACGAGCCGTTGATTTTCGTCGAGGTGGCGCTCTACAAGGGCCTGCCCGACCAGATCCAGCCGATTCTCAGCGGGACACACGGCGTGATCGAGGATCCCGACGTCGCCGATACCGCGGCGTTCTTTGGGATCAGCAACTGCCAGGTCGGCCTGCGCGGCATCTCGTTCGGCAATTTCCTGATCAAGCAGGTCGTTCAGGAGCTGAAGCAGGAGTTGCCCAACCTGCGCCACTTCGTGACGCTGTCGCCGGTACCCGGTTTCCGCCAGTGGCTGGATAGCCTGCACGAGAGCGAAGACCACCTGGACGATGGGGCCAGCGAGACGCTGACCCTGCTCGACGACCCCGACTGGCACAGCGACCCGGCAAAGGCCGACCGCCTGCGGGAAGTGATCAAGCCACTGGCGGCCCATTACCTGTTGCAGGAAAAGAACGGCAAGGGCCTGCCGCTGAATCCGGTCGCCCGCTTCCATCTCGGCAATGGCGCGGAGCTGCATCGCATCAACTGGCTGGGGGACATCTCGGCCAAGGGCATCCATCAGGCCGCGGGCCTGATGGTCAATTATCTCTACGTGCTCGAGGACATCGAGCGCAATCACGAGCAATACACGACCAACGGCACGATCGCGTGCTCCTCGAGCGTACGCGACCTGAAGCGGCGTGCCCGAAAACTGCTCACGGGAGAAACGGAAAAATGAGCGACAATCTGTTCGAGACGTTTGCGGCGCGCATGCACGCCCGTGGAGACGCCACTTTCATCACCACCCGTGATGGCAGCCACTACGCCTACCGCGAGGCGCTAGATCACACGGCGCGCATTGCAGGCGCCCTGCGGGCCCTGGGCGTGCGCCCCGGGGATCGTGTAGCGGTACAGGTCGACAAGAGTCCCGAGACGGTCCTGCTGTACCTGGCCTGCCTGCGCCTGGGCGGCGTCTATCTGCCGCTCAACACGGGCTACACCGCCGAGGAGATACGCTACTTTCTCGGCGATGCCGAGCCGGCCCTGTTTGTCTGTCGCCCCGAGGATCTCGGGCCCGCCCAAGGCGTCGCCGAGGATACCGGCTGCCCGCAGGTCGCCACCCTGGGTACCGGGGGCGATGGCAGCCTGCTGGAGCAGGCTAGACAGGCCACACCGCTCGAGACCATCGAGCCTCGCGACGCCAACGATCTGGCAGCGATCCTCTATACCTCGGGCACCACCGGGCGCTCCAAGGGCGCCATGCTGACGCACCGCAACCTGGCTTCCAACGCGGCGTCGCTGGTCGAGGCCTGGCGTTTCAGCGAGACCGACCGATTGATTCACGCCCTGCCGATCTTCCACACCCACGGCCTGTTCGTGGCCTGCAACGTCATACTCATGGCCGGTGCCAGCATGCTGTTTCTGCCGCGCTTCGATGTCGACACGATCATTGAGGAACTGCCCAACGGCACGACAATGATGGGTGTGCCGACCTTTTATACGCGTCTGCTCCAGGATAGCCGCCTGACTCGCGAACTCACCGCCAACATGCGCCTGTTCACCTCCGGCTCCGCCCCGCTCACCGCCGAGACGCACCAGGCGTTCGAACAGCGCACCGGGCATGCCATCCTTGAACGTTACGGCATGACCGAAACCAACATGAATACCTCCAACCCCTACGAGGGCGACCGCATTGCCGGTACCGTGGGCACGCCGCTGCCGGGGGTGGAGATTCGTATCACCGACCGCGAGACCCACCAGCCGGTGGCACAGGGCGAGATCGGCATGCTTGAGGTGCGCGGCCCCAATGTGTTCATCGGCTACTGGCGCATGCCCGAAAAGACCCGCGAGGAACTGCTCGAGGACGGCTTTTTCATCACCGGCGACCTGGCCATGATCGACGAGCGCGGCTACGTGCATATCGTCGGGCGCGACAAGGACCTGGTGATTTCGGGCGGCTATAACGTCTATCCCAAGGAAGTCGAACAGGTCATCGACGAGCTCGACGGCGTGGTCGAGTCCGCGGTGATCGGCGTGCCTCACCCCGATTTTGGCGAGGGCGTGACTGCCGTGGTGGTGCCTCAGTCAGGTGCGCAGCTCGACGAGGCCCAGATCCTCGCCTCGCTCTCCGGGCGCTTGGCCAAGTACAAGCAGCCCAAACGAGTATTCTTCGCCGATATTCTGCCGCGCAACACCATGGGCAAGGTACAGAAGAACCAGCTGCGCCAGCAGTACCAGGACATCTACGCACCGGCGCAGGTTCGCTGAGCGGGCCATGTCCCCCCAGCCCTCGCTCTGGAGCCATGCCGGCGCCAGGGCGAGTGGCTGCCATACTGCGTTGTCATCGGACTGCCGCATTTGGACACTAGCCTGAAGGCATCATGTCCTCCAGGAGACCGGCCCTTGCACATCGCCGACGTGACCATGTTTCATGCGCCGACCAGCGGCGGCGTCAGGACCTATCTACAAGCCAAGCATCGTCGCCTGGCCCAGTTGCCCGGCGTGCAGGCCAGCCTGCTCGTGCCCGGCGCCGAGGCCATGCAGCTCGGCAACCTGCATACACTGCCGGCGATGCATCTGCCTTTCGGGCAGGGCTATCGCTTTCCCTTGCACCGGCGTCGCTGGGCACAGGCGCTGACACGGCTGCGTCCGGATCTGATCGAGGCGGGCGACCCCTACATGACCGCCTGGTCCGCGCTGGATGCCGGGCAGCATCTGGGAGTGCCGGTAATCGGTTTCTATCATTCCGACCTGCCCCGCCTGATGGGGGATCGACTCGGCCCCGGTGTGGCGCGTCGTCTGGAACGCTATGTCGCTGATCTCTATAGCCGCTTCGACCGCGTGCTGGCCCCCTGCCGCTCGATGGCCGAGCGCCTCGGGCAATGGGGTGTACCCAACGTGCACCTGCAGCCGCTGGGCGTGGACCTGGATACCTTTCACCCCCGGCGCCGCGATCCTCTGCTGCGCGATATGCTGGGCCTGTCGCCGAACACCCGCTTGCTGGTGTTTGCCGGTCGAAACTCACGCGAAAAGAACATTCCTGAGCTGCTGGCCACTGCACAGCGTCTGGGCAGTCGCTATCACCTGCTGATTATGGGCCCGCACATGCCACGGCGCGTGCCGGACAACGTCACCGTCTTCAATCGCTACTGCGACAGCGATGAAGTGGCCCGCTGGTTCGCCAGTGCCGATGCGCTTGTCCACGCCGGCACCCGGGAAACATTCGGGTTAGTAGCGCTGGAAGCCATGGCCAGCGGCTTGCCGGTCGTAGGTGTTCGCGCCGGCGCGCTGCAGGAGAACATTCCGCTGGGTTGCGGTATCTTGTGTACACCCCACTCCCCCGATGCCATGGTCCAGGCGACCCAGGAGCTATTCTTGAACGACGCCAAGTCGATGGGGCGTCATGCCCGCCGCCATGTCGAGCGCCACTACCACTGGCACGCCGTCGTCGATACGCTGCTTGGGCACTATCGCAGCGTGCTCGGTGATAGCGTGATGCCCTCCGTCCAGCAACACGGCTGACGCCATGCGGCATGCCTTGTGGCTGCTGCCCGTCTCGCTGGCCCTGGCCCTGGCCATCCCTTTTGTGGTCGTAGGCCCGGCGCTGATGGGCACGTTGCTAGCCTTCCCGGGCGGCTACCTGACGTTCATGTTGGGTATGATCGGGCTGTGCTGGATCATCAATGCCTGGCGTCTGCGGCTGTTGCTGGCGGGACATGCACATGCCGTGAGCCCACCCCAGGCCTTGGCGACTGTCATGGCCACCGAGTTCGCCTTTTGCGCCACGCCCGGTGGCAGCGGTGGGCCGATCACCCTATACGGCTTGCTGGTCCGTCGCGGTGTTCCGGCATCCCGCGCCACGGCGGTCTTCGCCGCCGATCAGTTGACCGACCTGGTATTTTTCCTTGTCGCCCTGCTGTTCGTTGCCGTGTATGCCACGGTGGCTCTGCTCGATTCCCGCCTCGACTGGCTGATCGGCACCTCTATCGCCCTGCTCAGCATCGTGCTGGCCTTGGCATGGCTATGGCTGCGCCATACGTCGCGCTTTCTGGCCATCAGCGGCCAGTGGCTGGCAGGGCTACGGCTGCCCTGGCGCCTGCGCTTCGGCCTGGCCCGCCGTCTGTTGCGCTTTCGTCGTGCCCTGCTTGCCACGCTCGGCCTGTCACGCCGCCGGCTGGCGCTGGTCTTCATGCTTTGCTGTAGCCACTGGCTCCTGCGCTACAGCGTGCTTTACCTGGTCATCGAGGGGCTCGGTCACGACGTGGCCTGGGCGTGGACGTTTCTGGTCCAGATGCTATCGATGGCGGCGGGTCAGGTCAGCATGCTGCCGGGCGGCCTGGGCGGCGCCGAGCTGGCCTCGACGGCCCTGCTGACCCCATTGATCGGCCTGTCACAGGCCTCCGTGGCGGTATTGATCTGGCGCTTCGTGACCTTCCACTTCTATCTTCTGGCCGGCGCCCCCGTGTTCGTCTGCCTGTTCCACCGCCAGTTTCTTCTCCGCCGGCGCCTGTCGTGGCGCCGCTAGTCACGGCAGCACAGCGGTTACCAGCGTGGCCGGATACAGCCACAGGCTGGCCTTGGCCAACAGCAGGCCGAGCAGGGCGCCCGCAGCCACGTCACTCATGTAGTGCAATCCCAGCCCCACCCGTGAAGCGGCAATCAGCAGCGCCAGCGGGGCGATGATCGCCAGCAGCCAGGGTGCCGTCGCTGCAGTCAGGGTGGCAAAGCTCACCGCATGCATCGTGTGCCCGCTGGGAAAGCTATAGCGGTCCATTGGCGGCATCGTGCAGGGAATCGCCGTAAAGGTAATGAAGGGGCGCTCGCGGCACAGGCGCGTCTTGAGCAGGCGATAGACCATGATCCCGACCACGGCCGTCGTCGCGAACTGCACGACGACATGCCAGCCGGCATGGCCATGAATCAGTGGCTGACAGGCGATCAGCAACACCCATGCCGGCCAGTCACCCAAGCGGCTGGCCAGCCGCAGCAGGGCCAGCAATGGGCGGTAGTGGCAGAACAGGGCCAGACGTCGGCAGGCCTGCCACTCGACCAGATCGAGGCGTTCAAATACGGGAAAGCTGCGGTTTACCATCGGCCGTCTCCAGAAGCTGGCGCAGGATATCCAGGTACTGGTCGGCAATGTGCGACCAGCGTTGGCTTTCGACGCGCAGCCGCGCGGCGTTACCCAATTGGGAATAGCGCACCGGCTGCTGACACAGCGCAACGGCGGCATCGATGAAAGCCCGGTCGTCGCCGAACGGCACAACCAGCCCATTACGGCCGTTCTCGATCATCTCGGCAGCAGCAGCGTAGTCGAAGGCGACGATGCCCAGTGCGCTTGCCATGGCTTCGTTGACCACGTTGCCGTAGGTTTCCGATAGCGACGGGAATACGAACATATCGGCACTGGCGTAATGGCGGGCCAGGCTGTCGGCGTCGACGAAGCCGGTGAAGATGGCATTGGGCAGGCGCTTTTGCAGCGCGGCGCGCTGGGGGCCGTCACCGACCAGGACCGGCAGAAGATCGGGCTGGCAACGCTGCATGGCCTCGAAGGTTTCCGCCAGCAGGGTGAGGTTTTTCTCCTGGGCCAGACGGCCGACATGCAGCGCCACGGGTTGATGTTCGGTCACGCCCCAGGCACGGCGCAGTTCGCTGTCTCGTCGGTGCGGTCCAAAATGGTCGGCGTCAATCCCGCGCCCGAGGACATGCACGTTCTTGAAACCAATCGCGCTCAGCTCGGCAGCGCGTTGTGCGGTGGGCACCAGCGTGGCCTGGGTGCGGTTGTGAAAGTGGCGCAGGACCGTACATACCGGCCGTTTCATCCAGCCCACCCCATAATCACCGGCGTAGTGATCGAAGTTGGTATGGAAACCGCTGACCACCGGGATGCCGAGATGCCGGGCCAGGTTGAGTGCCGACCAGCCCAGCGGGCCTTCGGTGGCGATATAGAGAATATCAGGCCGGGCCTTGCGCCATAGCGCGGCCATGGCCCGGCGTGACGGTACGCCGAGTTGCACGTCCGTATAGCGCGGCACGCGAATTCCCCGAACCTGTAGCTCGTGCTCAATGCCTTCTGCCCGGGAGGGCACCTGCGGCGCTGGACGAATCAGCTGAACCTGCATGCCTCGCCGGATCAATTCCTGACTGATGTGGCCCAGTGTATGGGCTACGCCGTTGATATCCGGGGCCCAGGTTTCGCTGACCATGGCGATGCGCATGCCGTGTCCTCACGTCGTTGGCTGTGCTTACCACCCAGCTTCGCGGGACTTCATGACGAGGAAACGACAGTCGGTTGAACAGTCGATGACGCTTGCTCTGTCGGCGCCTATTTCATTGAGGCGCCAAATATGCCGCGGTCATCGATTCGACATCCGGAGCAGTTACGCTGCAGAGGTAGATAAAGGAAAACGGACATGCACAGCTTTCGACGCCCAGCAACAAATCATTGGTTAATTTCCAGGCAAGTCGGCCGATAACGGGAAATATCATTTGCTGGTCTCGGCAGCCGGATCCGGTTCGCTGCCCCGTCGGCCTACCACCCTGCCAACACCAAAGAGGCATGAAGCATCATGAGCGTGTTGCCCATACTTCTCGTCTGGGCCCATATCGGCTTCGTCATCACCCGGGGGCTACGTGCCCGACGCCGTATCGCCCATCTCTGCCGAACGTGGACAGGCCTGCCCATTCTGGTTGCAGCGGGCCCGCTCGTCTGGCTACTGGCGCTCGGCGAAGCACGCCGCAACAAGCTGCGCCCGGCATCCTGTGCGCGTGGCAAGCCCATGTGAGCAGTCGAACACCTGTTACGACCATTACAACTGCGTAGGTTCGAGGATTTCTCGAGCAATGGCACGTCCGGCCGGGGTCAGGTACAACCACTCCCCGTTCTGCAGGATGTGGCCCTGCTCGCGACTCCTCTGAACCACGCGTCGCGCCTTGGCGGCATCCCAGTGCAGGTGCTCGCGCAACGCCCGGGTGACATTTTCCACCGCCTGTTCCGGGCCGCTCTCATGGTTATACAGGTGGACGGCGAGGGTGCGATTCTCATTCATACGCCGTTGCTCCCGCCGCCTCGCCATTTGGGCAAGCAGGCCGTAATGGGGCCCGACCAGAAAGGCCAGCAGCAGGAACACCCCGGTCATGACTGCCATCATGCCGCCGATCGATACATCCCACATCACCGCCAGATAGTAGCCGGATACACTCGAAAGCACCGAGACCAGCGCGCCGTAAACGAACATCAGCCATAGTCGGTTGGTCAGCAGATAGGCTGTCGAGGGAGGGACGATGACGAAGGCCACGAACAGCACGGCGCCCACAGCATCGAACGCCGCCACGGCCGTACTACTGGTCAGCATGAGCAGCGCATAGAACAGCACCCCGGGTGCGAAGCCCAGCGCCTTCGCCAGCGGAGCGTCGAAAGTGGCAAGCTTGAGCTCTTTGTAAAACAGCAGCACGAAAAGGCCGTTGATCAGGGTCATGCCACCCATGGAGAGCAATGATATCGGCACGCGAAAGTCGCCGAGGGTCACGGTGTCGAGCCACACGAAGCCGATTTCGCCCAGCAGCACGGTATGGGTATCGATATGCACGTCGCGGGCGTACAGGTTGAGCAACAACACCCCGATAGAGAACAGCACCGGGAAGACCAGGCCGATGGCGGCATCCTCCTTCACGCGCTGCGTATTGATGAGCAGCTCGGTCAGAAACACCGTAAGAATGCCGGTGAGTGCCGCCCCCACGATCTGTATGGGGCCGCTTTGCTGATGAGTTAGTAGCCAGACGATCACGATGCCGAACACGATGGAATGGCCGATGGCATCCGAAAGCATGCTGGAACCGCGCAGGACCAGAAACGTGCCGACCAATGACGAGGCGATGCCCACCAGCATGCCGACCAGCATGATCATCAGCGGAATGTTATCGAAGAAGGCGGCCAGCATCAGAGCTCCTCCCGCCCCAGCGACTCGAGGATACGCTCGGCTTCGCTGAGCCCCGCCGGCGTCAGTACCCACTGCCCCGCCGTATTCGGTTCTTCGGGGGGAGGCGCATGATGCACGACGTAGCCCCGGCGGTGCAGCTTGTGCAGGGCTCGCTGGGTGCTGATGCCATGATAGGTATCGATCATGCCCTGTCCGGACCGGTAGGTGGAGTCGGCATGGGCGGCGGCGAGCTGGTAGAGCGTAGTCAGCACCTGCTGGTAGCGCAGACGCCGGCGGCTGCGCCGAAGCCGTACGGCCTCCCAAACGAAGCCGCGCTCCGGCGCGAACAGTAGTGAGACAAGAACTACGCTCGACACGCTGAGAATGATCAACGGTCCGGTGGCCAGCCCGCGTGACAGGGCGCTCAGCAAGGCGCCAAAGATCCCGCCACTCACACCGATGACTGCCGCCAGCGTGACCATGCCCTCCAGTCTGTGACTCCACTGACGCGCTGCGACTGCCGGCGCGATGACCATGGCCGCCATCAGCACGACACCGACCATTTGTAGCCCTACCACCACGGCCAAGGCGATCATTACCGTCAACAGGACATCCAGCCAGACCACGGGCAGGCCCAGCGAGGCCGCGAAACCGGGGTCGAAGGAAACCAGCTTGAACTCCTTCCACAGCAACGCCACCAACCCCAGGGCAGCAACGGTAATGCCCCCCATGATCCACAGGTCGCTACGCAGGGTCGCTGCAGCCTGGCCGAACAGAAAGGAATCGAGGCCGCCCTGCGAGGCATTGTTCATGCCTTGGATGTAAGTCAGCAGCACCACGCCAAGGGCGAAGAAGGTACTCAGCGTAATGCCCAGCCCGGCATCGGTCTTGAGCCGGCTGTTGCGGGTCAGAACCAGCATCAAAAGCGCCGCCAGCGCCCCGGAGACAAGTGCACCAAGCAGAATGCTGCCCATATTCCGGGTACCGGCAATGATAAAGCCAATGCACACCCCGGGAAGTGCCGCATGCGAGAGGGTATCGCCAAGCAGGCTCTGCTTGCGCAGCACGGCAAAGCTACCCAGCACCCCACTGATCAAGCCCAGCAGGGCCGCTCCGATCACGACGTTCTGGATGGTGTAGTCCTGCAACCAGTCGAGCATTGTCATGGCAGCTTCTCGGTCACCGGCACGTCACGCTCCTGCGGCGGCAGGAATGCACTCTCGTCGAGCAGGGCAATCTGGCCACCATAGGCCTTGCGCAGATTGGCCGCGGTATAGACATCACCGACCTCGCCCTGGGCGACGACACGTACGTTGAGTAGCAGCAGCCAGTCGAAGTAGGTCCGCACGGTCTGCAGATCATGGTGTACCACGATCACGGTCTTGCCCTCGTCACGCAGCCGCCGCAGGATGTCGACGATGGCCTTTTCGGTAGTGGCATCGACCCCCGCCATGGGCTCATCGAGGAAGTAGACATCCGCATTCTGCACCAGTGCCCGGGCGAGAAACACGCGCTGCTGCTGCCCGCCGGACAGCTGACTGATCTGCCGCTGCGCGAAGTCCTGCATGCCTACCTTTTCCAGCGCCTGCATGGCTTCCTGGCGCTCACGCCGCCCCGGCCGTTTCAGCCACCCCAGGCGGCCATAAAGCCCCATGGTGACCACGTCCAATGCGGTGGTGGGAAAGTCCCAGTCGACGCTGGAACGCTGCGGCACGTACCCTACACGACGGCGCTGGTCCTTGTAGGGCCGACCGAACAGCGTGACATGTCCTGCAACCACGGGAACCAGCCCCAGCACGCTCTTGATCAGCGTGCTCTTGCCGGCGCCGTTGGGGCCGACGATGGCGGCCATCACACCGGGCGGAACATCGAAGTCGATGTCCCACAATACCGGCTTGCTCTGGTAACTGACGGTCAGGTCTTCGACGTGCAACGCCAGATTCGGCTCGTGCAGCTCTGCCATGTTCACGGTCCTATGAATGCGCCCCGTTCGTGCCGCCAGGTCCTGAGGCGTTCTCATGTGTTTGATCGGTGGCGATATCCCACCGCTGCGCCCAGCCATTCAGGGCGTCGGGCAACGGAGGCAGCTTGCCGCCCAGTGCCTCGACGATGTGGCGGGTATTGAAATAGAGCATGCCAAGGTAGGTCCCGCCGGCCGTACCGGCTTCCCCCATGGCGTCCGAGTAGAGCTGCCCCCCGATCGATACCGGCTGGCCCTGCTGTCTCGCCGCGTTGATCACGGCCTGGACGGTCCGCGGATTGATGGTGCTTTCGACGAATATGGCCGGCACCTTGCGCTCGACGACGACATTGGCCATTTCGCGGATGTCCGCAATCCCGGTCTCGGCTTCCGTGCTGATGCCCTGGATGCCGGCCACCTCGATACCGTAGGCGCGCCCGTAGTAGTTGAAGGCGTCATGGGCGGTAACCAGAATGCGTTGCTCGTCGGGAATGGTCGCGATGCTACGGCGGATCCAGTCATGCAGGGCCTCGAGCTGGGAAGCATAATCCTCGGCGTTCTGCTGGATCGTATCTGCGCAGCCCGGGCGCTGCTCGATCAGCGCCTCGGTTATGGTCGGAATGGTCTGTGCCCACAGATCGGCGGCCATCCACAGGTGGGGATCGATGCCGTAGCTGTCCTGGACGGTAATCAAGGTATCTCTGTCAATGGAGGCGGGGGCTACGGCAAGCGTGGGCTTGATCTCACCAAAGCGCTCCAGCACCTCACCGAGCTGGCCTTCCAGGGAATAGCCTGAATAGAGAATGAGATCGGCTTTCTGCAGGGTATTCACATCCCTGGCACTCGCCTGATAAAGGTGTGGATCGACACCCGGGCCCATGAGGGCCATCACCTCGGCGCAATCACCACCAACATGTTCGACGACGTCGCCAAGCATGCCAATGGTGGTCACAACCTTGAGTGGCGCTACCGGCTTCGCCTGACTCGGCAGTGCCCCCAGCAGCAGGGCCACCAATACCCCCCCTACCAAACCTTGTCTCATCTTTCCTCCAGCTGACCCCGGCTAAACTATATAGCCTTTGCTATATAGCTAGGCAAAACCTCGCCTCGCGTCAAGGCCTCTCCGTCCAGCAGCGCGGCTTGGTATCTTCAGGATTTTTTCAGGAATTGCTCGAATGCGGCGAGAGTCTCGCTACTGACATGGTGCTCGATGCCCTCGGCATCGATACGGGCAGTATCCGCGCTCACCCCCATTCGACACAACACGGCTTCGACGATCATGTGGCGACGGCGGCTCGCCGCTGCCAGCCTTTCTCCCTCTTTGGTCAGGAAGAGTCCGCGATAGGGGCGCTTGATGATCAGCCCCTCCTCGACGAGACGATTGAGCATCTTGGCGACCGTCGGCTGTGTCACACCGAGACGCCGAGCGATATCGACCTGACGTGCCTCGCCTTCATCGCTGATCAGGTCATCGATCAGCTCGACGTAGTCCTCGAAAAGCTCTGTACGACGGGCATCCCGAGCTTTGCGGAACCCCTCGACATGACTGTCGGGCGCCATCAGGGATTCACGACTGGCATCGAAGTGGGAGGTCATTGGCTACCAGCAACCTTGAACAGGGAAAGAACGGTCGAACTCCATCATGCCCATGAGGAAGAGGATTGCAACTTCAAAGGGTAGGTTGAAGCGTATCGTGGTTACCAGCCGATCGCTCGGAATGCGTCAAACTGACGCGGCCAGGCATACGCCAAACCCCGCCTGGGATAGCATGGCGCTTTCTTCTATCGCGTTGGTTGCTCATGCCGCGTCGTCGCCATGCTCGGACTTACCGACACGCTGTCTCACTGGCGCTGATCGCCATGCTGCTGCTGGTGACCGGCCCGGTCATTGGCCAGCTCAGCGCTTTCGATGACCTGGGGCATCATCTTCACTCAGATGCCTCGAGGTCAGCCATGACATCAGCGACAACATCTGCGCAGCATCCTCCCCTTTCGGAAGCAATCGGCTGGCACGCGCAGTGCGGCTATTGTTCATTATTTCAGCACTTTCCCGTTCTTCCCGGTGCGCTGACGCCAGCGGCACGCCTCGCCCTCTGGGCCGCCGGGCAGCCTCTGGCCTCACCGCAGGCCGCACATGGGCACCTTGCGGTCTTCCCCAATGCCTTGTCCCGGGCGCCGCCAGCCATTTTTCGTTGAGCTGCGACGATGACCCGCCGCTGTCGGTGTGTGAGGCCTCTGTCTGCCTGCGCACAGGTCCCATGGCTGCGGCACCCATACCTACCCGCTAGGCGACAGGCCCAGCGTGTCTTGTGAGAAAAATTTTATGTCCCGTACCCGACGTGACGCCAACGATCTTTACCGCGCCGTCTGGCGCTGGCATTTCTATGCCGGGCTGGTCGCCCTTCCCTTTTTGATACTGCTGGCAGCCACCGGCGCGCTGTACCTGTTCAAGGACGAGGTCGAGCAGTGGTGGTATGCTGACATGCTGCAGGTGGAAGCGCAGTCGACAGCGCCCGTCTCGGCCCAGGCCCAGTTGGATGCGGCACTCACGGCCCAGCCGGGCGAGGCGTTCCGCTATGTCACACCTGCCGCCCCTGACTTGGCTACCGAGGTCGACATCCGAACTGCCGACGGCGGCAAGCGAGCCGTCTATGTCGACCCTTACACCGGCGACGTGACCGGCACCCTGCCCTATCGAGGCAGCGTAATGTGGACGATACGCCACCTGCATAGCCTCAACTATTTCGGCTCTGCCGCGAGCATGATCATCGAGATCGTGGCCGGCTGGTCGATTCTGCTGGTGTTGACCGGTATCTACCTGTGGTGGCCGCGCGGCCAACGCGGCGGTGTGGTCACGGTACGCTCGCGCCCGACGAAGCGCCTGTTCTGGCGCGACCTGCATGCGGTCACGGGTCTGTTCGTCGGGGGCTTCATCCTGTTCCTGGCCGTGACCGGCATGCCCTGGTCGACGGTATGGGGCAGCAAGGTCAACGAAATCGCCAACGGCAATAATTTCGGTTACCCCGACGGGGTTCGCGTCAACGTGCCGATGTCGGATACCCGGCTGGCCGAGCGTGAGCTGACTCCGTGGTCGCTGGAACAGGCGCAACTGCCCGCTTCAACAGCGAGTCACGCCCCGGCCATGGGACTCGACCGTGCGATTGCCCGGTTCGATACGCTGGGCCTGGCTCCAGGCTATGCGGTCAGCCTACCCAATGGCGCCGACGACGCGATCACCGGCTCGATCTACCCCGACGACCTCAGCCAGCAGCGGGTCGTTCATATCGACCAGTACACAGGCGAACCGCTGCTCGATATGAGTTATGCCGACTATGGCCCGCTGGGCCGTACCCTCGAATGGGGCGTCAATGTCCATCTGGGTCAGGAATTCGGGGTCGTCAACCAGGTCGTGCTGGCGTTGGCCTGCGCCGGAATCGTACTGCTGTGCGTGGCCTCGGGCGTCATGTGGTGGATGCGCCGGCCCAGCGGACGGCTCGGTGTACCGCCGGCACCGCAGGATCCACGCAAGCTGCGTGGCGTCCTGGCATTGCTCGCCATCGGTGGGGTGATCTTTCCGCTGGTAGGCGCCTCGATGATCGTGATGGCGTTGATCGATGCGGGAATCCGTCACCGGGCGGCGCGCCCCGCTGCCGGAACTACAAGTTAACGATTCGGGGATAGCCCATCGGCACATACGAACGTAAAGTATGACGCGCCCGGGCCGCCCGCAGCGAGCGGCCCGGGCCTGCTTCATTGGCATTGCCTGGAGAACGTCCCCATGCTGTCTCGTCTGTTTAGATATATCGCACCCTGGCTTACCCTCATTGGCTTCGTGCCCATGACAGCACTGGCCCACCCGCATGGCTGGGTGGATTACCGCGTGATCCTGCATTTCGATGACCAAGCGCACGTTATCGCCCTGGAGCAGGTCTGGAAGATGGACCCGTTCTACAGCCTGACGCTGACCGAAGAACTGGCCCAGGCGGAAGGCGATGAGAGCATGGAAGAACGGCTGGACATGCTCGGCGAGGAAATCGCCAACAACCTGCGTGGCGAGCATTACCTGACTCATGTCACGCATGCTGGAGACAACGTCGCGCTGGGAAACCTGCGTGACTACACCATTCGCCAGGGTGAGGACCACCGCCTGACATTCCGCTTCGTGGTACCACTGGCCGAACCACTGGCGCTTGAGGGTTCGCCGCTTACCTGGCAGATCTACGACGACACCTATTACATCGAGTTTCTGTACGACCAGGACATCGGTACACCGATTGACCTGTACAACGCCCCCACCGACTGCACCAGCCGCGTCATCGCCGCGGCCCCTGACCCGCAGCGGGTCGCCGACGCGGCAGCGCTGGACAGGGACGCCACCGCCCCAAGCGGGCTGGGGCATTTCTTTGCGGAAACCGGAGAAGTGACATGTCCCGCCCGCTAGCCGTACTGATCGCCCTTCTGCCCCTGCTGGGGGTGGCTCTGCTGACCATGACCGACACCGGGCAGGTTCTGGCTCAGGCCATCATGGCACAGACACACGATTGGCAGCGTGAGCTGCATCGCGGCCTGACACTCTCGACGATGGCGTTGTCGCGTCAGCCATCGCTCGATACCAGCCTGAGCCTGATGGCGCTCAGCCTGGGCTATGGCGTGTTTCATGCCCTTGGCCCGGGTCACGGCAAGGCCGTGATCACCGCCTACCTGCTGTCGCATCCCACCGCTCTGCGCCGTGGCCTGGTGCTGACCGTGGCCGCCGCGCTGTTGCAGGGCCTGGTGGCGATTCTACTCGTCGGTGTCATGGTATGGGGGATGGGCCTGCTGACCCGTGAAGCCATGGCCCAGACGGGGCTTCTCGAACAGGCTAGCTTCGTCGTCCTGGCCGGGCTTGGCGCCTGGCTGACCTGGCGCGCCCTGACCCGGCTCAAGCGCAGCCTCGACCGATTACCGCGCAAGTCTGACGCCGCCGAACCTCGTGCGTCTTCCCTGGCATTTGATGGCATGGCTTTCAAAGGCATGGACAGCGCCTCCCATGCTGCCCCAATGCTGACGTCTACTGCCCCCCATGCCGACACGGCATGCAAGCATTGTGGTGGTCATCACCATATCGATCCTGGGGTTACCCGCGATGCCAGGGAAAGCCTGGGCGCCCTGTTGGCCATTGGCCTTCGGCCCTGTAGCGGTGCGGTCATGGTACTCGGCGTGTCCAGCCTGCTGGGGTACTGGTGGGCCGGCGTGTTGGCGGTGCTCGCCATGTCGGTGGGCACGGCCGTGACCACGTCGTGCCTGGCCGTGTTCGCCGTCTTCGCCCGACAGCGGGCGACGCGCCTGCTGTCGCGTACGACACCGCATTGGCAAGCCCTGGCCGGCCATGGGTTCGCACTTTGCGGGGGTATTCTCATACTGGCGCTGGGTCTCGGCCTGCTGCTCAGTACTCCAGAAATGACCGGACCGGGGTTGCAGGGCGCGCTGAGATAAGCCTTAACGACACAGCCTGCCCAAGCTACTACCTGATAAGTAACATGTTGCTCTTCAGGTATCCCGCTCCGAACCGTCTCCGGTATCGGAGCGCTCGGGCGGCTCACGCGACTCCGAAGGAAACACATGATTCCTTGCAGGCTCACGCGCATCCGGCCTACGCCACCGTGAATCAGGCAACGCGTCGGAGCGAGGACCGTAACGCCGGCTATCGGCTTCGGGACCATACCGCCGCTCATCGTACTGGGGGCCATAGCGGCGCACCCCGGGGCGCGATGAGTCGTCATCCTTGAAACCAGCAGACGGTTGTTCCGGGCCAGCCTGAGCGACTGTTATCATGGCGTCAAAGCCGGTCAGGACGAACACGCATACGGCCACCTTTACCAAAAGACTGGAATACGAAAAGACACGCAAGACCTTGGCGCTATGTTTTAGTCGACAGCCGCCTGTCGTATGGTCTGCCTTATATGCTATCCGCTGTTGATCGTCTCGCATGTTCGGCCCTCTTACCAGCGCTGGCATCATGCATCGGGATATTGCAGAACAGACGGGCAAGACGCAGTTGTCAATGTTCCCGGGAGCAGGCGGTATAAACGAACGAAGCCGGCCAAAGGCCGGCTTCAACGTCCACTTGCCCTGTTGTGCGAAGGTCAGTCGAGCAAGTGAATGAAGCATAACGTTGGCATATTGCTAATGTATGACACACAGTATCGATGAGTACTGTAAGCCTTACCATTACGCGCGAACCCGATATCGTTCACGCTGTCAAAATAGCTGCTAGAATGGCTTGCCCAGAGCCATCGCAGGAGAGCCCATGAGCGAAAACTTCAAAGACTTCGAAGATGCCCTGATCTCGTCACGGGATGACTTTATTGTCCGTCAGAATAAAGCCGTTGAGCACGCCAGGGAGCAGTTTGGAAAAAGGAACGTGAAGGAAAAGAAACTCGAGCGGCCTAGGCTTTCTCGCTCTCAACCAGTCTCTTCTTCCGACAGTTTCAAGACCGGCCATATCGTACGCTTGGCGGTGCGCAGGAAACAAATTGCTCTTGATGAAATGTTTGAGTACAAGTCCGATAAGCTATCGAAGCTAGAAGCCCGCCTAGATGCCGAGAAAGCAGCCAAGAAGGCCGGCTATCCGATCATTGGGTACGTCTATTCTATAGATAAACTATAGTTAGCGATTTTGCGTTATGTCCGCGCGTTGAGCCCCAGATTGGAAGGATCCGCGCTCTAACGTTTCGTGTCGCATGCTTGGATAATCCCTTCGAGGTCAGGCAATCCCTCAGGCAGCACCCAGCGCGATCAAGAATGCTTGATATGCTTACGTTACCGTTGCCAGACTATTATGGGGTTAAACTAAGCTAATAAAAAACGACCGATCCTGTTAGGACCGGTCGCTGCTTATCGCTTAGTAGCGACAGACTTATTCTTCAATACGAACCAACCAGGACTCGACTGTCTCGTCGCCGTGCTCTTCTTTCCACGCCTTGAGAGTCTTCTGATTGCCGCCGCGGGTCTCCACGACTTCACCAGTGTTAGGATTCTTGTAGATCTTCAGTCGACGCTTGCGGCGTCCGCCGCCGTTTGCCGGCTGGGATACTTTAGTTTCCGCCGGCTTGCCGGGCTGAAGCAGCTCGATAACGTCGGCAGCACTCTTGTCGAAATCTTTCATCAGTGCTTCGAGCTTGTTCTTGAATTCAAGCTCACGCTGGAAGCCCTGATCGCCTTCAAGCTGCTTGAGCTCTTCGCTCAGTTGCTTCAATAGACGTTCTTTCTCAACATACTTCTGCAAAGTCGATGACATTTACTTACCCTTTGATGAATTCAAATCAGTTGCGGGAAATATAACAGATAAACAATAACGCAGCCAACAAGAAAAGCACTTCAGAGTCTTTGCCTATTCTAGGTAGCCGTATCACTTGATCCCAGCCCCGCCCGTTGGCTGAAAACTATCCTTTCAATGAATAAACGCAATTTGCTCGTTAGCATTCTAAGCAGCAGCTACGACAGGTGATTTCCGGCAGGGCTTTTACCCATGTTAACGTTGCGCCTTAACCTAACATCCTGTGGTTACCGCATCTGGCGGTGGGTTAACTGCCAATTGCACTACGCATTGATATATTGCAGGCAAGTCTCCTCGGCAGGCTAACGAGTGCGGTATCGTTGCAGCCACGTTTAACCCCAAAGTGAGCCCGATGAATCCCAACGACCTCAAGAAGCTGGTGGAATGGAGAATGCCGTTCGGCAAGTACCAGGGGCGCCTGTTGGCCGACCTGCCCGGCCCCTACCTCAATTGGTTCGCTCGCGAGGGTTTTCCCACGGGAGAGCTCGGCAAGTTGCTGGCCTTGATGCATGAGATCGATCATAACGGCCTGAATGATCTACTAGAGCCGTTGCGCTAAAGAGCATCAGAGGAGTACTTCCAGTAGATAGGCATGCCGTACCCCATCCTTGTGCTACCTTGTAGATAAACAAAACCAACAAGCCAGCGAACGGAGGAGCCCATGTTCGAGGCCTTCGAATTCTCCGCTACAAGTCAGCGCGGCGAGCCTGTCACATTGGTCGCTTTTCTTCAGTTTACAGAAGATGCCCAGCCAGATGGTGAGACCGCCTATCGACTCGGGCCGATCCAACTCTCGACGACGGATGGGCGTCCCGTGAATTATGTCAGCGGCCAGTTTCAATTCGTCTGCCAGGATGGCTGCGATGCATTCACGACCGATGATGAAGACGTCCTGAACCTACTCATGATGTAACTTCTTGCGGCTCCGAGGCACAGTCAAGGCTGGCCTCGGGCCAATGTATGTTTCCCCGCACATCGATCAGTCCAGCCGCTGTCCCCGCAGGTCTATATCCTGCGATGGCTATCGCTTGTTCGCTAGCCAGGTCGATAACGCCAAGCCCTTGTCGGCGGCACTTTTGTGATCCAATAAAACTGTTTATTTCTTTATTTTTCAGAAAAGGCCGTCATGTAAGTATATGGAGACACAGCAAATGACTGTTTTCCATTAATAGTTTCTTAAAATCTTATATTAGCGTAACCAAATGGCGACACTAATTGCCGATCTCGATAGCAGCATACTCAGGATCTTTCCCGGCGCCATTCCGCTAAATTACATAACCAACTGATTTTACTATTAATTCACTAATTCGGCATGATTCTGGCTAAAACCCAAACGTAACCGACTGGCGGCTACTCACTTTCCGTTATTGAGTGGCTCTCGCCAACGGAAATGCTTGGTCAAAACGGATGCAGTTCGGGTAAGGATACCCGGCAAGCCCTGCCAGGGAGCAGGCAGACTCGAGAAGGCATTTCGAGGGGCTTGTGTTTCCATGGACCGGCTGAGCGTGATGTTCGATAAGCATTCCTTGCCTCGATGAGGCGACCCCAGTTCCCCTTGTACCTTGGGCCACCCGATGTGGCCCATTTTCTTGTCACCACGTGATGCAACAGCGCTTCCCATTGGCCGAGCGATAGGCGCCCACCGAAACCGGCCCTCAGAAAGATGCAAATAGTGTGGCTTTCGCTTTGGCCCACCTCAAACGGCAATCCCTTGGAGTAGGCTGGCAGTACACAACTTGGGTATAAAAGACGTAGGTGACCAGCCAGGGCCAGACCGGCCTGCTTGAGGAGGAAATGTCATGCAGCTACGTGATTCGGGGGATCGCTACGGCACAGTCAGCCGTGCTCTGCATTGGGGTATGGCGTTGTTGATTGCCTGGCAGTTCGCCACAGCGGGCGCGCGGGTGCTCTTCGAAGACTCACCGCTCGACAGTTTTCTGTGGGCCACGCATAAACCGCTTGGGCTGCTGCTTCTCGTTCTGGTCGCTATTCGTGCCGCCTGGTCGCTCAGCAATGCCGGCCATCGGCCGGCTCCGCTGAGCGCAGCAGCCAAGATCGGCCATTTGGCCATGTATGCGTTAATCGTCGTTATCCCCGTCATCGCCCTGATGCGGCAATACGGCTCCGGGCGTGAGTTTTCTCCCTTCGGCCTGCCTCTCATGCCCGGCTTCGATGGAGAAGCCATCGAATGGATGGAAGCCCCAGCCAGCCTCTTCCATGGTTGGTTGGGCTGGTTATTGCTCGCCCTGATTCTGGGCCACATCCTCATGACGTTGGTTCATCGTCGGCGTCCCGGCGATGAAGACGTGTTGCGCAGGATGATTGGCAAACGATAGAGGCGGTGGCTTTCGTCAAATGAAACCGATCAAGCCTGCCGCCTGGCAGGCTTGATCGTGATGAGCTGATAGTCAGAAGCCTGTTCATTGAACAGGTTGTAGACCGCCGGACCATTGCCGAAGCTACCTGTCAGCCCGGGACATCTCCAACATCGCTGGTCGTTACGCCGGCCGGGGGCATGCCACCTTCACCAAGCGAGCCATCCGTTAACCATCCTGCTGTCGTATATCGTCACAAATGGCCTGGGTCAGCGCCCGGGTTGTTGCAGTGCCGCCCAGGTCCTGAGAATGAACACCGGAACGGGTCAACCGCTCAATGGCCGCCATGAGCCGCTCGGCTGCGGTAGTCTCGCCCAGATGCTCCAGCATCATCACGGCCGTCCAGAAGGCCCCGACTGGGTTGGCGATACCCTGCCCGGCGATATCGAAGGCCGAGCCATGAATGGGCTCGAACATGGAGGGAAAGGTTCGCTCGGGGTTCAGATTGGCGGTGGGCGCGATCCCCAGGCTGCCCGTAAGCGCCGCGGCCAGGTCCGAAATGATGTCAGCATGCAGATTGGTCGCCACGACGGTATCCAGCGTGTCCGGCTTGAGTACCATGCGTGTGGTCACCGCATCGACCAGTTCCCGGTCGGTCTCGACCTCGGGGTAGTCTCTGGCAACCTCGAAGAACACCTCATCCCACAGCACCATGCCGTGTCGCTGGGCATTGGACTTGGTGACCAGGGTCAGCTTCTTGCGCGGGCGACTCTGGGCCATCTCGAAGGCGAAGCGATGGATGCGCTCCACACCCTTTCGCGAGAAGATCGACACTTCGGTGCCGATTTCCTCCGGCAGGCCACGATGAACCCGGCCACCATTGCCGGAATACTCGCCTTCGCTGTTCTCGCGAATGATCACCCAGTCGATCTTGTCTGCGCCCTGCAGCCGGCTATTGACCCCAGGCAACAGCCGGGCCGGACGAACATTGGCGTACTGGTCGAAGCCTTGGCATATCGCCAAGCGCAAGTCCCAGAGCGAGACATGATCCGGAACCTGCTGGCTGCCTACCGCGCCGAAGTAGATGGCATCGAACCGGGCCAACTCGTCCAGTCCGCCTTCGGGAATATAGTGACCGTGCTCCAGGTAATACTCGGAACTCCAAGGGAAGTCGGTGAAGGCGAAGTTTAGCTCTCCGCTTCTATCCGCCAACGCCTGCAAGACTTGCTTGCCCGCTTCGATGACTTCGACGCCGATGCCATCGCCAGGGATCACGGCGATCTTGTGGTGTCGCATGGTAAATATCCTTTACCGTTGGGCCCTGACTCAAAGATGGGCGTGGAAGATTTTCATGAGTTCGGCCTTGTCCTCGAAACCGATACCCGGCATGTCCGGGATGGCGACGAACCCTTCTTCGACCGGTGTGGAGTCGGCAAAACCGCCGAAAGGCGCAAAGACGCGCGGGTAGGATTCGTTGCCGCCCAGTTTGAGGCCGGCTGCGATGTTCAGGGCGAACTGGTGGCCCCCATGGGGAATACACTGACGGGTCGACCAGCCCCGAATACGCAGCTCGTCGAGCATCCGCAAGTATTCGACCAACCCGTAGGACAGTACCGGGTCCATCTGCAGGATGTCGCGATCGGGGCGCATGCCGCCATGACGCAACAGGTTGCGCACGTCCTGATGGGAAAACAGGTTTTCCCCCGTGGCGGTCGGACCGGCATAGTGTTCGCATAGCTGGCGCTGCAGTGCATAGTCGAGAGGATCACCAGCCTCCTCATACCAACGCACCCCATAGGGGGCCAGGCCATCGGCGAACTGCAGCGCAGTCTGCATATCGAAGCGCCCGTTGGCATCCACCGCCAGGCGCGAGGCATCCCCCACCACGTCGAGCGCCGCCTCGACACGCGGCAGGTCCTCTTCCAGCGGCACACCGCCGATCTTCATCTTGGTGGCCACGTAACCCATCGCCAGATAGTCGCGCATCTCTTCCTGAAGGCCACGGATCTCCTTGCCGGGATGGTAATATCCTCCGGCGGCATAGACCGAGACGCGGCGGTCCGCCTCGCCATCGCCGAAGCGTTCGGCCAATAGCTGCGCCAGCGGCTTGTTCTCGACCTTGGCGACGATGTCCCAGATCGCCATGTCGATGACACCCACCGCCACCGAGCGCTCGCCGTGGCCGCCCGGCTTTTCGTTGGCCATTACCGTCGCCCAGACCTTGAACGGATCGAGGTTGCGGCCGCTCTCGTCCAGCAGCGAGGCGGAATCGGCCTCCTGCAGGCGAGGCAGGAAGCGCTCCCGAAGCAGACCGCTCTGGGCATAACGCCCGTTCGAATTGAAGCCGTACCCCACCACCTGCCGCCCATCGACCTTGACGTCGGTGTAGATCGCCAGGATGGAAACATCCATCTTGGCAAAGGAAATGTAGGCATTGGCGATATCGGACGCGATCGAGACCCGCGCCTCCTTGATGTCGGTAATTCGCATGTTTGTTCCTTGTCTTGAGGCATTGTTGTTATTGAACGATCACGACCAGATGCCGGACGGCAACCTGACGTTCAACACCTGGGTGAATGCCAGGTAGAACACTCCGATCAGGACGGCAACAATCGGCACCCACTGGGCGAGACGGCGCGCCGGTACCGGCCCTTCGATGCGCGCCAGGTACCAGACGAGGCCGAAAAAGACGATGACCGTGGCCAGCAGGAAACCCAGCAGGCCGATGGCGTACCACCAGGCGAACAGCACGACCACCATGACGGCCAGGCGGCGCATGCTGCCTTCGATATGCACTTCACGTGCCGCCGGCTTGGTAAAGGCCTTGATTATCAGGGCCAGGGAAATCACCACGGTGATGACCAGAATGGCGCGGGGAAAGATGATGCTCAGTCGTCCCATACCCTCGCGGGGAAACCACAACAGGGCGGCGAACAGCAGGCCGAACAGGCCCGACGCAAGATCGGTATTGAGTCGCAGGGTCATGGCGATTGCTCCTCGTCGCGGTCGACCTTGGCCATGCGCCCACTGCGCTCCAGCCAGCCAGGCAACAAGGTGGTCGCAACACTCAGCACTACCAGGCAGGCCAGGACGATGGACAAGGGGTTGGACACCAGCCGCAGCCAAGGAATCGGGTCCACGACCGCTGCCAGCATGGTCTGCACATAGCCTTTCTCGGCGATGACGCCGAGTATCATGCCCAGCACGATGGGAGCGGCCTGGATGCCGATCAGGCGCAGGAAATACCCCACTGTGCCCAGCAGCAGCATGATGAATACATCGACCATGCTGTTGCGCAGCGCATAGGTTCCCAGAATGGTGACCATGGCGATGCTGGGCAGCAGGAAATAGAACGGCGTCTTGACCACGATGCGGTGAATCAACCGGCCGCCCATCAAGCCGACCGGTAGCAGGAACAGCGCCGCAAAGCCCATCGAGAGGATGAAGCCGTTGGTCAGCACCCCGGTTTGGGTGAACAGATCGAGCCCCGGACGCAAGCCATGCATGAGCAACACCCCGAGAATGATGGCATCCGGTGGCGCCCCCGGAATGCCCAGGGTAAGCAGGGGCACCATGCTGCCGGCCACCATGACGTTATTGCTTGATTCCGAGGCGATCACCCCGTCGACGTTGCCTTTGCCGAACGACGCCGGGTCCTTCGAAAAACGCCGGGCCTCGTTATACGCCACCAGGCTGGTGACGTTACCCCCCGCGCCGGGGATGATGGCGATGATCTGGCCAATGATGCAGGAGCGAATCAGGTTGATGGGCTTGCTGAAGACATGCTTGCCCATCCGCATGACGGCGGAGCCGGCGCCGCCCTGCAGCTTGCCGCTCTCGGGCAGGGCGCCCCGTCCCTGGGCCGCCATCGAGATCAACTCGGGAATCACGAACAGCCCAATCAAGGCCACGATCAGCTCGATCCCACCCTGCAGGGCCGGCATGCCGAAGATGAAGCGGGTTTCGCCACCGATCGGCGAGACCCCGATGGTACTCAACAACATGCCGATACAACCGCCAAGCAACCCCTTGAGTAGCGAACCGCTGGACAGGCTGGCAACCAGGGTCAGGCCCAGCATTGCCACCCAGAACATCTCCGCCGGCCCGAACACCACGGCCATTCGCGCCAGCGGCGGCGCTAACAGCAATAGAAAAGTTACCCCAACGATACCGCCAACGACCGAGGCGATGGTGGCAGCGGCCAGTGCCTCGTAGGCACGTCCTTGGCGAGCCATGGGATAGCCGTCGAAGGTCGTGGCAATCGACGATGGCGTCCCCGGCGTGTTGATCAGGATGGCGGTAAAGGCCCCGCCGTAGATGGCGCCCATATAGACCGCCCCCAGCGCCATCAACCCCTGCAGGGGCGACATCGTGAAGGTGAACGGCAACAGTACCGCCAGGGCCATGGTCGCCGTGAGACCGGGCAGGGCACCGATGAATAGCCCCGCCGTTACCCCGGCCAGAATCGTGACCAGCCCTTCGAGCGTCAGGATCGAAAGCAGCGCTTCGAGAAGCATGTCCATAAGCCAACTCCACTGAATGCATGAGGGGTCGCGTCAGATGACCGGTCAGCACCCGACCCTGCAGCCCGGACGGACCACAGGGTCGCATGACGCGTCACGCTGCGTTACTGGTTGGCTTTGGCTTCTTCGAGAATGGGCTGGTAGGCCGACTTGAGTTGCTGGATGATCTTATCCACCTCCTCGTCGGTGATGTCGGTCATGACGAAGCCGAGCGGCTCCTGTTTTTCAGCGATACGCTGGTTGGTCTGCGCAAATGCCTCTTCCAGCTTATTGACGATCTCGTCGGGGGTATCCTTGGGCACAGCGACACCGCGGTAGGCTCCGCCGACGATGTCATAGCCCAACTCCTTGAAGGTCGGCACGTCCGGCAGGGCCGGCACACGCTCTTCCGAGGCCACGGCCAGCACGCGGGCGTTATCCTGCATCTGTACGCCAAGCATGGAGTAGTTGAAGATGCCCGAGACGTGACCGCCCTGGACCGCCGCCGGTAACGGCCCCGTGCCGGTGAATGGAATGTAGGTCACGTCGATGTCAGCTTCACGCTCCAGGCGCAAGGCACCCAGATGGTTGGCACTGAACGTCCCGCTGCCGCCCAGCGTCACCGCCTGGGGATTCTCCTTGGCATACTGGACCAGATCATCCAGCGACTCGAAGGGACTATCCTTGGGCACGATCAGCGCGTTGGGTGTCGTGTGGAAGAAGGTCACGATCTTCCAGTTGTCAGTTTCGTAGCCGGCATTCTCACGCATGATGGGCTGCGCAATGATATGCGGAATATTTACCCCGATCATTTCATAGCCCGTCGGCTCGGCGTTGTTCTGGAATTCGCTCCAGCCGACGGCGCCACCGCCCCCGGGTCGATGATTCACGTTGACGTCGACTCCCAGAATCTCTTCCAGATGGGGTTCCTGGAAGCGCGCCGTGACATCGGATTCGCCGCCCGGATCGAAAGGAATCGTGTAGGTAATGGGCTGTTCAGGGTACTCGGCAAAGGCGATGCCGGGCATGCCCAAGGCGGCCAGCATAGACAGCGAGCCTACCCAGCGGGTCGTGGCGAGTTTCATTGGCGTACTCCTTGGTATTCTTGTGGTCTGGCGACTTCGTCCGCTCGATTGTTCTTGTCACCGGCATGGTTTGAGCGGACAAAACGATATACGCATTCCCGACAGGACAGCCTGAACACGTACCTCACCTTTTAAAGCTAGCCAACTTGTAAAACCTGTCCACTCAGAGTGTATAGACATTAGTCGGAGCGGCAGGAGTAAGCCTAAAAAATACGGTCTATATACATAGCTATATAATTGATTATGAGTATTTTATTGTTCTATTAAATGTCGGCGAATCAGCAACGAAACTTGTCATACCGGATATCAGACAACAGGCCTGAGTACCGTCGGTTTACCCTTCGAATACTCGACGTCGAGAATTTCCGATGTGCTGACGCATGCGTTGGCACGCGCGTTCAGGATCGCCCTCGCGAATGGCCTGAAGAATTTTAACGTGCTCCTGCTGGACTTCGGGCAAATGCTGCCCGGGGCGACGCAACCCCAGGTTGCGCGCCAGGTTCTGACCGAAATTGATCTGCGGCTTCAGGGACAGCAGCGTATCGGTGAAAAAGCGATTGTTGGTCGCTTCGGCAATGGCCAGATGAAAGCCGAAGTCTGCATCGACACCGAGCTCGCCGGCCTGGATGCATTCCTCGAGACGTTGCAGTGCCCGTTCGATCTCCTTGAGAGAGGAGGGAGAAACGTGCTGTGCTGCCAGGCGTGCCGATTCCCCCTCCAGTGCCGCGCGGAATTCAAAACAGCGCTGCATATCCGCCAGGCTTTCCAGCGGGGCGAAGTCCAGCATGGCGCGATCCGGACGGCACTCGACGTAGCTTCCCGCGCCCCGTTGCGAACGCACCAGCCCATCCTCCCTGAGGCGGGACAGGGCCTCACGGACAATGGGGCGGGAGACCCGGTTCATCTCGGCCAGCTTCGTCTCGGAAGGCAACCGATCACCCTCGCCGTACTCACCCTGAAGAATGCGTTCGACGATGTCGCCATAAACGCGATCGCTGAGCTTGGTGGGGCGCGCCTGCGTCTTCGAGGCGTCGTCAGACTGAGGTAAGGCTGCGGTGTTCGAGCAGGCGTGGTCAGGGCGTGGTTTGCTTGTCATGTAGCGACTCGGCAACGAAAGCACTCTACCAACATAACGCATTTCGCCTTGCTTGAGCGATTGCCGTCGCGCCAGCCTGAAACACCAAAAAGCCCCGAGCTTCTCAGCTGGGGGCAATTTCATAGGACGTATCATTACAGCCAGCAGTACCGTACCGGCTACTCCATCCATGGAATAGTGCTGGAACGGGAACTGCCATGGCGGTATCGGTCTGCTGGCTTACTTGTAATCTAGAATCAGTCCTGGCCGGCCGGCAAGCGAGCCCAAGCATGATTCTCGTCATTGTTTTGAGGGTTGCCACCTTCATGCCCAGGCACATCAATGGAGGAGGCCCCGCTTTCAATCGAGACAAGCCATGCGCGAGGTGAGGTGTCGAAACAGCAACGGACTCGTGGCCGGCGTGGAGGCACTTCGCATAGTGAAATCCGAAGGTGTGGCCAAGATGGCCATACGTACGGAGGAGGCATCCTGAGCGTGAAACATCGTCGTGCCCAAGCTCATGGGTTCATCCCGGCACGCCTGCCCTGCCAACTGGAATCCCGCCGTATCGTCGTGCGGACGCTGGTATGAGGCACACCCCGTAACCATAAGGATCAAAAACGCCGCACCAAGCTGCCTGTTCATTGCCGCCTCCAACGAGACGAAGCTACCTACAGCATAGAACCCCGCTTGATGCAGTGGCGTAACGGCCTCGTTAGTCTTTAGTCCATGGGGATGGTGGCTTGGCGAGCCTTCGCATGCCTCATGCAGAAACTAACCGCCTTGCCCTTGTGCCGAAGGACGAGACAGCCGCTCGGCGACGGTAGGCACGCTCTCCCCAAGCGGCACGATACCCTCATCATCCAGATGGCGCAGGCACATGAGCAGCACGAGCCCGGCATGGCCCATCGAATCGAACTCGGCGCGAAGATCCTCGCGCTGGCTATCGCTTGGTGTCTCCGGCTGGCTTCCGCTCCCGTCCTGAAGGACACGCTGGTAATCAGGCTTCAGCCCGACATAGTTCAAGGACTCGGTCACGGCCTTCCCATACTCGCCGTCCGCCAGCGCAATACACTCCGCTTGTGAACCGGCCAGGGCGATCCGAGCGTCGGTGACAGCAGCTTGGCGATGCATGCTATCGATGTTGGGTTGCTCGGGATTTTCCTTATTGGGAAACCAAGCGAATAACGCAACGGCAAGCCCGACAAGAACCACCAGTACTGCAGCTTTCATAACAGCCTCTCAAGGACACCATCACAATAAGCTAACAGAGGTTCCGAGCCTTTTACGATCCGCCCTGCATCGATTCTTCAGTAACTAGCCATGTTGGCGAGGCATGGCCACTGCATCAGGAAAGACACTGCGAACCCTGGATTGTGGTTTTATCCTGACTAGCGCTTGATTGTCTTGAAAACGGATTTCCCAGATACAAACGTCTGCTGTGGCTGAAGTTCGCTGTCGAGTAGGGCCACATCGGCATCGAAACCAACAGCCAAGCGCCCCTTGCTGGCGTGTAACCCGAGTACCCGGGCCACGTTCGTGGAAATCAGTCCCAAGGCCGTTTCGAGAGGCAGCACACCTTCATGGACGAGACGTTGCCAATCCGCAATCAGGGTAGTGTTCCTGGCTACCTTCATTCCCAGGTACGCACCTTCAGCGTCGAATTCAGGCAAGCTGCCGTTGCAATCGGAGCTCAGGGTGATGCGCGCCGGAGGAACGCCGAGCTCAAGTAACCGGGACACGGCATCAAAGCTGGAAAGGCCGTCACCGGCATCTTCAAAGGCGGTTACGTCCACACTTGCGTTGAACGTTAACGCGTAATCTGCAGCCTCCTCGAGCAACTCACGCCGGCGATTCACATGGGTCGGGATCACCTGGTCGGCGGGAATCTCGGTCTCGGTCAGCAATCTACGCAGCGGCTCCAGCCCCCGCTTTCCATCCCCGATATGGAAATGGCAGATTCCCCGCTTGCCTGCCAGCATGGCGCCGACGCGTGTATCGCTGACGATCCGTTCGATTTCATCCTGGCGTGGCTGGCTCGACCGATGGTCCGAAATGGCGATTTCGCCCAGGCCGATGACCTCGGGGATCCAGGCCAGGTCGCGTTGAATGTCGCCGGTCAACGTGGGAGGCGGTACGCGATACGCGCCGGTATACATGTAGGCACAAATACCTTCGGCACCAAGCCCGCGTACCTTGGCCAGCAGGTCTGCCGGGGAGCGACTGATGCCATCCGTGCCAAGTACACCCACAACCGTACCAATTCCCATCGACGCGATTTCCTGGGCCGAAATTTCCGGACAGCGAGTACCGCAACCACCTTCGCCCCCGCCGCCGGTGACATGGACATGTTGATCGATGAAGGCGGGAACGGCGATAAGATGGCGCGCCTCCTCCACGTGGATAGGCCAGCCCCCGGGAACGTCGAGGTCGCTTCCCAGCGCGATAATCTTCCCCCCCGCCATGAGGATGTCGGTCGCCTCGAGCCGATCGGGTGAAAAAATACCGCCAACGCGCAACAAGGTCATGAGCCCGGGAGTACACGCATTGCGGGGCATCATGATCGGCCACCTGCGTCGCTGTCCGTCGTCGTATCCGGCAGGAACCGGCGGCCACGCAGGCGCTCGGTGGCGTGGTCGATGTCCTCGATCAGCAATACCAGCAGATCGCCTTCCCTGGCCTCATCGAACGCTCTGTCGACCGCGTGGCGTTCTTTCATGATCACCTCGACTCGGCAGGTACCAGGCTCCGACTCCGCGCCAGCGCGCAACAGGTTGACGGTTTCACCGTCGGGGCGGCCACGCGGGTCGGTCTCGCAGAGAAAGACGAAGTCATGCATGCTGGCGAGCTGACCCCCCAGGCTGAACAGGTCCTCGTCGCGGCGATTGCCCGGGGCGCTGGCCACGCAAATGCGCCGGTGCGCGGGGATACGGCTTACGAGCTCGCTCAAGGCTTCGAGCGCCGGCACGTTATGGCCGTAATCGATCAACACTTTCATGTCGCCGGCATCGATCAGATTGGTACGCCCCGGGTTCTGCCCCGGCGAGGGATGGAACGTCTGCAAACCCAACTGGATGTCGGCGATGCTTAGCCCCAGGGCATAAGCGGCGGCGCTGGCGGCCAGGGCATTGGCAATATTGAAACGCGCATGCCCTTCAAACGTAATGGGAGCATCCACGACGGGGATGACTGTGGCTTCGACATGGCCCTGGCGCATCACGATGGCCCCATCATGTACCGTGAAAGCGACCCCATGGTGATGCACATGCTGACGGACAGGTTGGGAGTCGGGGTTCAGGGAAAAGTAAATCACATCCCCTCTGGCCCATTCCCGACTCGCCAGTACGCGGGGATCATCGGCATTGAGCACGGCCGTCCCTTCCTGGCGGACCGCATCGATGACCACGCTCTTGCAACGTGCCAGCTCATCCAGAGTGCGGATGTCGTTTTCCCCCAGATGGTCGCTCGCAATGTTCAGCAGTACGCCAACCTGACACTCATCAAACCCCAACCCGCGCCGCATGATGCCGCCTCGTGCGACCTCGAGCACGGCATACTCGACGGTGGGCTCGCGGAGTACGGTCGCGGCCGCCTGCGGCCCACTGTAATCCCCACGCAGGATGGTGTGGTTGTCGATCTCGATGGCCCCCGTGCAAGCCGTGCCGACGCTGCGTCCCGCCTGGCGGAGCAAGTGCGAGATCAGGCGCACCGTGGTGGTTTTTCCGTTGGTCCCGGTCACCGCAACGATGGGTATCCGTCCGGTGTCCTCGCTATCGGGGAAAAGCATCTCTATCACGTGTTGGCCGACATCGCGGCCCGTGCCATGGGTCGGTGAAAGATGCATGCGAAACCCCGGTCCGGCGTTGACTTCGACCACCGCGGCAGACTGCTCTTCCAAGGGGCGCGTCAGGGTCTCGGCGAGCAGGTCGATGCCAATGATATCGAGTCCGACCAGGCGAGCGATGCGCTCCGCCGTGTACTTCACATCAGGGTGGACATCATCGGTGACATCCGTCGCCGTGCCCCCGGTGCTGAGGTTTGCCGTGGGCTTCAGGTAGACGATCTCATCCTTGGGGATGACGCTCTCGAGGGTCAGCTTCTGCTGAGCGATCAGTCGATGCGACTGCTCGTCCACCTGTATCTGTGTCAGCAGGTTTTCATGGCCGATTCCGCGACGCGGGTCCTGGTTCTCCCTGTCGATCAGTGCCTGCAGCGTCGACTGTCCATCGCCGACCACATGCGCCGGGCGCCGCCGGGCGGCGGCCACAAGCTTGCCATCGATCACCAGCAGTCGATGGTCCTCTCCCTTGACGTACCTCTCGACGATGACCGAGGAATTCCGGCGGGATGCGATAGCGAACGCTTCCTGCAGAGCCTGTTCGTCGTGTATATCCGTGCTGACGCCCCGGCCGTGGTTCCCGATCAGCGGTTTTACGACGACGGGATAGCCGATATCGAGGGCGGCCTCGAGCGCTTCATCGATCGAGTGGCAAACGCACCCACGCGGCACGGGAATACCGGCTTCGCCGAGCACTTGCTTGGTCCAGTGCTTGTCGTCGGCGATACCGTAGCTGATCAGGTTCGTGCGGCCGGTCACCGTCGCCTGGATCCGCTGCTGACGACAACCATGGCCCAACTGAACATAACTGCTGTTCTCGTCAAGGCGAGCACAGGGAATCCCGCGGCGCATGGCGGCATCCACGATGGACGCGGTAGACGGCCCCAGCATATGCGCGTCGCGGACGTGCTTGAGGCGAGTGATGACTGATGAGATATCAATATCGTCGCCGTTGAAGAGCCGGGCGACGATATCGACGGCTTCCACTCCGGCCGCCAGGCCGCAGGCCTCGTCCCGGTAGCGATAGACGACGTTATAGATGCCGGTGTCGTAGGAGTCGACCGTCTTGCCGTAACCCACCGAGAAGCCGATCAGGTTCTGCAATTCGATCGCGACATGCTCTACCACATGTCCGGCCCAGGTGCCCCGCTCGAGACGCTCCAGAAACCCACCTGCCCGCCCTACCGAACAGCGATGTTCGTACAGGGTGGGTAGAAGCTCGGTGACGCGTTCGACGATGCCGGGAATGGTATCGCTCGGCCGATCCTCAAGCTCACCGATGTCCAGGCGCATGAAGATGGCCGGATAGCGGCTGTAGTAATTAGGGCCGCGTAGCGCCCGATGCTCGAGGATATTCATCGTACGTGTTTCTCCGCCAGGATGGCGTTGAGCTCGTCGGCAACGAGATAGCGCCGCGCATCGATGTCGTACCCATGGCCACTGACCATGGCATGCAGGATCATGTTCTCGATGGCAACCGGCTCGCCCATGGCCAGCTCCGCAATATTGGAACTCGCCAGATCCCGGCTATCGATGATGATGACGTGCCCAGGCCCGATGGTTTCCAGGATGCGGCTAGGATGGATGATGACCGCCGCATCCTCGCCGAGGCCGACGCCCAGCTGCTCGGGGTTGCTGGCGCCCACTTCCATGAGCCGAGTGAATCGACCGCGCTCGAGAAAATGACTGTCGATGATCATCCCGCGGACGAAGCCCAGACCGAAGGTCATGTTGACCGCGCCCTTGCGCAAGGCGTCTGCCGCCGCACCGTTGTAGATCATGGTGCTAGGCATGGCTGCAGCCCCCGCACTGGTCCCCGCCACGACGGCACCCGCCCTCAAACGCTCACGAATGGCCCGGAGTGTGGCTGAACCGCCAAAGATATTGGTCAGGCGAAGCTGATCCCCTCCAGTAAAGAAAATCACGCCACTTCGCTGGATCAACCGGACGTTGTCGGCATCGGCGGCTTGCTTGCGATCCTGGATGTCCAGGGCGTGGACCTGGCTTGCACCCAGGCGAGAGAAGGCCGTCTCGTAGGTAGGCAAGAGCTGTTCAGGAATGCTGCTGGCCGTGGTGATGATGGCCACTTCGTCACTGTCTTCGGGAGCAAGCTCGAAAACCCGTCGAAGAATGGCGAGTTCGGAGGTCTTGTCCTCGGCACCGCCGATGGCCACGATATGACCGGAAACGGTGGGGGGGTGTGAAGCCATATCCCATTCGCCGCCCAGCGACGCTTTTGAGGAACGCTGAATCATTACCGATACCGGTAATGTCGTGTCGCCTGATGCTTAACCCGTGTCTTCACTTATAACAGCCGGATACCACCCTAGCCAGATTAATAACGAACCCCGGGCCTGACTAACCCCCTCCTGAAGAGCAATGAAAATTCCTGCTTTCTCGCGTAGTGCCCCAGCGCAGCAACGATAAACCGCTATGCTTCGATAATTGGCCGTTCCCATGCCTGGCTTGAATGCCAAGGCGGACAAGTGTCTTTCCCTGCCTGCGATCTGCTGCACCTCAGCGGCGGGAACTGCGACAGCCGAGCTTGCGCCAGGAGGCGATCATGAGCGTTCGGAACGTGTTTGTTGTCGGGCTGGATGAACACAATCGTAAACGGCTAGAGCATTTACGTGGAGCTGAGAATTACCAGTTCCATGGCGTGATCGAGCCAACGGAAGTCTATGATACGGAAATCTTTCCTATCGAAGACATGTTGGCCCGAGCCGAAACCCAGTTGAAAGAATTTAGTGAGCCTATCGATGCCATCGTTGGCTACATGGATTTTCCCGTCTCGACCATGTTGCCGCTGCTTTGCGAGCGATTTGGCACACGCTCTACCAGTCTGGAAAGCTTGCTCAAATGCGAGCACAAGTATTGGAGTCGGCTCGTCCAACGCGAGGTGATCGCCGAGTATATTCCGCGTTTTACCGCCTTCGATCCCTTCGATGTCCAGGCACTGCAGCATATCGGCGAAGCTGGTCTGTATTTCCCCTTCTTCGTCAAACCCATCAAGTCATCAGGCTCGCGACTGGGTTTCCGCATCGAGAGCCCCGAGGACTTTTCCTATGCCGTAGCGCGCTTATGCGAAGGCATAGGGACGATTTCGGAGCCGTTCAATTACGTGCTGGAGCACGCCAATCTGCCAGACGGCGTACGCTCGGTCGATGGTGGCCACTGTATGGCGGAGGAGATTATCGGTGGCTGGCAATGTACGGTCGAAGGCTACGTGTTCCAAGGCGACGTCGTTCCTTATGGCATCGTCGATTCGATTCGCTATCCGCAAGTCTTGAGCTTCTTCTCTTATCGCTATCCGTCCCGCCTGCCCTCTTCCATTCAGACAAGGATGCAAGAGCTAACTCGCCAAGTCATGGCCCATATCGGGTACGACAATGCCGCCTTCAATATCGAATACTTCTGGGACGAAGTGCAAGACCGTATCTGGTTATTGGAAATCAATACTCGTATCGCACAGTCGCATTGCGACCTGTTCGAAAAGGTCGATGGGGTCAGCCATCAGCAAGTGACCGTGGACCTGGCTCTGGGACAGTTGCCAGACATGCCTTACCGCCAAGGGGCATTCAAGGTCGCAGCGAAATTCTTCTATCGGGTGTTCTTCGTCGATGCCACCGTCAGCAAAGTGCCGAGTATCGAGGAGATCGAGACACTGCAGCGAGCGTTCCCCGGCACCTTTATCGCGGTACAGGTCGACGTGGGCACGCGCTTGTCATCCCTGCCTGAGCAGGACAGCTACAGCTTCGCCCTGGCCTACGTGTGGATGGGCGCAGACGATGACGTTGCACTGGAAGAGAACTACGCAAGACTCGCCGAGCAGCTACATTTCGAGTTCGATGACATCGTAGGCTGAGCGTTCTCGCCACGGGCACGAAACGTGAGACATCCGGTTACGGTAAAGGGAGCAGGGTCATGCATATCGTCAGCGATTTTCCCCGCGACGTTCAGGAGGAAGAAGGCTGGATCACGCTGGCCGATGGTTGCCGGCTGGGCATGCGTATCTGGCGCCCGGTGGATGCCGAGAGCGATCCGGTGCCGGCGATTCTCGAGTACCTGCCTTATCGCAAGCGAGACCTGACGGCAATGCGCGATGCTCAGACGCACGCTTACTGGGCCGGTCATGGCTACGCCGGAGTCCGTGTAGATATCCGCGGCAGCGGCGAGTCGGACGGCGTGCTGACTGATGAATATCTGCAGCAGGAACTGGACGATGGCGTCGAAATCCTGCGCTGGCTAGGTGAGCAACCCTGGTGCACCGGCGATGTCGGCATGGTCGGTATTTCCTGGGGCGGGTTCAACGGCCTGCAGATCGCGGCCCTGCAGCCGCCCGAGCTGAAAGCCGTCATCACGCTGTGTTCGACCGATGATCGCTACGCCGATGATATCCACCACATGGGCGGCTGCCTGCTCGGCGACAACCTGTCATGGGCCTCGACCATGTTCGATGCCAATACCTGCCCACCCGACCCGTTACTGGTCGGCGAGCGCTGGCGGGACATGTGGCGGGAGCGCCTTGAGGATAGCGGCCTCTGGCTGGCTACCTGGCTCCAGCATCAGCGGCGCGACGACTACTGGAAGCATGGCTCGGTCTGCGAGGATTTCTCACGCATTCACTGCCCCGTCTATGCCATCAGCGGTTGGGCTGACGGTTACTGCAATGCCGTGTTCCGGTTGCTCGCGGGGCTCGACGTGCCACGCAAGGGCCTGGTTGGCCCGTGGGCGCACAAGTACCCCCACCTTGGCGTTCCAGGCCCGGCCATCGGCTTTTTACAGGAGTCGCTGCGCTGGTGGGATCATTGGTTGAAGGGCAAGGAAACGAGCATCATGGACGAGCCGATGCTGCGCGTATGGATGCAGGAATCGGTTCCACCGTCGGCCCGCTATGAATTTCGACCGGGGCGCTGGGTTGCCGAACCGAGCTGGCCTTCACCGCGGATCGAGCCGAAGCATTTCCGTCTCACCAGCGGGCATGACCTCGTGCCTGCCCCGCAGGATCCTGCGACTGCCGTAACGGGCGACGATACTCCCCTCTCTGTGCGCTCGCCGCTGTCGGTAGGGTTATATGCCGGCAAGTGGTGTTCCTACAATGCCCCGCCGGATCTGCCTCACGATCAACGCGACGAGGATGGCGGTGCGCTGATATTCCAGACGGCACGACTCGATCACGACATCGAAATTTGCGGACAACCCGTGGTCGAGCTCGACATCGAGGCCGACCAACCGGTAGCCATGGTGGCGCTACGGCTCAGCGACATTGCGGAAGACGACAAGGCGACCCGGATATCCTATGGCCTGCTCAACCTGACTCACCGTGACAGTGACGAATTTCCCCAGCCACTGGAACCCGGCAAGCGTTATCGCGTGCGTGTACCGCTTAAACACATCGCGCAGAAGTTTCCGGTGGGTAACGCCATCCGGCTCTCGCTCTCGACCAGTTACTGGCCGCTGGCCTGGCCATCGCCGGTTCCCGTCAAGCTGACAGTACACCCTGCCGGCTGCCGGCTGATCCTGCCATGCCGCGAGCCCCGGCCCCAGGAAGAAGCGGCCCTGCCCCACTTCGGCCCGCCGGAGGGCGCGCCGCCGCTAGCGGTGACCCTGATACAGCCAAGCCAAGAAGCATGGCGGGTGATACGAGACCTGGCCAAGGATCAGACCACACTCGAAGTCATCAATGACGAGGGCACCTTCCGTCTCGATGATATCGATCTCCAACTCTCGTCACGTGTTGTCGAGCGCTATACCTATGCCTACGGCAACTACGACAGCCTGAGCGGCTGGACCGAATGGGAGCGCAGTTTCCGACGTGGCGACTGGGAAGTACGAAGTGTGACCCGTACATTGATGACGTCCAATGCAGAAAGCTTTCGCTTGCGGGCGACACTGGATGCCTACGAAGGCGATAGCCGGGTCTTTGCCAAGAGTTGGGACGAGGAAATCCCGCGCGACCTCGTCTGAAAACGGCCCTCGCCTCAAGGAAGGCAAGGGCCGCGGGTGAACGGACCGGATTAGCCTTGCAATGCCTGCAGCACCGCCCGGCAAGATGCGCTCTCGCGCTCGGCGTAGAGCGTCAGCTCATCAAGGACCTTGCCTTCCAGGGAGGCCTCGAAGGCGTCCCGGTTCGCGTTGCCGGCATAGGCCTCGTTGTTATCGCCGCCGAGGTTCGATTGGAAGATGCCTGCCGCACTGATCGGGAGAAAGTCCTCGTAGGTAATCGGCCGGGCCTCTACGAGGCCCTGCTCGATCAATGCTTCGAGATTCGTATCGCTCACCTTGCCTGAGTTGCGGCCTGCCTCGGTCAATCGGTATTCGAAGAATGCCAGCTTTTGGCGGCGCAGCTCCGCTTCCGTATCGGGAAAGTCGGTAAAGATCTCGGTCAGGACGCGCTGGTGTTCGGTATTGTCCAGCCCCGCCGTTTGTCGGCGCGACTCGCCGAGCAGCCGATCATAGAGTTCACGGCCTTTCGCGGTCAGTGCCACACCGCGCTGTTCAATCTCGCCGAAGCGAGCCGTGTGGGTGCCCTGGCGTTCGCCGACGAAGCGGGTCGATTCTTCCAGCGCCTTGAAACTGGTCTGGCGCAGCAGGATCGGGCAGTCACGACGCGGCGGCCCCTCGATGACCTCCTTGGGATTCATTCCCGCCTGCGGCATGCGCCGCTGAACCTCATCGATATCCAGGGTGCGCGGTGTCAGGTGATTGATGTGCGGCCCCCGGAAGCAGACCACATCCGCTATCAGTCGGTGCTCGGCGTGTAGCGCCTCGTAGGTGTCCAGGTCCACCGTGGCATCCTGGTGCCAACGGAAGGTTTCCAGCGCCTCGCTCACGAAGCGATCGGCCTCTTCATCGGTGAGCCCGCCCTGCGATTCATGACAAGAAATCAGCTCACGCGCTCCGGGGGTAAAGATGTCGCGCTCGGCCAGGATCGTCGCGGCTCGCTCACGCAGGGTGTCGCTCTCGATCAGCTCGAGACGCAGCAGGGACGTAAACACCCGGAAGGGGTTGTAGGCCAGGGCGTCATCATTAATAGGACGAAAGGCCGTCGAGTGTACGGGCACACCGGCTTCCGACAGGTCGTAATATCCGACCGGGACCATGCCCATCACGGCAAAGAGCCGACGCAGCGTTGCCAGTTCCGAGGCGGTACCCACGCGAATGGCACCATGGCGCTCGACCCCCAGGCGGTTCAGTTCATCATGGGTCGCCAGACGCTCGGCCAATGCCGAGTCACGCTCAAGCGTTTCTTTATTGACCTGATCGACCAGCTCGAGCAGGGTTTCGTATTGGGGCACCTCGGCTTGGTACATGGCCGACATGGCCTTGGAAAAGCGATCGCGGATCTCGTTCGGGGAAACGAATGCCTGGCGACTCATGGATTATGCCTCCCTGGTTTCTTGTTCATGGTTTCAGGGCCTGGCTACGCCTGGAGTAGCTGAGCCAGTTCCTCGAGATAAGTATTCAATACCCGATTGGGTGGCCCTCCCTTGCGAGTGATGACGCTATACCGGGTGACATACTGGCAAGCTCGGGGGTTCAGTGCGCGCATGCGGCCATCGCGTATCCAGCCCTGAGCATAGTGGGTCGGCAGGTAGCCGATGTAGCGCCCGGAGAGGATCAGGAAAGCCACGCCTTCCCGGTCCGTCGCCGAGGCAGCTGCCTTCAGCGGTTCATGCTTTGATCGGATCTCGGGGGACTGGGCATATGCGGGTATTACGGCATCCCAGCGCCCCAGGCAGTTCTGGTCTACCTTCTCGGCCTCGAACAGGGGATGATTCGAAGCACAATAAAGCTGCGAGGTTTCTTCGTATAGCGACCGGTAATGCAAACCGGCCAACGTCTCCAGGGCCGGCACGACACCGGTATGCAGGCGCCCATCCATGACGGCCAGCTCGATATCGCGGGGCGGCATCATGCGGATGTTGATACGCACCTCAGGGCCTCGCTCCTTGAGCGCGCTGAGGGCATGAGTGATGTGCATTTCCGGCATGGTAACCAGATTGTCGGTAATGCCAATGTTGAGCTCGCCCTTGAGACATTCATGCAGGCTGTTGACCCGCGTACGAAAGCCCTCGATTGCCGCCAGGAGCTGCAGCGAGGACTCATAGACCTCCTTGCCTTCGTCGGTCAGGGCGAAACCGCTTCGGCCTCGCTGGCACAGCCGCAGGGAGAGCCGCGCCTCCAACGTGTTAATAGCCATACTGATGGCGGCACGACTGATGTTCAGGTCGACTTCCGCCGCCGAGAAGCCGCCACACTCCACTACCTTCTTATAGATTCTGAGCAAGCGCAGGTCCGCATCGCTGAGCTGACCCGACAACGTCTCCTTACGGGGCGGCATGGCCGGCCTCTCCTCATATGCCGTAACATTTCGAGACTAGGGCCTGCCGTGCAAAAAGTTAAGTTTTTGCTTACCTGAAATTAATCATCCATGGATTTAACGTCGTGAAAGTCACGCCTAGCATGCTGAAAGAACCTCTTACAACGAGAAATCAACGAGGGCGACATCATGTCAGAGTCAATGTCTCATCACGCCGCAGGTTTGACCCCAGACCAATTGGACGCCTACTGGATGCCCTATACGGGTAACCGTCAATTCAAACGTGATCCACGGATCATTGTCGGTGCCGAAGGTAGCTATTTTACTGATGCTGATGGACGTCACATCTATGATGGCCTGTCCGGGCTGTGGACCTGTGGTGCCGGGCATGGCCGCCCCGAGATTGCCGAGGCCGTTGCGCAGCAGCTCCGGCAACTGGACTATGCGCCGGCATTCCAATACGGCCATCCCAAGGCCTTCGAACTGGCTCACCGTATACGCGGGCTGACTCCGCAAGGGCTGGATTACGTCTTCTTCACGGGCTCAGGCTCCGAGAGTGCCGATACCTCGCTCAAGATTGCTCGCGCTTACTGGCGAAAGAAGGGCAAGCCCACCAAGACCAAGCTCCTCGGCCGGGCCAAGGGCTATCACGGCGTCAATTTCGGTGGCTTCAGTCTGGGCGGTATCGGGGCTAACCGCACCCTCTTCGGCCAAGGAGTCGATGCGGATCATCTGCCCCACACTCTGCTGAAGGAAAATGCCTTCACGAGGGGCATGCCCGAGCGGGGCGTCGAGCGTGCCGAGGAGCTTCTGGAGCTGATCGCGCTACATGATGCCTCCAACATTGCCGCCGTAATCGTCGAGCCCATGGCCGGCTCGGCCGGGGTGCTCCCGCCGCCCAAGGGATACTTGCAGCGCCTGCGCGAGATCTGCGACCAGCACGACATCCTGCTGATCTTCGATGAAGTCATTACTGGCTTCGGCCGTATGGGATCCATGACAGGCGCCGAGGAGTTTGGCGTGGTGCCGGACATCATGAACGTCGCCAAGCAGCTGACCAATGGTGCCGTGCCCATGGGTGGGGTTATCGTGCAACGAGACATCTATCAGACCTTCATGGAACAAGGGGGAGCCGACTATATGCTGGAGCTTCCCCATGGCTATACCTATTCGGGGCACCCGGTGGCCTGTGCCGCGGCACTTGCCGCGCTGGACGTGCTGGAGAATGATCGCCTGGTCGATCGCGTCAAGGAGGTGAGCCCTGTTTTCGAGGATGCGCTACATAGCCTCAAGGGCACCCGCTATATCAGCGATATCCGCAACTACGGCCTTGCCGGCGCCCTGCAGATCGAGAGCTACCCTGGCGAGCCGGCCCGCCGGCCGTACGAAATTGCCATGAAGTGCTGGGAAAAGGGTTTCTACGTTCGCTACGGTGGCGACACCATCCAGCTCGGCCTGCCTTTCATTGTCGAGCGCGAGGAGATCGACCGGCTCATCAATGCGCTTGGCGACGCCATCACCGAACTCGACTGACCATTTCTAAACAACGCCAATTAGAGGTATCACATGACGATTCTCGGCCATCTGATCAACGGCACCCGCAACGATAGCGAAGGCCGCACACAAGACATTTTCAATCCCTCTACCGGTGAGGTCGCCGGCCAGGTGCGCCTGGCCAGCAAGGCCACCGTCGAAGAAGCCGTCGCGGCAGCCCAAGCTGCTTACCCGGCCTGGCGCAACACCCCACCGGCCAAGCGCGCGCGCATCATGTATCGCTTCAGGGAACTTCTGGAGCAGCATGCCGACGAAATCTGTCGCCTGATCGGCCTCGAGCACGGCAAGATCTGCCACGATGCCAAGGGCGAGTTGCAGCGTGGCATTGAAAACGTGGAGTATGCCTGCGGCGTGCCGGAACTGCTCAAGGGCGAGTACAGCAAGAACACCGGCCCCGGCATCGATTCTTGGAGTGAGTTCCAGCCGCTGGGCGTGGTCGCCGGTATCACCCCCTTTAACTTCCCGGCTATGGTCCCGCTGTGGATGTACCCCATGGCTATCGCCTGTGGTAATACGTTCGTGCTCAAGCCCTCCGAACGTGATCCGACCTCGACGCTTTATATTGCCGAGCTGGCTCTGGAGGCAGGCCTGCCCGCCGGCGTGCTGAACGTGGTCAATGGCGACAAGGAAGCCGTCGATACCCTGCTGGATGACTCGCGTGTCCAGGCCGTAAGCTTCGTGGGTTCCACACCGATCGCCGAGTACATCTACACGCGCGCGAGCGCCAATGGCAAACGCTGCCAGGCACTGGGCGGGGCCAAGAACCACGCTATCGTGATGCCCGACGCCGACATGGACTATGCGGTCAACTCCCTCACTGGCGCCGCCTTCGGCTCTTCCGGCGAACGCTGCATGGCGCTGTCCGTGGCGGTAGCCGTGGGTGATGAAGCCGCCGATGCCCTCGTCGGCAAGATGAAGGCCCAAATGGAAAGCCTCAAGGTCGGCGTGTTCTCGGACGAGGCTAATGACTTTGGTCCGCTGATCACCGGGGCCCACCGCGACAAGGTGGTGGGCTACATCGACAGTGCCGAAGCGCAGGGAGCCGAGGTCGTGGTGGACGGGCGCCGGCCCAAGGTAGACGGCGCCGAGAACGGCTTTTTCGTTGGTGGCACCTTGCTCGACCGCGTGACACCCGAGATGACCTGCTACAAGGAAGAGATCTTCGGACCGGTCCTGCTGGTAGTCCGTGCCAATTCCATGGAGGAGGCCATGAAGCTGATCGACGATCACGAGTATGGTAACGGTACCTGTATCTACACTCGCGACGGCGAGGCGGCCCGCTACTTCAGCGACAATATCCAAGTAGGCATGGTCGGTATCAACGTGCCGCTGCCGGTGCCTGTGTCGTATCACAGCTTTGGTGGCTGGAAGCGCTCGTTGTTCGGCGACCTGGCTGCCTACGGCCCGGATGCCGTGCGCTTCTATACCAAGCGCAAGACCATCACCCAGCGCTGGCCATCCGCAGGCGTCCGCGAGAATGCCCAGTTCTCCTTTCCTTCCTAAACGCCGAAGGGAGTGACGAGAGGTCGCTGAGCCAGCCTAGCTGGTTCGGCGGCAGGCCCCGCGGATAGCGAGACTAAAATCTGAACTACCTAAATGCTCCCTTATTGACCAGGCTCTAATTTTTTGGAAATTGATTCCACATATACTGGACAACGAAAGATGGACCAATTAGCTTAGCTAGTATGCCTGGACACAGGATAGTCATAAGCAGACGCTACCTTGAAAGACAATAAGAGCAAGGTTGGAGGTGGATATGATCGAGGCCTTCGAGTTTTCAGCAATGGACCGAAGTGGCGAGGCTGCTACATTGATCGCCTTTGTTCAGTTCGGCGCCGATGCCACGCCCGTTAACGGGGAAGCGGATTTCCTGCTGGGACCCATCGAGCTTTTCACTTCGGATGGCCGCGTCGTCAAGTATGATCACGGACAGCTCGTGAGCCTGGACGACAGCGATACATTCACGCCCAAGGACGACACGATACTCGATCTACTGGCCATGCAGTGACGAGGCTAGAATGCAGGGCGCTTTGAAGACTGCTTGCTCAGCGAAGCGCTTGAAAGGCATCTTTCACGTGCCCGGCAAGCGCCTCGCTAGCCGCTCCTGCCCCCGCCCTGCGAATCATCATGATCTGGTAATCGCCGAGCGTCGGCAGGCCTGACTCCGCTCCCAGCTTGCGCAGCGGCGACCGCACCATGCTGTGCGGGAAGGGAGCCACTGCCAGGTCGGACAATAGCGCCGCCTCTTGTGCAGTACAGTTCTCACTGGAGTAGGCAATACGATAGGGCAATCCCTGTTGATCCAGCGCGGACAGCGCCATGCTACGCCAGGCACACCCGTGGTTCGCCAAGGCCAGCGGCAAGGGCGAACGCCGCACAGCGGAACCACCCTCCAGCCCTGCCCAGACCAGCGGCTCCGAATGGACGATCTCGCCACGCTCCTCCGTCAATGCATCGTAGCCGGCCGTGAGTAGAATCAGGTCAAGCTCTTCCTGTGCCAACAGTTCAACCATGTCCACACTACGCCCGACAACGACATTGACCTGTACGGCAGGGTGCGAACGCGCAAACTGCGCGAGAACGCGGGGCAGAATGCGCGACCCTACGTCATCGGGCGTACCGAAGCACACCGTACCTTCCAGGGGTGGCGCGAGAAACTGGGTAACGGCCTCCTCGTTGAGCTTGAGCAGGCGCCGGCCATAGCTCAGCAAGACCTCACCCTCCGGCGTCAGCCTTACCCGTCGCGCTTCGCGTACGAACAGCGCCTGGCCGAGCGTTTCTTCGAGCCGCTTGACCTGCATGCTCAGTGCCGATGGCGTGCGGTACACCTGCCGTGCGGCTTGCGTGAAACTACCGCTATCGGCAATGGCGACGAACATGCGAAGCACGTCCGTATCCAGCAATGGCAGGGTACGTCGATTGACCGATGGAGAGGAGAGCGTCATGCCAGTACCGTTCAGTTTTACTGAACTGAGAGTGTAGTCCTTTTTGTTTGTCTGAACCATTCGCACCGCGCATCCTGTCAATGAGGTCGCGACCCTCAACGATTCCAAGCCGTTTCAACAGCGACACCATTCCTGGTCGTCGTTAGGAGATATCGTCATGTCCGATCTCGAACACGTTCGCCGTTCGTTACGCAAGTCACCGAACCCGCCCCCGCCAATGAGGGATTTCTACATGCCCGCCATGCCGCCATTGGGCCTGGCGGCGGCACTGAAAACCACATGGCAGGCCTGGCGTCGGCGGAGGCGTTTCCGCCAACACGTTCTGCCCCTGCTGACCCATGACGACACGATTCTTCGTGACATGGGCTACCAGCGCAGCGATATCGAATGGGCTCTTCGTCTACCCTTGCGCCAGGACGCTCTCAAGGCGCTGGAGCAGCTCCGCAATGCAACACCAGAGCTCAGAACTACGATCATGAACCAGGACAGATAGCACTTATAAGGGCCGCTATCGAAATGAAACGGGCCTGCTAGCGTAAGCAGGCCCTTGGTAGGTCAGGATGACAGTCGCGTCCTTGTGGCAGCCGATGGAAAAGAGCCACTCAGAAACCAGACATACAGATACACAAAAGCCCGCGTAAGCGGGCTTTTGTGCTCGAAGCCTTACGGCTCGAAAGCGCAGACTAACCGGAGTTAGAGAGGCTTAATGTTCGCAGCCTGAAGGCCTTTCTTGCCCTGGGTCACGTCAAAAGAGACTTGTTGACCGTCCTGCAGGGACTTGAAGCCGTCAGCCTGAATTTCAGAGAAGTGGGCAAACAGGTCATCACCGCCGTCAGAGGGAGAGATGAAACCGAAGCCTTTGGAGTCGTTGAACCACTTAACTGTGCCAGTTGCCATGTTCGAATTCCTTACGCGCTAGGCGCTTTATGCGATTGCCGGGTGCTACCCCAGATGAAGTGGGCAAAACAAGGGATATAACCAGGCTACCGAATGATTCGATTACAACTGACATATACATCTTGCTAACCAACTGAACGCATCATGCCACACCGAATTAAAGCAGTCAAGCAGACATACCGAAGAAAGCTCACCGAGGCGTTATGACGGATTTTATGGCGAGATGCGATCAGGGGGTCGAGACTGCCAATAAAGCGCCTGTCAGGGCTCTACGAGCGCTTATACAAGGATAACGCTCATGCTTGCTACTGGATTCATATCTATCGCACTACGCATCATTCGGCCAAGGCCAGCTACAGCCTTATCAACGTCCCTGGGCCCCCCGGCGCAGCCAGTCATGGACAAAGGCAAGCTTACGTCGCGAGATGTCTGACAACACGAAGGGATACAGGTCCGAGAGCCCCATCGAGCGATTGACATGATTGACGCCGACAGACAGTGAAGCAGCAACATAGATCAGGCGCTCGGCATCCGGCTCCGAGTAGGGATCCCAGTTCGGGCTCGGTAACTGGGGCGAGGACAGGCCCGCCGCAACGAAGCTATCAGCGATATCGGTCAGGTGCAGCAGGTGCGCTGTCGTCTCGGCCCAGTCTTCGTGTGGATGCGCGGAGGCGTACGTAGTCAGAAAACGTTGCTTCCAGTCGGGAGGTGGGCCGTCGTTATAATGCTGCTGGAGTGCGGCTGGGTAATCCGCCCGCTCGTCTCCGAACATGGCACGGAAGGCATCGAGGAAATCAGCACGCAAGCTGAGCCGCCACCAGATCATATGCGCTATTTCATGACGCATATGGCCAATCATGGTTCGGTAGGGCTCCTCAAGCGCCTGGCGACGGATAGTTCTCAGGACAGGATCCGCCTCGGCCACGCTGATAGTCACCACCCCCTCGACATGCCCCATGGGCACCGGGGTTGGCCCCTCGGCAAGCATATGGAACACGGGGGGAGCGCCCGGATCCTCCGGCCGGAACCAGCTCCAACGTCCCAGATTATCGAGTGCCCAGCGCTTGGCGGCCTCGGTCTGCGCCCAATTAGGGATAGCATTGGGAATAGAGGGATCTGGAGCCAGCGCCGTCATGGCGCAGGACCGGCAGAATGCGCCATGCTCGGGAGCGATCCAGTTACAACTGATCACGTCACGATTGGCGCAGAAGGGCGGCATGGGCAGGAAAGCCCGCGCCTGCGGGTCGTAAGCGACGGGAGTGCCATCTGCGGTAGCGAGGTTGTCGAACCAGAGTGAGCCGGAACCGACGGGATTGGAAAAAACGCGCATAACAGGTTTCCGTGAGAAGGGCCGCAAAGGACGACATGTCTTAAGAATAGAAGCCCTGCCCTTTAAAGCGAGCGCCAAATCCTCATCTATTGCGTATGAGACGCATGGAAAGCACATCCGGCTGTGCATCATAATTAGCGTCTGCAACTCGAAAATGGTGTTCAACCAGATGAGCAGGGACACTGTGGCCACGGGCTTCATTCCTGCCTCAGGCACGGAGCGCAAGCATGACCGCAGACCCCCACTTCCCCAACATTCTGATGATTCGCAAGCTGGAAAGCATCTTCACTCTCTCCGACGAGGAGAAGCAGGCGCTCCGGGACTTGCCAATACAGGTCATAAGCCTCAAGGATGATCAGGACATCGTGCGTATCGGCGACCGCCCGTCCCAGTGCTGCCTGGTCCTCGAGGGTTTCACCTGTGTCTACAAGCTGACTTCCGAGGGCAAGCGCCAGATCATGGCCCTGCATGTCCCCGGAGACATCCCGGACCTGCAAAGCCTGCACCTAAAGGTCATGGACAACAGCATTGCCTCGATCAGCCCCTGCACGGTCGGGTTCATCCAGCATGAGGATTTGCGCCGCGTGTGTGAACACTATCCTCGCCTTACCGCTGCCTTCTGGCGCGAGACGCTGGTAGACGCCTCGATCTTCCGTGAGTGGCTGCTCAATATCGGGCGGCGCGAGGCCTACACCCGGATGGCCCATCTTCTCTGCGAGTTCCTGATGCGCCTAGAGGCAGTAGGGCTTGTTGAGGACGGCTTCTTCGATTTGCCAATTACCCAGGCTGAACTGGCAGACGTGATTGGTACCAGCTCTGTCCATGTGAACCGAGTGCTACAGGCGCTTCGTGCCGATGGGCTGATCCAGACCAAGAGAACCCAGGTGACCATCCCTGATTGGGAGAAGTTGACGGTAGCGGGCGAGTTCGACCCTCTCTACCTTCATCTGGAAGGGGGCGATGCAGCATGAGTCTTACCTGATCGGGAGGTGAAGCTACTGGCCTCGAGGAGGAACGAGGGCCAGCCCAAGTTGACGCTCACCGACTCGTGCAAAGCATAGAGCGAAGTGAACCGGAAGCGGGTGCTGTGCAAAAAGAAAAGCCCGGCCACTCGGGCCGGGCTATCTTGCACTGCACTCCTTGCTACCACCACAGGCTTCCTGCCCGTGCATCCTTGGTGCCTTGAGTCATCCATGTACTCGGTCTTCCTTGCTTGAGCATCCTTGCTCTACAGGTCTCATGATACGCAGGTATTGTGACCCTCGTACTAACCTATGTGCCTCAAACGTGTAAGAGATTGCCGCCACGACGCATACGATTAAGACGAATGTTCAGTCGAGCCAGCCCATCAGTCCACCAGCGGCCCCTTGATAGCCTCCACACGCACGTCGTGGCCGGTTATCGATGCCATCGATCCAGCCCCTGACCGGGCTTCCGCCTCGGCGTCTTCCTGGTTCTCTGCCTTCAGTGCGTACTCGAATCGATCTACCGCCTGGCCATCTTCCACAACGACCAGCTCTGCTGCATACCCTCCGACCCGTCGAACCTCGTCAGCTTCACGGCGGGAGATCTCTCGGCCCACCTGATGTTCCTTTTCCAGCAGATCATCGGATGCGGATTCGGTACCGAACAGGTCTATTTCATCACCCAGTTCGTCATGCAAGACGCGCAGCTCGTCGAGAGACAGGTCTTCGTAGCGGTTGCTCATGGCTGGAACCTCAGAAAGTATCTTTGCGACCTTTGCAAGGGCAGCACAACGTCCCCCAGGGTCACTCACGCTTAACCATCATGGCTTGCATCCACTTTTCAGTTTAGCCTTGATGCCGGCATACCGACTGCACCAGGAAGCTGCTGGGCAGGAGGGGCACTGGTCGCCCTACTTCACCAACGCCAGCACTGACCGAAACGATGGATGACCGCTATGACGCATCCATTCGAAAATCACCATTTCGCTTGTCACCACTGTTGCACCGGCAGCGCCGGCTCTAGCTATCGCCACCTCCCTATCCGATGAACGCCGTGAGCCAATGGCATCTGCCACCAGCCTGACGCGGTAGCCGTGTTCGATCAGACTAAGGGTGGTCTGCAGCACACAAACATGAGCTTCGCAGCCAGCAATAATCAGTTCATCTCGGTGAGGCTCGAGGTAGGATAAAAAGCCGGGCTGGCTGCAGGCATCGAAATACGTCTTAGCGAAGGTTTGGTCGCTTAGCTGACGAATCTGAGGATGGTTAGCTCCGAGGCCTTCAGGATTCTGCTCGGTTCCCAGGATAGGGACTCCCAATTCTTTTCCCGCTTTCGCGAGCAGCACCGCGCGCTCGACAACAGCTTCGCCATCCTGAATGACAGGCAACAGGCCTTCCTGAAAGTCGACAAGGATTAGCACCGAGCGCGCAGCCCCACATAACCTTGACATAACATCTCCTGTTTATCGTTTAGCTAGTACGCCTGATAAGCGGTTTACATTGCTCGATGCTGGACTGGAAAGGTTAGGCAGGCACCAAAGTGCTGGAGGCGTCCCGAGACCGTGCTCACAAGCCTCCCCTGTGAGGCGATGCCGACATGCACACCTATCCTACCGCCTGTCCGCCTACCGCGACGAACGCATCATGCCTACCGTTATGGCATAGGCTTGAAACTTACACGCCTGGAGGCCCATCAATGACTAAATGCCCTGAAAGCTTGAGTGATGACGAACTGCGCGCCCTGGCAGATGACCTGAGCGACCGCATCGACATGCTGGATAACGATGGCGACGGCGCACCGGCTGAGCTAATCAACCAGTGGGCACAGGCTGACCGCGAGCTTAGCCGCCGTGCTGCCGTGGCGTGCCGAAAAGCGGGTGGCTACTCAGCGACCTTCAACGTGGACGGCGAAACCCTCGAATACGAATTGAAAGCACGCACGCTGGAAGACGCCGAAGCGGAAGCGAAAAGCGGAGCAACGGCCATGGCCCACATGAGCCACCACCGGGTCACCGTCGAACGCATCAATAACCCGATTGACGAGGAAGAGAGATAACAATCCTCCGCTTTATGCGCGATAACGCGCCTTACTCGCACTGATGCGGGAGGCAGAATGAAGGGCATCGGTAATTCTGTGATAACCCAGGAATCAGGCTATCTCGACCGGAAATAAATAAACCCGGCCAATGATGACCGGGTTTGCGCTTCTAGCGCCGTCTTCCTTGAATCAAACCATCGCCGGCTTCTTGCCCGCGCTTCCTTGGGTGACACCAGAGCCATCCTGGCCCATCTTCCTTGAGTCCCAACACAGACATCCTGTCCATGCATCCTTGGGGTGCTGCAGAGCCTTCCTGGCTCAATCTTCCTTGCTGAGCCTTCCTTTGCTCGACGAAAAGCAGTCTGGCAGACATGGCTGGCTTATTATTCAACCTATGTTATGTGGCCATGTAAGAGATCAACGATAGTAAGCGTAATCCGGCCTACCAGCGCAGTCCCGCCAAGTTGCCCCTGTGTTGCATACCACGCTGGCTCGGTTGATCGGGCGTCTACCTGGCTCAATAGCTGCCAACAGACATCAGCGGTGCAGTACAACCGTCAGCTCATGCAGGCCATCCTGCGCGGCAGGCTCAACATCGCCGAAATCGTCAATGCTCAGGTGATTTCACTGGAAGATGCAGCGCAATACCGGTCGATACCGGAATCAGCCCTCATGGCTATGGCCATGAGGGCTGATTCGACGCTAAAAGCTGGCTATGAACTTACCCGCTCAGGGTTGCGGCCCACCAGAAGCTCACGATGCTCCACGACTGCCTGCGCGACTAGCTCATTCAACTGAGGCTCCGATGCAGCCCCCTGGTCAAGGGAATCGACCAGGGTGCGCCGCATGGTGGGAGCCCAGAATTTCTTGATATGCTCAGCGATCTGCTGGCGGGCATGCTCCGGCTGCGGGTCAGCCTCGAAATAGGCGCCAATCTGGTTGGCCATACGGACAAGTTTTTCTGGGGTCACAGCCGTTCTCCTGTCACGCGACACAGAATGCGCGAACCATGTTGTTGATATCCTTCAGCCGTCCCTGGCCGGTACTCGTCCACTGCCGAATCAGGTAGGAAGCCGTACCCGGACACCACCCTCGGCGATAGCCTCCGCACTAGCCGCTCCAGGCAAGAAAGCCTGTTGTCGTGCCGTGAACTCACTGTACTCGCGCTGCCAGTCCGACGGCTGCATCACCTTCACCACCTCGACCGAGGTGACCTTGTACTCCGGACAGTTGGTCGCCCAGTCCGAATTATCCGTGGTGATGACGTTGGCCCCGGATTCGGGATGGTGAAACGTGGTGTAGACCACGCCCGGCTGCACCCGCTCCGTGACCAGCGCGCGCAGTGTCGTTTCCCCGCTGCGACTGGTGATCGCGACCCAGTCGTCATCGTGAATGCCGCGGTTTTCGGCATCGCTGGGATGGATTTCGAGCCTGTCCTCCGCATGCCAATGAACGTTGCCGGTGCGCCGAGTCTGCGCGCCGACGTTGTACTGCGACAGGATACGCCCCGTGGTGAGCAGAAGCGGCCGCTTGCGGCTGGTGCGTTCTTCCGTGGGTACGTACGCGGTCAGCATGAACCGACCCAGCCCACGCACGAACTGCTCACCATGCATGATCGGCGTACCTTCGGGGGCGCTAGCGTTGCAGGGCCACTGGATACTGCCGAGCTCATCGATCCTGGCATAGCTTACGCCGGTAAACGTCGGCGTCAGCCGCGCAATCTCGTCCATGATGTCGGAGGGATGTGCATAAGGCATCGGGTATCCCAGTGCCTCGGCCAGCGCCACTGTCACTTCCCAATCGGCCTTGCCCGCCCGCGGGCGCATGACTCGACGCACGCGCGAGATTCGCCGCTCGGCATTGGTGAATGTCCCGTCCTTCTCGAGGAAGGACGCCCCCGGCAGGAAGACGTGTGCGTACTTTGCCGTCTCGTTGAGGAACAGATCCTGCACCACCACGCATTGCATGGCCTTGAGCGCCGCCTGCACATGCTGCGTGTTCGGGTCGGACTGTACCGGGTCCTCGCCCTGCAGATAGAGTCCATGGAACTGGCCGGCCAATGCCGCATCCAGCATGTTGGGAACGCGCAGCCCCGGCTCCGGGTCGAGGGTTACCCCCCACTCCTGCTCGAAAAGCTGGCGAGTGGCCGTATCCGAGACATGGCGATACCCCGGCAACTCATGCGGGAAGGAGCCCATGTCACAGGAGCCCTGCACGTTGTTCTGTCCGCGTAGCGGATTGACCCCCACCCCGGGGCGACCGAGGTTGCCGGTGGCCATGGCGAGGTTGGCAATCGCCATGACAGTCGTCGACCCCTGGCTGTGCTCGGTCACCCCAAGGCCATAATAGATGGCGGCATTGCCACCCGTGGCATATAGCCTTGCCGCGGCGCGAAGCTCCCCTGCGGGAATGCCGAGTTCGCCACTCAGACGTTCAGGCGAATTATCGGGGCGCGACACGAACTCGCGCCACTGGGCGAAGCTATCCGGCTCACAACGTGCGGCTACGAATGCCTCGTCGACCAAGCCCTCGGTGACGATGACATGCGCCAGGGCATTCAGTAGTGCCACGTTGGTGCCGGGCTTGAGCTTGAGATGATGCGCCGCTTCGATATGCGGCGAACGCACCAGATCGATGGTGCGTGGGTCGGCCACGATCAACTTGGCCCCGGCGCGCAAGCGCTGCTTCATCACCGAGCCAAACACAGGGTGAGCATCGGTGGGGTTGGCGCCGATGACGAAAATCACGTCGGCCTGATGCACCGAGTCGAAATCCTGCGTACCGGCCGATTCCCCCAGCGTGGCTTTCAATCCGTAGCCGGTCGGCGAATGACAGACACGCGCACAGGTATCGACGTTGTTGTTGCCGAAGGCAGTGCGCACCAGTTTCTGGACCAGGTAGGTCTCTTCATTGGTGCAGCGCGAGGAGGTCAGCGCCCCGACCGAATCCCTGCCACGCTCGGCCTGAATACGCCGGAACTCGTCGGCCGTGTAGCGAATCGCCTCCTCCCAGCTCACTTCCTGCCAAGGCTCATCGATAGAGCGGCGGATCATCGGCGTGGTGATGCGATCGGGATGGGTGGCGTACCCCCAGGCGAAACGCCCCTTGACGCAGGAATGGCCATGATTGGCCTTGCCGTCCTTGTGCGGCACCATGCGCACAACCTCCTCGCCCTTTACCTCGGCGCGGAAGCTGCACCCCACGCCACAATAGGCACAGGTGGTGATAACGGCCTGCTCGGGCTGGCCCCGGTCGACGATCGATTTTTCCATCAGTGTCGCTGTCGGGCAGGCCTGCACACAGGCACCACAGGACACGCACTCCGACTCGGCAAAGCTGTCCTGAGCGCTCGGCGACACCATGGACGCAAAGCCTCGGCCATCAATGGTCAGTGCCAGGGTCCCCTGCACTTCGTCACAGGCGCGGACGCAGCGACTACAGACGATGCATTTCGAGGGGTCGAACTGGAAATAAGGATTGGAGGTATCCACCTCGGCCGCAAGATGGTTCTCGCCCGGCGCATAGCGCACCTCACGCAGGCCGACTGCACCGGCCATGTCCTGCAATTCGCAGTTGCCGTTGGCCGAGCAGGTCAGGCAATCCAACGGATGATCGGAAATGTACAACTCCATCACGTTGCGCCGCAGCCGGGCCAGGGCATCGGTCTGCGTACGCACGACCATGCCCTCAGAGACCGGGGTAGTACAGGACGCGGGATAGCCGCGACGGCCCTCGATCTCGACAAGGCACAAGCGGCAGGAGCCGAAGGCGTCGAGGCTATCGGTAGCACAAAGCTTGGGGATGGAAAGCCCCGCCTCGGCGGCGGCACGCATCACCGAGGTACCTTCCGGTACGGTAACCGGCATGCCATTGATTTCAAGCGTTACGGGCGCTCCGCCACACGCGGGGGCGGGGGTGCCTAAATCGGGTTCGTAGATACTCACCGTCATGATTGCCTCCGTCAGGCGTGGGCGGTTTCGGCCACCAGACCGAAGTCTGCCGGGAAATGTTCGAGTGCGCTCAGCACAGGGAACGGCGTCATGCCACCCAGCGCACAGAGCGAGCCGTTTACCAACGTGTCGCAGAGTTCGCGCAGCAGCTCGACCTGAGCCGGGTCGGAGCCCTGGCCTCGTTCGGCCATGATGCGCTCCAGCAGTTCAACACCCCGTGTGGAACCGATACGACATGGGGTGCACTTGCCGCAGGACTCGAAGGCACAGAAGGCCATGGCGTGATGGGCCATGTGCGCCATGTCGGTCGTCTCGTCGAAGACCACAATCCCGCCGTGCCCCACCGTGCCTTGGGCGGCAATGAAGGTTTCGTAGTCCAGTGGGGTGTCGAGCTGGTCAGCGGGGATATAAGCACCGAGCGGCCCACCGACCTGGACGGCCTTGACCGGCCGGCCGCTTGCCGTGCCACCGCCATAGTCATAGATGAGCTCTTTGAGGGTGATGCCGAAGCCGAGCTCTATCAGCCCACCGCGACGAATATTGCCGGTGAGCTGGATGGGCAGTGTCCCGCGTGAACGGCCCATGCCATAGTCCCGATAGAACGCCGCCCCCTTGTCGAGAATCGCCGGTACGCTGGCCAACGAGATGACGTTGTTGACCACGGTGGGCTTGTTGAACAGACCCTGTATCGCCGGCAGCGGTGGCTTGGCACGCACCTGCCCACGCTTGCCTTCCAGGCTCTCCAGCAGGGCTGTTTCCTCGCCGCAGACATACGCCCCCGCGGCGCGCCGGACTTCCAGGTGAAAACGTTTGCCGCTGCCTTGGATGTCGTCGCCCAGATAGCCAGCCGCCTCGGCACGGATGATGGCCTCCTCAAGCGTACGCTCGGCGTGCGGGTATTCCGAGCGCAGATAGATGTAGCCCTGCTCGGCACCCACGGCCAGCCCGGCGATGGTCATCCCTTCGATCAGTAGATAAGGATCGCCTTCCATCACCATGCGGTCCGAGAAGGTACCGGAATCGCCCTCGTCGGCATTGCAGACGATGTACTTGGTCGGCCCCGCCGCGTCCAGTACCGTCTTCCATTTGATGCCGGTAGGAAAGGCCGCGCCGCCGCGTCCACGCAATCCCGAGTCGGTCACGGCCTCGACAATGTCGGCCGGCGACATCTCGAGTGCCCGGGCAAGGCCACGATAGCCATCATGGTCACGATAGTCATCGAGGCTCAATGGATCGGTCACTCCCACACGCTGGAAAGTCAGGCGCTGTTGGGCCCTGAGATAGGGAATGGCCTCGGTAAGCCCCTGACACAGAGCATGATCGCCGCCGTGAAGAAAGTCGGCTTCGAACAGGGCAGGCACATCATCAATGGCCACCGGGCCATAGGCCACCCGGCCCTGGGGTGTTTCCACCTCGACCAAGGGCTCCAGCCAATACAGCCCACGCGAGCCGTTGCGCACCAGGTCGATCTCGATGCCGCGCGAATGGGCTTGAGCCAGGACTGCATCCGCAACGGCCTCGGCACCGACAGCGAGCGCTCCCGAATCACGGGGAATATAGACGGTAATACTCATGCTGCTGCCTCCCGCTTCTTGAGCAGAGCGTCGAGTACTTCAGGGCTCACGCGCCCGTGATAGACGTGATCGACCTCGATATTCGGCGCACAGGCGCAATTGCCAATGCAGTACACCGGTTCCACGCCGTCACCGAGGAGCGCCTTCGCGCGATCCAGAAGCGCGGCAGAACCCATGGATTGACAAGCCTCGCCCATGCATACCCTTGCCTGCGGCCCCGCTGTGTAGCGAAAGTCGTGATAGAAGCTGATCACGCCATGCACCTCGGCACGCGACAGGTTGAGACCCTCAGCGATCTGCTTCACTGCATCCTTCGGAATGAAACCGAAGGACGCCTGAATTTCATGGAGTACTGGCAGTAGCGCACCAGGCTGATGCCGGTGTTTTTCAGTGATGGTCTTTATCAGCGAGGAATCGCTTTCTAACGCATTGGAATTGCTAGGCATCCACATAGCTCCTCAATAACTTCTTGTTTTAGCGCTATGCCTGACCGTGGTTATGTCAAACATAGATTTTTATAGGTGTAACACAATTGTCTGGAGCCGAAGCTGACTATATAAACCTTAAACCGCCACGTAGTTATCATTGTAGCCTCACCACTAGTGCTAGCACATAAGACAGCCACCACATGACCCGAATATTCTTGTACCCTACCCAATGGTGATTGATGCCCTTCTAAGCATAGGCTATGTTAATTTAGCGCTTTCTTCACTAATACAAAAGAGCGCAAACGCCATAAAACCTCTGACCATAAAAATTTACAAGAAGGTGAAACATGTACGATTCCAATAACCTAAATAACCTAGAGAAATTAAATGCCAGTGCGAAGCACGGCATGGATGCTTTCTGGGCTTTTGACAAGGCTGCTTTCGAGGAAGGTGCGTTATCCAGCAAGACGAAGCAATTGTTGGCTGTCGCGGTAGCCATGACCACACAGTGTCCTTACTGTATTGAACTGCATACCAAAGCTGCTCGCGATGCGGGCGCAGATGATGCCGAGTTAAGTGAGGCAGCGCTAGTAGCCGCGGCCATTCGTGCTGGGGGTGCTATTACCCACGCCACTCACCTGTTCAAATAGCGATTTAACCCGCTGCCAAACAGCTTGGCAGCGGGATCTAATAGTCCAGGCTGATCAGGCTGTTTTCTTGAGCGCCCCTGATGCTTTTGCATTATGAGCAGCAATGGCATCCATCAACGGGGGAGAAAGGCAGTCATAAGGCTCCAGCCCTAGATCTTTCAATCTGGCGCGAATGGCACCCATATCCTCTGGATCCGTTCCCGATTCGATAACCGAGGAGGTAAAAGCCGCAAACTCAGGTGCAGCCCATCCTTTATCATCTGAAAGTTCTACGTGAATGAAGTCCAGGCCATAAAAAGGATGGTCAGTATTTTCTATGCGGCCATACATATGGACACCGCATTCTCGGCAGGCATGCCGCTGAATGGCAGCAGTCGGGTCAACTACATGCAGCTTATCTTCATTGGCAGTTACACTGACAGCATCTTTCGGCACAACCGCCACAAGCGAGAATAGAGCGCCTGAAGGCTTCCAGCATTTAGTACAACCGCAGGCGTGATTATGCGCACACTGGGCCTTTACAGTAACTTCCACTTTGTTCTGACTACAATGACAGTGAAGCTTTCCACCTTGAAAGGTCTCGTCAGTAGGGCCGAAACCCTTGTCTACTAATGGATGTATATGAATGCTGGCATCGCTCATTTTTTGTTCTCCTTGTTGAAAAGCAGGCGCTTCATTCTTCTCTGTACTCGAACCCCCGAAAATCTTCTTTAGCCACGTCATATCCCGCCCTCCTCAATAATGCAGCACCGTGCGAATGCTCTTGCCCTGGTGCAACAGGTCGAAAGCGTCGTTGATTTGTTCGAAAGGCATGTCCTGCGTGATGAACTCGTCAATCCTGATCTCACCGTTCATGTAGCGCTCGACATAGCCCGGCAGTTCACTGCGGCCCTTGACGCCTCCAAACGCGGAGCCCTTCCAGACCCGTCCGGTAACCAGCTGGAACGGACGTGTAGAAATTTCCTCCCCGGCCCCGGCTACGCCGATAATGATCGACTCGCCCCAGCCCTTGTGGCAGCACTCCAGTGCCGACCGCATCACATTGACGTTACCGATGCACTCGAAGGAATAGTCAACCCCCCCGTCGGTCAGATCAACGATGGCTTGCTGAATGGGGACGTCATGGTCCTTGGGATTGACGAAGTCGGTAGCCCCGAACTGACGCGCCAACTCGAATTTGTCGGGATTGATATCGATGGCGATGATCCGTGAGGCCTTGGCCATTTGTGCCCCCTGGATAACCGCCAGGCCAATGGCACCAAGGCCGAACACAGCAACGGTTGAGCCCGGCTCGACCTTGGCAGTGTTGAGCACTGCACCGATACCCGTGGTCACACCGCAGCCCAGCAGGCAGATCTTGTCGAGCGGCGCTTCTTGGGAAACCTTGGCCAGCGACACTTCAGGCAGTACGGTGAACTCGGAGAAAGTCGACGTGCCCATGTAGTGATGCAGCTTCTGGCCTTCGAAAGAGAAGCGCGTAGTGCCATCGGGCATCAGCCCCTTGCCTTGAGTGGCGCGCACTGAACTACACAGGTTGGTCTTGCCCGACAAGCAGAACTTGCACTTGCCGCATTCAGCAGTATAAAGCGGGATGACGTGATCGCCCGGCTTGAGGCTGGTGACGCCCTCGCCGACTTCCTCGACGATGCCTGCCCCCTCATGACCCAGAATGGATGGAAAGATGCCCTCCGGGTCGGCACCGGACAGGGTAAACGCGTCGGTATGGCATACACTGGTCGCGACGATGCGCACCATGACCTCACCCGCCTTGGGTCCTTCGACGTCGATCTCTGAAAGCTCCAGCGGCTTGCCGGCTTCCCAAGCGATGGCGGCACGAGATTTCATCAAACTCTCCTTATTATCATTGTATTGCTTCAGCTCCTGTTAAGAGATCGCTAAAGCTAGTTAAAGTTTAGGCACTTTTTGGAAAATCTGTTAATTAACTTAGTGCACAAGACTATTGCAGTATGACAATAATGCGTTAAGCAGGGCTTGGCCTGACGAATACTTTTCATTAACGGGACGACGGCACATGTGCCCACCACGTCCAGGCTAATTCCCGGCGGGTCACGGCTTCGGCAAAACTAGCCAGGCACTCAGGGGTAAGGCTTTCCAACGCCGTATCCATTCTTTCCCAGGGCGCCAGCCGAAAAGCGTTGTCGCCAACCGTGGGGGAGCGAAAGGGCGTATCGCACGTGGCAACACGAAGTGCGTGCCAGCCAGCCAGTGTCGCTTCGTCCGTGGTTTCCGGAGGCCCCCAGATAGCACGCAGGCTGCCTCGCCGATGCTCCATGGTCTCTATGTCTATTGCTGCCAAGGCCTCCGCCTGATCATCAATGAACTCAGTAATCGCTTTCTGAAGTTCTTCGATATCGGTATGTGGCGATTGCACGACATACCCTAACCGGGGCCAACCATTTATCTCGCGATAACGTACCGCAGCGATGTAGCCCAAGCCTCGCTGTTGACGCAGCTCCTTGAAAAAGGCGGCGTCGTGACACCACTCGAGCAGTTTCATCAACAATCGGCTTGTCGGGCTAGCATCTGCAGCCTCGATCTGAAGCATCACTGCGTAATCCTCCGCCTGAGGCGGGACCCAGCGTATAGAAGTACTTTCTAGCTCCAGGTCGACCTCATGGGTCGAAGATGTCTCAGTCCACGACGGCAGCAGGCTCGCCAAGCGTCGGCAGCCTTCCCGGGCTTGGGTCGCACTTAGTTCCCCATTGACCCAACTCAACCTTGCGGGCGCTTGTAGCGTTGGCTTTCTCGTTAGCCTCCCCAACTCAACCGACACAGGCGCTGTTTCCAGCTTGGCAAGCAAGCGTTGCGCCAGCAGACCCGAGGATGCCGACTCTACGCCATACACACTCGCAGGTTCCTGTCTCGCTGGCCAGGTAGCGCATACCTGCGCTATCGACGACTCTAGATACGTCGACGGCCCCTTTGCCACCACCCAGTCCCCCAGGCCATCGCCTCCTAGCGTAATGCTCACCCCATGAGTCCGTGCTGCCTGACGTGCAGCGAGAGACCACTGGCGCCATCTCATCAGGCGTCCGCGCTGCTCGTGTAGAGGCGCAGACCACCCCAGACACCAACTGGCCTCTTTCTGCTCAGGCCCCCCACCCCACCAAAGAGCAACTGGCCGGGTTTCAATCAGACCCGGTGAAGGCACTGCGTCATCGGCAATAGGTGGCTGACCGGCTATGGCCGGCGCTGTCCGAAGGCAACGTTCCGTTGCGCAGGGCAATGAATCCTGACTGGAAGCACGCTGGATTTCACGATACCGGGTTTGGGTTTCTGGCACACGGCAGGAAGATTCAAGTGTCCTCACTTCCTCCAGCACTCGACACGCAGCAGGTACCAGCCAAGAGCTTAGTGCGCCTCCCTTCTCGGGTAGCTGGCGATCAGCCTGATCAAGCGGAGGCAATCGCTGCGCCAAGCGTCGTGCCTGATCCAGGGTCCACTGGTCCAGGTGGGCAGGCATCGCCCTTGAAAGAGAATGTCGCCTTGAGGGTGAGAAAACATGCGCCAATCGCTCCTGTACCGCTGCCTGGCATGTAGCCACTGTCTGATCGACCTGATGTTTCCCTGTATCCCTCAGGGTTAATGCCAAGGAGAGCCCGGTGCCGACAGCCTCGGCCGCCAGGCTCGCAGACATGTCACTAATGGCCTCTCTATCAAGCAGGGTCTGTGCCAGCGCACCATCGCACAGTGATGAAACGAGCAGCCCAAGCGGGCCTGGGGATTGCTCAGCCACCATCGGTGGCAACGGCCAGATTAGTTCCAGTATCGGAGACCGCTCGGGAAGCGCCTCAGGCAAACACCACTGGAGTTGCGCGGTATCCCCCCATCGCCAACTCTCGGCTTTCCCTTTCAAGGGAGACGCACCACTGGGTATCCCCCGTCCCGCCGCCCGTAACACCGATAGCTGTTCTTCCAATGCTATGGGGCCGAGCATCACCAGGCTCATGCGCTCGCTGCGATAGTGCGCCTCGTGGAAAGCAACAAGTTGCCTACGAAGCTCCCGCGGGCTCACATCAAGACTCGCCTGGTTACCGGCATGGCATATGTACGCGGGGTGAGATGGCAGGAAGAAACGGGACAGCGCCGCTTGCCGGTGAAATGCCGGATCGGCTAGACGGGCCTTAAACTCGGCATCGAGAACGCTGACCTCTCGGCCAACGTTAGCCTCATCCAGGCAAGGCTGGATCAGCAGATCCTGTAGACGAGCCACACCCTCCCTGGCAGCAGCGGGGGGCAGAACCATATGGATATCGGTGACCCGCTCATGGGTACGCGCATTGTAGCGCCCCCCTTGGCTCCCAACCCAAGCGGCGAACTCGCCGGGCATGGGCGCCTCCCTCGAGCCGAGAAAGAGCGCATGCTCAAGAAGATGAGCCAAGCCCGGCAACACCGCAGGCTCGTCGAGATACCCAACTCCGACAGCACCCACCAACCGTACCTGACGTGCCGTAGGCACCTCGACAGCCAGCAGTTGCAAGCCATTATCCAGACACTGCGTGGCTCCTCGGCTACCGGCAGGCAACTCGGGGTAGGTGCACTCGACGATTTGCTCTGACTGAGGACGATTCATTGCCAGTTACTGCGACTCCGAACTCAATGCAGCCATGTAGAAGGCCATCTCATCGCTGATCATGCGTTGCCGGTTGTCCGGATGACGAATGCCATGCCCCTCCTCTTCGAACATCACCACCTCGGTAACTATGCCACGCTCACGTAGCGCATCGGCCATGACCAGCGTCTGGGCCGGCACGACGACTCGATCCTGGGTCCCCTGAAAGAATATGACTGGGGCCTGGATATCTTCGACGCGGTAACGGGGGCTACGCGAACGCTGAGATTCAGTGTCACCCAATAGCCAATCGAGATAACCGGACTCGAAGCGGTGGGTCTGCTCCGCCAGATGCGGCGCATCGGTGACACCGTATAAACTGGCGCCAGCCCGGAACAATGACGTGGTTGCCAGTGCGTTCAGCACCGTGAAGCCACCGGCACTCTGACCCCGAATGAAGAGCTGCTCAGGGTCAGCAAGGCCCCGTGTAATCAATGCCTCGGCTAGCGCAATGACATCCTCTACATCCAGACGGCCCCATTCACCAGCAAGCCGCTCCCGGAACTTCCTGCCCCAGTTGCCACTGCCCCTCGGGTTGATATCAGCCACGGCGAAGCCTTGGCGCACCCACCAGTAGACCAGCGGATCATAGACCGGGTAGCTTGCCGAGGTAGGACCTCCGTGTACGCGCACAATGACCGGCAAGCGCGTACCGGTTCCATCTGGTGCATAAATAAACGCTGTCACCTGCTCGGCATCGCCCACCCTGACGGATACGGTGGATGGCTCAGGCGCATCTTCGGGTGTCGCCAGAGCAACAAGCTGTTGGATCTCACCGCTAGCGAGATGCACCCGCTCCAGCCGCGCGGCATGTTTCGGCCCCTGGGTGAGGGCATAGAGCCAGCCCTCTATCTGGGCCAGGCCTATCACGCGTGTCGCCTCGGGCAACAAGCGGGCAATGGCCTCTCCCCGGGCATCGACATGCAGTACATGCGCCGCACCCTCCTCAAAATACAGGGTGGCACCGTCGGCCGGCTCCGTGCCGCCCCGCCAGAGATGATGACATTCTCCAAGCTGCCAGGGCGTGGGCACATGGTCCGCGGGAGCCTTGCATATACACCGAACGCTCATGCCTTCCAGACAGTAGGGCCGCCACCAGCCCTCATGGTCACTCATGAAGACCAGTTGCCCGTCGCCGCCAAAGGTTGGCTGGGTGACGGCAGCGCCGCCATCCCACGTCTCCACTCGTCCGATATGCCCTGCGTGGTCAAGCTGGGCGACACGTAATCGCGAGCGCTGCCAAGGCATATGGGGGAGATCCCACTCGACCCAGGCAAGCCAGCAGCCATCCGGGGAGAGCGCGGGTGCCCCATAGAAGTCGGCTCCTTCGGCCAGGATGCCACAGTGCCCCTCGGTCACCGTCACCAGGCGCTGCGTAGCATGTCGGCCATCGCCCTGCTCCTCCACGGCCAGGATTCGCTGGCGAGACAAGTCGGCTAGCAGCCCCCCGTAGCGCGCCTCAGGGCGTGCCCACCAGGAACGAGGCGTGTCGGAATCCAGCGATTGGCGGAGCAGGGCCTGGCTTTGACTCTCGACCAGGATAATGTTGTCCCCAAGGCAGGCATAAGCGCCGCCGCCGTAGCCATTGACGCGGCTACCCACGTCGATGCCAGGCGGTGTTACGGCATACGCCTCGCCATCCAGCCAGCGCCATAACCGCTTGCAGCCACGCTCGGGGGCGGACGCCAGCCAGAATACGCCATGGGAGGTCGCTCGTAGCTCGCTTAAACCATCCGCCGGGCGGGCCGCGGCACGCAACGCCTCGGAAGTCATGCGCGACAGAACACTTTCGACTCGCGCGCGTTGCGCGGCGTCAACTGCGCGACGCTACGCACATCCTGAGCCGCCTCTTCACGCGCTGTCTCGATCAGGCCGTGATCGGGAGACAGCGCGCAGACCGGATCGGTCGCTGCCGGGTCCCCGGTCAGCAGGAAGGCCTGGCAGCGGCAGCCGCCGTAATCCTTGTGGCGTTCATCGCAACTGCGACAGGGCGCCGGCATCCAGGCCTCGCCGCGAAAGCGATTGAAGGCAAAGCTGTCGTACCAGATGCTCCTGAGTGCCTGCTCGCGCACCGTGGGAAAGGTCATGGGCAGATCTCGCGCACTATGGCATGGCAGCACGGTGCCATCGGGGGTCACGGTCATGAAGATGGCGCCCCACCCTCCCATGCAGGCCTTGGGTCGCTCGGCGTAGTAGTCCGGCACTACGAAGAGCAGGCGCATATCGTTCCCTTCGCCCGCGAGCCGTTCCCGCCAGCGCTCGGTAGCGGCCTCTGCCGCATCAAGCTGGGCCTTGCTGGGCAGCAGGCCGGTCCGGTTGAGGTGAGCCCAGCCGTAAAGCTGGCAGTTGGCCAGTTCCACCGCATCGGCGCCCAGTTCGACACACAGCTCGATGATGCGATCGATCTGGTCGATATTATGCCGATGCAGAACAACGTTGAGCACCATGGGGTAGCCCGCATCCTTGACGGCACGAGCCATCGCCAGCTTCCGGGCGTGAGCCTTGCTCGAGCCGGCCAGTGCCCCGGCCATGTCACTATCAGCTGCCTGCAGGCTGATCTGAATATGATCCAAGCCCGCATTCCGCAAAGCCTGAATGCGGGCTTCGTCCAGTCCCAGCCCCGATGTGATCAAGTTGGTATAGAAGCCAAGTTGGCGGGCCTCGGCCACCAGCTCTTCGAGATCCTTGCGGACCAGCGGCTCGCCACCCGAGAACCCCATCTGAACGGCACCCATTGCCCGGGCCTGATGGAGCACATCAATCCACTCTTGCGTGGTCAGTTCGTGATCCTGTGCCGCAAAATCCAGCGGGTTGGAGCAGTAGGGGCACTGCAATGGGCAACGATAGGTGAGTTCGGCCAGAAGCCAGAGCGGCGCGCCTGCACTGAGTTCAGCATGGGAAGGTGAGTAATCAGTCATGGCGTATCCACCCTTTATGTTCAGCCTCGACAAGAAACTCCCGCACGTCCTGTCCAAGCGAAGGTGCATCGGGATAACGCTGTTGCAACTCTGCGATCAGGTCCGCAACGTTTCGCTGGCCATCAATCAACTCCAGGATCGCTCCGGCACTATCGTTGAGCTGAACCATCCCCTCCGGATACAGCAGCACATGGCGCTGCTGGGCAGGCTCCCACTGCAACCGCCAGCCTGGGCGCAGGCCATAGATCATGTTCTCGTTCATGCCAGTCCCCGGTGATAGACGCGTTGGTCGGTTACCGTGTGATACGGCGGACGACTCAGCTGGTAGGCCATGCTCATGGCATCGAGCATGCTCCACAGCACATCCAGCTTGAACTGGAGTATTTCCAGGGCACGTTGCTGTTGCTCATGGGTAATACAGACGGATAACGCCACCTCGAGCCCATGGTCGACATCGCGCCGGGCTTCGTTCAGGCGCTTGCGGAAATAGGCGTATCCGCTGGCATCGATCCAGGGGTAATGCTCCGGCCAGGTGCTCAGGCGATTCTGATGAATCGCCGGTGCGAACAGCTCGGTGAGTGAGGAGATTGCCCCTTCCCGCCAGTCAGCGCGTCGTACGAAATTGACGTAGGCATCCACGGCGAAGCGCACGCCGGGCAGCACATACTCCTGCGACCACAGTTCTTCCCGGGTCAGCCCCACTGCTTCGCCAAGGGTCAACCAGGCCTCGATGCCTCCTGCGTCGTCATCATGCCCATCATGGTCCAGCAGGCGCTGGATCCAGCGCCGCCGGGCCGAGGCATCGGGGCAGTTGGCAAGCAGTGCCGCATCCTTCTGAGGTATGTTTATCTGGTAATAGAAGCGATTGGCGACCCAACCGCGAATCTGCTCGGGCGTTGCTCGCCCTTCGGCCATATCGACCTGGTAGGGGTGATGGATATGGTAATAACCGCCTTTGGCCATCAGCGCGGCGCGAAAGGCTTCACGATCCATCGCGCCCTGGGAAGCGCCACCGGCAGACAGGTTACAAAGCGTGGATGAAGTGGAAATCATGGCGGCTCCTTAACACAGGGACGAAAGGGCCAGCTTTGGCTTTACAAGGACAGCTTAAGGCCATCGCGTGCTACTTCGATCCCTCGCGCATCGAGTACCGCCCGCTCAGCCGAGGCTTCGTCGAGAATCGGGTTTGTATTATTGATATGGATGAGAATGCGTCGGGTCGTTTCGGGCAGCCTGTCGAGTTCGGATAGCAGCCCATGTTCACCCGCCAACGCCAGGTGCCCCATATCCGATCCTGTTGCGCTTCCTACGCCCAGGCGCTGCATCTCGTCGTTGTGCCATAGGGTTCCATCGACAAGGACGCAATCGGCGCGGCGCAGCCAGGCCCGTGTACTGTCACTTATCCGCCCCAGCCCCGGGGCATAGAAGAGCGAGCTACCACTGGCCGTGTCCTCTATGAAAAGGCCGATATTGTCTCCCGGCGTGGGCGCGCCCCGCCTTGGAGAATAAGGCGGCGCGTTGCTATCCAGCGCTACCGCGGTAAATTTCAACTCCGGACAGAAGCCGACCGTGAAACCCGCTTCATGCCGGGATGTATCGATATCTATCGGCTGCCAACGCAAGCCACCCTGCCAATGCCCAAGCATCTCGAACAAGGGAAAGCCCGTGCTCAGGTCCTGATGGACATTGGGAGTGCACCAGACATCCAGCGGGCACCCTTCACGTAGTGACAACAACCCCGTCACGTGATCGATTTGTGCATCGACCAACAGCACCCCGGCAATGCCGGTATCCCGCAGATTCTGCCTGGGATGAAGCTCTGTGTTGGCTGCGATCTGGGCCCGTATATCCGGCGAGGCGTTGCATAACAACCAGCGTTCGCCATCGCTACTGATTGCGATCGAGGACTGGGTGCGGGATTCTGCGGCAATGGTGTTGTTACGTACTCCTTGGCAGTTGGGGCAATTACAGTTCCATTGAGGAAAACCACCTCCCGCTGCCGACCCCAGGACCAGCACCTGCATAGATAGGACTCCTTACCAGATAGTACAGGCGCCCCGATGCGGAGCGCCTGACTGCACTGCTTGATTTCACCGGTTGGCGATATAAAGGGTAACTTCAAAGCCAAGGCGCAGGTCGGTGTAAGCGGGCTTGGTCCACATGGCGGATACTCCTATAGGCATTTATTGTTGGGTGTTGCACTCACAGTAAAGCACTCCTGTGGAGTCTGTGATCATATACTTTAGGTGAATCATGGATACTTATGCTTACAAACACTGCTAGCCTAGATACGTCGCCACAGCATCCCGGGATTGCTGAAACCAATTTCCAACTCACCAGATCCATTCGCAAGCCTATACATAAGCTATAAATAGAACCATAAAAGGGTGAATTGCAGTGCCGATATCAGACGGATGGAGAGAAATGAAAACTACTTATATAGCGCTATTGTTCGCCTCGCTGTGGCCCGCCAGCGCTCTTGCCAATGATACTCCTAAACACGATTACCCGACCCAGGCGCGGGTAGAATATGCTTTCTATTGCATGAAACAACTGGGCGGAGAAAATTACGACAATCTCTATAAATGCTCTTGCAGTATTGACCGGATCGCTGACCAGATACCTTATGAGGATTTCGTCACCATGGACACCTTTGCTCGAGGAGCAAAGGCAGGTGGTGAACGCCCCGAAATACTGAGGGAAGGTCGGCTTGCAGAATCGAGCCGTTCACAGTTTGACAAGATCAAACAGCGCGCGGCAGAACAATGCCTGATCGCAGGCAACGCCCCCTGATCAACGAAGACAGCAGGAAAGCGCCTCCCTATTAAGCCGCTGTCCACGGACAAGCTGAGCTCTCTCGACCCGGATAGCCTGCCCGGTAAAGGCAGGCCTCCACTCATTAGTTTCGACAAATCAAGCGCCCCTCATGGCGTGCGTACTCCCGCGCATCCCCAACAATATCATTCACATAAAGCGTGAACTGAAAGCATTGATTCTGTCTTGGAGTCGAGACTGGTTGTTTTCTTTTGCGGCATGCGCTCCTCTTATTATTGCCAGGTGGCAATAATTATTTTCCACTGAGAAATGAATATATTTCTGTCCACCATCCAGCCATTAGTCTTTATGGTAAGCGGGAAAATTAGTAATTGACGGTTTCTAAAGAGCTACCATAATCAATTGTAACGGGCACACGCCAGCGGGCCCGGAGAGAAAACAAGTATAAGGTAAACATGGAGATTACCATGAAAAAGAAGTATCCAGGCGGTAAATCCCAACGGCTTCTTATCGGTGGTCTTGCCGCATCGGTATTCATGCTTTCTGACGCATCCCTGGCCAATCAGGAACTGCTCGAGCTTCAGAAAGACCCCAGCCAATGGGTTATGTGGGGAGGGCAATACAACGGACAGCGTTACAGCGAGCTTGACCAAATCAACAAAAGTAACGTCAGCCAGCTACAACCCGATTGGACCTTCTCCACGGGGGTATTGCGCGGTCATGAGGGTGGCCCGCTGGTGCTTGGAGATACCATGTATATCCAAACGCCATTTCCCAACAAGGTCATTGCAATCGACCTGAATACCCAAGAGATCAAGTGGAAATATGAACCCAGCCAGAACCCGCAGGTTATCGGTGTCATGTGCTGTGATACGGTTAACCGTGGTTTGGCCTATGCCGATGGCAAAATCTTCTTGCAGCAAGCCGATACCACCCTGGTGGCCCTGGACGCGGAGTCCGGACAAGTCGCCTGGCAGAGCATCAATGGTGACCCCAGCAAGGGGCAAACCGCAACGAATGCCCCTCTAGTCGTCAAGGACAAGGTCATTACCGGGATTTCCGGTGGCGAGTTCGGTGTTCGAGGTTATTTGACGGCCTACAACATCGATGATGGCAAGCTTGCCTGGCGTGCTTACAGCACCGGCCCCGATGATTCGATGCTGGTCAATCCCGACGAAACGATTGACGCGGCAACCGGCCAGCCAGTGGGCAAGGACTCCAGCCTGAAGAGTTGGGAAGGCGACCAGTGGAAGATCGGCGGTGGTACTACATGGGGCTGGTTCACCTATGACCCCGAGCTCGATCTGGTCTACTACGGTACCGGTAACCCTGGCACCTGGAACCCCACCCAGCGTCCCGGTGACAACAAATGGTCGATGTCCCTCTTCGCTCGCGATCCGGATACCGGCGAGGCGAAATGGGTCTATCAAATGACGCCGCACGACCAGTGGGATTACGACGGCGTCAATGAAAAGATCCTGGTGGACCAGGAAGTCGATGGCGAAATGCGTAAGCTGGTGGTGCATTTCGATCGTAACGGCTTCGCCTACACCCAGGATCGTGAAACGGGTGAGCTGCTTTCCGCCAACAAGTACGATCAGGACATCAATTGGGCGAGTAGCGTCGACATGGAGACCGGTCGCCCCGTCGTCAACGATCAGTACGCTACGGTGGGAAAGGAAGATGTCAATGTTGAAGGCATCTGTCCTGCCGCGCTGGGCTCCAAGGATCAACAGCCGGCTTCCTTCTCGCCCAAGACCGGCCTGTTCTATGTGCCTACCAACCACGTCTGCATGGACTACGAGCCGTACCAGGTGGATTACACCGCGGGCCAGCCTTATGTCGGGGCCACGCTGTCCATGTACCCCGGTCCGGGCAATATCACCAACCCCGTCAAGGAGATCGATGCCAATCGCATGGGAACCTTTATCGCCTGGGATGCCACTGCTGGCGAGATCAAGTGGTCGATTCCCGAGCGATTCTCGGTATGGAGTGGCGCCCTAGCGACCGCCGGAGATGTGGTGTTCTACGGAACACTCGAGGGTTACCTCAAAGCCGTGGATGCCAACACGGGTGAAGAGCTTTACAGCTTCAAGACACCCTCCGGCATCATCGGCAACGTCAATACCTGGAGCCATGACGGTAAGCAATACATCGGTGTGCTTTCGGGTATCGGGGGCTGGGCCGGTATCGGCATGGCAGCAGGCCTGACCGAGTCGACTGAAGGCCTCGGTGCTGTAGGTGGCTATAGAGATCTGTCCAACTACACCCAGCTAGGGGGCGTATTGACGGTCTTTACACTGCCTGAATCAGCAGCCAAGGATGTCGCAGCGAACTGATCATCAGACGTAACTGACAAGCATAAATAGTCTCGTTAACCCTTACCTGGACCAAGGCCGGCCTTGGTAAGGGTTTCTTTCGGTCAAGCATCGCCCCGTATATGTAAGGTATGAACTATGGCTATAAGAAAACATGCGTTTATCACCAAGCTATGCCTCGCATTAACCCCTCTTTTTATTTCGTCTATCGTTATTGCACAAGGCAGCGATGACCCAGTCGTGAACGATTACAGCAACTACGGCGCCGCGGAATACAGTGATAGCTCCAGCGAAGCCAACACGTCGGCCGGTACTGCCTCCACGGCATCGAGTGAACCCACAGTCAATGATTACAGTAACTACGGTGCTGCTGAATACGGTAGTTCGGACTCAGGCGCTTCCCAGGGGGACAGCAGCGAACAAGCAGGCAGCGAGAACACCCTAGCCAACAGCGCTCAGGCAGGGGGAGCACCTTACGAAGTCGACTGTAGCAGTGGTGCCTGCAAGGCAAATGAAGCTGTGGTGCTAGGTTATCAAAAGTTTGTCGGCCATTGTTCGCAGTGTCATGGCGAAACCGCAGAGGGAAGCACCTTTGCCCCGAGCCTTGTTCAGCAGTTGAAAGGCATGGATAAGGAAACGTTCGTGAATATCGTTTCCAACGGCCAAACAAGCATGAACCCCGGTACTGGCACGTATTCTGTCATGCCCCCCTGGGGAAGCAACAAATCCGTCATGGACAATATCGACAGTATCTGGGCCTTCCTTAAGGCAAGGTCTGACGGGGCCCTCAAGGCGGGGCGGCCAGAACAGATGTAGTGTGGGCCATGTCTTTCGGACCGGAGGAAACCCTGCACGTTATCGAATCGACTATAACAAACAGAGCCCGCCGCTGGCGGCTATCCAGATGGCTGCCAGCCTGTTTTACCGTCTGCTCCGCTCGCCCGGGTCAGACTGACGAAGAGGTCCCGAACGCTCGTTCGGCTGGAACTACTATGATAATTCGCTTACCGACTCCCCTGATCCGCCGGTCACTGTTTGCCCTCGGGCTACTGGGTATTCCGCTACTGGCTGGTTCAGCATTTGCCGCTCAAACGCCGGCCGCCGAATCGCTACGTGTTTGCGCGGACCCCAGCAATATGCCGTTCTCCAATGAGCAGCAGGAAGGCTTCGAAAACAAGATTGCCGAGTTCCTCGGTAGCAAGCTGGGCGTCCCGGTGGAGTATGACTGGTTGCCGGAACAGATGGGGTTTGCCCGCAATACATTAAAGCGCTGGCTACCGGAAGAGCAGCGTTACGCTTGCGACCTCATTGTCCGGGTCGGCAGCGCCTTTGAAGTCGGCAAGGCCACCCGCCCCTATTATCGCTCGACTTATGTGCTGGCCTACGTCAAGGGCCGCGGCCTGGATGGTGTCGCCTCTCCTTCCGACCTGGCAACCCTTCCCGCCGAGACGAAACAGTCGCTGCGAATCGGTGCATTTACCGGGTCGCCGACAGTGGACTGGATGCTCAAGCATGACCTGATCGACCAACTCGTCAGTTATCGTGCCCAGTCGGGCAGCTGGGAGGAGGATCCCAGCGACATGGTGACACAGGACCTGGTCAACGGTGATATCGACGTCGCCATGATCTGGGGGCCCATCGGCGGCTACTATGCCGAGACCGTCGATGAGGTGGATATCGAAGTGGTTCCCTTCCAGCGCAGCGACGGAGGGCGCTTCGACTTTCCTGTCTCGATGGGAGTGCGTTATGGCAATGATCAATGGCTGGCTACCGTACAGCAACTGATCGATGACAATCACGAGGAGATACTCGATATCCTCCGCGATTACCATGTGCCGCTGGTGCCGCTGCAGCCCGAAGACCATCGTCCTCCCGTGGATGACGATGACTGATCTCGCCTGACACCAGGCTTGAACGATATTCCTGTTTCAGCGCCCAGGAGAAAACATTATGCCCAGCAGCTCTCTCGCCAGGCTTGTCATCGGTACGCTACTGCTGATGGCCCCATTGGTCGAAGCCGCCGATGAAAAAGAGGCAGCTTCTTTCTCACCGGCCAACCAGCTATTGTTTCTTGACGATCATCTTACCGATGTCGAATATCCTGCCCGTTACCATTACCGCTTTTCCAGCACGGGCACAGCGGACAGCTTCAACGACACGATCGTCATGGATACGCACAACAATGACGATCAGACCAAACAGGTCCATGTCGAGTACTTCAGCGGCGATCGCCAACGCCATATTCCCGACATAGCCAGTGCCAAGGGCAATCCCATCATCATGTTGTTCTTGCAGCGCGACGTCTCGGAGATGTCCAGTCGCACGGGAGGGAACTGGCGCTACTTCCAGAAGCAAATCAAGCTGGCACTGGAAAACGCAGCCAGGATCGAACCGGTCACGCTGCGTTATAACGGTAGCGACGTTGCCGGCCAGCGTATCACGCTTCAGCCGTTCGCCGACGAACGCACACACCGCAACGAGATGGCGGCCTATCTCGATAAAACCTATAGCTTTCTACTTGCCGAGGCGATTCCCGGCGATGTCTACGAGATGCAGACCACCCTTCCAGCCAATGACGGCGGCCAGCCAGTGGTGGAGCACCTGATTCTGGATCACGTCGAACCATTGAAAGAGTAGGACGTTGAACAGGTTCCGCTACTGGCTACCTTTCGCCTGTCTTCTCTGGGCAACGACAGTTCCTGGCGCCGACCTATCGGTGCCAAGAACTGTCCTCGTGATACCTTTCGACCTGATAGACACCAGCCCACTGAACGAGCTGAATCAAGGCCCGCAGGCCAGCGACCTCGCGCGACTCGACCGAATCCAGCATCTTGTCCGGCAATTAACGAATGCGCGGACAGAATTCTCAGTTCTCGACAATGCTGCCATTAATGAACTGATAGAGAGAGAAAAACACCGTTATCGCTACCTGTATGACTGCAACGGGTGCGAGCTCGACCTCGCACATGCCGCGAATGCCGAGTTGGTCATGGTCGGCTGGGTACAGAAAGTCAGCAACCTCATACTCAACATGAACATCGTGATTCGCGATGCCGCTACCGGCCAGGACATTGCAGGCGCCTCCGTGGACATGCGAGGAAATACGGATGAGTCCTGGTCCCGAGCCGCACATCGATTGATCGAAGACGACCTGCTGCGTAGCTACCGGCGGACCGCTCATAAACAGCAGTAACGCCTGTCTGCGCGCTACCCTCTTCTACGCACTAGCCCCCGCTGCGGATCATACCCCCAGGCAGCCAGCAGGAAGAGCACCACCAGTGTGCCCAGGACCACCGCACACGACAATATGTTGAACTGGCCGTACATGGCAAAGCGGATCAGCTCGACACCGTGCGTGAAGGGATTGTAAAGCGAGAGATGGTAGATGACTTCGGCCCCCGATTCCTTGAGCTTCCATAGCGGATACAGCGCTGGGGACAGAAAGAACATCGGGAAAATCACGAAGTTCATCATCCCGGCAAAGTTCTCAAGTTGCTTGATGGATACTGATAGCAACAGTCCTAGTGCGCCCAGCATCAAGCCGGTAAGGAACATCGCCGGTAACGCATAGACAAGCCCTGGCCACCAGGGCAGGTTGACATCGAACAGGGCACAGACGATCAGAAAGGCATAGGCCTGCAGCAATGACAGGAACGTTCCCGCCAGAAGCTTGCAGAACAGCAGGTAGCTGCGAGGTAGCGGTGCGGTCAACAGCAGCCGCATGATCCCCATCTCGCGGTCATAGACCATGGCCAGGGACGATTGCATGCCATTGAAGAGCAGGACCATACCGAGCAGCCCCGGCACGACATACACCTGGTATTCGATGTAGCTCTCGTAGGGCGGCAATACAGCAACGCCGAACACATTCTTGAAGCCCGCCGCAAAGATGATCAGCCACAGGCTTGGACGCACCACGGCGGAAAGCAATCTCCCCCGCTGATGGAAGAACTTGACGGTTTCCCGGGAGGCGACGGCGACCAACGCCTGAAATGCATGGCTGGCAGAACTCATTGCAGTGGCCTTCAGTTATCGGCGAGTTTGCATTTGCTCTCGCGTGGATCGAAACCCAGCGTATCCAGGGCATTGGTTTGATGGAGAAACCCTTCGAACGGCGCTCGAGCCACGACCCAGTTCCCGGATCCCAGCAGAATCGGCTGACGAAGCTGGCCGTTCCAGTCGCGAAAGCCCATGCGATAGCCCTTGAAGCCATCCAGCACGATGTCATCGCTGACCAAGTAATCACGCAGAGGAGCGAACTGGGACGTCTTCTGTCGCTGCACGGCTTCGACCACGGCTTTGATCGCGATCCAGGCCGCCCAGTCATGCCCCGTCATGTGACGCCCGGCGAGTTCTTCCAGGCGATTGTTGAGCTGACGAGCGCCGTGTCGCTGCCAGGCCCAATGCCAGGCTTGCGGCACCAGCCCCCCGCTACCCACGACCGGCCGTGGAAGTTGCGTCTGATAGCTCAGCTCGCGAGCAAACTCCCCTTGGGTGTCGGCAACGTATACGACATCGTAATCGATACCCGAAGTGAGCAACCGAGGATTGTTCTGTTCGCGCTGGCGCGGATTGTTTCCCAGCAGAAATTCCCGCTCGTCGACGATATCAAGCCCGAAACGCTTGGCCGACCGGGCGAAGGAATCGGCCAATTTACGATCGGCCTCCTCCTGCCCTACCAGCACCAGCACTTCGCTCCACTGCCGGGACAGCAGAAATTGCGCCAGAGCATCGTTTTGCATGGCATGGCTAGGCAGGGTATGCATCAGGTTGGCCTGGCACGCCTGGCCACGCAGCCTATCGTCGGAAGCGCTGACATTGAATAACACCATCTCCTCGCCAGCAAAGGCGTCAGCAACCTCAGCCGTCGTCGGGCCAGGCAAGTCCAGCAGCACGAAGCGATGCCCATTTCCCTGCAGTTGCCGCACCGCCTCGATGGCAGCCTGACTGTCAGCAACCAGCTGCTCGTTCAGGCCGAACTCGACACCCGCGGCCATGCCGGGAAACCGAGATTCCTTGATTGCCACCTTGGCTCCGGCTATCGGTCGCCCCCAAGGCTCGCCCTGGAAGCGGTTCTCCAGGCGTGCCTCGGAGTAGCGCGGATCATCAGCCAGTCCCACATAACCGAAGGTAAAGGGCTGGAGCTCCGATTGCGCGGCGGCGAGTGTCGCCGCCGTTGCCAGTAGCCAGCCCATTACCAGGCCGGCGGCTCTCCTGCATGCACGACGCATCATCAGCCTCCTGTCGTATCGATCACGACGCTATGCGGCACACGACCGACGGGAACCGAGCGCAGTTGCTCTCTCTCAGTGGTGTCGACGACCGAAAGGTCGTCCGACAGACCATTAGTCACATAGAGGCGGCGGCCATCCTCGGATAGCGCCAGCCCCCAGGCCCGGCTGCCTACCAGTACGTAATCGAGGATCTCACGCGATTGGGCATCGACTACCGCGACATGATTGGCGCGCCCCAGCGTGACATAGGCGGACTTGCCATCCGGGGTGAGAAGAATCCCCACCGGTGTTACATCCTCCGGGCGGAAGCCTTCCGGCTGGAAACTGATGTCTTCCACGACCTGGTTGCTGTCGGTATCGATAATGCTGACCGAACCGGACAACTCATTGGACACCCATAGCTCTTGCCCATCCGGGGATAGTGCGAATCGACGCGGCCGGTTGCCCACGACGATGTTATCAGTCAGTTCGTTGGATTCCAGGTCGATCCGGTGGACCATGTTGGCGACTTCAGAAGTCACATAGGCCGTCTTGCCATCCGGCGTGACCAGCACCCCTTCAGGCTCTTCACCGACCTCGACGCGCTCCAGCAGTTCTTTCGAGGCAATGTCATAGATCGTGAACTGGGCATCGTCCTCGTTGGAGATATACAGGCGGTCCCCGTTCGGCCCCAGGTCAAAGATCTCGGGATCGTCTACATCCTCGATCCGGTCGACCACCTCCATCTTGCCGACATCGATGATATCGATGGAATTGCCATCACCGCAGGCAACATACAGTCGCGTGTGATCCGGCGAAAAAGCCAGCCACCGTGGACGCTCGGAGACGGCAATTTCCTCGACCTTCTGGAGGCTCTGGGCATCCAGGACCGTAACGACGTCATCCTCCTCGCTGGATACGAAGAGATAACCGGTACCCGCTGCGGATGCGGTCTGTGCAGCGCCCGCCAGCAGCATGCAGGCCAACAGCTTTGCGGCTTTGTTCATCAGCATTTCCTCGTTGTTATCGTTGCCCCAGAAGTCATGAAACGACCCCTTCCTGTGTTCGGGGAGTCTCGCCGGTAAGTGTCAGGAAGGCACCCGCCAGGTTGGCCGTGCCAGCCTGCCCACATAAAGCGTCAGGCGTTGCCGCAGCAAGACGGCGACCCTTATGGAGCACGATGACTCGGTCCGCGTCCTCGACTTCATCGACCAGATGCGTCGCCCAGAGCACGCCAAGGCCGCGACCGGCACGTAGCTCATGGACATATTCCAGCAATGCCCGGCGTGACGCGGGGTCCAGCCCGACAGTAGGCTCATCCATCAACAATAGGGCCGGCTGATGCAGAAGGGCTCGCGCCACTTCGACCTTGCGCCGGTTGCCCCCGGACAATGCCCGTACCGGACTGTTGGCTTGTTCGACCAGGCCAATGCGCTCAAGCTCGGCGTCGATACGCTCACGGGCGGCCCTCCCCATGCCATGCAGCCGAGCATGAAAACGCAGGTTGGCACGTACGGTCAGGTCCAGGTCCAGGGTCGACTGTTGAAAGACAACACCCAATGCCGCCAAGGCCTGGCTTCCCTGGCGGCGAAGATCATGAGTATCGATCTCTATGCGTCCCGTATCCGGCACGAACAAACCGGTCAACAACTGGAACAAGGTACTCTTGCCCGCCCCATTGGGGCCCAGCAAAGCCACGAACTCACCTCTAGCCACACTCAACGAAACCTCGTTCAGGGCTTTCAGCGCACCATAGGACTTACTGACCGAGTCGACATGCAACACTGCCTGGCTCATTCCTTTACGCCTCCGGCTACGGCTTCCTGAGTGGCGAGGACACCGGACAACAGGTCCGGATGCTGGCGAAAGAGTTCTTCCTGTAATCGAGCTATATCGGTCCCTTCCAGACGCCGTGGCCGTTCAAGCGGGACCGTATAGTCCAGCATGACCCGACTCGGCGAAGGAGACAGAAACAGTACGCGGTCCGCCAGCGCCAAGGCTTCACGCAAGTCATGGGTAACGAACAGCACCAGGGGCCGATCGCGCTGCCAAAGGGCAAGCAGCAAATCGCGCAGCCGGTTGCCGGTTGGCATATCCAGCGACACGAAGGGTTCATCCATCAGCAGCAAGCGGGGTGCAACCACGAATGCGCGCGCCAGCGACACCCGCCGCTGCATGCCACCCGATAGCTGGGAAGGCCAGGCCTCGAGCACGTCACCCAGCCCCACCTCCTGCAGTAGCGCTATCGCCCGCTGGCGTTCCGCATGAGGATCGGAGAGCACCAGGCTTACGTTATCCAGGGTGCTCAGCCAAGGCATCAGGCGTGGCTCTTGAAACATCATGCCCAGATGCGCCGGCGACTGGCCCGCCGCGTACAAGGGCTGATCATCCCAGCACACCGAGCCAACGAAATCGGTGTCGAGGCCGCTGATCATGTTCAATAGCGTACTCTTTCCCGCTCCCGATGGCCCGACCAGAGCGAGGAACTCCCCATTCTGGGCACTGAACGCCAGGTCGCGTACTACGCTCACGTCATCGAAGCGTTTCTCGTCGATTCGTACGTTCAGGCCGCTCATCCGCGCCACCTCGTCAGGCGATGTTCCAGCGGACGCATGATCAGCGCCTCGATCAGCAGTACCACCCCGGCAAAGGCCAGGGTATAAGCCAGGATGCTGGTGATATCGAAGAATTGAAAATAGATATGCAGTTGGAAGCCCACTCCGTTGCTGCGGCCCAGCAGTTCCACGACCAGTACGATCTTCCAGATCAGTGCCAGCCCACTTCGTGCAGCCGCCATCAGGTAGGGATAGAGCTGGGGCAGGTAGACCTGTCTCAGCATGCGCAGGCGGGGCAGGCGATACGCCTGAGCCACTTCCAGCAGCCGCAAGTCCACGGCACGCGCTCCTTCACGCACCATGACAATCACGGTAGGAATCTTATTCAGCGCCACCGCCACTATCGCGGCGACATCCGTCAGACCGAGCCAGATATAGCAGAGAATGATCATCACCAGGGCAGGTATATTCAGCCCCAGTACGAGGGGGCCATCCATGGCGATATCCAGGGTCTTGTAACGCCCCATGACGATGCCGATCAGCGTACCGATGCACATCGCCAGCAGGAAGCTCACCAGCACCCGCCACAGGGTGATGGCAAGATGGAAGGGCAACTCCCCGGACAGAGTATGCCGGCCCAAACTCATCAGTACCTGCCATGGCGAAGGCAGCACCGAAGAATCGGCGACCCACGCCACCAGCGCCCACAGCACGACCAGCCCCATCAGGGAGCCTACCCGCAGCAATGCCTGCCTCGAGATCATGGCAAGCGGAATCCATCCCAGAAAACCTCTGTATCCAGTTGCTGCATCCTCCCGACAAGGTCCTCGCCACCCTCTTGCGCCAATATGGCGAAGAGCCGTTGGGCAGCCTCGATTTCAGCCGCGCCATAACGCTGGGGAATCCCGCTGCGGTAGCCTTCCTTGATGGCAGCAAACACGGCTTCGTTTTCAGGCTTTACGAGTGGTCGCAAGCGTTCCCAGGCCTGACTGGACTCTGCCAGGATCTGCTTGGCTTCGTAGGTAGCCTGGATAAAGCTCCGTAGCGCTTCACGATTCTCATCGGCCCACTGCTCGGCAAACACCCAACCCAGCAGTGGGGGCGTCGTCTCGATACCCAGGTCTCGCAACATCTGCTCGACAGTAAGCAGCGGTCGCATGCCCGACGCGGAGAGCCGGGCGTTGTAATGCCAGAAGTTGATGACTGCCGGTAGGTCGCCATCGATCATGAGCTTATTGATCATGGGTGGTGCCGCATAGGTCGGCTCCACGAAAGCGGTGAGTTCGATATCCTTGGTCTGCTGAGCATAGGCGCGCAACAAGAGCCAAGTCTTGTCGACCGGTCCACCGGCGATGCCAAGCTTATGGCCCTTCAAATCCTCCAGGCTGGCAATACCGGCTTGCGGTGCCATCATGACGGCGCCTACCGATAGGGAATAGGGCGCGAATTGATAGTTGCGTCCTGCCTGACGCTGGCGGGCTGCCCATAACCAGTCGGAGACAATCAGATCGACACGGCCCCCCTGCAGGGCAACGGCCAGCGCATTCTCGGAAGCCAGAGGCAGCACCTCGATCTGGATACCACGCTTCTCTGCCAAGGCGTGCTCCTGCACGACCTGCAGCTCCCAATTGACCGTGCCAAACTTGAGCACACCGACACGCAGGGTTTCAGACTCACTCTGAGTACTGCTCTGAAATTGAGCTTGTGCTGTTAGCGAGCTGCCAACGAGCAGTAGAAATATCAATAGAAGAAGAAAATGGCGGCACTGCCAAGCACATCTGGAATGATGAGCCATCGTAGGGCGATATATTGCGTAAACGTTGCCATCATTCATGAAATCGCCCTTCTATTCTGGGCCAATATTAGTTCTTGTACCTGTACTGATACTGAGTAAACGAAATCAGGAAAAGACGACTTTAGTCTCGGCCTGCTTCCTCAAGGCACGTCGAACAATTAATTGTCAAAGAACAATCGCGATCGCTCAAAAGGGAGCCTTCGGTTCTGGATATTTGACGGCGTTAGCCTGGGTATCGCTAGGTGACCAGAGAGGGCTTAAAACAGACTGCCGATGATCAACGCAGTCAAATAAGCTTCAAAGCATTATGCCAAGCCCTGTGGGACAGAAACTATTATTGCTGGCCCCCTTGGTTACGGAAGCCAAGGTGCAGGCAGCGGCTTGATTGGCACCCGCGGAGAGGCTGGCCTGTTGCGCCAACTTCCTGGCCTCATCCGCGGGAAGGGTCAGTGGATTTACGGTAAGTGAGTTCCGATCGGGACGGCTCAGGCCGTAAGCTGGCGCTCAAACTCGGGCAGCACTTCGAACAGATCCCCGACCAGGCCATAGTCAGCGACCTTGAAGATTGGCGCGTCCTCATCGTTATTGATCGCCACGATCACACGGGAATCCTTCATTCCCGCCAAGTGCTGAATGGCACCGCTGATACCGACAGCGATATAGAGTTCGGGCGCCACGACCTTGCCGGTCTGCCCAACCTGCATGTCGTTGGACACATAACCGGCATCTACCGCGGCGCGAGAAGCGCCGATGGCCGCACCCAGCGTTTCTGCCACGCCGTCAAGCAGTTTGAAGTTCTCGCCACTGCCAAGCCCGCGCCCACCGGAAATGACCACGCGAGCACTGCCCAACTCCGGCCCCTGATTGGCGGCGCGCTCTTCGCTGACGAAGGCAGAGAGCGCATTGTCGACGGCCGTCTCGAGAGGCTTGATATCTGCCTTGCCGCTGGCTTCGACGGCATCGAAGGCACTGGCTCGAACCGTCACGACCTTGAGCGGAGCGTTGTTGCTGACCGTGGCAACCGCACCGCCAGCATAGATGGGCCGCTTGAACGTCTCGGCCGACTCGACAGCGATGATATCGGAGACCTGGGGAACCCCCCTGAGCGCCGCGACGCGTGGCAGAATGTTCTTGCCCGTGGTGGAGGAGCCGGCCAGCAGGTGGGTGTAGTCCGCCACCAAGGTATTGATCAACTCAGCCATCGGCTCGGCCAATTGATGGGCATACACGGCGTGGTCTGCCTTCAGCACTGTTCGCACGCCATCCAGACTAGCGGCTGCCTCGGCCACGGCCTCGACCTGCTCGCCGGCGACGAGAATATCGATGTCTGCCCCAATCTGTTGGGCCGCGTTGACGACATGGGCGGTTGCTTCGGCCAGCTTGTTTTCGTGATGGTCCGCTACAATCAGGATGCTCATGAAATCACCTTCGCTTCGTTTTTCAACTTGTCCACCAACTCGCCGACCGAGCCGACCTTGACCCCACCCTGGCGCTGCGCGGGCGTCTCGACACGCTCGAGTGTGAGATAGGGGGTGCGTTCGATTCCCATATCCTCAAGTGCGCGGGCGTCAATGGGTTTCTTCTTGGCCTTCATGATGTCGGGTAGCCGGGCATGGCGGGGCTCGTTCAGGCGCAGGTCCGTCGTGATGACGGCAGGCAGACGCAGCGACAGGGTCTGATGGCCACCATCGACTTCGCGGATCACCGTCACCTGCTCATCACCCACCTCCAGTTCAGAGGCGAAAGTGCCCTGCCCCATGCCGGTCAGCGCAGCCAGCATCTGGCCGGTCTGGTTGTTGTCACTATCGATGGCCTGCTTGCCCAGGATTACCAACCCGGGCTTCTCCTCTTCGACGATACTGGCCATGACGCGTGCGACATCCAGCGAGTCGACCTGCTCCTCGCTCTGGACATGGATGGCACGGTCGACACCGAGCGCCAGCGCGGTCCGCAGCTGCTCCTGGGCCCCCTTGGGGCCGATGCTGATGGCGATGATTTCGGTGGCGATGCCTTTCTCCTTCAAACGGATCGCCTCTTCTACAGCGATTTCACAGAAGGGATTCATGGCCATCTTGGTGTTGCTCAGGTCGACATCGGAGTTGTCCGAGCGCACCCGTACCTGAACGTTGTAATCAATGACGCGCTTGACGCCGACAAGAATTTTCATGCGGTAACCTCCTGTTGTTTTTCCTGAAGTTCGAACTGCACTTCATCGAATTGACGAGCGACCGAGGCAAGGGGAGCCGCTGTAGTCAGTGACACCAGCACAATGGACATCAACGAGAACACGAAGCCAGGGACAATTTCGTAGAGGTCAAAAAGGCCTCCCGACAGCCGAGACCAGACGATGACGGTGAGGCCGCCGACAACGATGCCCGACAGCGCTCCCCACTGGTTCATGCGCTTCCAGTACAGAGAGAGAATCAGGGTCGGGCCGAAGCAGGCACCGAAACCGGCCCATGCATAGGACACCAGCGCCAGCACGTCCGAGCCAGGTGCCAAGGCCAAGAGCAGCGCCACCGAGGAAACGCCGAGTACGGCCAGACGACCGACGAGCACCAGTTCTTTCTGCGAGGCATGCTTGCGGAAGACAGCTTTATATATGTCGTCGGCGATCGTCGAGGAGCAGATCAAGAGCTGCGAATCCGCCGTAGACATGACCGCGGCCAGAATGGCGGTCAACAGGACACTGGAGACGACCGGATTGAACAGCATGTCGACCATGAACATGAAGATGCGCTCTTGGTCTGCGATCCCGTCAGGGAAAAGACCATTTCCCAGGACGCCAATCATCAAGGCACATACCAGACCTATGCCGGTCCAAGAGACTGCCACGCGGCGGGCAAAGGGGATGTTGCGATGGTCATTGATGCCGGCAAAGCGTGCCAGCGCATGGGGTTGGCCGAAGTACCCCAGCCCCCAGGCCAGAGAGCTGGCGATGGCAATCCAGGTCAGGCTCTCGCCACTGGCAGCATCGGTAAACCATTGCAGGACATGCGGGGAGGCGGCCTGCGCCGATGCCAGTGATGCATCGATTCCCCCCATCTCCATAACCGCAGCTATCGGCACCGCGACCAAGGCGAATAGCATCATGATGCCCTGCAGGACATCGGTCCAGGATACGGCCAGATAACCGCCGAAGAAGGTGTAAGAGATGATAGCGAGCGTCCCAAGTATTACAGCGAGCTCGTAGTTCATACCAAAGACGGTATTGAGCAGCTTGCCGCCAGCGACTAACCCCGAGCTGGTATAGAAGAGATAGAACACAATTATAAATAGCGAGGCGACCAGCCGTAGCCCTTTGGTGTGCTGTTGGAATCGCTCAGCGAGAAACTCGGGAATCGTCAGTGAATTGTTGGCCACGAAGCTGTAGACGCGAAGTCGTTGGGCGACGATCAGCCAGTTAAGCAATGAACCGGCTAGCAGCCCGGCGGCAATCCAGAAGGAAGACATGCCCGAAAGATAGGCAGCGCCTGGCATGGCCACCATTAGCCAGCCGGACATTTCAGACGCTCCGGTCGAAATGGCAGTGGCAAAAGGGCCTAGCGAACGGCCACCTAGTACGTAATCGGAGAAGTCAGAGGATCTTTTCCAGGCGACAACACCGATAACAAACATCGCCACGAAATAGAGTGCAAAAGTAGCGATAACTACTGCGTTATTGTTATCCAGCATCGTACGTTCTCCTTATTTCAGGCAAAAGCCGGCCTAGCAACGCTGTAGCGCCGCTGTTGTTGTTACTGTTTAGGTTGATCAATCGCTGTGCGGGTGGCTCAGTCGTTGATCAGAGCAATGGTTACGAGTGCCGTCGCCTAGATCGCGAGCCGAGAGGGATGGCTGTTGCTGAAGCTGGATTTCCGAGTAGAGTGGCGAGCTTGTGGGCCCAGCCAGGAGACTGGGATACGGTTGTATTGTTGGACGTCATGCTCTCTTCCTTTTATGTAGTTGTTGAAGAAATACGTTGTGTTGGATCACTTAGTCGGGCGTAGGCTTGGCGGCGTCATGGGCAGCATCCAGCCCACGATGAACAGCCTGTCGAAAGCCGCATTGAAGCATGGCGTTCAGGCCTTCAGTAGTCGTGCCGCCGTAATCGAGAAACCGCTTGACCAACTCACTGGGCGACGAGGCTTCATCAAGCATCAACTGGCTGGCGCCTGAAAACGTGTGTAGCACGCTGCGCCGAGCAATAGCCTCGGGTAGACCTTGCGCCATGGCGTGGCTGATCAACGCATCGGCCAGTAACGCTGGAAAGGCCGGGCCACTCCCGGTCAGGGCCGTCAAGTACTCAACCTGGGATTCGTCTTCGACCTCATCGCTGGGACCGCAAGCAGAGAGTAAACGATGAACGAACGCTCGCTCGGCCTCGGTCACGTCAGGCGTGGCATACCACGGCGTATAGGAATACCCAACGGCTGCAGCGGCATTAGGCATGGCGCGCACGATACGATCGCTACCCGTGGCCCGGGCCAACGCAGCTATCGGCACTTTGGCCATCAGCGAAATCACCAGCCGCTTCTCAAGCGGTAGTGTCAACGCCTTAAACTGCTCTGGCCGAACCGACACGATGACGACATCGGCCATTTCCAGAAGTGTTTCGGCGCTATCGACGCAAGTAACTTCGGGCCATTCTTGATAGTGATGGCCCGTACGGCTAGCCGTCACGACAAGCTGGTCAGGGGCAACCAGACCACTCGTTAGTACTGAGTGCCCTACTGCACTGCCAAGCCAGCCATTACCACCGATGATTCCGAGCGTCGGTGTCTGCGTCATGAGTCATCTCCTGTTGGGCAGCAGCCAGTTCCTCGGAGGAGAACCGTGCCGTGTGCCGTGCGGCAAAACGCTCCAGATCTGCGGGTGTGCAGAGCTGTCCGGTAAAGATATTGACGTATTGGGCCACGCGGCTGATACGGGTGTCCTTGGTCTCTTGGGTATGCATCGAGATGTAGCCGATCTGAAGCAAGTAAACGGTTCTGGCCCGGGTGTCGGCTTCCAGGGCTTCGTATCCATAACGAATGAACATTTCCTGCAGCGCTTTTAGACGTTGCTCATCGGCTTGGCGCACCCGCTCGGCGACGGCACTATCCTGCAGGCTCCAGCTTCTAACGGCATATTCGAATTCCGAGTCGAAGAGGGAAGGATCAAACCAGCAGTCGAAGACATTCAACATGGCCTCAACGATGGATGAGGCATACTTTTCGGTCTGCAATACTAGGGCCTTCGTATTCTGCTGCTCCCAGCGCTCCAGCAGTGCGGCAAGCACTTCCTCTCGATCCTTGAACAACCAGTAAAAACTGGTGCGTGATGTTCCTAGTGTCTTGGCTAATGGCACGATCTTGACGGCACTGACCCCCGAGTTGATCAGCAGGTCATACGCTGCGTCTATCCAAGCAACCTTATTCATGTTGGGACGATCGTTCTTCACGCAGTTCCCTCTATTCGATTGACATGGCAGCCATGGTATCAGGTAGTTTTTCACCCCTCTGTACACCACTGTCATGTTTATTGACAAAGGTGTACAGCGAAGGCTAGCTTGTGTCAACACCAAAACAAAAAGGTCTCTTACCGTGAAAAACGATCCGTTGCTACAACCCCTACAACTCAAGCACCTGACGCTAAAAAACCGAGTCATGCTGACCTCGCATGAGCCCGCCTACCCCGAAGACGGCATGCCCAAGGAGTTGTACCGGGCTTACCACGTTGAACGTGCCAAGGCAGGCGTGGCGCTGACCATGACGGCAGGCTCCGCTGCGGTATCGAGAGATAGCCCGCCCGTCTTCAACAATATCCTCGCTTACAAGGATGAAGTGGTGCCGTGGATGCGCGAGCTGACCGACGCCTGCCACGAACACGGCACGGCGGTCATGATCCAGCTGACACACTTGGGCCGCCGGACCCGCTGGGACAAAGGCGACTGGCTGCCGGCCGTCTCGGCCTCAAATCACCGCGAAGCCTCCCACCGCGCTTACCCGAAGAAGGCCGAACTCTGGGACATCGAGCGATTGATCAAGGACTATGCGGATGCCGCCGAGCGCATGCATGCCGCTGGATTGGATGGTCTCGAGATCCAGGCTTATGGCCATTTGATGGATCAGTTCTGGTCACCACTGACCAATGAACTCGATGCACCGTACGGCGGTAGTCTGGAGAATCGGCTTCGATTTACCTTCGAAGTTCTTCAGGCGATTCGCGAGCGGGTGGGTGATCGCTTCCTGTTAGGTGTGCGCTACACCGGTGATGAGTGCTTGCCCGGTGGCTTCGATGCACGTGACGGCATGGAAATCTCCCATCGTCTGAAAGCCAGTGGTCTTGTGGATTTCCTCAACGTCGTGAAAGGCCATATCGATACCGACCCTGGCCTGACCGATGTCATACCGATCCAAGGCATGCCCAGCGCCCCGCATCTCGATTTCGCCGGGGATATCAGGCGCGAAGTCGATTTCCCCACGTTCCACGGTGCCAAGATCCAGGATGTCGCCACAGCGCGTCATGCGATTGCCTCAGGCAAGATCGACATGGTCGGCATGACGCGGGCCCACATGGCAGACCCCCACTTGATGAGAAAAGTCATCGAGGGCCGGGAGGAAGAAATCCGCCCCTGCGTCGGCGCCAACTACTGCCTCGACCGCATCTATCAGGGCGGTGCGGCCTACTGCATCCATAATGCAGCAACTGGCCGCGAGACCACCATGCCGCACACCATTCCGCCGGCCCAGACCAAGCGCAAGGTTGTGGTCGTCGGCACCGGCCCCGGGGGGCTCGAGGCCGCTCGCGTGGCCGCCGAGCGTGGACATGAGGTGGTCGTATTCGAGGCGGCCGATGCCCCCGGTGGCCAGATCCGTCTGACGGCACAGAGTGAACGCCGGCGCGAAATGATGGGCATCATCGACTGGCGTTTCGAGCGTTGTCAGGCCATGGGCGTGACTTTTCATTTCAACGTGTTTGCCGAACAGGACGAAGTGCTGGCCGAGTCTCCCGACGTGGTGATCGTGGCCACCGGTGGTCTACCTAACGAGCAGGCACTTGATGAGGGTAACGAACTGGCCATCACCGGGTGGGACATCCTTTCCGGCCATGCCAAGCCGGGCAGCAATGTACTGGTGTACGATGATGCCGGCGACCATACGGCCCTGCAGGCAGCGGAAATCATTGCCAAGGCGGGTGGCAAGGTGGAGTACATGACGGCCGACCGCGCATTGGCGCCGGAAGTCATGGCCATGAACCTGGTGCCGTACATGCGCACCTTGCAGTTGCTGGACGTGACGTTTACGCCGACCTTCCGCCTGAGCAAGATTCGGCGCGAGGGCAGCGACCTCCTCGCCTCGGTCAGCAGCGATTACACCCAGGTCAACAAAGAGCGTCGTGTAGACCAGGTCGTGGTCAATTTCGGCACCTTGCCGATGGAAGATTTATATGAAGAACTCAAGCCATTGTCGAGCAATCTGGGCGCTGTCAATTACGACAACCTGATCGCCGGCAACCCGCAATCGGTCGATACCAACCCGGACGGAAAGTTCCAACTGTTTAGAGTGGGCGACGCGATCTCGCATAGGAACACGCATGCGGCGATTTACGATGCATTACGGCTCGTCAAGGACCTTTGATACTGACTGCTCGTGCCGAGCCATTATAAAAAACACTTAATTTCCGCATGGCCACTACAGTAAAGAGATAAACCATGTCGTTTAAAAGAACAATTCATGCCATTGATACCCATGCTGGCGAGCCCATGCGGGTTATCACGGGGGGTGTGCCCAATATTCCGGGAAGTACGGTTTATGAAAAAATGGTTTGGTTGCGGGAAAACGACGACCAATTGCGTCAGTTAATGCTGCGTGAGCCGCGTGGCTACCCTCCACTGTGTTGCAATGTCATCGTTCCCCCCTGCCATCCCGATGCGGATGCTGGGTACATCATCATGGAGCAGGTCGAGTATCCGGTCATGTCAGGGGGCAACACGATTTCGGTGGCAACCGTGCTGCTTGAGATGGGCATGTTACCGATGCGCGAGCCAGTCACTGAGCTTGTTCTTGAAGCACCCGCCGGCCTTATTCGAATCACAGCCGAATGCAAGAATGGCAAGGTAAAAAGCGTCACCTTCAAGAACGTTCCTGCCTTCGCAGCCTATCTCGACGCAGAAATAGAGGTTCCCCATCTTGGCAAGGTGACGGTGGATGTCGGCTGGGGAGGCATGTTTTATGTCATTGCTGATGTCCGACAGTTTCCCGGCATCGAGCTAATCCCTGAGCATGGGGCTGAGATAGCACGAATTTCGGCCATGATCAGGCAGGCAGCTATCGAGCAATTACCGGTTGAGCACCCCGAGTACCCGGGAGTCGGGATCACGATATCGCAGCTTTCCGGGCCGGCAAGTAGCCCAGACGCTGACTGGAAGAATGCGGTCACCGTCGCTTCCGGGGGATTCGATTGGGACAATCCGAGCACCTGGACAGGCGCCATCGATCGTTGTCCCTGCGGTACGGGAACCTGCGCCAAGATGGCGGTTCTGCATGCCAAGGGCGAACTCGCGATGAATCAGGATTTTCGTCACCAGGGAATCCTCGGTAATGTTTTCACCGGCCGCCTTGTCGAAGAAACAAGCATTGGCGACAGGAAAGCGGTAGTGCCGACTATCTCGGGTACCAGTTGGATCTACGGGATTAACACCTACGTTCTGGATAATGATGACCCCTTCACCGAAGGGTTCAGCGTGCAGGATATTTGGGCTTGAGCCAAATCAAGAGCGAACATTGAGAGGTCACTATCGTGGATCAGCAGACGCTTTCCGCTCACGAGGCAGAGAAACTGGCTGAACATGCCTGTCTCGCCGCAGGCGCCAACCCTGCCACGGCACGCTCGTTGGCCAAGGCAACCGTATCGGCAGCGCTTTTTGGGCGGCCCGGTGTCGGCTTTCCGCATCTGCTGGATTATCTTTCCAGCTTCCGTGCCGGGCGGATCAATGGCGATGCCGAGCCTGAGCTCACTTCGCCCTTGCCCGCCATTCTCCACTCCAATGCTGATGGAGGAATAGCGCAGCTCGGTTTCGACCTGGCAGCATCGACACTCGTCGAGAGAACCCGAGAACTCGGCGTTACCCTCTTTACTCAATCCAACAGCTATACGACTGGCGAGCTGGGCTACTACGTTCGCCATCTTGCCTTGGAAGGGGTAGTCGCCCTTGCTGCGTCCAATAGCCCGGCAGTCGTTGCAGGCTCACCCGGGGGCAAGATCGCTTTCGGTACCAATCCGATGGCCTTCGCTGCGCCTTTAGCCGATGTGGATGCGCCGCTGGTCATCGATCAGGCGTCGAGCGCAACTGCCTTTGTCAATCTTGCCAAGGCTGCAGAAGAAGGCAGCGAGATCCCTGAAGGCTGGGCAATCGACGAGACAGGCCGAGTAACGACCGATGCAGCAGCCGGCCTGCGTGGCGCACTTCTGGCGTTTGGGGGAGCGAAAGGTGCGAACGTGGCATTGATGATCGAGTGTCTAGCTGCCGGGTTATCCGGAGCCTCATGGTCACTCGACATGCCCGATTTTCAACATGGGGACCGGGTAATAGATGCAGGGATGACGATTATTGCCATCCAGCCCACCGCTATCGATGAGCGCTTTTCCAGCCGTCTCACCGAGCAACTTGACCGGGTCGCCGAACGTGGGGCTTATGTGCCTGGCCGCCGCCCGGTGCGGAGCAAGATAACGGACGAGGACCGCGTCACTGTCGACACTGTGGTGCTTGAAAAGATCCGGCGCTTCTTGTGAGGAGCAGAAAGTCGGCACTGACCGGGCATTTACGGAGCAGATCATGATACGGGGCTGAGCCTGACGTTTCTCCCTGCATACCTTCCTCCTATCAAGTTTCGCTAGCGTTTCGCGAGCACTACCTAATAGGTGATCTATGAGAAGTTCCAAGACCATTCACGTCATTTCTTGTCATGCCGAGGGCGAAGTGGGCGACGTGATTGTCGGAGGCGTCGCGCCTCCGCCAGGTAACACGCTCTGGGAACAACGCAGTTGGATCGATAACGACCAGACGCTGCGTAACTTCGTTCTCAACGAACCGCGTGGCGGCGTCTTTCGCCACGTCAATCTTCTGGTTCCACCCAAGCACCCTGAAGCACAGATGGGCTGGATTATCATGGAGCCGGAGGATACCCCACCGATGTCAGGGTCAAATTCCATCTGTGTATCCACGGTATTGCTGGATAGTGGCATCATTCCTATGCAAGAGCCGGTAACAGAGATGGTCCTGGAGGCGCCAGGCGGTCTGGTGAAAGTGACGGCGGAGTGTCATGGTGGCAAGGCACAACGGATAACGGTCGAGAATGTGCCTGCCTTTGTCTGCGAACTCGACCAGACACTGGATGTGCCGGGTATCGGCAAGGTCCGAGTCGATACCGCTTATGGTGGCGATAGCTTTGTCGTCGTCGATGCGAACGAGCTCGGGTTCAGCCTGGAAGAACACGAAGCCCGCTACCTTGCAGAGCTTGGCGTACGCATCACCAACGCAGCCAACGAACAGCTGACTTTCCGCCACCCCGATAACCCGGACTGGACGCATTTCTCGTTCTGCTTGTTCGCAGGCCCCATTGAACGGGAAGGTAACCAGCTCTCGGCACGCTCAGCAGTGTCGATTCAGCCAGGTAAGATTGACCGCTCCCCCACCGGGACCGCGGTTTCAGCCCGTATGGCACTACTGCATGCCCGGGGTGAGATGGCAGTGGGGGATTACTTCAAGGGACGCTCGATTATCGGCTCCGAATTCCAGGGTCGCCTCAAGAGCGAAACTATGATCGGTGGTCAGAAGGCTATCATTCCTGAGATATCTGGGCGGGGCTGGATCACGGGCACTCATCAACACATGCTGGACCCCGAGGACCCTTGGCCGGAGGGCTATCGGCTGACCGATACCTGGCCATCATTCAAGAGCTAGTCATACCGCACCTCGAGGGGCTTCATCGCTTCGACGCTGTTACTCAAGAAAAAAGCTGCCCATGTGGGCAGCTTTTTTCGGCTCCGGCTTAGATATAGCCAAGCAGACGGGGTAAGAAAAGCGACAACGATGGCCAGTAGGTGGTGATCAGCATCACAGGCAAAGCAGCAAGCAACATGAGGCTGAACGCAGGCCTCATGACCTGCGACATACCGACCCGACCGATACGACAGCTCATGAATAGGATGGGTGCCATGGGTGGGCTATTACAACCGATGACAACACTGGTGCCTACGATGGCGGCAAAATGCACCGGATGAATGCCGATGCTCTCCATGACCGGCAGCAGCAACGGACTGAGGATGGCCACGACACTTACGTCATCCATAATCATGCCCATCAGGATCAAGAAGATGTTGACCATGAGGAGAATGATCAGTTTGTTATGGAACAGGTCAAGCAACAACTCGGTCAACTGCTGTGGCACTCGCTCGAAGGTGAATATGCGGCTGGCCACGAAGGAAAAAAGCAGAATGATCATGATAACGCCAGTGGTCGTGGCGGCTTGAACGAAACATCTGGCCAAGGCCTTCAAATCGAGGTCTCGATAAACGAACAACCCAACGGGGATGGCATAAACGACGGCGATGGCGGCCGCCTCCGTTGGAGTAAAGATGCCTCCATAAATACCGCCCAAGATAATGATCGGCAGCATCAACGCTGGGAAGGCCTTCCAACCAGTACTGCCGATGTCTCGAAATCGATCACTCAGTGTAAGCACTGTTGGGCTGTAGGCAGGATTCTTGCGCATCTTGTAGGCATTGATCGTGCATAGAAAGATGATCAGCAATATGCCTGGCCCGATGGTAGCCAGAAACACGGCCGCGACGGACTGCCGTGTTACTACAGCGTATAGAATCATGGTAATACTGGGGGGAATCAACAGGCCTAACAGTGAAGAAATTCCGACCAGGGCCGTGGAATAAGGGCGGCTGTAACCGTGTTTTTCCATAGGATCGATCATGATAGTGCCAATCGAGGCCACTGCGGCCGAGGCTGTGCCAGAAATGGCGCCAAACACGCCGCAGGCCACCACCATTGACGTGCCCATGCCGCTGCGGGACGAGCCAACGATTGCTTCGACAAAGCGTATTAACCTAGCCGCAATTCCTCCAGACTGCATCAGGTACCCTGTCATGATAAACAACGGGAGAGCCAGCAAAATTATGGAATTGATGGACCAAAACCCCGTTGTCATTAATGACGATATGTCGACATCGTAAGCGAACGAGAGCACGAGCGTCATGGCGGCGAACGAGAAGACGACTGGCACACCTATAACCATTAATATGATGACTGTCCCTATCGCTAACAAGGCACCCATGTATTTCTCCAATTATTGTCAGTGTTTCTAAATTTGAATTATGCCTTATCTTCCCACAGCCTTTGTGTAAACCCTGCTGACATCTTTAACGAGATCACGCAGCGCGTAGCAGAAGAGCAAAATACTCGCCACGAGAAGACTGGCCTGTGAAAAATATTGCGGAATGCGAAACACTGGCGTGACTTGAACCTGATCAAAACCCCAGGAAAATAGGCTGTAGCTCCAGACAACAAAAAATACAGCTATTACTAACGAGAGAGTGGTAGCAACAAGACTCATGATGTCAAGCAAGGTCTCGTTGTTTGAAAAGGCTTGAAAGAAATCGGCACTTAAATGAGAGCGCTCTCGAGAGGCCAGGGCCGCCCCGAGCATATACAACCAAATAGCGCCCATCAATATGAGCTCCTCAATACCAAACACCTGAACACCCAATAGTGTCCTGAATACGATGCCTCCCACCATCGCAAAAGAAATGAAAATACCTAACGCAACAACCCCAGCTTTCAATATAAACGCCAAGGCGTTATCAACAGCAACGATATAACCAATAATAGCTTTCATAACGCTACCCTAAAAGGTATCGAACATGGAGCGGCTCTGATAACAGAGCCGCTCCATGTCAACCGGCAGGTACTTATTATTTCGGCTCCGATGCATGAGCACGCACGGCATCCATGATATCGGTTCCTAGAGGCTCCTCCGCCTGTACCCAGACATCATCACGTACACGTTCGATCCAGGCAGCCATCTCTTCATCGGTCGGCACGATATACTCCATGCCATCCTCCTGTGCCTTTTGGATCCATTTTTCGTCTTCGGCCTTGGCATTGTCGAACTGCTCATTGGCAACCGTCTCTACAGCATCCGCGATGATGCCGCGATCCTCTTCGTCGAGCGAACGCCAAGAGTCTTGGTTCATCAGGAAAGTGTAAAAGGAGAAGTTGTGCTTGGAGTGAACGAAGTAGTCGAGCAGGTCATTGAAATACGTATAATCCCAGAAAATAACATTGCTGGAATCTCCATCGACCACCCCTGTCTGAATGGAGGTATACACCTCGGACCAGTCAATGGGCACCGCTTGGAACCCCATGGCCTGAATTGTTTGAGGCAGCGGGAAGATAGGCTGTGACCGTAACTTGATACCCTGCGCATCTTCATAGTTCGTCGCATAGGTATCTGCAGTCGCTATACCACCAAAACCTTCAGGGAAAGGCCCGAGATACTCAAGACCGATATCAGAAAGGATTGGCTTGATGACCTCCGATATCCAGCCATCCTTGTTATAGGCCTCTAGTGCTTCATCCCAACTTAAGGTCAGATAGGGTAACTGCAGTACGCCAAGCCGCTCATCGTAAGAAGTCTGGGGCCAGCCGAGGAAGAGATCAAGATTTCCTCTGACCAGCTGGTCAAAAAGCTCTTGTGGGCCACCGATCTCACCTTGGTAGAAGACGTTAATGGAAATTCTTCCATCGGACTTCTCTTCGACAATATCAGAAATTCGCTTGACTGCCATCCCGTGGGGAGATTCACGGTCCCCGGACTCCGTGGCCATTGTCAGCTTTATTTCTTTATCGCTTCCCCAAGTGAGAGCTGAGAAGCCAAGGGCGGCAATGCATGATACTGCAGCTATGCTAGAGCTAATTTTTCTTGAATAGTTCAATACCATAATACTTTCTCCGAACGAGCTATTGTAATTGGGCTCATCTTTTGCCTGACAACGCCAAGCTTTTTTCCAAACTATTACTGCGGCCAGGTCAATGGAAGTGACTTTTCTTCAGTGCAAATCAAAACCTGAGGTTATCGTTGCCGATTTTCATGGGACATGCTTTTATCACCATGTGCTAATTTTTGCTACCGACTCGCCATTCGCAGGACCGTGAATGGCGAATGCAGAATGTGCCGCGAGCTAGAAGGTGACTCAGGAAAGTTGGATCCAAGTCGTCTTAAGCTCGCAGTACTGATCATGGGCATACACCGATTTATCCCGCCCCCCGAAGCCAGATTGCTTGTATCCTCCGAAAGGCGTGGTAGCGTCGCCTTCCGAGAAACAATTGACTGACACAGTGCCCGCATGAATAGCGGCTGCCATACGGTGAGCGGTGTTCAGGTCATCACTCCATAGCGATGCAGCTAACCCATAGCAAGTATCATTCGCAATAGAGATCGCCTCTTCCTCAGTATCGAAGGGGATGACTGCCAACACCGGACCAAAAATCTCTTCCTTGGCAATTGAAGCATCCCTTGGTACATCGTCGAAGATCGTTGGAGTCACAAAGTAACCACCGCTCTCGCTACGAATCCGCTCGCCCCCAGCGACTAATTTGAGCCCCTCGGACTTGGCCTGCTCGATGTGGGACACGACCTTTTCCATATGGGCTTTTTCAATTAGCGCACCTAGCTGAACGTCAGGGTCGAGCGGGTCGCCTGTCACCCAGTCCGATTCGAGCTGCTTCAGAAGCTCGCTGAGCAGGTCATCCTTGATCGAGCGGTGAACGATCAAGCGTGAGCCCGCCGAGCAATTTTCCCCCATGTTCCAAAAGGCAGCAGCCAGAACGTGGCTTGCGACATTTTTGAGATCACTGACACTAGGCATTACGATTTGAGGATTCTTGCCACCGCACTCCAACACGATTCGCTTGAGGTTGCTCCGTGCGGAATATTCAAGAAAACGCCGGCCAATTTCAGTCGAGCCAGTGAAGGCAACAAGATCAATGTCCGAATGCATCCCAATAGCCTGGCCAGCCGTATGACCTAGCCCAGGAACGACATTGAATACACCGGAAGGAATGCCAGCCTCATGAGCCAGCTCAGCAAGCCGCAGGGTGCTTAGTGACGTTAGCTCAGCGGGCTTGAGGATCACACTGTTCCCGGTAGCCAGTGCCGGGCCAAGTTTCCATCCCGCCATCATGGCTGGAAAGTTCCACGGTAATACGGCCCCAACCACACCAATAGGCTCACGGGTAATCGTGGCCAGCTCCTTCTTGCCAGTTGGAGCGATAGCATCATAGAGCTTGTCAGCGGCTTCCGCATGCCAGCGAATGGTATTCGCTGTATCGGGAATATCAACATTGAAGCATTCACTGATTGGCTTACCTGCCTCCAGGGCTTCCAGCACGGCCAGCTCCATACAATGCTCATCGATTAGTTCAGCGAAACGCACCATGATGGCTTTTCGCTCAGCGGGAGCCAACGCTGACCAAACGCCTGCTTCGAAGGCCTGCCGAGCAGCTTGGACGGCAAGGTCAACATCTTCGGCATCACAAGCCGCTATTTGTGTTATTACCTCTCCGGTGGCAGGATTTGACGTCTCGAATGTAGCTCCGGACTGTGCAGGAACAAAACGCCCATTAATAAAGGCAAGATTACGGTATTCCAGGCTTTTAACGTGTTGCGAAATGCTATCTGAAGTCAGGTAAGTAGACATTCTTATTCTCTCCTGATTAAGAGTGGTTAAAGTTCCTTGCCAGCCTGGCGCGCTTTCCACGCCAATGTTGAGCGCACCCCCAGGCCGAGAAATGGTTCAGGTGGATTACAGGCAGGTTTGGCCTGCTCCAGCATGATGCTGAGTAATTCGCTTTCAAAGCCGAGTGCGTACTCAGCAATCAGCTTTCCAGAGATAGTGCCTCGCGCCAGACCCAGGCCATTCTGACAAACGGCACTGTAGACGCCGGGGGCGATTTCTCCGAAAGGCGTTCCTCCGTTGCGGGTCAGGCACAATGCCCCCCCCCAGGTATATTCGAAGTCCACACCGGGAAGCATCGGGAAGCGCCTGGCAAATGACCGTTGATGGGCAGCCCGAACCTCCTTCAGCCTGCCTTCGCTTACGTGAAGCTTCGGGTCGAAAGTAAAGCTATTCCTGATGCATATCCTGCCATCACCCATACGCCGTACCGTCGTTCCCATCGGATCGGCCGGTATCAACCCCCAGCTGTCTTCCCCACCCAGCTCTGTCTTTTCTACGGGGCTGAGGGGACGAGTGAGACTCCCATAGGTGTAAACCGGTAAAAGGCGGCTTCTAAACCCCAGCTGACCGAACTGGGCAGCATAGGCATTATTGGCCAGTACCATACGAGGGGCCTTGATCTGTCCGCGTTCGGTAACGAGAATATGGGGCTTACCGATGCCAATTGAGCGTACGGGGGTATCTTCGAAAAGCCTGACGTTTTCCGGCAACGTTGCGGCAAGCCCACGTACCAAGGCGGCAGGCTGTACCAGCACTGCCCCAGGTGCGTGCAGCCCCGCTAGATAAAAGTCGGTTCCTGTTATGGCTTTCATGGCACTTGAGCCAAGTTCACGATATGGCTCGTTCAGGGCCGACAATCCTTTGGCAAACATTTCCAGCGCATAAATACCGTGGGGCTCGACTGCGCCATGTATCTTACCCTGCTCACGCCAATCGCATTGGATAGCATGGGTCGTTACTAAATGTCTTAAGTATTCAATCGCCCCACGGTTAAGCTGAATAACGTTTCGGTCTTTCGACTTATCCGAAGTATAACTATGCGAGTTCAGGTCATGCGGCAGATCAATAATAAAACCTGAATTTCGGCCGGCAGCACCGAAGCCAACGCGACGGGCATCCACTAAAACAATGGATGCGTGAGGCTGAAGCTCCGCCAGCCGCCTAGCCGCAGCAAGCCCTGCGAGTCCTGCGCCCAGCACAACCCAGTCGGCAGTGACTTCACCCTGGAGCGTCTGGGCAGGAAGCGGCGCAGGAAGCGTTTCATACCAGCCACAGCGCCCGTCATTCTGAGGCAAGTAATGACATTTTAGCTTCATTTGGTGAACCTCAAGGACAAGCCTTCAATCGCGGTATTTCACCAATTCCTCATAGTTGCGCTTAAACGCCGCTTTCTCATCTTCGCTTAGTGAAAGAAGAGGAGCACGTGCCGGCCCAACGGGGAGTCCTGCCAGTTCACAACCATATTTTATGTACTGACAAAATTTGCCGCCTTGCTCAAGCAGATTGAGCATCGGAAGAAGACGTTGGGCAATCTCGCGACCAGCGACAAAGTCCTGTTCTACGACACAGGCTTGGTACAGGGCTACATGCTCAGGAGCCAGGAAGTTTGAGGCCCCACCGACCCAACTGCGCGCGCCCCATACAAAGAACTCCAGGATCTGATCGTCCATACCGCAACTCAGCTGCAACTGGCCACGATAGTCATTGGCCAGTGCATGCATGCGTTCAATCGAGCCGGTGCTTTCTTTGATAGCTTGAAAATTGGGACGGTCACGTAACCCATCGATGAATTCGAAACTCATCGGAATGCCCGTACGATCAGGGAAATTGTAAAGCATGATGGGCATGTCGAGGGCGTCGTCAATACGGCAAACATGCACTAACAGCTCGTCCTGACTCGGTTGGGCATAATAAGGTGCTGCTATTAAAATAGCATCGTAGCCAATCGATTTAGCATATTGGCCTAGCTCAAGGCTGTAATCAGTAGTTGTAGCATTGATGCCAGCCATAATAGGAACACGGCCCTTGGCATGCTCTGCAACGAAGCTCAGTACTTCTTTACGCTCTTCCTTGCTTAAGGCGTAATACTCACCAGTTGTCCCCCCGATGATTAGACCATGTACGCCTTGCTCAATTAACGTATCAACCACCCTCTCTAATGAATTGAAATTAATAGCGCCATCTTCTGAGAATGGAGTTACGACGGGAGTCCAGATGCCATCAAAGTTCATCTTAGCCACCTTGTTGTAATGAATGTTGTGTAGTTTCTACGGCATACAGTTAAGATAAACACCAATCCATTTTTGGAAAAAGAAACCATTTTTATTGTCAACTGATTACTTTGGGTTATCTTCTCCTATAGCCGCTCAGGGTGTGGCTAAGAATGTGGCCCCATACGCCTAAGCCCTGCCCAACACCACTCACGCCGCTGGCGGGGCCACCATCCTTTCCGTCAAGCGTTGCTAACGCCATGGCTACCTTCAGGTGTGTCAGAAAAAGCCTTACAGGCCTGCCAAGGCTATACATCGCCAGCAGCATGGTGTCGGCCAGAGATTTGCCACCAACGTGTGAACTCTGCATGCTTAAAGACAATCACAACACAGGGGACTCAACGTGTTTTCCTTCAAACCTATCGTCAAAATTACTTCATTCATGCTTCTGGCAAGCGCAGGTGTCATGTCCGGAGTGGCGCAGGCGCAAGAAAAGGGCACGGTCAACCTGGCTTATGTCGAGTGGTCTGACGCCGTTGCCTCGACCAATGTTATGCGGGCCGTGCTGGAGAAAGCAGGCTATAACGTCGAGCTCACCTCTCTCTCGGCTGCTGTCATGTGGCAGGCGCTGGCAACTCAAGATGCCGACGCAATTACCACTGCTTGGCTACCAACGACGCATGCCGATTACTACGGGCGCGTAGGCGACCAAGTAGAGGATTTCGGCGCTAACCTGGACGGGACCAAACTGGGTCTGGTCGTACCGAAAAACTCCTCGCTTGATAGCATTAGCGATATCAATACGCATAGCGACGAGTTAGGCGGCAAGATCGTAGGTATCGACCCCGGTGCCGGCATGATGGGCGTGACTGAGGAAGCTATCGAGGAGTATGGCCTGGATATCAACTTACAAAGTGGTAGTGGCGCCACGATGACTGCCGCCCTGGAAGCGGCGATCAAGAATAACGAAGAGATCGTCGTGACCGGTTGGACGCCCCATTGGATGTTTGCCCGCTGGGATCTGAAATACCTGGAAGACCCCAAAAATGCCTTTGGTGGTGCCGAACAGATTCATACTATTGTCCGACAGGGTCTCGAAGAGGATATGCCCGAAGCTTACGCCATCCTCGACAATTTCGAGTGGACCCCAAAGGAACTCGGTGAGGTAATGCTAATGAACCAGAAAGAAGGGTCAGATCCTTATCAGAACGCCAAGCAGTGGGTCGAAGACAATCCTGAAATCGTGAGCGAGTGGATCCCGGAAACGGCAACATCTTCATAGCTGCTCGACCAACTCAGATACATCACGCCGCTGGCCTCTTCAGCGGCGTGATGCGTCAAATACCCATTAGGTCCTGTCTGAAAAGTCATAGTTGCCAGGCTGTTCCTGATCGCCAACCAGGAGACAGTCATGGCAGGCCGCTACGAGCTTCCGAATATCTATATCAGTTACCCAGCACCACTGTTCGCCCCGCGTGGAGAAAAACGCGACGTTCCAGGTGATAGTTAATGGCCCGCGCCAGAGTCAGACATTCGATATCACGCCCCTTCGCTACGATATCCTCCGGATAATGCGCATGATCGACCGGCTCGACGCCTTGCGCGATAATCGGCCCCTCATCGAGATCGGTGTTGATATAATGCGCCGTCGCGCCGACGAGCTTGACGCCCTTCTCGTACGCCTGGTGATAGGGCCTGGCGCCCTTGAACCCAGGCAGAAGAGAATGGTGAATATTGATGGCACGCCCAGCCAACAGCTCACACATGGCCGGTGACAGCACCTGCATGTAGCGCGCCAATACGACCAGTTCCGCCTCGGTCTCCTCGATGATGTTCCTTACCTGCGCCTCCTGCTGCGGCTTGGTCTCCGGAGTGATCGGACAATGGTAGTAAGGCAGGCCATGCCACTTCGCCAGCGGCTCAAGGTCCGGATGGTTGGAAACGACGGCACGAATATCGAGAGGCAATTGCCCAATGCGATAGCGATACAGCAGGTCGTTCAAGCAGTGATCGGCTTTTGAGACAAGGATAACGGCCCGCGTGCGTTTCTCCGGCGGGGTCAGCTCAAAGTCCATATCGAACTCCGCGGCACGCGACGCGAAGGCCTCCTGAAACGCCTCCCCACGGAATCCCTCCACTTCGGGGCGAAACTCGGCACGGATAAAAAAGCGGCCACCCAATCGATCATCGAAGGAATTGAGTTCGGTGATGTAACAACGCTGCTCTTTCAGGAAGCGCGTCACGACATCTACCGTCCCCAGACGGCTAGGGCACTGGGCGGCAAGAATCCAGGTATCGGCCATTCGGCTCATGGTGTCCCTACGTGTTGTCGGCTTATATGGGAAAAGGCCGGCCCAAGCCGGCCTGAGCACTTATCGCTCTACAATGACGCCATATTCTGCCGCTGCATCCAGAAGCCAGCGATAGCAGTAATCGGCGAAACTTCGGCGTACCACGAGTTCCCACCCTTCTTCGGTTGGCCTGCGTAGAACGACCGAAGCCTTGGCAAATACCGTGGTGACACCCTTGCCCACCGGGAATGCTTGCGGGTGCACATCGTAGGGTGTGGACTTCATGAGCACTTCTCGCGCTTTCTCGCCCCGTAGCGTCAATACGGTCTGCCCCCCGCTGACATTGACGATGCTGTAGTGCGCCTGCCCCAGCGCCTTGCGCAACCGGCCTTCCAGCGCAAACTCCTCGCCACCGGGCACGATGACGAGCCACTCATCGGGCGACAGCCATTGGATCGAACGCTCACCGCTATTATCCAGCGCCAACGTGTTGGGCCGGGCAGGCAATGTGATGCCCAGCACCTCACGCACGGCCTCGTCCAGGACAATGGCGCCACCGCGCAGGATCAGGTGCCCCAGGAAGGCTTTCTCGCGTAGCGTGACTCCTGCACTGGCTTCACGAGGCGGCGTGCCTCGGCGATGAAAAGACCACGCCAACGGCGACTCGGAACTCGGGCTTCCGGTAGGCCGGGTATCGAACTCTTTCACGTCAGACATTCTGGCGCTCTCCTTTGGGGTCGAGGAATACGGGGCTGACGATTTCGGCCTCGTGAACCTTGCCATCGACCATGGGCAAATAGACGGTTTCGCCCATTCGCTCATGTCCACCTTTCACTACCGCCAGGGCAAAGCCATGTCCCAGCGTAGGGCTGTAGTAGCTGGAGGTCACATGACCCACCATGCTCATGGGAATGCTCTGGTTGGGGTCGAAGACGATCTGCGCCCCTTCTTCCAATACGACGTTGGGGTCCTTGGGCTTCAAGCCGACAAACTGCTTGCGGTCAGTGCGCCGAGTATCGGGGCGGGACAGGGCGCGCTTGCCGATCCAGGAATACGGCTTGTCATAGCCAATGGCCCACTGCATGCCCAGGTCTTCGGGCGTGACCGAGCCATCGGTATCCTGACCGACAATGATCAGGCCCTTTTCGGCACGCAGCACGTGCATGGTCTCGGTGCCGTAGGGCGTCAGGTCGTACTTCTCGCCATGCTCGAAGAGCGTCGTCCAGACATGCATGGCGTAGTTGGCCTGCACATTGATCTCATAGGCCAGCTCGCCCGTGAAGGAAATCCGGAAGACGCGCGCCGGTACGCCGGCAACAGTCCCCTCGCGCCAGTCCATGAACTTGAACTGATCCTTATCGAGGTCGATATCAGTGACCTCGGCCAGCAGCTTGCGTGCGTCAGGCCCCGTCACGGTCATGGTCGCCCAGTGATCGGTGACAGAGGTGAAGTAGACGTCCAGTTCAGGCCATTCGGTCTGGTGCCAGAGTTCCAGCCACTCCATCACCCCGGCAGCCCCACCCGTGGTCGTGGTCATCAAGAAGTGATTCTCGCCCAGGCAACTGGTCGTGCCGTCATCCATGAGCATGCCGTCGTCCTTGCACATCAGCCCATAGCGAACCCGGCCCGGTGCCAGCTTGGCCCACTTATTGGTATAGACGCGGCCCAAGAACTCACGGGCGTCAGGCCCCTGAATATCGATCTTGCCCAGGGTCGAGGCATCGAGGATGCCGACACGCTCACGCACCGCGAGGCACTCGCGGGCCACCGCCTCGTGCATGGTCTCCTTCTTGCCATTGACGGTACGCGGGAAATACCACGGGCGCTTCCACTGTCCCACGTCCTCGAACTCGGCGCCGTGCTCGACATGCCACTGGTGCAGTGCGGTGTAACGCTCGGGATCGAACAGCTCGCGACAATGGCGACCCACGATGGCCCCGAAGGTGACCGGGGTATAGTTGGGCCGGAAGACGGTGGTGCCCACCTCGGGAATCGACCGGTTCAGGCAGCGCGCGGCAATGGCCATGCCATTGATGTTGCCGAGCTTGCCCTGGTCGGTGCCAAAGCCCATCGCCGTGTAGCGCTTGACGTGCTCGATGGACTCGAAGCCTTCACGCGTCGCCAGCTCAATACCTGCCGCCGTGACATCGTTCTGAAGATCGACGAACTGCTTGGGCGCGCGCATGGCCGGCTTGAGGTGCGGCACCTGATAAAGCGCGCAGGCCTGGCCGTCCTGACGGGCCGTGATCTGCGGCAGCGCCATGGCGCCAGCGTCGATGCCCGCAGCTTGGGTCGCTTGTGCGCCGGCCTCGGCGCCATCGCGAATGGTATCGCCAAGCGGATAAACGCCACGCGCCCCACCGGCCGGTGTGAGCCCCTTCACCTCGCCAGGCACGAAGCCCAGAATATCGTCCCGCCACGTCGGTCGCGTGCCAGTGTGCGATGAGAGGTGAATGACCGGGCTATAGCCCCCGGAGCTGGCGATGGTATCGCAGGCCAATTCCTCGACGCCGCCGACTACCTTGAACGATTCAATCTCGATCTTGGCGACCCGAGCCCCACTGACACGATCAGCGCCCTTGGCCTCGATCACGGCACTTTGCGCAATGATACGGATGCCCAGCGATTGTGCCTTGTCGACGAGATCGCCTTTCGGGTTGGCCCGCGCATCGGCAATCGCCACCACCTCGCGGCCCGCTTCATGCCAATCCAGCGCGGCGCGGTAGGCGTGGTCATTGGTCGCGGACAGCACCAGTTTCTGGCCGGGTACCACACCGTAGCGACGAACGTACGTGGACACGGCCCCGGCGAGCAGGTTGCCAGGCACATCATTGTTGGCATAGACCAGCGGACGCTCATGGGCGCCTGTTGCCAATACCACCTGCTTGGCACGTATGCGGTGCATGCGTGACCGGGCCTGCCGGCGGCTGCCAAAGGAGGGGGCGCTGTCAGCCAGATGCTCTGTGCGACGCTCGTGCAGCGTCACGAAGTTATGATCGTGGTACCCGTTGGCGGTGGTGCGCGGCAGCAAGGTTACGTTGCCCATTGCGTTGAGTTCGTCGAGAACCCGGTCGGACCATTGCACTGCAGGCGCACCATCAATCAGTTCGCGGCTGTCCAGCAACGAGCCGCCCATCTCCTCCTGCTCGTCGCAGAGGATGACGCGGGCCCCACTGCGCGCCGCTGTGATGGCGGCGGCCAGGCCTGCCGGACCGGCACCGATGATCAGCACATCGCAATGCTGGTTGATGTGTTCATAGCTGTCCGGATCGGGCTCGGTAGGGCTACGTCCCAAACCGGCGCTCTTGCGGATGTATTTCTCGTAGGTCATCCACAAGGATGCCGGCGCCATGAAGGTCTTATAATAGAAGCCGGGCGGCATGAATGTCCCGCCCAGCTTGCCGACCATGCCCATCAGGTCGCGCTGTACATTGGGCCAGCCGTTGGTGCTGCGTGCCGTGAGCCCTTCATACAGCGCCTGCTGGGTGGCGCGCACGTTGGGTACCTGGGCCGCTTCGCTCGCCCCCAGCTGAACCACCGCATTGGGCTCTTCCGCGCCGGCAGCGACGATCCCGCGCGGGCGTGAGTACTTGAAGCTGCGGTTGACGACGTCGACGCCATTGGCAAGCAAGGCGGAAGCCAGGGTGTCACCGACGCAGCCTACGTACTGCTTGCCATTGAAGGTAAAGTTTAATGGATGAGAGCGGTCGACCCGGCCCCCTCGCGGCAATCGATTGACTTGATTCATACCCGCGCCCCCTTATTCAATGCGTCACTTTCTGGGCGGGCACCCACAGTTTGCCAGCCGCCCGAGGCCGCCTGCACACCGGCCTGCTTATCTTTTTCAGACAGGCTTTTTGCCGTTACCGAAGGCTGCTCCCCCATCTTGTAGGTCTCGAGGATCTCGTAGCTCACGGTATGGCGGGTAATGTTGAAGAACTTGCGGCACCCGACGGCATGCACCCATAGCTCATGGTGCACACCCCGCGGGTTATCGCGGAAGAACAGATAGTCTCCCCAGGTTTCGTCGGAGCACGCCTCGGGATCCTCCGGCCGCTGGATATGCGCCTGTCCCTTAGGGTGGAACTCCTCCTCTTCACGGTGCTCTTCACAGTACGGGCAATAAATATGGAACATGACAGTGTCTCCTCAGTGTGCGACACCGGCGGCGCCATGCTCGTCAACGAGGGCCCCCGTGTGGAAACGGTCGATGGAAAACGGCGCGGCCAGCGGATGCACCTGGCCCTTGGCCAGAGTGGCCGCGAAGACGTGTCCTGAGCCCGGTGTGGCCTTGAACCCGCCGGTGCCCCAGCCGCAATTGAAGAACAGCCCCTTGACCGGCGTCGCCGAGAGGATGGGGCAGGCGTCGGGGCAGGTATCGACGATACCGCCCCACTGCCGGTTCATGCGTACCCGCGAGAAGATCGGGAACATCTCGACGATGGCCTGCAGGGTATGCTCCACCGTCGAGTAGCTGCCCCGCTGGCCGTAGCCCAGGTAGCCATCGATACCCGCACCAATGACCAGGTCCCCCTTGTCCGACTGGCTGATATAGCCATGCACATGGTTGGACATTACCACCGTGTCGAGAATCGGCTTGAGCGGTTCGGAGACCAGCGCCTGCAGGGGATGCGATTCCAGCGGCAGCTTGAAGCCAGCCATCTTGGCCAGCACGCCGGAGTTACCGGCCGCGACACAACCGACTGTCTTGGCCCCGATGTCGCCACGGTTGGTATGCACACCGACCACGCGCCCGTCGAGGATCTTGAAGCCGGTGACCTCAGTCTGCTGAAGGATATCGACGCCGCGCGCATCGGCACCGCGAGCAAAGCCCCAGGCTACCGCATCGTGGCGCGCCACGCCGGCACGCGGCTGCCATGATGCGCCCATGACCGGATAGCGGGCGTTCTTGGAACAGTCCATGATCGGCACCAGTGCCTGGACGCCCTTGGCATCCAGCACCTCGCTGTCGATGCCGTTCAGGCGATTGGCATTCACGCGGCGCTGGATGTCGCGCATGTCCTGCAGGGTATGGCCGAGGTTCAGTACCCCACGCTGCGAAAACATCACGTTGTAGTTGAGATCCTGCGACAGGCCTTCCCAAAGCTTCATGGAGTGTTCGTAAAGGGCCGCCGCCTCGTCCCATAGGTAGTTGGAACGTACGATCGTGGTATTGCGAGCGGTGTTGCCGCCCCCCAGCCAGCCTTTCTCGATCACCGCGACGTTGGTGATGCCGTGTTCCTTGGCCAGGTAATAGGCCGTGGCCAGGCCGTGCCCGCCACCACCGATGATGATCACGTCGTATTCTTTCTTGGGCGTAGGGTTGCGCCACTGGCGCTGCCAGTTTTCATGATGGCTGAGCGCGTGCTTGACCAACCCGAAGCCGGAATAGCGTTGCATAGACTTTCTCCTCGATTGGCTCCCTCGGAGCCCAATGACGGTCAGGCTCAAGCCACGGAGGCTTCGCTCTCGGCCGGCTCGCTGCTCTGGGCATCGCCATATACCGGATAGCGTGTACACAGCGAGGCCACCTTGTCGCGCACCTCCGCTTCCACCGCCCCGGTGTTACCCTGCTCGGCGAGCACATCGAGGATGTCACATATCCAGTTCGCCAACTGCTCGCAATCGGCCTCGACGAAGCCGCGGGTGGTAACCGCCGGTGTACCGATACGCAGGCCCGAGGTGACGAACGGGCTTTGCGGGTCGTTGGGCACGGCGTTCTTGTTGACGGTAATGTGCGCCCGGCCCAAGGCGGCATCCGCATCCTTGCCGGTCACACCCTGCTTGATCAACGACACCAGGAACAGGTGGTCGTCGGTGCCGCCGGAGACGACGTCAAAGCCACGGTCGACAAAGACCTGCGCCATGGCACGCGCATTGGCGATGACCTGACGCTGGTAGTTGACGAATTCCTGGCTCATGGCTTCCTTGAAGGCCACGGCCTTGGCCGCGATCACGTGCATGAGCGGGCCGCCCTGCTGGCCCGGGAACACTGCCCCATTGAGCTTCTTGATCATCGCCTCATCCGCCTGTGCGGACAGGATCAGTCCCCCGCGAGGGCCACGCAGCGTCTTGTGGGTGGTGGTAGTCACGACATGCGCATGCGGCAGCGGGCTGGGATAGAGTCCCGCAGCGACCAGCCCGGCGACGTGTGCCATGTCGACCATCAGGTACGCCCCCACTGCATCGGCGATGGTGCGGAAGCGGCGCCAGTCGATCACTCGCGAATAGGCCGAAAAGCCCGCGATGATCATCTTTGGCTGGTGCTCCCGCGCCAGGCGTTCGACCTCGTCGTAGTCGATTTCACCTGTCTCGGGATTCAGGCCGTACTGCACGGCGTTGTAATGCTTGCCGGAGAAATTCGGCGCGGCGCCATGGGTCAAATGCCCGCCATGCGCCAGACTCATACCCAGCACCGTGTCACCCGGCTTGACCAGGGCCATGAACACGGCCGCGTTGGCCTGGGCGCCGGAATGAGGCTGAACGTTGGCATAATCGGCGCCGAACAGGTCGCAGGCACGCTCGATGGCCAGGGCCTCGACCTTGTCGACGAACTCGCAGCCACCGTAGTAACGCCGGCCGGGATAGCCTTCGGCGTACTTGTTGGTCAGTTGAGTGCCCTGCGCCTCCATGACGGCACGGCTGGTGTAGTTCTCGGAGGCGATCAGTTCGATATGCGCTTCCTGACGAAAAACCTCCTCTGTGATGGCTTGCGCAACTTGGGTATCGAAGACGTTGAGGCTGGATTTGTTCATTTCGCTCTCCCGGTGTTATTGATATCGAGACTGTGATGAAGGCCAGGGCAAGAAAACTGTTGGCAAGCCAACGGTGCGAACGAATTTCGTCTTTAGGAAGTCATGGTTAGCTGCATTGTTTTTATGACTGGCCCAATGCCCACGCGACATGGCCTCGCTTACTTGGATTTAAAGCCAAGGCAGTGGCTCATGAATTGAACGAATGCGACATATTTCATGAACGCCGCCAGTCATCGGCAGCCGACATCAGGGCAGCAAAAGTTAGAAGTTGCGAACATACGAAGGAGGTAATACGGCGGGCCAGCGCCCTGAGCAAGGGCTCTCAGGGAATCGCTTTGCCATGAATATGCAGGAAGTGCGGGTCGACCGTGGCGCCCTCCGTTTCTCCGGTACGTTTGCGCACATCGGAGGGAGACATGCCAAAGGTTGCGCGGAAATTACGTGAAAAATGGGCCGTGTCGGCAAACCCGCAGCGTTCACCTATCTCGGTCACACTCTTTCCAGTGTAATGCAGTAGCCATAGCCCGTAGCGGAGGCGTAGTTCTCGGGCAAATTTCTGGGGACTTACCCCCAGCGTGTCGCGAAATCGCCGCTCCAGGTGGCGCCTTGATGTTCCGACCCGCTCGGCAAGCCTGTCCATCGACATGGACTCGCCCAGATGTTGCTCGAGCAAGGCAATGGCACGCCTGACCAATCTATCCTCAATCTTGCCGAATACGACCGGCTGAGGCTGAGCACTACTACCAGGGCGGGCCTCGTCGATCAACATGATGTGAAGGCTTTTCATGGCCCATGCCTTGCCCATGTGGCGCTCTATCAAATAAGCGGCCAGATCCGCCGAGGAGGCCCCGCCTGCACAGGTGATGACGTCCCCATCGTCAATGAAAAGTCGATCGGCCACCGGCTCGATGGACGGGAAGCGCCGGGTAAGATCCCGGTGGTGGTACCAGCTTATGCAACAACGGCGGCCTGCCATCAGCCCCGCCTGGATCAAGGCAAAGACGCCAGTACATACGCCTACCAATGGCACTTTTTCCGATGCTGCACGGCGCAGGTAGGCCAAAGCCTCCGAGTCGACCCGGTTGCGCTCATCCTGAACTCCCCCAATCACAACGATATAGTCAAACTCGTGCGGATCCTGTAGAGGTACGCAAGGGGTAATGGCAGCACCGCAGCTAGACGTTGCATCCTGGCCATTACTTGTCATGAACGTCCAGTGGCAGCGTAACTGTCGGCTACGGTCGCCTTCGTCGGCAGCCAGGCGCAAACAATCCACGAACGCGGCAAAGGGTAAAAGTGTAAAGCGATGCAACAGGACGAACCCCACAGACAGAGGTTCACCTAGAAGGGAATCAGATCGGGAAACCATCGAACTGCCTCGCCCTGAACAGGTGGGTATCGTTCAATATCATGCACGGCCTGAAGGCGCGTCGCACTGACTGATGAACCAGTGCCTGAACAAGGAAAGGGTCGCATCATTTTCCTTGTCTTCGAGATAGGCGAGATAGTGCCGCGTTCCTTCCAGTACCAGCTCCTGTTCGACAGGCCTCACCAGGCGTCCCTTGGCGATCAAAGGGCTAACGAGGTGATCCCAGCCCAGGGCGACCCCCTGGTCGTTCAAGGCCATCTGCACCAGCATATTGTAATCGTTGGCATTGAAGGTATGCATGCCTTCGCGCGAGTGTTCTTCACTACCCGCCTTGTGAATGGCCAGCCACATTTCCCAGTTGACATGCTCGGCTATCTGGGCACGTCCATAGGGGCTCAGGTTGAGCAAGACAGCATCCCGCAGACCTTCGATCGTATTTAACGCGGGATGCGCCTCCAGATAGCTCGGCGAACACACGGGATAAATAACGTCATGAAACAAGGGGATACTTCGATACCCTTCACGTACCTTCTGCAGCTTGGTGATGAAGATATCGGGGCGCACCCCCGGTTCCAGCGACAGAAAGTTTTCGGTAGTCACCAGCTGGAGGTCGACATCCGGATTGGCGCTGAAAAAACTGGGTAAACGATGCGACAACCACAACGCTGAAAATGCCGGTGAGCAGCAAAGAGCCAGCGAGCGCTTGGTATTGGTAGCGCTCTGTTTGCGGATGCGGTCCGCGGCTTGGGCGATATTGAGAAAGGAGAGTTGGACTGCGTCGAAGAAGATGGAGCCCGTAGGAGTCAGCTCAATGGAGCGCCCAACGCGCTTGAACAGTTCGGTCCCGAGAAAACTTTCGAGCTCCCTGACCTGTCGACTGATGGCGGCTTGGGTCACGCAGAGGGATTCTGCGGCCCGGGTAAAATTCTGGTAGCGAGCCGCTGCCACGAAAGATTTGACGGCCGTCAGCGACGGCATCTTGATGAGCGTTTGGTCGGGTTCAGTATGCTTGGTCATAAGAAACAAGTAATAATTTTCATTATAAGGCCCATATAGTTACCCGGTGCTCAAAGAGGTCGGAAACCTCTCGGCTACCCTACTGCAAAACCTGCTATGGCAATAGATATTTTCTAGTTATAAGCAAAACCTCATGTCGTCCATCTATTGTCCGACGTCGTACATGGATAACTCTTCAGCTTGCATTTGTTCCAGGCTTGAAGTCCAGACGCACGCTTGGCCATTGCCGTATACATGCGTCAGAAAACCAACAAGAACCAGCTCGGTCTCCCTCGTTGGGCGACCATGGCGAAACGCACAAGAGGAATCAGCATGTCAGACAATCGCGGTGTCGTTTACATCGGTCCGGGCGAAGTCGAGGTACAGGACATTGCCTACCCCAGGATGGAAACGCCCAACGGGCGCGCCATCGAGCACGGGGTCATCCTGAAAGTCGTTTCCACCAATATCTGTGGCTCCGACCAGCACATGGTGCGTGGCCGGACCACGGCTCCCGCCGGCCTGGTGCTAGGCCACGAGATCACCGGCGAAGTCATCGAAAAGGGCAAGGATGTCGAGTTCCTCGAAATCGGCGATCTTGTTTCTGTCCCATTCAATGTCGCTTGCGGACGCTGCCGTACCTGCAAGGAAGGACATACCGGTGTCTGCCTGCACGTCAACGACGATCGGGCCGGTGGCGCCTACGGCTATGTCGACATGGGCGGCTGGGTCGGTGGTCAGGCTCGCTATGTCATGGTGCCGTATGCCGACTTCAACCTGCTGAAGTTCCCTGATCGCGACCAGGCCATGGCCAATATTCGCGACCTCACCATGCTTAGCGACATTCTGCCGACCGGCTTCCATGGGGCCCTGAATGCCAAGGTCGGCGTGGGCTCGACAGTGTATGTGGCAGGGGCCGGCCCGGTGGGCCTGGCGGCGGCAGCTTCAGCTCGTCTACTGGGTGCCGCCGTGGTCATGATCGGCGATTTCAACCAGCAACGCCTGGCACATGCCCGCAAGATGGGGTTCGAGCCAGTCGACCTCAGCAAGCACGATCGTTTGGGTGAAATGATCGCTGCGATTGTCGGCGAGCCTCAGGTGGACAGCGCCATCGATGCGGTCGGCTTCGAGGCGGTGGGCCATGGTGGCAAGGAGCAGCCCGCCGTAGTCCTCAACCAGATGATGGAAGTCACTCGCGAGGCCGGTTCCATCGGCATCCCCGGGCTGTATGTCACCGAGGATCCCGGTGCGACGGAGAAGGCGGCACAGACCGGAAGCCTCAGCCTGCGTTTCGGCCTGGGCTGGGCCAAGGCCCACTCCTTCCACACCGGACAGACGCCGGTGGTGCAGTACAATCGCCAGCTGATGCAGGCGATCCTGCATGGCAGACTCAACATCGCCGAGATCGTCAATGCCCAGGTGATTTCACTGGAAGATGCGGCGCAGGGTTATCAGCAGTTCGATTCCGGTGCTGCCAGCAAGTTCGTACTCGATCCGCACGGCCTGCTGGGCGCGGCGTAACCGCGCCAACACCCCCGTTCAGCACTGACATACCGGTCGATATCGAAACAGCCCCCATGGCTATTGCCATGGGGGCTGTTTCGTTTGCCTACTCGCCAGGCAGAGCATTGCCAAGCTCATGCACGAATCGATAAGGCCTCAATGATTCCTAAAAGTCGACGACCAAATTTCCCTTGGGCCGACTGCAGCAAGAAAGAATATAGCCCTCTTCGATATCTTCTTCGGTAATGCCGCCGTTATGGTCCATCTCCACTTCACCGGATTTGAGACCGACTCGACAGGTACCGCAGATGCCCATGCCACACGCCTTGGGAATATGCAGGCCGAGCTTCGATGCAGCCGCATGCACCGTCTCGCTGGGCTGGATGCGCACACTTTTGCCAGACCCGACGAACTCGACACTAAGCATTTCGGCGTAATCGATATCTTCGGCAGCCGCCTCGGCCTGATCGGCCAGCTCCTGCACATCTTCACGCACATCAAGCGGCGTAGCCCCGAAGAGCTCTTCATGATAGTGACTCATGTCGAAGCCGTTGTTTTGCAGGATCCGCTTGATCGCGTTCATGTAGGGCGTAGGGCCGCAGCAGAAAATTTCACGCTCCAGATAATCGGGCGCCATCAATTCCAGCATCGGCTGAGTAAGATAGCCCCGATATCCGGCCCAAGCCTCGCCAACGTCATCCTTGTTTTCGCAAACGATATGCAATTTAAACTCGGGTATCCGAGAAAACATATGCACAAGTTCACGATGATAAATAACGTCACGTGGCGCCCTGGCACTATGAATGAACTCGACATCGACATTGGCATTGGTATCAAAGAACCAACGTGTCATCGACATCAAGGGCGTGATGCCCACGCCACCAGAGAGAAACAAGACTTTATCGGCGGGAAAGTCGATAGAATTGAAGTTGCCGACCGGTCCATGCACTACCAGCTTGTCGCCCGTTCTCAAGTTTTCATGTAGCCAGTTGGAAACTTTTCCACCCGGTATCCGCTTGACGGTAATCGAAAAGCTATAGGGGATCGATGGCGAACTCGAGATGGTATATGAGCGCATGACCGGCTCACCGTCGATCTCAAGCTCCAGGGTAACGAACTGGCCGGGCTTGAAGAAAAACAGCACGGGCTGCTCAGCCATAAAACAGAAGGTGCGTACATCCCAGGTTTCCTGGATCACCTTGACACAGCGTACCGAGTGGCGACCGTTGGTCCAGGTCTGGGTCGTGACCGGATTGAAAAAGTTCATTGTCATCGTCGTCTCTGCCTGGCAGTGCCGTGGCTATGCCTTCACCGGCCCGTTGCGTCCAAACGGTCCAGCGCCCTTTCACGCTCGCATTCTGGGTACGCGCAAAACGGCCGGCTTGCCTGTCAGCGACACACACATGCCTCCCACCCCCACTCCCTGACAAAGACCCAACCAACAGGTCGCCGTTACGCCACCTGAGGTCGTGAATAGGCAATTGACATCAGCGGGCATCTACCACAATCAGCCAACCATTACAGATGCCAGATCACGCCATGCGTCAATGCCAGGCCTCTCACGACAAGAACATCAACCCATGACCGTATCGCCGCTCTCGCGGGGAGGCGGCGAACAAAAAGGATATTTGGTATGGACCTGATAGCGACTCACGAACTGGACGATCCTTTGGGCAAGGCACGCGAGGCGACTGCCGACATGCTACAGTCAAGGGCGCGTACTTTTTCGCTTCCCCAGCCGTTCTACAACGATGCCAGGCTGTTCGCTCTCGACATGCAGGAAATCTTCGAGAAAGAGTGGCTATTTGCTGGCATGACGTGCGAGATCCCCGCCAAGGGCAACTTCATGACGCTCGATGTGGGGGACAACCCGATCATCATCGTGCGCGGCAACGAGGGGCAGATCCATGCCTTTCACAATGTCTGCCGTCATCGCGGTTCCCGCCTTTGCATGAAGGACAAGGGCAAGGTGGCCAAGCTGGTCTGCCCCTACCATCAGTGGACGTACGAGCTCGATGGCCGACTGCTGTTCGCCGGCAGCGACATGGGCAGCGACTTCGACCTTGCCAGCTATGGCCTGAAACCCGTCAATGTGCGAACGGCCGGCGGCTTCATCTTCATCAACCTGAGCGAGACCTCGCCGGCCATCGACGACTTCCTGGTAACGCTGGAGCATTATCTCGAGCCGTATCAGATGGACAACGTCAAGGTGGCGGCGGAGTCCAGCATCGTCGAGCAGGCTAACTGGAAGCTCGTGATCGAGAACAACCGTGAGTGCTATCACTGCAATGGTGCCCATCCGGAACTGCTCAATTCGCTGCAGGAATTCGATGACACCGACGACCCGCGTGCCACGCCAGCCTATAAGTCGCTGGTTGCTCGCAAGCAGGCGGACTGGGACAACGAGCAGGTACCTTGGCAGCTCAAACGCTTCGGCAACCGCAACCGCCTGACCCGCACACCGCTTCTGGACGGCATCGTCTCGATGACCATGGACGGCCAGCCGGGCTGCAAGAAACTCATGGGACGCTTGACGAGTCCGGACATGGGCTCGCTACGCATCCTGCATCTGCCCAATTCCTGGAATCATTTCATGGGGGATCATGCCATCGTGTTCCGCGTGCTGCCGCTGGGCCCGCAGCAGACGATGGTCACCACCAAGTGGCTGGTCCATAAGGATGCCGTTGAAGGCGTCGACTACGACCCTGAACAGCTGCGCCGGGTATGGGACGCTACCAACGATCAGGATCGGCGCCTGGCCGAGGAGAACCAGCGGGGCATCAACTCGAAGGCCTACCAGCCTGGGCCTTACTCCGAGACCTACGAGTTCGGGGTCATCGGCTTCATCGACTGGTATTCCGAACGCATGCTGGACAACCTGGGCTATGACGCGCCTACGCTGCACCTGGCGCAAGGCTGATGATGTCATGCATTTCACCCCCTGGCCCGCTCAAGCGGGCCAGGCTTCTTTCGGACATGAACCTAGCGCTGGCGCAATTCAGGTAGCAGAAAGGTGTCAATCGCCTGACGTACCGACGGCAACATGACATCGGTCTGCTCCATCAGTTCATTAACCAGCGTCTCCAGCCCCGGCACACCGACCTCGACATGCTTGCGCAGCGCCAATCGCGCACACGTCTCGGGACAGGCATCCTCGGGAATACGGACATCGAGCGCCACCAAGCGCGCCCGGAAATCATCACCATCGATCAACTCGACAATCATCATGGTTGGGGTCCTCTTGTAGTTGTCACCGCTGGGCTGCCACTCCCTGGAGTTTAACGGCAAGTGATAGACGGTGCGCTTCACAACGCGGCGGTAGCTACGTCGACGTCGGTTTCAAACAATCGCGTCATGCCGTCACATCCAAGAATGCAATACAGCCGTACTTGCCGTAATGGCATGCGGCTGACTGCACAACAACAAGAGGACCATTTATGGACCGTGAAGACCCAGTCCTGGCCCCTGGTCAGGACAACAAGCAGGTCATGGGGCTGGATTTTCATAGCCCCGTATTCCCACTTTCTGCCGCTGCCATCCTAGGTTTCATCATCTATGCCCTGGTCTATCCAGATGCCGCCAGTGCTCAGCTAGGGTTGGCCAAGAGCTGGTCAATCGAACACTTCGACTGGCTGTTCATGATTGCCGGTAATGTCTTCGTGGTGTTCTGCATCGCTTTGATCTGCCTGCCGGTGGGACGCATTCGTCTGGGTGGCAACGACGCCAAGCCGGAATTTTCCCGCATGTCATGGTTTGCCATGCTATTCGCCGCAGGCATGGGCATCGGGTTGATGTTCTGGAGCGTTGCCGAGCCGGTCGCCTATTACACCGATTGGTACGGCACCCCCTTGAATACCTCTGCCGGTACGCCGGAAGGTGCCAGTGCGGCCATGGGAGCGACAATGTTCCACTGGGGATTGCACCCCTGGGCTATTTACGCCGTGGTGGGGCTGTCGCTGGCGTTTTTCGCCTATAACAAGGGACTGCCGCTGACGCTGCGCTCGGCGTTCTTTCCCCTGCTGGGCGAACGTACACGCGGCTGGGCAGGCCATATCGTCGATATCCTTGCCGTTCTTTCGACAATCTTCGGCCTGGCCACCTCGCTCGGCTTCGGCGCCTCCCAGGCTGCTGGCGGCCTGGCCTATCTTTTCGACGTACCCAACACCATCGGCACGCAACTGGCAATCATTGTTGTCGTGACCGTCATCGCCCTGATCTCTGTTTGGCGCGGCATCGACGGCGGGGTCAAGCTGTTCTCGAATATCAACATGGTCATCGCCGCGGCGCTGCTGCTGTTCGTGATCGCCGCCGGCCCCACTCTCCTGATCATCACCGGCTTCGGCACCACTGCAATGGACTACCTGAGCCACATCTTACCGCTGTCGAACTGGATCGGCCGTGATGATGATACGTGGTACCACGGCTGGACGATCTTCTACTGGGCATGGTGGATTTCCTGGTCGCCGTTCGTCGGCATGTTCATCGCCCGGGTGTCGCGTGGCCGCACGGTACGCGAGTTCCTGATTGCCGTACTGCTGGTACCCACGTTGGTGACTCTGGTGTGGATGAGTGCCTTTGGCGGTACAGCGCTGTATCAGGCAGCCAACGGTATCGGTGAGCTGTCCAATGGCATCAGCGACGTCTCGCTGGCGATGTTCCATATGCTCGAACAGTTGCCATTGACCATCCTGACATCGACGCTGGCCATTATCTTGGTCCTGGTGTTCTTCATCACGTCATCGGACTCGGGATCGCTGGTCATCGACAACATCACCGCTGGCGGCAAGACGGATGCGCCCAAGAGCCAACGCGTGTTCTGGGCCACTCTGGAAGGCGCCATCGCCGGTGTCCTGCTGTATGGCGGCGGCAGTACTGCCCTGGGTGCACTGCAGGCTGGCGCCGTGGCAACGGGACTGCCCTTCACCTTGGTGCTTCTGGTGATGTGCTTCAGCCTGTACGTAGGGCTTCACAAGGAGCACCGGCAACTTGTGAGCTCGCCAAAAGCCGCCTCGTTGCAAGAAACCAAGTAAGTTCGGAACGTAAAGGGATCGCCCAATCCGTGGCGATTCCTTTCCTGTCTGGAGCCATTCCCATGTCGTAAATGTTTTATCCCGTGACGTTGTTAGCGATGACACCATTAGCGGCTCGCGGCATTATTATCGCCGTTACAACATTAACAACTCCACGGCTGCCTCCATGATCTACACAATCGCAATATTATTCAGCTTGGTCGGTTACTTTCTCATCGGTCATCTGGCTGGACGCCGGGTCAAGCATCTTGATGACTACCTGGTTGCCGGCCGCAATGCGCCGACCTTTTTTATCTTGGGTACCCTGGTCGCAAGCTATTTAAGTACCAGCGCCTTTCTCGGCGAAACCGGTTTCGCCTATCAAGGCTATCCCTTTGTAATGTTGATCTTTGCCGCTGTCAGCACCTCGGGGTGTTTGCTGGGAGCGCTGGCCTTCGGACGGTACTTGCGGCGCAGCGGTGCAAGAACGGTTCCTGAGTATTTCGGTAAGCGCTTTGCTTCCCGGCGTGTCCAGATCATCGCCGGCCTGACTACGATCCTCGGTCTCGGCGCCTACTTGTTAGGTGTCATGCAGGGGGCGGGCATCATGTTCGCCGAGCTGACAGGGATGCCGTATTGGGTCGGCCTGGTGCTGGTATGGCTCACCTATACCGGATTCATCCTTTATTCAGGCTCACCGGGCGTCATGCTGACCGACACGGTGATGTTCGTGATTTTCTCGCTGGCGGCCCTGGGTGGCTCGCTGTATATCCTGCAGGACTTAGGCGGCTGGCATGGGGTCATTGAGGGGCTACTGAGCCAGCAGGATAAGCCCGGCATTGCACTTTGGCACGGCGTCATTGATGGCCAGGAAGCCAGCTTTTCCACCCCCGGCGAAGCGCTGACCTGGGGCCTGACACTAGGCTTGGTATGGGCCGCAGTACTGGCAGCCAGCCCGTGGCAGTCCAGTCGCTACCTGATGGCACGCAACGAACATGTCGTCATGCGTTCGGCTATGCTCACCGCAGTGGCGCTGGCCATATTCTACGCACTGATGATGATGACCGGCGCAGCCATAAACCTCTACAACGATCTACTCGACCCCGAACGCGCCATGGTGTGGGTTGCGCTTAATATATTGCCGACATGGCTCGGGGTAATCATCCTTACAGGCGTTTTCGCCGCCGGGCTCTCGTCCTGCTCGACCTTCCTGTCAATCATCGGCTTCAGCCTCTCCAACGACATTCTTCCACCCTCACTGAACGAGGCATCGGCCATGCGGACCAGCCGCATCGCCGTGCTTGCTGCGGGCCTGATTGCCTTGGGGCTTGCCCTGTTCCAGCCGCCAGCGGTGATGTCTGTCGTATGGTTCGCAGCAACGTTGTTCGCTTCCTCCTGGGGCCCGGTAGCCCTAATGAGTATCTGGAGTCGGCGGATTACCGCGGCTGGGGCGGGCTGGGGCCTGGCGATAGGCTTTTTGAGCAACTTAGGTCTGTCACTGATGGTTCAGGCCGAATGGGTCAGCTTGCCGGTCTATCTGCACCCGGTGGTGCTCAGTACGCTCGCGGCGCTGGTAGCCATCTTGATAGCCTCACGATTGACTCACGTCAGCCAGGCCGAGAGGGATTATCGGGCTTTCCTGCATGAGCGCGACACGAGTCTGGAGGCCAAGTGGGTTTCCGGCACGCGCTGGGTGGCAGTGTGTACCATGCTGGCCGGAATCGCCGTGGGGTTATTTCTTTGGCGCCAGTATGCAGTCACTCTGGACGAACTCGCCGGGCGCTTCGCTATTCCCTACGGGACCACCTTGGGTGCCTACGTATTGGCCATCGGGTGTGGGGGGATGTTACTCATTGCCGGCGCCGTGGGGTATTGGGTTGTTCGCCCGAGGAAACTGAAAACGCAAGGAATGCGTGTTGCCAAGTACTGATTGTTCCCGCCAGTGATTTACTTGCCACCGCTAGCCTATTGCTCGCGGTGGCTTTTTCAGCCGACCAGGAGCCATGCAATGCCAATGCGTCCCTACCGGCGTGGTCTCGCCATGGTTTTCACAGGTATCGTCTTCCTCAGCTTCGATGGCCTGCTGATACGGCTTGCCGGCACGGAAGGCTGGACGATCGTATTCTGGCGCGGCATATTCATGTTCTGTGCACTCGGACTGCTGAGCTGCCTTGGAGGCCGGCTGGCCACGCTACGCAGCCATCCTGAAGCCTCGCTGGCATCCGCCGTGCTTCTCGGGTTGATTTCCAGTCTTTTCGTGCTTGCCATCATGCACGCCAGCGTAGCCAACGTCGTCGTGATCCTGAGTTCGGCACCGTTGTTTGCCGCCCTGTTCTCCCGTCTGTTCCTGCGTGAGCGAGTGCCGTATCGCACCGTGCTGGCGATTGCTGCCTGCATGGTCGGCATGCTGCTGGTATTCATGGGCTCGGAGACCGGCGGCATGCTTGCAGGTAACATTTATGCCCTGGCAGCTGCCGCCGCCGTGGGCGGCAACCTGACCTTGCTGCGCCGCTACCCCACGATCGATCGCATACCGCTCATTGCCGGAGGCGGCATCCTGGCAGCGGTGGTTGCCTTGCCCATGGCCAGCCCCCTGACACTCAGCGGGCACAGCTACGGTGTGCTGGCCCTCATGGGGTTGCTGCAGATGCCGCTGGCGACCGTACTCATCAACAACGCGACTCGCTATCTTCCCTCGGCCGAGGTGGCGCTGTTTTACCTCGTCGAGACCGTGCTTGGCACGCTCTGGGTCTGGTGGCTTTTGGGAGAGTCACCCACGGCAGCGAGCCTGCTCGGAGGTGCCGTGATCATCATGGCGCTACTGGTTCATGCCTGGCTTGGATTGCGCAGCGAAGGCAAAACCGCACCCACAGACAGTGTTCTAACAAAAAGCCCCACCTGAACCACGGCGGGGCACCATCATTCTTTGCTTAGCCAGTCTATCGACGTCAGCGCAGTACGCCTTCCTCCTTGAGCAGTGCAAAGATCGCTTCGGCACCCTGCTCAGGCGATACATCGCTAAGCAGTTGTCCGCTGCCGCTATCGGCCTTGGCCGCTGCCGCCTTGAAACGATCGCGGGCCGAGGCCGACTTGATGATCTTGAGCCGCTTGGGCCGCTTGCGGGCTGGCTGGACTTGCCACTGTGCCTGCAGTTCATCGGGCACACTGGCACAGGCGCGAGCCGCGAGCTCACCGCGTCGCGCCGGGCCGAACGCGCTCTGACGTGCAGCCGGCGCACTGCTATCCACCGTCGCAACGGCCGGCAGCCGCACCCGCAGGCGACGGCGCTTTCCTCGCGGCAACGCCTGCAGCACCGTAGCCACGCCTTGCTCGATGCTTTCTACCTGGGCCAGGCCATTGATCACCGGCCAACCCAATGCCTCGGCCAATAAATACGGCACCAGGCCCGAGCCCTCTCCCGTCTCGGCACGCGTACCGGTGAGTACCAGTTGCGGCGCCGTGTCTCGCAGTGCATTGATCAATGCCGGGACGACATCGGCTCCCGACGACTGCTTGATCAGGTTGACCTCGCCGATGCCCATGCCGAGATAGCCGCGCAGGGCCTCCTCATTGTCGGACCCATTGCCACCCGCATGGATAAGGTGCACGGCGGCGTCACTCATGGACAGTGCCATTTCCACCGCCCGGGCATCCTGATCGGCGCGCCGCGCACGTGCGGTCAACGGATGGCGCCCCACCGACACCAGAACGGCAACGTTGAGCCCGGCATGACTCGACGACTTGGCGTTATGCGGCATCGCGATTCTCCTGCTGTTGTTCTCGATAACGCTCGATACGGGTAACCAGCGCGGCGAGAATCTCACCGGCATCGCCGATCACGGAAAGGTCGGCGCGCTTGGCCATGTCGCACCCTTCATCAAGGTTGATGGCCACGACCTTGTCGCAGCTCTGAATGCCCTGAAGGTGCTGTATGGCGCCGGAGATACCCACCGCCACGTAGACCCGCGCGGAAACCCAGGTGCCGGTGGCACCGACCTGCCGATCCCGCGGCATGAAACCGTCATCGACCGCGACACGCGACGCGCCTTCGGTCGCGCCGAGGACCTGGGCGGCGTGGTGAAAGCCATCCCAATCCTTGACGCCGTTACCGGCCGATAGAATGAATTCCGCCTCGGACAGCGACACACTGGCCGGATCGACGGCGACCTCGCCCATGTCCTCGATGCGTCCCAGCACGTCAGGCAGCGCCTGGGCCAGTTCAACCGGCTGGGCGGCATGGCGCGTCTCGCTGACCGGTTCGGCGCACTCCGCCAGTGCCAGCACCACGCGCGGCAGGTGACGTATAATATCGCTCGTGCCTGCGGCACCGCGTGCCGTACAGCGCCATCCGGTCTCGCTGGCGGCATCCGCTTCGATCTGCCAGACCTGGGTCGCCGGACGCTCACCCAGCCGCACGGCCAGTCGTCGGCCCAGTTCGCCCCCGCCGAGCGGGGAGTCGGGCAGTAGCCAGTGGCGCGGCGCCAGCTCGCGTTCGACACTTTGCAGAGCGGCGATACGCGTTTCGGGCAGATAGCCGGAGAAGGCGTCTCCCTGCAGCTCCAGCAAGCGGTCCACGCCGGCCTCGTCGAAGACGGTTTCCTTGTGCGCTCCGAAAACAATTGCCAGCACCGCCCCTGGCCGTTCGGGATCGGCATCGGCCAACTGGCGCGCCAGCCCCAGCAGATCGCGATCGTGCGACGACAACCGCCCCCCCGGGAGGACAGGCACCACGGCGACCAAAAACGCTGGCGTCTCGATCTCGACACGGCGGCGCGTGTCCTTGGGCTGCGCCTGGCGGCTGCCGGGCTGGGTCGCGGCCTGTTGCGCGCCACTGCGATCGATGCGCTTGATACCGTTGGGACCAATGAAGCCCACGGCATGCGGATTGCGGCGCGTCAGCCCACTGGGGCCTATCCATTCGCTGTGCAAATCGCCACCGCCCATTTCCGCGAGCACCTCGAGATGCTCGGGATGCAGGCGATTGCGGGCAATCCATTCCTTGCGCGGATCACGACGGACAATATCGTTCATAGCGTCACCTCTTCCGCGGCGCGGCGTGTCTTTTCAGCCGCCTCATCCCGTGATGCGCTTTCCGCCGTGGCATCGACGATCAACGCATCGGCGACCAGTTCGGCAATGTCCTTGATCTCGGCCCTGGGTTCGACCACGCCTTCGAGCATGGCGGTGCATTGCGGGCAGCCCACGGCGACCAGCTCGGCGCCGGTCTCGCGCACGTCATTCATGCGCATATCGGGAATACGCTGCTTGCCGGGAATATCGGTAATGGGCGCCCCGCCGCCGCCGCCGCAGCAGCGTGAGCGGTAGCCCGAGCGAGCCATTTCCTCGACCTCGATCCCGAGCGCCTTGAGAACATCGCGCGGCGCTTCGTACTCGCCGTTGTAGCGCCCCAGATAACACGGATCATGATAGGTCACGGTACCGCCCTTCCATGCCCTCAGGGACAGTTTTCCGTTCACTAACAGGTGGTTGAAATAGGTACTGTGATGGAACACTTCATAATGACCGCCCAATTCTCCGTACTCGTTCTTGAGTACATGGAAGCTGTGCGGATCGCAGGTAACGATGCGTTCGAAGCGATACTGCTCCAGGGTGGCGATGTTGCGCCTGGCCAAGGACTGGAAAGTCGCCTCGTCGCCCAGGCGGCGCGCCACGTCACCGCTGTCGCGCTCCTCGTTGCCCAGCACGGCGAAGTCGACCTTGGCGGCATGCAGTACCGACACCAGCGCACGCAGCGTTCTCTGGTTGCGCATGTCGAAGACACCGTCGCCCAACCATAAGAGCACCTCGGCTTCGTGCTTGTCGGCCATCAGCGGCAGGTCGAGATCCGCTGCCCAGTGCATGCGCGAGCCGGGATCGAAGCCGCCGGGGTTATCGGTAGCAATCAGGTTATCGAGCACCTCGGCGCCCTTGTTGGGGGTATTGCCGTGCTCGAGCGTCAGGAACCGGCGCATGTCCACGATGGCGTCGACGTGCTCGATCATCATCGGACACTCTTCGACACAGGCACGGCAAGTCGTGCATGACCACAGCGTCTCGGCATCGACCAGCGCCGTACCCTGTCGCGCCACGATCGGCCCGTGCGGTTCGCCGGCGTGCTCACCTACCGGCTTGCCCGGATAGGGAGAGCCCGCATAGCGGGCATCGCTGCCGCCAGCCATGCCGACGACCATGTCCTGGATCAGCTTCTTGGGGTTGAGGGGCTGCCCGGCAGCGAAGGCCGGACACGCCGCCTCGCAGCGTCCGCACTGTACGCAGGCATCGAAGCCAAGCAACTGATTCCAGGTGAAATCGGCCGGTTTCTCGACGCCTAACTTCGTCGCGGGATCTTCCAGACGCAGCGCCTTGAGCCCCGTGGAACGCCCTTCGCCACCATGTTTGTCCGAAAAACGTTCGGGGCGGCGATGAAAGGCCAGGTGCAGGGCGCCGGCGAAGGCATGCTTCATCGGCCCGCCCCAGGTCATGCCGAAGAACAGCTCGCCCAGCCCCCAGGCCACCACGCCGGCCAGTACCAAGGCCAGAAACCAATTTCCGAAGTCTTCCGGCAGCACGCCGGCCGTCGGCAGTGTGACCAGGAACACGCCCAGCGAAAAAGCGATCAGGCTCTTGGGCAACCGCATCCATGGGCCCCTGGACAAGCGTGGCGGCGGATTGCGGCGCCGCTTGGCGACGAACAGGCTACCGACGAACATGCAGGTCGTGGCGGCAAGTAATGCCCAGGCCAGTATCGTACTGTCCAGCCCCAGGCCATGCACGGCGATAGCCAGCAAGGCCGCCAGCACGAAGCCACCGGCCGTGGCGACGTGGGTGTTGGACATCGCCTTGTCGCGTGCGACGACATGGTGCAGATCGACCAGGTAGCGCCGTGGCATCGCGGCCAGGCCCCGGATGAGCGGGACCGGCGAGGGCCGCCCCTGACGCCACAAGCGAACGCGGCGTACGGCACCGATCGCCGCCAATGCCAGGGCAGAAAAGAAAAGTATCGGCAGGAGGGTGTCGAGCATGATGCTCACCTCGTCTCAGGAGCAACCGTTGGCTTTGGCATCGGGGCTGTCCCGGCGGCAGGCCTCTGCGAGGGCGCTATGAACCCATCTCTGGGCGCTACATTTGCCATCCTTGGCAAATGACCCTCGCTGCGGCCTGCCCCCGGCGCCCCTCATCGTTGCAGCTATCGCTCAGTCAGAAGTCTTTGCATAACCGAAGCGCGTCATAGATTGCGGCGTGCGTATTGCGCGGCGCCGTGCAGTCGCCCAACCGGAACAGCAGGTAACCTTCGCCACTCTCGGACAGGCATGGCTGCGGCTGGATCGCGTACAGCGCCTCGATGTCGGTCTGCCCCTTGTTGCGGGACTGTCCCTTGAGGGCGTAATACAGCGACTCGTCGGGGCGCACGCCATTCTCGACGACGATCTGGTCGACAACGCGCTCTTCCTGGGCGCCGGTGTATTCGTTCTCCAATACCGCCACCAGCGAGTCGCCCTCGCGATATACCTTATGAAGCGCCAGGTCGGAGGTCATGATCACCTCCTTCTCGTAGAGGCTGCGGTAATAGGTCGGGAACGTGGTGCCCCCGACTGCGGCGCCGGGCTTGATATCGTCGGTCACGATCTCGACCTTGGCACCCTTGTCCGCCAGGTAATCGGCCGCCGATACGCCGGCGAACTCGCAGATGGTGTCGTAAATCAGCACATTCTTGCCCGGCGCCACCGCGCCACTGAGAATGTCCCAGGTGCTGACCACCAGGCTCTCGTCACGCGACTCGGCGTACCCCCACTCGGGCACCTGCGACAGGAACGGCTGCCCGCCGGTTGCCAGTATCACAATATCCGGACGCAGGTCGGCGATCGTGGCCTCGTCGGCACGAGTGCCCAGGCGTTGATCAACGCCGAGACGCGCCAGCTCCAGCTGATACCAGCGGGTAATGCCAGCAATCTGGTCGCGCTGCGGCGCCTTCGCCGCCAGGGCGATCTGGCCGCCGAGTTGCTCAGCCGCTTCGAACAGGGTGACGTCGTGGCCGCGCTCGGCGCTGACGCGGGCCGCCTCCATGCCGCCGGGGCCGCCGCCGACCACCACCACCTTGCGCTTGGGGCCCTCACTCTTCTCGATGATGTGCGGAACGCCCATGTACTCGCGCGAGGTCGCGGCGTTCTGAATGCACAGTACGTCGAGCCCCTGATACTGGCGGTCGATGCAGTAATTGGCGCCCACGCACTGCTTGATCTGATCGACCTGCCCCATCTTGATCTTGGCGATGAAGTGCGGATCGGCGATATGGGCACGGGTCATGCCCACCAGGTCGACGTAGCCCCCCTCGAGGATGCGCTGCGCCTGGTTGGGGTCCTTGATGTTCTGGGCATGGATCACCGGCACGCTGACCACTTCCTTTATTCCTGCCGCCAGATGCAGGAAGGGCTCCGGCGGATAGGACATGTTGGGAATCACGTTGGCCAGCGTATTGTGGGTATCGCAGCCCGAGCCGACCACGCCGAAGAAATCGACCATGCCTGTCGCGTCGTAGTAAGCAGCGATCTGCTTCATGTCGTCATGGGTCAGGCCGTCGGGGTGGAATTCATCGCCTGTGATACGCATGCCGACCACGAAATCGTCACCGACCTCGGCGCGCACCGCCTTGAGCACCTCCATGCCGAAACGCATGCGGTTTTCAAAGTTGCCGCCCCATTCATCGGAGCGCTTGTTGACGCGTGGGCTCCAGAACTGGTCAATCAGGTGCTGGTGCACGGCAGACAGCTCGACGCCATCCAGGCCACCTTCCTTGGCGCGCCGCGCTGCCTGGGCGAAGTCGCCAATGATGCGCCAGATATCCTCTTCCTCGATGGTCTTGCAGGTCGAGCGATGCACCGGTTCACGAATGCCCGACGGCGACAACAGGGTCGACCAATGGAAGCCATCCCAGCGTGAGCGGCGGCCCATGTGGGTGATCTGAATCATGATCTTGCCGCCGTGCTTGTGCACCGCATCGGCAAGGTTCTGGAAATGCGGAATGATGCGATCCGTGGACAGGTTAACCGAGCTCCACCAGGCCTGCGGACTGTCGATGGACACGATCGACGAGCCGCCACAGATGCACAGGCCACAGCCGCCCTTGGCCTTTTCCTCGTAATACTTGACGTAGCGGTCGGTCGTCATACCGCCGTCGGTAGCGTAGACCTCTGCGTGGGCGGTACTGACCACGCGGTTGCGGATGGTCTGGTTGCCGATCTGGATCGGCTGAAACAGTGCCTCAAATGCCATCTCGACAATCCTCAGTTCGCAGGCGTGACAACAAACAGGCCGTGATCGTGGCCCTCCTCGGCGGCGCTCTGCACCTGCTCGGCGACGGTACGCAACTCGCTTCCCCGGGCGCTGAGGATCTGATCCATGGCGCCCGCGAACCAGCCGGTGAACATGTATTCGACCTTTCTATCGACCTTGCCAAGCTGATAGACGAAGGCACTATGCTCCAGGCGCACCCGCGCCGTCCCTGCCTCCAGGTCGATCTGCTCGGTAATGAACCGGCCCCAGCCTCGCTGCGACAGGCGCGTCATGTAGTGTTCGAACACCGCCACGCCGGTCAGACCGTGCAGCTCAGCCTCCTTCTCGCACCAGTGCCAGGCACTCTTGTAGCCGGCGTGATAAAGGATCTCGGCGTACTTTTCGGCACCCAGCGCCTCTTCCACGGCGATGTGATTGTTGATGAAGAAGTGACGCGGCACGTAGAGCATCGGCAGTGCGTCGGTGGTCCACACGCCGGTGTCCGAGTCCACTTCAATAGGCAGTTCGGGGGCCATCTTGGTCACGGTGTTTTACCTCTGAAACGGTTGTTCTTGTAAAAGCGATTCGGCTCAGGCGCCCCATACCTCTTTTAAAATGCGTACCCAGTTCTCGCCCATGATCTTGCGAACCTGGGTCTCGGAGAGGCCGCGCTTCAGCAGCGCCTCGGTCAGGTTGGGGAACTCGCCGATGGTGCGGATACCCAGCGGGTTGACGATCTTGCCGAAGTTAGTCAGACGGCGGGCGTATCCCTTGTCGTGGGTCAGCCACTCGAAGAAGTCCTGGCCATGGCCTTGGGTGAAATCGGTGCCGATGCCGATGGCATCTTCACCGACGATGTTCATCACGTACTCGATCGCTTCGCAGTAATCGTCGACAGTCGAGTCGATGCCTTTCTTGAGAAATGGCGCGAACATGGTCACACCCACGAAGCCGCCGTGATCGGCAATGAACTTGAGTTCTTCGTCGGACTTGTTACGCGGGTGTTCCTTGAGCCCGGAGGGCAGGCAATGCGAGTAGCAGACTGGCTTTTTCGATTCGAGGATGACCTCTTCGGACGTCTTGGCACCGACATGGGAGAGGTCGCACATGATGCCGACGCGATTCATCTCAGCGACGATTTCACGCCCGAAACCGGACAGACCGCCGTCACGTTCGTAGCAGCCGGTACCGACGAGGTTCTGGGTGTTGTAGCACATCTGCACGATGCCGACGCCGAGCTGCTTGAAAACCTCGACGTAGCCGATCTGATCTTCGAAGGCATGGGCATTCTGAAAGCCGTAGATGATGCCGGTCTTGCCTTCCTCCTTGGCCCGGGTGATATCCGCCGTGGTACGCACCGGGCGTACCAGGTCGCTGCACTCGGCCATCAGCTTGTTGGAGGCAACGATATTGTCGACCGTGGCCTGGAAGCCTTCCCACACCGACACGGTGCAATTGGCCGCGGTCAGGCCGCCCCGGCGCATGTCCTCAAGTAGCTCACGGTTCCATTTGGCGATGATCAGTCCATCGATGACGATGGCATCGTCGTGCAGTTCGGCAGGGGTCATGGCTACGCTCCAAGCGGTGACTTATGCGGGGAGCATAGCCCTGCCTAGACATTGGCCGACTCTTGGAAGCGACGACGAAAATTCCAAAAACGTCATTGTTTCGCGAACACGACGTCCCTGGAGAACACTGCGGAGTCCTGCATGACGACAGGAAGCGGCGCGGCGAGAAAACGGAGCTGCCCCTAGGCTCGGGCAGCTCGCGTAACAAAAATGCAGGCTAGCGGGAAACCGCCTTGGCGAGCGTCAATTCAACAGCGGTACGCTGGCAAAGGTAGGCTCACCCTGCGCATGGGAAAGCGCCAGCAAGGCACTGGAGACAGGTTCATTAGCAGGAGGCTCGGTCGCCCATGATTTGGTCGTATACGGAGAGCTCCCATCACGCCCTTGTCGGCCTTGGACACCGGAGCGCTCATCCCGTGGCGGTACGCCGAAATACTCGCGATAGCACTTCGAGAAATGGGGCGTCGAGACGAAGCCGCACACCGAGGCGACTTCGATGATCGATAGGGAGGTCTGCTTCAGCAACTGGCGCGCCCGCACCAGGCGCAACTTGAGGTAATAGCGCGACGGTGAGCAATGCAGGTACTTCTGGAACAGGCGCTCCAATTGGCGCCGCGAGACGTTGACGTACCTGGCCAATTCATCGAGTTCGATCGGCTCTTCGAGGTTGGACTCCATCAACGCGACGATTTCCAACAACTTGGGCTGGGTCGTCCCCAGCACGTGCTTGAGCGGCACTCGCTGTTGATCCTGCTCATTGCGGACACGCTCGTAGATGAACATTTCGGAGATGCCCGCCGCGAGCTCACGACCATGGTCGCGGCTGATCAGGTTCAACATCATGTCCAGAGGTGCCGTTCCTCCAGACGCCGTGAATCGGTCGCGATCGATGGAAAACAGCCGCGTGGACAGAGCAACCTTGGGAAAGGCTTCCTGCATGGATGCCAGACACTCCCAATGGATACTGGTCTCGTAATGGTCGAGGAGCCCTGCCTTGGCCAAGGCCCAGCTTCCCGTGCATACCGCACCCAACCGACGCAACTGACGTGACTGTGACTGGAGCCAGTGAATGTGCTCACGACTGACGCTATTCCGCGGGCCTACCCCCCCGCAAACGACAACCCAGTCCAGCGATAGCGGGATAGTGATGGAGGCATCCGGCGTTACCTGAAGACCATCGCTGGCACGTACCGGCGAGCCATCCTGGGTCAGGGTATACCAGCGATACAGCTCACGACCTGCCAACTGGTTGGCCATACGCAACGGCTCTATCGCCGAGGCGAGAGAAATCAGCGTAAAGTTATCCAATAATAGAAAACCCAGGGTCTGAGGCGCCCCTGAACGGCTGGCCGACGCTGCCGAGCCTGTTGCCTGATCTGATGTCATTGTCGTGATCTCCACCACTTGTTGCTTTTGTCTTTTGACAGGTGCCGCTTGTGTCCTGTTGTTGTTTGCCTGTGAATCCTCAAGTCTCGTAAGGCTTAGGTAGGCTCTACTCAATGTCGCATATTGACACGAATATAGTGAGTACTGACGGGGTTATGCTTTATTGCAAGGCCTTGAGTGTCGCAAACAGGACGTTGAGCGTCGTAGGCGCCCAATAGCCTGGGTGGCTGCCCGCCTTGCTCATGGACATGGCAAGGAAAGGTGGCTTCGCTTACCGGTGACCCTCCTGTTGTTCCCTCTGCTGCTGTCCGCTGTTGGGCGGGACGGCGCTCGGCGTATTTCCCGGTTCTTGTCCGAGAGAAGCGTAATACAGCGCCAAGCTGCGCATCTGCGATTCATCCAGGCCTTTGGCCGCGCTGTGCATGATTCGCACATAGGCTGTGCCGCCACGCTTTTCCGACTTGAACAGGGACAGCTGGAGCGCGAGGTAATCGGCGTACTGGCCGGCAAGCTCAGGGTAGTAAGGATTATTCGGCCCAGAGCGCGGACCGTGGCAATCGGCTGCATGATGCCGGCGTGCCGCGGATGGTATGGCAGGCACTGCAACCATTTGCCAGAAACGCCTCCTGCCCCTGCCTGGCGATCGTGCTCTGGGGCGGTTGGGCAGGGGCCGCTTGCTGCTCGAGCCAGGCGGTGAATGCCTCCGGCTCCATCACGACGACTTGGAAGTTCATCAGCGCATGGGAAGTCCCGCAAAATTCGGCACAGGCGCCGCGATAAACGCCCACCTCGGTTGGCTCGAGTGTCAGCCGGGTGGTGCGTCCTGGAATCATGTCAACCTTGCCACCCAGGGAGGGAATCCAGAATGAGTGGATGACATCGGGACTGGTAAGACTGAATCCGACCCGTTCCCCTACCGGTAGGCGTACTTCGTTGGCTAGCTCCACGGTGCCGCCCGATGACGTTGGATACTGCACCCGCCACCACCAGCGCTCACCGGAGACAGCGATTTGCAGCCCGTTCTCTGCCGGGGCGCTCAACGAGGGAAGGAGTGGCAGGCCGAAGACCAGCAAGGCCCCCAGCACGACAGGAGGGAAGATAGCGCCACCACCGATGATCAACCAGCGAGCCGCTCGGCTATCATGGGATCCAAGGTTGATGTAGGTGGCATAAACGGCGAAGCCGATCACCAGCATCCAGATCAGGATGGCGGCCGCACTCATCCACCAGAATAATTGGGCGATCAGCTCGGCGTCGACACCGGCTGGCTGCAGAGCCGATTGGGGGCCACTGCACGCCGCGAGTACAGGCAGCACAGTCAGTGAAAGCAGAACCCACATCCTTGCGGAAGCCTTCGTCGATTCCATGGTCGAGCCGTGCTCGCTACCGGAGTGCATTTTTTCTTATTGATGGATGGAGTCCGCTGACTCTGTAAGTCTGGGCAGAATAAAGTGCTAATTATCAATCTATGTCAGATGCCGATATCCAGCCAGCGCGCAGTATTTGGCCATTTCAGGAAGCCACTCCTTACGGGGCCAAGGTAGGTCATGGCCAGCCGCGCCGGGGCGGCCATGCCTATCGAAAGCCGGCACAGCCCCTGCGTACTTAAGGTTTCATGTTCAAACATAAATAAAAATAAAAAGACCCAAAAAAACAAAACTCGAAGGTACTGGATCTACATTATTAATATCAGTGATAAAAATTACTGAATCATGTCAAGCGCAAGCCATCCACAGGATAAGTTATGTATACCAAGTACAAAGTCGTAAAAGGCGTTAAACCGCCGGAGTTGCAAGATGAGGAACTTTTGGCCCAGCAATCTTACGCAACCTGGTGGTGTATCAAGGATATGGAGACCCATGACCGCCTACCTGACGGGTTCGACTCTTTAACTGCAGCCCAGGCGTGCTGTCAGGACCTGAACGGTCGAAGTCAAAAGAACCAGAGATCATAGGTTGTCGGCGAAAGGGATTACCAGGTTTCTTGCACTAGCCCGGTCCGCTCTCTCCTGCCGGGCTTTCCGCGCTCATCGATATACTTAGCCAAAGATACACCTGCTCTGGCATAAGCATACGTGCACACTGACTGGATGCCCTAGAGCAGCGTGGCTGCACAGATGCCTCCGCCCGCTTTAGCCTCATGCTTGAGATCGGCAATCAGTACCGATAAGGCGTGGTCGGCACGCAACGTAGAATGCGGTACCACGTTAACGCTAGCGATGCTGAGTGACAGTAAAGGAAACCAGCACTTTTTACCCTCTCGACTGATGCCTTCCAGCCCCCCAGCGCTTCTATCCTTATCATCGTAGAATCCGGCCACATCGCTGCAGAAGACGCGCCTGAAAAATGCCAACTGCTGATACAGCTCCGTATATTCGACGTTATACAGCCCCATAAAAAAGTCATCTCCACCAATATGGCCCAGAAACCGGCTGTCCTGTCCGAAATGACGTTTCATCAGGTCGGCGCAGAACTGCAATACGCGATCCCCCCTACGGAAGCCATAGTTGTCATTGAATGCCTTGAAGTTATCCAGGTCGAAATACACCAGTGACATGAATTCGGCATTGGGCTGCAGTCCCTTGGCAATGAATTGCTCGATAGCGGTGTTGCCCGGTAGTCGGGTCAACGGGCTTTGGTCGCGCGCCTGCTGCAGGTTGCGGTCCTGCATGACCCGCAACATCGCATCGGCGCTCAGCACGCCGACGTAGCGCCCTTCCTGCGTCACAATAATGCCCTCTCGATTCTGGTTGGCAGTATATTGCTCCAGTACCGTTTCTATAGGAGTCGTTATTTCGGTAACGGCGCAGCGGCGCCGGAACTCTTTCAAACAATCGTCGATGGTCTTCCTAACCAGCAAGGCACGACCGTAAGGCGAGAAAATGTAGCCTTTCAGCTCGTTCTCGTGAACGATGCCTAACGGTTCGTAATTATTATTGAGCAAGGGAAAATAGCTGCGTTTTGCGTGGCATCGGAAGGCTTCCAGCACGTCAACCATAGGCATTCCCATCCTCAATACGGGGGCGGGATCCAGATCGCGCTGAAGCATCTGCCAATCCAGCCTCACCGCTCTGCGGTCCTGGTTGACAAGATCGGCTACCAACTCATAAGTGACTTTCAAGGCGGCCATATCACGTTCAGGATGCTGGATTAGATACCCTTGGGCCAGATCGCAGCCTATCTCGCGGCAAATATAGAATTCCTTTGCGGTCTCTACGCCTTCAGCAATTACCTTGATTCCCAGCGTCTTCGCCAGGCTAACTACATGAGAAACGAAAATCTTCTTCTTTGGGTCCTTATCGATATCGGCGATGAAGTACCGGTCGATCTTCAAGTAGTCGGGTGACATGTCATAAAGCAGGGAAAGTCCCGCATAGCCGGTACCAAAGTCATCGATTGCAATCTGTAGTGTCGAATCCTGATAAGTCTGCAAGATGGAGCGCGCACCCGCTCCTCTTTCGACCTGGTTTCGCTCCGAGACTTCCAGCACCAGGGCAGAGGGTGGAAGTTGAAACTCTTTCAATAAAGTCAGGGTGTGTTGCGGGTTATAGGAGGGGCTGGCAAGAAGGCGATTATCGAGATTGAAGAAGAGACGTAAGCCCGAATGGTGTGGCAAGCGGTGAAACTGACGAAGGGCTATCTTTCTCAGCGTCAGGTCCGTTTCGGCGAGTATGCGATGCTGATGAGCAAAATCGAGCAGTGCCCCAATGGAACGAAAGCCGAGAGCATCCCAGTTTCGCATCAACGCCTCGACGGCGTAGCAACGGCCACTATGCATGCTGACGATAGGCTGAAAAGCGAATATTATGTCCCGCTCAACCCGTCTGAAAAAGTCAATTTCGTTAACGACCATTCGGTTAACTCCGACCTCGTGGTTTGGGCATCAGCTTGTCTCGCGAACGAAAGACGGTCGCTCCCTCAATCGATATCGGCAAGAGGGGTTAAAACTTTAGCGCAGAGCGAACTTTTTTCTTCTAGCGGAGTTTATTCAAGATATATTTATATTTGATGAATCTAAATTAGATGCAACCCAAGCTTTCCTGCCGGGCGGGCCAGCCAGCGCTTCAAGGGCGCGACCGGCCTTGGCATTTCGTCGGAATAGACTTTGGCAACCCGCGGCACATCGCGCCTGGGCTGCTTGTGAATGAAAGCGGTCTTTGTTGGAGGTAACCACGACATGGCAGCGTTAAACGCGTAGGGACAGCAAGAACCGCCCTTCCTACTTATCTTCATGAAATTAAAGCCCGACCGCATATCGGACGGGCGCTACATGATTGGGCTAGGGGCGGTCATTATTTAGCTGGTAACAACAATCCCTAGCCTCAGACAATGATTCAAATCTTCCCGGGAGAAAAGAGTCCAAGGCCTTGTCGCGGATAAGGAAAACCTCCTTGCCACCTTGGGCGGGCGGCCTTTCAACGGAATCTTCGCTCACCCAAGAAACCACTTCATATTTTTCAAACATCGCTACTCTCCAATATATCTGTTTGGCGATGTAGACACCGTGCCTCCATGCACCAACGCTAATGATAAAAAAGGAATAGCGCAGAAGGTAGGATAGTTAGAAAAAAATGCCCTTATTTATTAGCCCCAGCGACGTGAAACCATGGCGGGTTCCCTGAAAAAGTATGAGGACCTAATTGGACAGCCACTTTCGCGTGAGGGCTCGCAGGCATGCGTGTCATTGCCCCTTTTCGTTGAGAACATCTATACACTGGTAGCCGGCGCCAAACCACTGTCCTCCTAAACTGCAGACAAACAGCGAATCGCCACTTCCTACAAGTGGTGCCAGCTCTAGATAGACTATATAAGCATTTTTATTCGTTGCGATAAGGCAGCATCCTTCCAAAGCCCAGCAATGCGGGTAGGATTCAAGCGCATCGTAAAACTCCGTGTATTCTTGCAACTCATGGAGTTCGTAACAAACGAGAAATAAAGCCATGGATTGGTTTCTTAACTAGCCCAGGAAAGCTATTGCATGTTTACCATAATCACTTGCAACACCTAGTCAACTAGAAAAAAACCGATTCTATAAAAGTTTGGCCAAGCCCATCATTATGGATGTGTTTATTTCTCCTATAAATATCGTTGCTGCATGAAACACCTATAACCAGTACGCCCCAACATGTCCGCTTGTTAAGCTATCGTTATCCGATATTTCAGCGATTACTCTGCACAGGCTCACCTAAAGGCATCAGCAGACAGGCAAGCCCTACACGCTGGGAAGCAAAGCGCCGCTCCCTTTCGGGCGGCGGCGCGTTGCTTCTACTAGCGGCTCAGGCTGCTTGTGAAAGCGCCGCCACTTATACCAGGTCTCGCTTCTCTGCTCTTGCCACTCGCATATCGCGCAACACGGCGCGGCAGATCAGAGCCAGCACGCCCAGGGTCAGGACGGGCCAGATCAGTACGTAGCTACCAAAGATCAAGGTCTGCATGAGAATCTCCTATTTCGTTGCTCGGCCGGGCACTGTCGTGCATTCAATCCCCGCCGGGTCATTGTTGGGATGCCACGCCACCGGGAATGACGCTTTCCGTAGTGGCGGTTTGATCCTGAGGATGATCGTAGTCACCGACCTTTTCCTTGATCGTGTCGAAGTCGAAGCGCTCCTTGCTGAGCAGGCTCATGACGGTACAGACCAGCGTGCTGGCACCGTAAGCGGTCAGTGAGGCGAGCAGCACGGTATAGTCACGCAGGAATCCTGTCGCCAGGATCAGCATGGCTATGAACGCGAGCGTGCCGGCAACAGCCCCTACGGTACGGCCCAGGAAGCCAAAGGCCATCAGGCCGATGATGACGCCACCACCGAGGCTGGCGAGCAGCTCGAAGATAAGGCCCGCCGCACCGGTCATTGTTATCAGCTCGAAGCGTGCGACGCAGAAAAGGAGCATGGCGACAATCACTGACGTGGTGAAAGCGGAGTTGGTGACTCGGCTCCAGAAGCAACTGGCGATGACGGGGAATACGATGGCCCCCCATAACGCACCGACGAATACCAGCATCACCAGGATATCCAGCGAGAAGCTGGCAAACACGATGCCGGCGACGGTCGCCACGATCATGGTCAAGCGACCAATGAGTAGCATACGGGCCGGGTCGGCCTTGCCCTTGGCGAGGTTCTTGCCATAGACATCCGCCATCATGATGGCGGAGAGCGCCGAGAGATCGGAATCGGCCGTCGAGGAGAGCGAGCCGATGACCAGGATAAAGAACAGCGCAATGAACACGGGCGGCAGGTAGCTGGAAACCATCTGGGGGATCAGGTTGTTCATGTCCCCATTCAGGGGTTCGACACCGAGGGTCAGGGCCATCAGGCCGATCATGCCCAATCCGATGACGATAGCGCCGTAGCCTACGGTTGCGGTAATGAAGGTCGGCTTGATGTGCTCTTCATTGACAGCAAATAGACGCTGGGAGATGGTCTGATTGCCAATGGCGTAGGCCAGCACCGCAACGAAGAAGGGCGCGCCCTGGTTAAGAATGGCCTCCATGGAGAACAGGTTGGCCTGCTCCGCGGTCAGGTTATCCAATCCGGCAACCAGCTCGCTAGGCCCACCCATGGCGAACAGGACAGCAGGAATGATCACGATAGCGATGGCCATGAGCGCGACCAGCTGGGCGAAGTCGGTAAGCACAGAAGCGCGAAAGCCCGACCATAGCGTATAGCCCAATACCCCAAGGCCCGCAATGATTACCCCAACCTGGAAGGACAGCGGCGACAGTACCGATACCAGAGCGCCAGCGGCGGTAAAGTTGACCATCAGGCTGATGATGCTGCCCAGCACGTTGGAGAAGGCGAGTATCAGCTGACTGGACGAACCGTGGCGGGCATGAATCAACTCGCCCAGGGTATGCGCATTGGGAGCCAGCTTGCGAAAGCGACGCCCGAAGGGGTAGATGAACAGAATCATCAGCGCTCCCCAAAAGCCATAGTGCAGCGGTCCAGAAACCCCGTAGGTATAACCGGACGTGGCAGCGGCGTAGAAGGAGGCCGCCCAGATCCAGGTAGCGGTCATACTGGCAGAGCCGATGCCGAAGCCGACCCGGTGGTTGGATACCATGAAGGCATCGGTGCCTTCCTTTTTCTTGCGTATCTTCAACGTCAGCAGGTAGGTACCGCCATAGAAGGCGAACAGCAATAACAGGACCGTCAGGGTCGAGAATTGATAGAGTTCGTTGGTATTCAAGTGACTTCTCGCAGTGATTCGGTGTGCCGAGCGCAAGCATGCATTCGACCGGCACAGAGTAGTGCCTGGCCATCAAAATGATGGTCAGAAATGAACCCGGCACGTGGAACTCAGCCTCAATGTTGTCGAGTGCAATACCAAAGGCGTGAACTGGGGTATGGCTCGACTGGGCGTCGCTCACTGGTGTGGGGCGGTGAAGGCTTACCGTGAGGTAGCGGGCAGGGTGCCCTTAAGGGTCGCCTTTATTGCGCAAGGCAATGAAGACTTTGGGTCGGGACAGAACAGGTGGTGCGTCGCTGCAGGCAGCGATGAATGTCGACATGGATTCCCTCTCTATCGATGGCGTCAGTGGACGTTCGAAAGCGCCGGTGATCCTGTCATCGTCAGGGCGAGACTAGGTTGCCCGAGTTGCTGGGCTTGGTATACAGATGGGGTACAACAGCGATGTATCCTACGGATACAGTTAGTTAATGTCCAGAAACTGCGGGAGCCGTCTGGAGCCGGTGTGTCTCCCGCCCCAGTGAACAAGGTATCAGCCAGTCGAAAAGGCTCCTGTTATCCAGCTGAGCCTATGGCACAGCTGGATAACAGGAGCGGGCTAGGCTTAGCCTGCTAGCGCTTCATGAAGCGCGTCTTTGAGCTCTTCCTGGCTGAACGGCTTGGATAGCTTGGGTAAGTAGCCAGGCAAAGTTAATTGATCGGTATATCCCGATGCCAAGATGAGCGGAAGCTCTGGCCGCTCGCGATGCAGTAATTCAGCCAGCTCCATTCCTGTCATCTGAGGCATGGCATGATCGGTGATTACTAAATCAACGGCGCTATCCTGTTTAAGAATTTCACATGCCTCTTTGGCACTCTCTGCATTAACAACCCGATGCCCTAAATCCTCCAGCATTGCTGTCACGCTGAACAGAACCAGACTATCATCATCGACAACCAGCACTTTTAGAGAATCAATCCGCTCATTTTTCTCGTTATTTTCGGTCTCTTCTGTCTGCCTATTCTGGGTAAAGTCATTGGTCTGATTTTCGCTTAATTCACGTTTGTTAATAGGAAGCCAGAGTTCAGCGGTAGTACCCTGGCCCTTGCAACTTGTTAGGTGCAGACGCCCTCCCAGCTGCTCTGCCATACCATGTGCCATGGATAGCCCTAGCCCAGTACCTTCTCCCGGCCCTTTAGTCGTAAAAAAGGGATCCCGGGCCTTTGAGAGTGTCTCTTCGTCCATCCCCTCACCCGTATCAATCACGGATAAACGCACATATTGGCCAGGCTTCAGGGCCATGGCACTCTCTGATGTGACAAGTTCGTTATTCGCCGCGAGAATGATATCTCCCCCGTTGGGCATGGCGTCACGCGCATTGACCATCAGGTTGAGCAGGGCCAGCTCCAGCTGATTGGGGTCCGCCATGATGGGATTCAGCGACATGGAAAAGCGGGTCTCGATATGTATTTGTGGACCCAATGCCCGCTGCAGCATCTCAGCCATGCCATGTACCAACGCCGGGATCTCAAGCACTTCGGGGTGCAGCTCCTGGCTGCGTGAGAACGCCAACATACGCTGAGTCAGCGAAACGCCGCGCTGAGCGCCTTTGATGGCATTCTTCAACAGGCGCGTGGCCTTCGGATCGTCACGCAGGTGGCGAGCGGCGATGTTCAGGCTGCCCAATATAACCATCAACAGGTTATTGAAGTCGTGGGCAATACCACCAGTAAGCTGGCCGAGGGATTCCATTTTTTGAGACTGGAATAGGGCTTCGCGCGCCTGCTCCAACGCTTTTTGGGTTTCTCTCGGCTTGGTGATGTCTCGAGTAATCTTGGCGAACCCGAGCAGTGTGCCGTCATCACTGTGGATGGCATCAATAACCACGTGGGCTACGAATAGGCTGCCATCCTTGCGCTGGCGGTACCCCTCCCTCTCGAAGCGCCCTGTAGCACGAGCGATAGAAAGCCCCCGGTCCGGCTCGCCCTTGGCCCGGTCTTCCTCCGTGTAGAAGCGGGAGAAATGCTGCCCGATAATCTCCTCGGGCGTGTAGCCTTTGATGCGCTGGGCGCCTTGGTTCCAGCTACTCACGAAACCTTCGGGATCAAGCATATAAATTGCGTAATCGGTCACCCCCTGCACGAGTAGCCTGAACTGATGCTCGCTTCTCGCCAGTGCCGCCTCGGCCTGTTTACGCTCAGTGAGGTCTCGGGTCACCTTGGCGTACCCTATGAGTTCGCCCGAGGGTGCCAAAATGGGATCAATCACGACGTTAGCCCAGAAATGGCTCCCGTCCTTGCGGACTCTCCAGCCTTCGCTCTCGAAGCGCCCTTCAGAAGCGGCAGTGTCCAGCGCGCGCTTCGGTAACTCTGCTTGCTTGTCTGCTTCGGTATAAAATACCGAAAAATGCTGCCCAAGTATTTCTGCCTCTTGATACCCCTTGGTGCGCTGGGCGCCATAATTCCAACTAGCAATCCGGCCCTCAGGGTCGAGCATGAATATGGCGTAGTCACTTACTGCATCAACAAGCAGGCGATAACGCCCTTCAAATGCCGAGGCTGCCTGGAGCTGATCCGGGGTATCCATATTCATAAATCCAAATTCGAGGAGAATTTTTATTAATTGTACAGACGATTCAATAATTTGACATTTAACAAGAGCGTCTCAGCTCCGCTAATAGACAGGCAGGCCAAAGCGGCGTGCTAATATTTCTGTAAGTTGTATATTTATGTCTGTCCAGCCTGCCTAGGCTAAATTACCAGGCGATTCGTGCCCAGCAATAAGATAACGATGAGTTGATCCACGTTTATCGCCCATAGCATTCTTGCGGCCTACCTCGCCAACTTACACGGTCGCTGGCTGCAGAGTGACACCAGCCACTTCTATCGAGGTATAGCCGACGCTTGGCACGGATGTGTACGTTACCCCCGGCCCATGCGCCATCCTATCTTCTGGATTGTATACCAGGCCGCAAGCTGAGCCGCCGGCTGCAGTCGCCTCGGCGGGTCTTGTAGTCGCTCACTACCCCAAAACCCAGCCACTTTGTCTCGCCACATAAATTTACAGCATATTACAAAAACAGGGATCTTGGGTCTAAGCTAAACGCATGGTGTGGATGACATGTTGAGGGTGGTTCCTGCCAGCCGTGTTCCGTCCAGCCACCTTAAAAAATAACACCTAATATCAGGATGAAGGCATGAAGGCGACATGGAAAGCATTGGAGGCGCAGCAGGCCATCCAAGACCTGATTGCTCAGGATGCACCCCTTGAGGACACCCTGGCCGGCATTTGCCAGATGATTGAACAGCAGTCCACGGGAGCGCTCAGTAGCATCATGCTGTGCGACACCAAGACGCAAACCCTCAGCCTGGCCGCCGGAAACTTGCCCACGGCATTCAAGGAGTGCCTGCAGTCGATTCCCATCGGTCCCGAGGTAGGTAGCTGCGGGCGTGCTGCGTATTGGCAAAAGCTCGTCGTAACCGAGGATATTCAACAGGACACATGCTGGGAGGGCTATCGGGCGTTGGCGTCGGCGTCTGGACTACGCGCCTGCTGGTCGTATCCGGTATTGTCCAAGGGGCAGCATCATCTATTGGGCACCTTTGCCATCTACTACCCGTTCCCCGGCCCGCCCAGCCCAGTCGAAATCGAGCAGATAAAACGCGCTGTCGGCCTCGTCGCACTGGCCGTCGAGCGTCGTCAGGATCATCGGACCTTGCGTGAAAACCGGCAACGCTACCGATCGCTGTTCACGCATCACCCCGACGTGGTTTTTTCCCTCGATCTTAACGGAGCCTTCACCAGCGCCAACCCGGCCACCGCCCTTATCAGTGGGTATAACGAAGATGAAATCCGGGGCCGTCACTATGCCGAGTTCGTGATTGCAGAGGATCTGCCAAGCGTGGATAAGGCCTTTATGCATGCTCGCCGGGGAACGCCACAACACTACGAAGCGAGAGCTATCGATGCCAAGGGAGACATTCGCTGTTTCGCCGTTACCAAGCTGCCTATCGTGGTCGATGAGGAAGTGGTCGGGGTATATGGCATCGCCCGAGATATCACCCAGCACAAGGCGTCTGATACCCGGCTACGGCTACTCCAGCGGAGCGTAGAGTCCAGCATCAACGGTATCCTCATTGTCGATGCCCAGCGGCCAAACATGCCGGTGGAATACGTCAATCGTCCATTTCTGACCATGACCGGCTATACGCAGGAAGAGGTAATAGGCAGGAACTGTCAATTCCTCTTGGGGCCGGACAGCGATCCACAGGCGGTCAGTCAGCTTCGCGAAGGTATTGCCGAGCAGCGGGATGTTCATGTCACTCTGCTTAATTACCGCAAGGACGGATCGACTTTCTGGAACGATATGTTCATATCGCCAGTTCCGGATGACACCGGCCGGGTCACTCACTATATCGGCATTCATCATGACGTCACGGAGCAGAAGGCGAACGAGGCCCAGCTAGCCTATAACGCCACCCATGATCCGTTGACCGGCGTAGCCAATCGGGCATTGCTCGAGCAACATCTGGAGCACGATTACTGCCTTACACTGCGCCATCAGGGCAAGCTGGAAGTGATCTTCATCGACCTGGACGATTTCAAGTCAGTCAACGATAGCTTGGGTCATTCGATTGGAGATCGCCTACTGATCGAGGCTGCCCAGCGCCTTCAAGGGCTGCTATCGCCCGGCGATACACTGGCACGCTTCGGTGGCGATGAGTTCGTTCTGCTGCTTCCCTCGATGGACACTGAGGGGCAGGGCAGAATGATTGCCGAGCAGGCTCGGCAGGAGCTGGCCCAGCCCTATCACTTGGGCCAGCATGTGGTGAATATCTCCGCAAGCATTGGCATTGCCAACAGCCAGGCAGAGCTCGACCTGCCGATTCATCTGATACAACACGCGGACCTGGCCATGTACCAGGCCAAGATGCAGGGAGGGGATGCAGTTCATTCCTTCGAATCGCATATCAAGGAGAGGGTCAATGAGCGGATCACGCTGCGGAACGACCTGGCCGTGGCATCGGAAAACGGGGAGCTTGATCTGCACTATCAGCCACTGGTACACGCGCAAAGTGGCGTAATCGAAGGCTTTGAAGCCCTGGTCCGCTGGAACCACCCTTCCATGGGGTATATTCCCCCTCCACGATTCACTTCCCTGGCTGAGGAAACAGGGCAGATCATGCCCTTGGGGGAATGGGTGTTGCGTCGGGCCTGCTGCGATATCAAGGCGATCAATGATCGGTTGGGTACCCAGTACCGGGTCGCGGTCAACGTGTCGCCGCTACAGTTCCATCGTAAGGATTTTCTTGCCCGCCTGCGGCACGTCCTCGAAGAGACCGGCTTGCCAGCGAGCAGGCTGGATATTGAACTCACCGAAGGCGTGCTGGTGAATCGTACCGAGGCGGCCATCGCCACGCTGCACACGCTACGCAGTATGGGCATCGGTACTGCCATCGATGACTTCGGTACCGGCTATTCCAGCCTGAGCTATTTGCGAGACCTGCCGATCAGCAAGGTCAAGCTCGACCGGAGCTTCCTTCAGGAATCGGACGACGGCTCACGCAATGCGGCGATAGTCCAGGGCGTGATCACCATGGCGCATTCGCTGGGTCTACAGGTTGTGGCAGAAGGCGTCGAGACTGAGGCACAGCGAGAGGACTTGAGAACGAGAAAATGCGACCTCCTTCAAGGGTATCTGTTTGCCCGCCCGATGCCGATGCCAGCCTTGAAGCAATTTTTACATGGCAGCACAGCCCATGCCGTATAAGCAGTAGGCAAGAGGCCACTTATGCGCACCTCGTACATGGCTTAGATGCAGAAATGCCTAGTCACGCCAAAACGATAGGCAGGCGTTGGCAGGCAAGCTCCAGGCATCGGGAGGGCTTCTGACAAGGATCCCGAAGAGACCATATGCGAAGCCAAGGATGCGGGGCGTGATCAATCAAGCAGCGATGACACGCCTCAGATTTATGGGGGATAGCCCCAAAGCACATATCGAACGAGAAATGCAGGTTGTCAGGGAGATGTCTCGGCAATGCTGTTCAAGCCGTGCATATTTTGAATGCAAAACTCACGCCCTTGGACTGACAAGACGTTCATTTTCTGGAGACGCCCGATGAGGCGGCTTATCGTTTCGTCCGCCATATATAAGTAGTTGGCAATTTCACCCCGCGTCATAGGCAGCCGGAAACAGTAAGGAGAAAATCCCTGTGCCTGAAACCCGGCAGACATGGACAGAAGGAAGCGGGCCAGGCGCACATCGGATGGCTGGCTCATCATGTGCCACATGCGAGTAAGCTCTCGCTGCATGGTTCGGCTCAGGTAGCATAGTAACTGCCGGTGGTCTTCTTGCAAGCCGGGAAACTTCTCAAGTCGCGTGAAAGGGATCTGTACGAGACTGACGGTCTCCAGCGCAGTGACTTTACCCAGATACCGCCTGCCTTCGATAGCATCCAGCCCGATCACATCTCCGGGAAGAAAAAAGTGTGTAATTTGATGACCGCATTCCTTGTCCCAGTAGCTCTGCTTCAACATGCCACAGTGCACGATATATAAGCCTTGAAAGAGCTCCCCCTGCTTTACAAGCACTTGCTTTCTTCTAAGCACCGGGAGGGCACGGAAAACACTCCGGAGCGCATTGGATGCCGGAAAACCGCTCAACTCCGATACTGGGTATTGGCTAGATTGGGGGGATGTTCTTACTTGTACTAATTCCATGCACGGCAATTCCTACAGGTGCCCACGTCTAACATGTTGCGCATCAGTCTTTTTCGCTAAAAAAGCACGTGGTCAATAAATGGCAGGCATTGAGCCAGTTTTCAGCAAGCGCACTAGTACGATTGACTCAGCTAAACACGGGCCACCAAGAGCGATATCACACCCTATCACTCACTATTAATTTACCCGTGCCAACCTCGCCACTCCCAAGGCCGCTACCGAATGACAGGCAGATAAGGCTTGGATACGCGTAGCGGTCTGGGAGGACGCTGCTGTGACAGGGCGTGCTTGAGCATGGCCAGGTCACGCTCGGAATCCGTCTCCATGAACTGAGCCAGCATGCGCGCCGCTTCTACACGAATAAAATTATGGATGTAGTCGTCGTAGGTCGTGATGAACGCGTTGCAGTACCGACAAGCCAACTCATCGGTAGGGGCGGGATCGCCCTTCCAGAAATTGTCGCCGTGGCAATGGCTACAAGCGATTTTCCGTGAACGATTGAACATTGTAAAAGGCCTCCTGCCTTTTCTCGTTTTTGCAGTACGCAAAGTAACAGAAGGATTATAACAATTTCGTTAAAAGTTCGTTTATTTGAACTTTTATTTTTCTCATGAAAACGGTTGTTTAAATTGAAAGTTTATTTAATGGCAGTAAGTCGGACATACGCTGTTAAATAGTTAACCCGTAGTTGCAATACGCAGCCATAACGCCTTCCACTTCTGAGCAGCATAGATGACATTATATAGCTTGCTAAAGGCTCAACGTATTCATGGCCGCCCACGAAGGCTTCAGAGCCACAATCATTGATTGGGTTAGTATCAGGTGTTCATGCGTGGCGTTAAGCTAACAAGTAAGCCTTTTGTGGCAGACTACCGTGACGAGTGATCCAACCCGCCAGCTTGGAAGCCAAGGCGACTTGAAAACACGCTCACCCCTTAGCAACACGGCCGCTTGAGCTTTCGTTGCTAAGGGGTGAGATTTCCGCCTACTAGGGCGGAGTGAAGTTATTTCTGTATTACCACATCGCCAGGAGCGAGCGAATTCACGCCAAGAACTTCAATTTCCAGGTCGACCACGCCGTCGCCATTCACATCACCTTGTAGGCTCGCCCCCGAAGTACGCAGTTCTCCGCCTTTGCCGCTGAACCCCTGAGTGCCCAGCCAGGTAAAGTTCTGCTGACCCTCCAGTTCGGTACTGGCATCAACCGCACTCACATCGATCCGGTCACCCTCTAGGCGATTGAAGTCCAGCAACGTGTCGGTGCCCAGCGGTGTAGAATCGAAGGTGGACAGGTATGCGAAGGTATCCGCACCGGCTCCCCCGGTCAGCTTGTCGGCGCCGCGACCACCTACCAAACGGTCTTCTCCATTGCCCCCGGTCAAATAGTCATCTCCACGCAGACCATTGAGTATATCGTCACCATCGGACCCGACCAGGGTGCTGCCGGGTTCGCCCGTGACAAGGTTGCCGTCGCTATCCACGTTGGCTTGGTACTCGCCAGGAACGGTTTTTGCCGGTTCTGCCTGACCCTCCACTACGACATCACTGGGCAAGGATTGTTGGTCGTCATAGACCCGATACGTGAAGCGCCACACATCACCGGGCTGGAGTACGTTAGAACTATCGTCCGATACCGTATATCGGTTTCCCTCACGCTCCATCATTCCGTTCCAGAGCGTATCGATATCCGCCGCAAGCTCGAAGCTGGCAGTAGGGTTGGCAATGGCGGTGGCCGAGGTGTTCTCGATCAACACTTCGGTGGTATATCCCCCCGACCAGGCACTGATAATGTTGGCCTGGGTCACGGCTGGTTCGCTTATTGGCGCTTCTACTTTGCCAACGACCTGAGGGTCGGTCGGCAAAGTCTGGGTAGCATCGTAGGATTTGTAAGAAAAACGCCAGCTTTCACCTGGCTGCAGCGTGGCAGGGTTGTCATCCGTGATGGTGTAACGGCTGCCCTCTCGCTCGACGACTCCATTCCACAGGGTATCGATGCCTCCTGGTAGATCGAAACTGATCGCCGGATCGACCAGGGCCAAGCTTGAGGTATTTTCCACAATGACTTCGGCAGTGTAACCACTCCCCCAGCTGCTGATAACGTTACTGGTGATCTTCGTTTGCGCGCTGAGTTCGGGCTCGCTATCGTCACCTGCGAATATCGCAGTCGTGTCGGTATCAACTATATGCTCGTTGAGCCGGAGTGTTTCTGGAAGGTGGCTTTCCGGGGCGTAGGCTTTGAAGGAAAAGTGCTGAGTCTCGCCAGAAGTTAGACGTTCGCCCTCCCCCAGATTAACCGTATACGTGTCTCCCTGCTGCGAAAGCAGGCTTGCTCCATAGAACTGGGTAATCTCGGTGGGCAAATCGAAGCTGACACGAGGATTCTCAATCTCCGTCTCGCCTGTGTTGGTTATCTTGACCGCCAGTACATAACCTGACGACCAACGGCTGACGCTTTCGAATCGAGCCGAAGCGGACACTTCCAAGGTGTCATCGACACCAGGCGGTTCCGTGAGTCCGTCACCCTCAGGTGGGGGCGTAAAGATAAGCTCGTCATCCGCCAGGATTGCCTCGGCGCTCGGAACCTCCATGGGCTGTCCCTGCGTGACAGTTCGGGAATCAACATCCAGGACAGCACCCTCTGCGAACACGGCACGTTCCATGTCGATCAGCAGATCGTCATCGTTGTTACCATCAAGGAAGATACTGCCGTCGTTCAATGCGCGGATCGTGTAGTTTTCGATACTCGCTAGCATAAGCGCCGTATCAGCACCTTCCCCACCCTCAAGGACATCGTTGCCCGCGCCTCCAGTCAAGATGTCATCAGCAGCTCCGCCCAACAATGTGTCATGGCCGCGAGCCCCGTCCAGATACACCCCAAGGTCCGAGCCCGGTATGACATCGTCGCGCCGGGAACCCACTACATAATTGAACGCTATCTGGTTCGCTGTAGGATCGGTAGGAGCACCGAAGGTTTCCCCGCCCTGATTGATCCAGAGCACCGGAGACAGGTTATCAGTCGCCGGATCACGTAGGGACTGGTCGACATGGACCGTATTGTTCTGGTCCTGCCCGCCATGGAAGTTGATATCGCGGTCAGTCGACTCGACATGCACGTTATTTCCGACCGAGGAGCGCCAGGAAGCAAAAAGGGCGCTATGTCGCATCCCGCTATCTTCCAGGTTCGTAAAGGTGCCGTCATAGCTCTCACGCAGTTCGTATGCATACCCGTTACCCCCGCTTCCTTTATTGAAAGCGCCGCTAGCACGCAAGCCATCTGCCGAAACATCCACGGAGCGTGAGAACTCGAAAGCCACGGAAGGGCCATTGATTATCTCGACATCTTCGATATGCCCCCCGAAGGTGCCATCGAACTCCACGGCATGATAACCCTTGAGTTCAGATAGCGTGTTGCTGAAGACGGCAGGGTCGGGCGTTCCTAGACGATAGCCGACCGAAAAGCCCTCCACGGTGATATTCTCAAGTGCATCAAAGCGCTGTATTCGCGCCTTGCCGCCCTCCATATCGAAATGGACGCCGCGATCTAACGTCGCCGTATTGCCTTCGAGCGCCACAATCTTGGCCATGCTGGTACGCAGCGGTGTATTGCTGCTGCCCTGCCAGGTCGTATTGCCGATCTCTTCGAAATACTCCGCATCATTGTCTTGCCATAGACGCACCGTATCGCCGACCTCAAGCCGGTGACCATTTTCGAGCGCCAGGGTCCGGTCTCCTTCGGACAAGTCAGCCTGCAGCGTTCCCGCGCTGGCAGTCTGGATTCCCTGGAAAAGAAGGCCTTGCCGATCATCCTTGGCCAGTGCTTCATCGGTAAAAGTCAGTATCGTTTCTCCGGAACCCGCCCCAACCAGGGAAACATCCGAGCGCGTTACCACAATCGAATCATTCAGCGCGAACTCGCCAGGAGCCAGACGTACGGTAGCGCCTTGGGGTGCCTCATTGAGCAACGTTTCAAGAGCCTCGGCGGTTATTCCCGGCTGGACTGAAGCGATGCCATCGACGAAGCGTTGGCTGACCTCACTGGCTGGATCCTCTGCCGCTGGGGCGTCGACGATTACCGGCTGATCATTGACCGTGAAACCAGTTGGCATTTGTGCACTACTGTTTAGCGCCTTGACCTTGAAACTGGTTGTTTCGCCAGGAGCAAGATCATTGCTCTCATCGTCATCCGCAATGAGGTAGCGTTCTCCCTCCTGCGCCGAGATACGTCCATTCCAGACCTGCGTGACTTCACCTGGGAGGTTGAAGCCGACCTGATAGTCATTGATAGTCCGGGTACCGCTGTTGGACAGTACTACCTCGAACACGAACCCATCATCCCACTGGCTCGTTACCCTGTATTCAACTTGAGCCACCATGATTCACCTCTCTTCGCTCCAGGCTTTGGTGTGATCGGATCAAACGAGAGGGCCGGCGGGCTGCAGGGCAGCCAGACTAAAGGCTCGGCTACATGCTCGACCCGAAGAACCAAAAGCTAAAATAAAGATCGCTAATAAAGGCAGCCTAGGTAATGCCTCGGAGCGCAGGCAAGCGAGGCGAAACGGCAGAGACTTCCAGACATTAGCGAATTGGCGGAGTCGTTAGCCAAGGGCAGGCGAAGCCACGTTTTCTTTAGCGGAGGATTGATTCATTGGCTGTATGCCGAGCATTGCAACCGCTGTCGAGGGTGATCTTGTACCACACGGCACGAATGGTGGCGGGCAAATCAAAACAGCCCGGCTCCCCTAGGGCGGGGAGACCGGGCTATGCAGTACGCAAGGGAACTACTGCAATTAGGTAAGCCGTTCCGGGATCCTTGGCGTCGATGGCTTCCTGCCTTTAATCGCCTACCTTCCCAAGCCTCGGTCATCCTGACCGCGCTCTCCTGAACTGGCAGCCTATCCTTGGCCGCTGCTTACCGTATCCAAGATACTAGAAGCATAGCGCCTTACATTCAATAACTGTAATGTTTAAAAAAGTAACTCCAATTAACTTGGGTTAGACGATTTCGGTACAAGGGCGCCTGAGTAGAGCTAGAGCCCCACGGTGTAGAGCCGCTTGTTGCATACGCTTCAGCTAGCGCTGTCGGGAGGCAGCCAGTACCTGGTTCTTACCGATATCCAATCACGGTCTATTAACTCAGAAATCAGACATACAAAAACACGAAAGCCCGCCTAAGCGGGCTTTCGTGCTCGAAGCCTTACGGCTCGAAAGCGCAGACTAACCGGAGTTAGAGAGGCTTGATGTTCGCAGCCTGAAGGCCTTTCTTGCCCTGGGTCACGTCAAAAGAGACTTGTTGACCATCCTGCAGGGACTTGAAGCCGTCAGCCTGAATTTCAGAGAAGTGGGCAAACAGGTCATCACCGCCGTCAGAGGGAGAGATGAAACCGAAGCCTTTGGAGTCGTTGAACCACTTAACTGTGCCAGTTGCCATGTTCGAATTCCTTACGCGCTAAGCGCTTTATGCGATTGCCGGGTGCTACCCCAGATGAAGTGGGCAAAACAAGGGATATAACCAGGCTACCGAATGATTCGAGTACAACTGACGATATGCGACTTGCTAACCAACTGAACGCATCATGCCACAGCACCTTTATCCTGTCAACCAAAATGCCGAGAAGCCTTGAGGAGGCGCCATGGCAGATTTTGTGGCCTGGCTCGACCCGGGGGTCGAGGTGGTCTAAAGGGCCGCCTGGCAGCGCTTATAAACGCTTATGGCAATAGTTGCGCTCATGCTTTTATGCTTGGCTTCTAATCCATTCGCCTCATGCCCGCTATGGGTTGACAGCAGCGCTACTCCGGTCTCATTTCTACAGGAGGAGGCTGGCATAATGGCTCAGTCAGCCCATGGCAAGGATAAATGCTACCCGTCACGATAATGTACCGAGTTAGCTGTCGGATCCCTAATGATTGACTACCCGGAACAATCAGCCGGGGTGGTAGCGCGATAGGTCGCCACGGCTTCCTCCATGGCCTGTTGCAATGCCTCGATGCGTGACCCGTGAGCGGGATGAGTAGAGAGGAACTCAGGGGGCTGGCCTCCACCAGCGGCTGCCATGTTGCGCCACAGCTCCACGCTCTGTTGCGGGTCGAAGCCCGCCCGCGCCATTATCGCCAGCCCCATCAGGTCGGCTTCCTCTTCGTGGGCGCGACTGAACGGCAGACTGATGCCGAGCCGGGCGCCGAGTCCCAAGGCCTGCATTAACTGTTGCTGCCCCAGATCGCCCTCCCCGAACAATCCCACCAGCAGTAACCCGGCCTTGATGCCGAGTTGCTGGGTAAGACGCTCATTGCCATGATCGGCCAGCACATGGCCCACTTCATGACCGATTACCGCCGCCAGCTGGTCCGGGGTCTCAGCCACCCGCAGCAGGCCGGCATGCACGCCGATGCGTCCCCCCGGCAGAGCGAAGGCATTGGGAGAAGCATCCTCGAAGACGACGACCTCCCAAGCGTCGGGCAGGTCGGCGGCGGGGTAGCTTGCCTCGGCGGCGGCCACCACATTACGGGCCACGCACTGTACCTGGCGGTTGGCGGCCGCGTCGCGTGACACTGGCTGATTACGACGCAGCTGGTCGAAGGTATCCTCGCCCATTTGCGCCATCAGGTCTTCGGGGACCAGTGCCAATTGTGAGCGCCCGGTCGGCGTCTCCTCGCAGCCGGCCAGAAGTACCAAGAGCAGCATGAATAACAGGCGCATCGCATCGTCCTTCTCGTCAGTGAACCAGACGAACATCCCACGGCCTTAGCCAAGAGGAAAGTAAACCTCAATCCAAGGCATACATACTAGGCGCCCTAAAGTATCTCTGATATGGAATGTGCCTTGGGCTCGTCCCTGATTCACCTTCTAGGGCAACCTCCTAGAGCAGGCGAGGCAAATATAATCCACATTATTCACAGATATCGCTCGGCGCGATAATCTACTCTCCCGCTTCAAGGATGAGTGATATGAAATGGACCTTTGCCTCGGCCGGCGTCCTGTCGGCCGTGATGTTGGCTCTCAGCTATACCACTGACGTAGTACCCGAGCCGCCTGATACCGTTGAGATCGAGCCTGAGCAAGTCCAGGGAGAGATTGAGGAGGTTGCCGAGGAAGCGAACGAGGCCGTAGACAAGATGATGCCAGGTGCGGTGGCCAAGGAAGGTGGGATAGGCTCACTGAATTAGTAGCTCCCCGCCGCTCGCTGCCCACGCGCCGGCCTAAACGAAATTATCTTGCCATCGGTGCAGCCAGATTCTTCCATCATGCCTGGCAAAGTCAATCCGGTCATACCCCAAATGGCCATCCAGGTTTACTTCCGAGTGTTAGGAAATGACCTGAGCATAACCCGAGCCTGCGAAGGCGAACTGGACTTGGGAATGACGAGGGTGTTATCCAATGACCGGTACAGAATCCGGCAGTGTGGGACGCCCCCCGTCCAGTCGTAAAACCCGCCTCTGGGGGCGGGGTTCAAAGTGTTTACAGCGCCGTGCGCTCAGCTGTCGTCGTTGCAATATTGCTTTCTAAGTCTCTTGGCGCATTAAAGAATAATTAACCATAAAAATACGTTACTGCAGCTCGCCGAGCTTGCCCGACAGGGTGCGGGGAATATAGCTGACCTGGATAATCCTTGCTGGAACGTGGCGTGGGCTGAAAGGATGCTCTACACGACCAGACTGGCTGCATCTCCATGGTTATAACGACAACTTTTCAATAGCTATTTAGCTATAAGTAACTAGGCGCTAAACTGAATATAGATACTTTCTGACGGAGACATGCTGCCATGTCACTTCGCAACTCCTTCGCGGCTCTGCTCGCCAGCTTGTTGGCCTTCTCTAGCCTGATACACGCCGATGATCACACCACTACCTTGGAAGTCGGCTACATGCCGATCCTGCCGGTAGCCCAGCTGTTCGTGATGGAGGGCGAGGGGTGGACCGAGGAGGCTGGCCTCGAACTTGAGCTGACCCGTTTCTCTAGCGGCCCGGCCATGGTCCAGGCATTAGCCTCGGGGGAGCTGGACGTCATGTATTTCGGCATTGGTCCCGCCATGGTCGCCCGAGCCAATGGCGTGCCGATCAAGGTCCTGGCGGCCAGCATCAGCGAGCAGATCGGCCTGGTAGCACGTGGCGAGCTGGCGGGCCATTTCGAACGCGCCAACAATGATGCGGCAAAAGCGATCGCCAGCTTCACCGAGACAGAGGGCCGCAAGCCCAAGATCGCCACTTTCCCCCAGGGCTCGGTGCCGGACACTGTACTGCGTTTCTGGCTGATCGAGCAGCTGGGTGTGGGTCTGGAGGCGGTGGAAATCGTTGCCATGGGCGCCGATCGTGTCCAGCAGGCGCTGCTCGCGGGTGCCGTGGATGCCGCCTCGATTCTCGAGCCGATCCTCACCACCGTGCAGCAGCGTGACGACAGGGCCCGCGTGGTGGCCCGCGCCGATGCCATGTTGCCGGGTCAGCCTGGCGCTGTGCTGGCCGCTCGCGAAGCCGCTCTGGCGGAGCATCCCGAGGCGATGCAGGCATTAATGGCACTGCACCTGCAGGCCACCAAGATGCTCGTCGAAGACCCCAAACGCGCCGCACCCCATGTGCGGGATTTCGTTGGCAAGCGCCTGATCCCGCTCGAAACCGTGGAAGCGGCCCTCGCCTCGCCCTCGTCCAACTATGGCAGCGATCCACATGCCATCCGCGAAGGAACTCGGCGGATGCATGATTTTCAAGTGGAACAGGGTTCATTGAAGAAACCCGTAGACCTCGAGGCCCTGTTCGATACGTCGTTGTATGACGCTGTGATCGCGGAGACCGAGCGCCCATGACCGAAGGCCTGACACGCGCGCAGCGCACCCTCTACAGTGCCCTGGGACTCATCGGCTTTCTGCTGTTCTGGGAGCTTTCGCTGCGTAGCGGCCTGCTGCCCGGCAGCTTGGTTCCTCTGCCGTCGACAATTCCCAGTGTGCTGTGGCTGGAACTGCTCGATGGCATCTGGTTCGAGGTCGTGCGCTCAAGCCTCAGCCACTACAGCGTGGGCGTACTGCTGGGCTCGATCCTAGGCATCACCGTGGGCATGTCGGCCGCGTTGCTGCCCAGGTTCAACGCCGCGCATGCATGGCTTGCCCGTTTGCTGCGCCCGATTCCGCCGCTGGCATGGATCCCCTTCGCCATCATCTGGTTCGGCATCAACCCCTCGGCGGCCGCCTTCATCATCAGCATTGGGGTGTTCTGGATCAATTATTTCGCCAGCTACAGCGCCGTACACTCGGTGGGCCCTGGCTATGAGGAAGTGGCACGCGCCTTCGGTCAGCAGCGCTTCCTGGCCCGTCTGACAAAGGTCAGCCTGCCGGCAGCGGCCCCGGGTATTCTCGGCGGCCTGCGTGCCGGCCTCGGCCAGGGCTGGATGACCGTCGTGGCCGCTGAGCTTTTCGGCATCCCCGGCATTGGCCAGCGCATGATGGAGGCCTCGAGCCTGCTGGCCACTGACATCGTGGTGGTTTACATGCTGACTATCGCCGCTCTTTACGCGACCTTCGACTTCCTGTTCATGCTGGTACAGCGCCGACTGCTAAGGTGGCAATCATGACCGCTTCCGGCATGACCAGCCCCCCGGTACTCAGCGCGCGGAACGTCAGCCTGGGCTTCGCCGGCACCTCCATCCTGGCCGGTGTCGACCTGACACTGCATCCTCAGGAGTTCGTGGCCATCGTAGGCGCCTCAGGGGTCGGCAAGTCGACCCTGCTGCGTGCCTTGGCCGGCCTGCTTGCCCCACGATCGGGCCGGGTGGAGATCCCCGCCGCTAACACGCCAGACACTCGCGCCTGGTCGATGGTCTTCCAGGCCCCGAGGCTCTTTCCTTGGCGCAGGGTTCGGAGCAACGTGGAACTCGGCCTGGAGGGCCTAACGCTTACGAGAGCCGAGCGCCGCCGCCGCGCCTTGGAACCGCTGGCGCTGGTGGGGCTGGATGAGCTCGCTGAACGCTGGCCCCGGACTCTCTCGGGAGGGCAGCAGCAGCGGGTCGGCATCGCCCGGGCGCTCGCCGTTCGCCCGCGGGTGCTGTTCATGGACGAGCCCTTCTCGGCGCTGGACGCCATCACCCGACGGCGACTCCAGCAGGAACTGGTCGATCTGCGTCGACGCACCGAGGCCGCGATCGTTTTCGTCACCCACGATATTGAGGAAGCCGTCCTGCTCGCCGATCGGGTGATGGTGCTGGGCGGACAAGCACCCGACCGGCCCGCCGGCGTGGTGCAGACCTTCGAAGTCCCGCTGCCGCTGGACGAGCGCCGCGACCATCCCGGTTTCGCGCCCTTGGTACAGCAAGTCGAGGCGAGCATCGGCAACCACTGACCATGGCTCCACTCAGGGAGATCTTCATGACAGCTCTTCATGTCCTGCTTCACGCGCCCTCGGCCGAGGCGCTGACCCGCGCCCGACGTAATGCCGCCAACTTGCGCAATGCCCGGCCCGATGCCGAGGTATTGATTATCGCCAATGCCGGCGCCGTGGCCGCCGCCTTGGCCATCCCCGATGCCACTGATCCGCTGCTGCGGCTATGTCGCAATTCACTCTCGGCTCAGGGCCTCGACAATACCCGCGAGCTCGTCGAGATCGAGGCGGCGGTGGTCACCCTCGCCGAACTCCAGGCCAAAGGCTGGGCCTACATTCGCGCTTGAGCCTTAGGGAATGCTGCATAAATTCCGCCGCAGCTACATGATCGCCACCGCTGACTGGAGGATAGCGCCGCTATCATGTCGCGCAGCTTCTGGTTGGCTGCCCTTAGCTCTTACTTTTTTGACTACCGATACATATGCGCTGCATAGCAAGGCTTCTTGCTCATCGCCCCAGTGGCTGCCGCTGCTATGAATAACAGTTTCCCTGAGAAGCTTATATGTTTGTTCGTTTCTTCCACTCAGGGCGCTCTAGGGCAAAACACCGATTGGTTTATCCCGAGCAATGGTAAAAAGCCCGAGAGATTTTTTGATAACCCGAACCTTTATTCGCGGGAGCAAATACAGACTTCCGGTGGGTAAGTGATACCGAGCATCGACGGGTGGTTGAGAAGCTCAACAGCCGGCCCAGGAAACGCTTGGGTTACTCAGGCGTATTGTCACAGGTGCTGCGTTTATTGGTTGATCCCAAGAATCATAAACCCTCCTACCCTAGAGTCTATACGGCCAAACACTTCGCTACATACATCAATATTTTACCTAACGCTTAGTATCTACTAATAAAGGGGCTAGGCATTTCTAAGTCAGTAGATAACCAAACATCCTTAGCTTCTAAATATTCTTTCATCTAGGCATGCCGGCTGGTTTACCAACAAAAAAGGCCATGGGTCCCATGGCCTTTCAAGGCGATGCAGTGCTAGTTAGCGTTCAGAGTTGATAGGATTTCGGTATTCAACAGGCACCCAGCTGTACCCCGTCTCTTCTTTCCGCAGGTGGCCTAGGCCAGGAAAGGGCAAATGCGCCGCTGCAACCAGCCAACGTTCATTAGCTGCCTCAGCTAACAGCCTAGTGCGCGATGCCATTGCAGCTTTCGGATCAACATCCACTGCAATCGTGACTTCTGGATGCTTCAACTGCACGGAGTGCATATGCACAATGTCGCCCCACAGCAGAAGCTTCTCGGCACCAGAACTCAGCAGGTAGGAGGTGTGTCCAGGTGTATGGCCATTTGTCGGTACCACTTGGATACCCGGAACGATGGAGTCTCCATCGCTGAAGGTCTTGAATTTACCTGCGTTATCATAGGGCGCAATCGCATTTTGCGCCATTTGGAAGAAGGGGCGCTGGCCTTCTGGAAGGGTGCTTTCCATATTATCGTTGAGCCAGTACTCCGCATCACGACGGGCTGCCCAAACAGTCGCGTTTGGGAAGGCTGGCTCACCATCAGGCAGTGTCACACCGCAGGCATGGTCCGGGTGCATGTGGGTCAACAACACGGTGTCGACTTCCTCCGGTTCGAAGCCAGCGGCCCGGATATTGTCGACCATATGCCCCATGGTCGAACCGAAGCAGTCCGAGGAACCGGAGTCAATCAAGACCAACTGCTCACCATCGTCGACTAGAAAAGCATTTACGGCAGTCTGCACGAGCGGAGACGCCTTTTGATACTCGTTGAAGATGTGCTCTTGAATCTTATCTTGGGACATGCCTGAGAGATGACTCGGATCGAGATCGGCATAGCCATCATAAACAGCGGTAACAACCGTCTCGCCTACCATTTGCCGATAGAAACCGGCCGCCTGTTGATACCGATCGGTTGGGGCTGCAAACGTCGCCTGAGTCGCAGCCAGCATTCCCACCACTCCCAAGGCACTCGCGAGCCACGGAAGGTTTTTAACTGCTTTCATAAATTTAGCTCCGGTATCAGGCTCTTTTAAGAGCGATGCTTTTTCAAATTAAGATCCCTTAGCGCCCTGCGCTTACGAACCTTGATAACCCCTTTGCCGAACGCGCTCGGGCCAGGTGTAAGTAGGCCTGAGCCATGCCCTGCTTGCCGGGCTCCAGGATAGATGGCTGGGATTGACTGGCGCTGTAGTTACCGGCCCGTACGGGCCGGCAGAAACTTCTATAGATATCAGAAGCCTTCCAGCACGATCTTTCCCTTCGACTTTCCGCTTTCCAGCAAAGCATGGGCACGACGAAGATTGTCTGCACTGATGCGCCCGTAATGCTCCCCAACGGTGGTGCGCAGGACACTCGCATCGATCTGCCGCGCCACTTCATTCAGGATGTTGTGCTGCTCCTGCATGTCCTCAGTCCCGTACAGCGAGCGGGTGTACATCAGCTCCCAGTGCAGCGACAGGCTCTTTCGCTTCAACGGCACGGCGTCCAGCGTGGCCGGGTCATCTATCAGGCCCAGCCTACCTTGTGGCTTCAGCGACTCGATGATTTGTTCATAGTGCCGGTCGGTCTGAGTCAGGCTTGCGACATGGCTGACTTCGGGGATACCGATGCGCCTAAGTTCTTCACTGAGCGGCTTGCTATGGTCGATGACATGATGCGCGCCAAGCTCGGTAACCCAAGACTGGGTTTCAGGCCGGGAAGCGGTGCCAATAATTGTCAGCCCGGTGAACTGCCGAGCCAGCTGCGTCAGGATCGAACCCACCCCTCCCGCAGCGCCGATGATCAGCAGCGTTTCGCCCCGGTCGGTGGTATCCCGTGCGACACCGAGGCGATCGAAGAGCAGCTCCCAGGCAGTCAGGGAAGTCAGGGGCAATGCGGCGGCCTGGGCGAACTGCAGAGACTGAGGCATACAACCGGCGATACGCTCGTCCACCAGTTGCAGTTCACTGTTACTGCCCGGGCGGACCAGCGACCCGGCGTACCAGATCTTGTCGCCGGGTTTGAATAGCGTCACTTCGGGGCCGACCGACCTGACCACGCCGGCAGCGTCCCAGCCGAGAATACGCGGCTGGCTTTCGTCCGCGTGCGGTACGTAGCCCTGCCGCACCTTGGTGTCCACAGGATTGACCGATACGGCCTTGACCTCCACCAGCAGGTCGCGTGGCCCCGGCACCGGCTCGGGTATTTCGATCTCCACCAGGGAATCGGGATGCTCCACAGGCAGGCATTTGAAGTGTGCAATGGCTTTCATTCAGATCTCCTCAGGAGACACGATACATCTTCGTGACAGAGAATTTTTCAGCGGCGCGTTCGATGACAGGTAGCGCTGCCTGGAAATGAGGTGTCGCTTCATGCATGGACAAAGCAGCTTCGTCCCGCCACTGCTCGATCATGTGGAAGGTGCGGGCCTGCTCGGCATCACGGTGGAAGTCGTACTGGATGCAGCCCGATTCCGCTCGACTGGGGGGCTGCAGGTCCTGCAGCGCCTGCTCGAGTTCAGTTTCGAAGCCGGTCTTGGCAACCAGTGTGGCGACCAGTGTTAGTGGGGCGGTCATCAAATCTCCTGTCTGCGTGGAATTAGGGGGCGTTGTTCGGTCGGCACGGGCCTATCGGAGATGTCCATGCCAGCCATGCGGGCAAAACCTAAACTCTGCTACGCGCGACAACGCCTCGGCTCGGTTGCTGCCGAGGGCTTTGACGCGGGCTTGCACCTCGCCCGCGCCGGGAGCGGGCACGTCGATCTACAGAACAAGCGCACCACCGATGCGATGAAAGCGTATGACGCGAGACATGGCATTACCCTCTCCAATGACATGGAGGGACCGAGTCAGGAAGTTGCTCAGCAGGTAAGCCACCAGCGCCTGCAGGCGCTGGTGCACCGGACGATAAAGCCAACTGATGGCCACCCTCGCCCCGACGGGATCACTTGTAGCGCTCTAGCCAGTGCGCGTAGGGAGCGGGCAAGGTCCAAGCTGCACGGTCGACGCCCAGTTCTCGGGCGGCAAAATAGGACCAATTCGGATTGCCCAGGTGGGCCCGGCCGATCATGGCCAGATCCAGCTGACCGCTCTTGACTGCTTCTTCGGCGACGCCCGGCGTGCCGAAGCCCCATGCCGAGGCCACGGGTATCTCCGCCTCGCGCCGCACACGCTGGGCAACTTCGCCCATGAAGCCGGGCGCCCAAGGAATATTTGTCTCGGGAACAGAGAAACCGATGCTGACGCTAAGCAGGTCCAGTCCACCCTCCTTGAAGCGACGTGTCAGTTCAATGGCTTCGGATAGCGTCTGTTCATCTCGGCCGTCGTATTCGATAACCCCGAGACGAACGGTCAGGGGCAGGTGCTCCGGCCATACTTCGCGCACCGCCGCCAGGGTTTCCAGGAGGAAGCGGCTACGGTTGTCGAAGCTACCGCCGTAGGCGTCATCGCGCTGGTTGGAGTGTGCGGAGAGGAATGACTGGGCCAGATAGCCATGGGCGAAATGCAGTTCCAGCCACTCGAAGCCGACATCACGTGCACGGCGAGCGGCGCCGACGAAATCCTCGCGCACCCGGGCGATGTCTTCCAGGCTCATGGCCTTAGGCTGCCTGGGCAGGTGGGCGCCAAAGGCGATGGCCGAGGGGGCAATGGTCTGCCAGCCGCGCGGATCATCCTCGCCGATATGGTCGTCGCCTTCCCAAGGGCGATTCGCGCTGGCCTTGCGCCCGGCATGGGCGATTTGGATACCCGGCACGGCGCCAGCAGCCTTGATCGCCTGCACCTCCGGCACGAAGGCTTGGGCCAGCTCATCATTCCAGATACCGGCGCAGCCGGGCGTGATGCGCCCTTCGGGCGCCACGGCGGTCGCCTCGACGATGATCAGTCCGGCCCCGCCACGCGCGAGGGAGGCCAAGTGCACACTGTGCCAATCGTTGATTAGACCATCATTGGCCGAGTACTGGCACATAGGGGGAACCGCGATTCGGTTTCGAAGCGTGACACCCTTAAGAGTGAAAGGTTGGAACAGCGCAGACATTAGGGTTTCTCCAGGGGCCACCTATTACGTTAATTCGATATTATTCGAACTATGAGCAATGAGCAAATCCGTGTATGATTCACTCATGCGCCCTTTCAAACACCCCCCCCTCAGCGAGTTCGTTCTTGAGCGCGTGCTGTACGCCTTGAGCGATCCTGTTCGCTTGGAGATCATCAGGCGCCTCGACGAGATGGGCGAAGCCAGCTGTGGCGAGTTGGACGGCGGCCGCCCTAAGTCCAGCATGTCCCATCATTTCCGGGTGCTGCGGGACGCCGGCCTGGTGCAGACCCAGAATGTTGGCACGACCCATATGAACTCGCTGCGTAGGGATGACTTGAATAATCGGTTTCCAGGACTGCTGGAAACGATCCTGTCCCAGCACGACTAAAGGGTCGTTAGTAATGCAACCATCAGGCCGTGATGCGCGTCGCTGCTCTTGTCTGCTGACTGCACATAACTAGAGTCATGGTTAAAAATTGGGTAAGCCTAACTAATTTTTGTATGAAGAGCTGTGCTGCAGGCGTGGTTCGGTTCTGTTACATGCTGCACTCATAGTTCAAGAAAACCGGCATGGGTCGCCCCATGCCGGCTCGGTCATTTATCGTTCAGCTACGGTAATCAGCCTTCGCGCTTGCCGCCATAGAGCCGCTTGAGCCCCAGCGGGTTGCTCTCCTTGAGCGGCCCCTTCCGGTAGCGCCTGGTAGCACACCGGGCGCAGGAAGCGGAAGATCGCCGCGCTACCCACCGAGGTGGTACGGCTGTCCGAGGTCGCCGGGTACGGCCCGCCGTGAACCATCGCATGGCACACTTCGACCCCGGTCGGCCAGCCGTTGACCAGCACGCGGCCTGCCTTGCGCTCCAGCGTATTACCTACTAACCGTGTATGCATGAGCGATAAGTAGCTTTGGTGGTCTGCGTCGACCCCTCCCTATTCCAACCCCTAGCCTCTCCCACTCTAAACTGCGCCGTCAGTCAAAATTTAAGCTGTCAGGTTGGGAAAACGAGTTTCTGGGTATAGCAATAAAAAACCCGGCCAATGGACCGGGTTTTCAACCACAAATGCTAGTGCCGATTAGGATGCCATTGCAGCGCATTCTTCAGCACAGCGATAGCATGCCTTGGCACACTCCTGGCAGTGGGTTGCCTCGTGCTTGGCGCATTCGTCGCCGCACTTCTTGCAGATTTCCGCGCAGATTCTGCAAATATCATTGGCATATTCACTGCCCTGGGCCATGAATGACGCGGCCAAGCGGCAAATCTGGGCACACTGCATGTCCAGACGAATGCACTCAGCCATCATCTTGACATCATCTTCTTGCAAGCAGGACGCTGCACAGTAGTCACAGTAAGTAGCGCAGGTATTGCAGGCTTCGATACAGGCCTTGAATTTATCGAGGTCCATCTCGCATCTCCTATAAATGTTGGTTTCGGCTGGCAAGCCCAGGCTCCCCAGAATCCGATTATTAGCAGGCTAAGCCGCTTTTAATAAAAGTAGCTGACAGATCCTGTTACGCAACCGAAAGCAGACTACCTAGCGCAAGCTAATGTGGCTATTAAGGTATATCCCATCCGGGTCTCTGGAGGCTCCAAATTCCTTACGGAAATGTAAGGATGATTAGGCTGTTACTCTGTAGGAGATTGCCCACATGAGTGATAGGCATTTCTAACTTAAGGCTGGCATCGGTAATTAAAATGTATGCTGGCGTTTCGTGTGTTTCGCCCAGCCTAAAGAAGCGCGATGTTGATCAGCGATTCGCTTGGACTTTCGATTACCAGCGTGATTACAGCCTGACGAACGGGCATGAAAAAGGCCTGCGATTACTCGCAAGCCCTTGGTATGACTGGCCCGCCCTATAGGATTCGAACCTATGACCTTTGCCTCCGGAGGGCAACGCTCTATCCAGCTGAGCTAAGGGCGGACACTGACCGGTAGACCGGCCCCACCTGCGACATGAGTGCGCAGACGACGCGCGTCATCCTACCCGTTACTGCTAGGCACTGTCCAGCCCGGACGCGGCTTCCGGCGCATCGAGTCATCATTCCAGCCCTCAAGCGGCGCGGTTTGTCGCATTTTCTTGCCCAGAGGCTTGTCGCTATACTGTCGGCGCGTTGCGCCTTCGGGCCAAGAGAAGAATACCAACGACAGGACCGAGCGAGGTGGTGAGAGTGACTTACAAGAAACTGATCATGGGGGCTCTGGCCACCCTGGGCCTGATTACCGGTATGGTGGCCTCGGCACAAGACGATGGCATGTCCCGTGAAGCCATCGCCGAACGACTCAAGCCGTTCGGCCAGCTCTGCCTGCAGGGCGATGAGTGTGGCGCAGCCGCTGTCGCCCAGGCCAGCCCTACCGGAGACGGTCGCTCGGCCGAGGACGTGTACACTAGCGTCTGCGCCGCCTGCCATACTACCGGCGCCGCCGGTGCGCCGGTGCGTGGCGAAGCCGCCGATTGGAGCTCACGCCTCGAAAAAGGCATGGATACGCTCTACGACCACGCCATTAACGGTTTCAATGCCATGCCCGCCAAGGGCGGCAATCCCAACCTGACCGGCCAGGAAGTGAAGGATGCCGTGGACTACCTGACCGACCCGGTCCGCAGCGAAGACGTGGCCGCCGATACGGGCGAAAGCGCAACGCCGGCAACAGCAGAAGGCAATGCCGCCCCTGCCCAGGACGAAGGCGATCAGCAGGCTGCCGCCAGTAGCGACAGCGATATCGACGGTGCCGCGGTCTATGGCCAGATTTGCATGGCCTGTCATGATACCGGGGCCGCCGGCGCACCCAAGTTAGGTGACGATACAGCCTGGGCAACGCGTATGGAGAAGGGCATCGAGACACTTTATGACCATGCCATCAATGGCTTCAATGCCATGCCGCCCAAGGGGGGCAACCCCAGCTTGTCCGATGCCGAGGTTGAGGCCGCGGTCGATCACATGGTTTCCAGCGTACAGTAACGACTGGCTCGTCTAGCCAAACGGGGCGCGTCTAGCGCCCCGTTTTTTGCATACTCAGCAAGCTTTCGGGCTTACCCCAGTAGCGAACGCAACCCGGCAATCGCATCCTTGCCACGCGCCTGCTTCTTGTCGGGGTCTTCCTTGTCGGCACGCCCCTCCCATTCGAGGTCGTCTTCGGGCAGCTCATCGAGAAAGCGGCTGGGAACGCAGTCCATCAGCTCGCCGTAGGCCTTGCGCTGACGGGCCAGTGTCAATGTCAGGGTCTGGCGAGCGCGGGTAATGCCCACATAGGCCAGGCGGCGCTCCTCCTCAACCGTGCCGGCCTCGATGGAGTTACGGTGCGGCAACAGTTCCTCTTCCAGCCCCATCAGGTAGACGTGAGGAAACTCCAGTCCCTTGGAAGCGTGCATGGTCAGTAGTTGTACGCGATCGGAGTCGTCTTCCTCGGCCTGTTGCTCAAGGATGTCGCGCAGCACCAGCCGCGAGATAGCTGACTGAACGTCATCGGTCTCCTCGCCGTCCTCACGCTCCATCGATTTCTCGAGCTGGTCGATCAACGTCCAGACGTTGGCCATGCGTCGCTCGGCCACAGTCGGCGCACTGGCGTTCTGGTGCAGCCAGGCCTCGTAATCCATGTCGCGCATCATCTCGCGAATCGCGGCGATGGCATCGCCTTGATCCATCCGCTTGCGCACACCGTCAATGAAATGCGTAAAGCGCGAAAGCCGCTCCACGGCACGGGCCGGCAGCACCTGCTCCAGGCCCAGTTCATGGCAGGCTGCAAACATCGAGATGCTACGCTCGGTGGCATAATTGGCCAGCTTTTCCAGCGTGCCCGGGCCGATCTCGCGACGTGGCACGTTGACGATGCGCAGGAAGGCGTTGTCGTCACCCGGATTGATCAGCAGACGCAGGTAGGCCATGGCGTCCTTGATCTCGTTGCGCGAGAAGAACGAGGTGCCGCCGGAAAGCTTGTAGGGAATCTGGTAGTGCTGCAGCTTGAGTTCGAGCAACCGGGCCTGGAAGTTGCCGCGATAGAGCACCGCGAAGTCGCGCCACTCGGCACGCTCCTTGATGCGCCGGGTGAGGATTTCGCTGGCCACACGCTCGGCTTCGGCCTCTTCGTGGCGATTGACGACGACGCGGATCGGCTCGCCCGGCCCCATGTCGGACCACAGGGTTTTCTCGTAGACGTGGGGGTTATTGGCGATCAGCGTGTTGGCGGCACGCAGTATCACCCCGGTGGAACGGTAGTTCTGCTCCAGCTTGATGACCCGCAGGCGCGGGAAGTCCTCGCCCAGGGTGACCAGGTTCTCCGGTCGTGCGCCACGCCAGGCATAAATCGACTGATCGTCATCACCGACCACGGTGAAGGTCGCACGCTCGGCCATCAGCAGGCGCACCAGCAGGTACTGGCTGACGTTGGTGTCCTGATACTCATCGACCAGCATGTACTGGAACTTGCGCCGCCAGCGCGCCAGCGCCTCGGCGTCACGCTGCAGAAGTACCACAGGCAGCAGGATCAGGTCGTCGAAGTCGACGGCGTTATACGCCTTGAGGTGGCGATTGTAGGCCTCGTAAAGGCGCGCCGCGTATTGCTCGTCTTCGTCCGCCGCCTGTGACAGCGCCTGGCCGGGCAGCACCAGATCGTTCTTCCAGGTCGAGATCTGGCCCTGCACACGATTGATCTGATCGGCGTCGACCTGAGCATCCTTTTGCATCAGGTCACGCAGCAACGCCTTGGCGTCTTCAGGGTCGAACAGCGAAAATCCCGCCTTGTAACCCAGCGTCTTGAGTTCGCCACGGATGATCGTCAGGCCCAGCGTGTGGAAGGTCGACACCGTCAGGCCGTACCCTTCCTTGCCCTTGAGCAACTTGCCCACGCGCTCCTTCATCTCGCGGGCCGCCTTGTTGGTGAAGGTGACCGCAGCGATCTTGCGCGCGCTCATCCCACATTCCTGGATCAAGTAGGCAATCTTGGTGGTAATCACGCTGGTCTTGCCCGAGCCGGCACCGGCCAGCACCAGACACGGGCCATCGATGTAGCGCACCGCTTCCTGCTGGCGCGGATTGAGCTTGGCAAGGCGTTGCTGGATCGACATAAGCGTTACTCGTGGCCCTGCTGGGCACCGAAGGGAGTGGATACGTCCAGAGCACCCGGATGGCCAGCCCCGGCGAATCCCAGCTGGCGCCACGCCTCGAAAACGAGAATGGCACACGCATTGGAGAGATTGAGGCTGCGGCTGTCAGGCAACATGGGAATACGCAGACGCTGCTCGGCCGGGAGTGCATCGAGCATGGCCTGAGGCAGGCCGCGGGTTTCCGGGCCGAACACCAACGCATCGCCGGGCCGATATGCCGGCTCATGGTAGCCGGTCCGTCCTCGGGTGGAAACGGCGAAGATCCGCTCGGGAGCGACATCGCGAACGAAGGCCTCCCAATCGGCATGCACCGTCACTCGGGCCCATTCGTGGTAGTCGAGTCCGGCGCGCCGCAGGCGCTTGTCATCGAGGATGAAGCCCAACGGCTCGATCAAATGCAGGCGGAACCCGGTATTGGCGCACAGCCGGATCAAATTGCCGGTATTGGGCGGGATCTCGGGCTGGTACAACACGACGTCGAGCATGGGAGTCTCCGTCAAACGCAATCGGGCCCCAGCCGGGGCCCGATGGGGGTGGCCGTTGGCCAGATCAGAACAACAGGTTAACGCCGACCAGCGGTCCACTATCCAGTGTCTCGCTATCGCTATTGTCGAACTCGGCGCCGATCCGGCGATAGCCGATATAAGCCTGCGCGTTTTGAGCCACGCGGTAGCGAGCCCGGACCCCGATTTCCGATCCATGATCGAAATCCTGATAGGTCAGCGCTCCCGGCGTGTAGAAGCCATAGCCGCCTACTGACAGCTTGGGCACGGCGGGCAGGGAAACATAGCCGTAACCGCCCAGCCCCAGACCACCGCCCTTGCCATGGTCGCTGTCGTAATGGCTCCAGCGCGGCCCCGCGCCGACTTCATAGGTGCGGGCGGTTTCGGTACCCAGCACCTGGACGCTGGCGGCGGTGAGATCGCCGTTGTCATCGCTGCTGAGCAGGCTGCCGCCCAGTTCGATGCCTGGCTTGAGCTCGCCGCTGGCCGCGAACCGGGCCGCTTCGTTATTAATGTTCACGTCAAGGCCAGAGGCCTGTGCCAGGGAGGCCGTCAGGGTCAGGCTGGCCACACCAGCCAGAAGGAAAACTGCTTTCATTGCGGACATTCTCTTGGATACGTTCTTCTACGCGCTGACGACACCGTAGCGCGCCCGGTAGTCGCGAATGGCCGGGGCGTAGGGCTTGTGCTCATCGCTGGCCTGGGTCTCGAGATACTCGAGAACCTGGTCGAGGGTGACGATGCTGATCACCGGCATGCCATAGCGGGCCTCGACTTCCTGGATGGCGCTTTGGCTCTTTATTTCGCCGTCAGCTTGCCCACGCTCCTGACGGTCGAGGGCGATGACTACGCCTGCCGCCTGTGCGCCAGCCGCATCGATGAGCTGCATGACCTCACCGATCGCGGTCCCGGCGGTGATCACGTCATCGATGATCAGCACCTTGCCGTTGAGATCGGCGCCGACAATGTTGCCCCCTTCGCCGTGATCCTTGGCCTCCTTGCGATTGAAAGCGAACGGCATGTCACGGTCGTAATGATCGGCCAACGCCACGGCAGTACTCGCGGCCAGCGAGATTCCCTTATAGGCTGGTCCGAACAGGACGTCGGCCTGGATGCCGCTATCGGCGATTGCCTGGGCATAGAAACGCCCCAGGCGAGCAAGGGCCGAGCCGGTGCGGAACAGGCCGGCATTAAAGAAATAGGGACTGACACGACCGGATTTCAGGGTGAATTCGCCGAATTTGAGCACGCCCTGCTCGATGGCGAAGGCGATGAACTCACGCTGATATGCTTGCATGTGACCGGCCACATTGCCTCCCTATCATATTTATTAACTAGGGCCATTTACCCAAACGTCGAAAGCTCGGGTATGATACACGCGCGACGAAAAAGGGACCATGTATGAAAATCGCCAGCATCAATGTTAACGGGATTCGCGAAGCCGTCGAGCGGGGCTTTCTCGACTGGCTGGCCGACCAGGATGCCGACGTCGTCTGCGTGCAGAACCTGAAGGCCAAAAGCTTCGACCTTGACGATAGCATCCTCTACCCCGAAGGCTACGAGGGTTACTTCCTCGATGCCGAGCAGGACAATTTCTCGGGCGTAGGCCTGTATTGCCGCAAGATTCCCAAGGCCATCATGTACGGCCTGGGTTTCCCTGAGTGCGACAACGAAGCGCGCTTTCTGCAGGCCGACTACGACCGATTCAGCATCGCCAGCTTCCTGATGCCCGATGGCAGCGACTACGCCGCCAAGCAGGCCTTCATGGCCCAGTATCAGGAGTACTTGAGCAAGATGGCCCGCAAGCGCCGGGAATATATCATTTGCGGCACTTGGCATATTGCTCATAAGACGGTGGACCTGGCCAACTGGGCCGACAACCAGACCACGCCCGGCTTCAAGCCGGAAGAGCGCGCCTGGATGGATCAGATGTTCGGCCCCACCGGCTTCATCGACACCTTCCGTGAGGTCAATCGCGACGCCGGCGAATACACCTGGTGGCCGAAACTCGACCAGGACGTGCCGCGCAGCCGCCAGGAAGGCTGGCGCATCGACTATCAGATCGTCGGACCCAACTTCCGCCGCCATGTAGTCGACGCCTGGATCGACCGTGAAGCGACCTTCTCCGAGTATGCGCCGCTGATCATCGAATACGATCTCGACCTATAACGACAACCTCGATCGATAAGAATCAGGTTCATCGTCGCAAAACGAGTAACGCCGGCCTGGGGCCGGCGTTGTCGTGTCCGCTGCTTACTCGCGCAGGCCCAACACCTCGCGCTGATGGGCAAACAGATCCGCACCGGCCTTTTCTGCTAAATCGAGCATGGCGTCGAGCTCGGCTCGTGAGAACGCCATCGCTTCCGCCGTACCCTGCACCTCGATCAGGCCACCGCCCTCGGTCATCACCACATTCATGTCGGTGTCTGCGCCACTGTCCTCGGGATAGTCGAGATCGACCACCGGGGTCTGCTTGAACACGCCCACCGATACCGAGCTGACCAGCTCCTTGAACGGGTCGGACTTGATCAGCTTCTTGCGCTGCAGATAGCGGATGGCATCAACCAACGCCACGCAGCCGCCAGTGATCGAGGCTGTGCGCGTGCCACCATCGGCCTGGATCACGTCGCAGTCGACGGTGATGGTGAACTCGCCCAGCTTCTTGAGATCCACCGCGGCGCGCAGCGAGCGGCCGATCAGACGCTGGATTTCCAGTGTGCGGCCACCCTGCTTTCCGCGGGTCGCTTCGCGGCCGCCGCGAGTGTGCGTGGCACGCGGCAGCATGCCGTACTCGGCGGTGATCCAGCCCTGCCCCTTGCCACGCAGCCAGCGCGGCACGCCGGGCTCGACGCTGGCGTTACACAACACCTTGGTATCACCGAACGCGACCAACACCGAGCCCTCGGCATGCCGGGTGTATTCGCGGGTCAGCGTGATCTCTCGCAGCTGATCGGGCCGCCGTCCGCTGGGGCGCTTGAAGTCCGTGGGCATATTATCTCTCGCAATCGCATCACTGAAAGGACGCCATTCTACACACTCCTGCCTTATCACGCGGACGAACCTGGTTACCGCTGGCGCTCGTTACGCGACAAATCCGTTACACTGGAGTTTTTATCACTGGGCGCACCGCCTTCAGCCTAAGCGCTGGCTGAACGCTCAGCGCGCGAGAGCACACCGGTTCGAGGAATCCTATATGACCCATAGCATGACCGCCTTCACCCGGCAGACCCGCGACGCCGACTGGGGCAGCCTGCAACTGGAACTGCGCTCGGTGAACCAGCGTTACCTGGAACCGCACTTTCGTCTGCCGGATAGCCTGCGCGATCTGGAGTCCGCCTTTCGCGAAGCGCTGAGAAACCGCCTGGCCCGCGGCAAGGTGGAATGCCACCTGCGCTTCGAGCCGGCGGCTACCGGCGAATCGTTGCGCGTCAATCGTGAACGCCTGGCCGAATTGGCCCGTGCCCTGCACGAGGTCCGCGCCGAACTTCCCGACGCAGCCATGCCCAACGCACTGGAGCTGCTTGATCATCCTGGCGTGGTGGAAACTTACGGTATCGATCTGGACATCGTTCAGCGCGAGGCCATGGCGCTGTTCGACGTGGCCTTGGACGACCTGATCGCCGGCCGGGCCCGCGAAGGCGAACGCCTGGCCGAATTGATCCGCCAACGCCTCGGCGGCGTGCGCATTCAGGTCGCCGAAGTTCGTGCTCTCTTGCCCGACATTCTGGCCCGCCAGCGCAGCCAGCTACTCGAGCGCCTCGAAACACTCAAGGCGGAGCTCGAGCCCCAGCGCCTGGAAGCCGAAATCGCACTGCTCGCCCAGAAGGCCGATGTCGATGAAGAACTCGACCGCCTCGAGACCCACGTCACCGAGGTCGAGCGTCAGCTCAAGCAGAAAGGCCCGGTTGGTCGTCGCCTCGATTTCCTCATGCAGGAACTCAACCGCGAGGCCAACACGCTGTCGTCCAAATCCGTGGTTGCCGAAAGTACCCGCTGCGCGGTGGAGCTCAAGGTGCTGATCGAGCAGATGCGCGAGCAGATCCAGAATATCGAATAATGACTCAGGTTGGCTCGAAGATTTACCGCCGTAATCTTCTACATTGATTTTGCTGAACTTTTATCAGCTTCTCGTTTCGCAATGTTGCACAACGTACTCACGTGTCACTCATATTGTGGTGGGTAGAAAGGTGGGCTATAGTTCGCGTCCCTTCAAAAGGGCACCTCCTACCCACCACGCCGAGAACCGCTAGTGGCAGCTATCAACCAACTCAACTCATCCACCTTGAAGTCACTGGAGCGCAAGGGAGTCCCTTGTCGCGCAGCCGACGGGGGTAACCTTTTTTTTGAGATCACCGAAACGGGCTTTACCCGCTGGATGATGCGCTACAAGAGCCCTGTCAGCGGGAAACGGCGCGAAGTTACTCTTGGCAAGTATCCCGACTTGCCACTTTCGGATGCGCGCGAACGCGCAGCTGAGTGGCGCAAGTTGCTCGCGCATGGGCAAGATCCCAAGGATGAACGGGATGAGAAGAACCGTACGCAGATGAACACTCTCGATAGCGTATGGGATAACTACTATGCGATTCGCTGCCGGCGGGTAGCTTCGCATCGAAAGGAGCTATCTCTTTACAAGAGAGAGATTCAACCTGAACTGGGGTCCATCAGCGTCAGTGAGGTAAAACCGAACCAAGTACAGAGGGTCTTGCATAAGATTGCCTTTGAGAGCCCTCAAAGGCCGACTGTCGCCAACGACGCGCTGTGGCTTATCAAGACGCTCTTCAACCACGCCATCAAGCTGGGCCTCACGGCGTTCAACCCTGCCTTTCCTTTCAAGGAGAGTGACGCTGGTGGCAAAGAGATCCCTCGGGACCGAGTACTGCTGGACGATGAGATCCAAACGCTGAAACAGTCGATTCGGCAAGCAGGCCTCTCTTTCTCTCGGCCTAACCATATTGCCATTGCTTTACTGCTGGTGCTGGGAGTCCGCAAGATGGAGCTCTTGTCAGCCCAATGGACGGCTTTCGATTTGGAGACAGGCATTTGGCAACTGGATCGTGGCAATACTAAAACACGGCATCCGATCACCATTCCTCTGGAGCCGAAGGTCATCGAGTTGATGAAAGAGCTAAAAGTGCACGGCTGTGGTTCGAATTACGTCTTCCCCGCGCATCGAAAGACCAAGCGGTTCGGGCACATGTCGCCTGATACGCTCAACGTCGCGCTCAAGAGCCTGAATCATCCGCTCAAGCCATTCACAGTGCACGATCTCCGGCGCACGTGCCGAACCAAGCTGGCCGAGTTGGAGGTGGAGCCACACATCGCTGAGCGTTACATCAACCACAAAATCAATACGTACGATCGACACGACTATGTGGAGCAACGGCGGCAGGCCCAGCGTTTATTAATTGATGCGTTCTGGCCATTGATCGTGACAGAACCCGACGCACGCCCGGAGCGCGTTCAGAAGGCTTCTTAACGAGAGGCCCCTCTTGGGTATGGGCAAAGTGCTTTCGATCCTTCAGAGCCCGTTTTGGCCGCCTTACGCAACTAAACAGGGCCTCGGCAGCCACCTGCCGAGGCAGCTTTGCGCAAACCGATAGTTACACGTGCGCTAGAACAGCGATACCCTGCTACGCCATAACCGAACACGCTTACCCACGCAGGACAAGCACCGCGAATCGAGAGAGAGAGATGGATCACGCCGAGCAGCAATTCCTGAAGGAACTCGACGACAAGCTCTGGAAAGCCGCCGACAAGCTTCGAGCCAACCTTGATGCAGCGAACTACAAGCACGTAGTGCTGGGGTTGATCTTCCTGAAGTACGTATCTGACGCCTTCGAGGAACGCCAGCGTGAGCTACGCGAGCTGTTCCAGAAGGACAGCGATGACAACATCTACTATCTGCCTCGGGAAGACGTCAACAGTGACGATGAGTACCAGCAAGCGCTGGACGAAGAGCTGGAAGTGCTCGACTACTACCGGGAAGCCAACGTGTTCTGGGTGCCGAAGGAGGCGCGCTGGAGCACGCTGAAGTCTAAGGCGGCGCTGCCCACCGGCTCCGTACTGTGGCAAGACGTCAACGGCAATGACGTCAAGCTGCGCTCGGTGTCGTGGCTGATCGACAACGCACTGGACGCCATCGAGCGAGAGAACGCCTCCAAACTGAAAGGCGTGCTCACCCGTGTCAGCCAGTACGAGGTCGATAACGACAAGCTCATTGGCCTGATCAACTCGTTTTCCGACACGTCATTCGCGGCCCCCGAGTTCAAGGGCGAGAAGCTCAGCCTGCAGAGCAAGGACATCCTCGGTCACGTATACGAATACTTCCTCGGTCAGTTCGCCTTAGCGGAGGGCAAGCAGGGCGGGCAATACTACACGCCGAAAAGCATCGTCTCGCTGATCGTGGAAATGCTGGAGCCCTACAGCGGGCGCGTCTACGACCCCGCCATGGGCTCAGGCGGCTTCTTTGTTTCCAATGACAAGTTCATCGAAGGGCACGCCAAAGAGTGGCACTACGATCCCAGCGAGCAGAAGAAAAATATCTCTGTTTACGGGCAGGAGTCCAACCCCACCACGTGGCGCTTGGCGGCCATGAACATGGCCATACGCGGCATAGACTTCGCGTTTGGCAAAAAACCGGCTGACACCTTCCTCAACGACCAGCACCCCGACCTGCGTGCCGACTTCGTGATGGCCAACCCGCCGTTCAACATGAAGGACTGGTGGAGCGAATCACTCACCGAGGACGCCCGGTGGAAGTACGGCACGCCACCGAAGAACAACGCCAACTTCGCGTGGCTACAGCACATGCTTTATCACCTCGGCCCAGCGGGCAGCATGGCACTGCTATTGGCCAACGGCTCCATGAGCTCGAACACCAACAATGAAGGCGAAATTCGAAAGCGGCTGGTGGAAGAGGACTTGGTTGAGTGCATGGTCGCGCTACCGGGTCAGCTGTTCACCAACACGCAGATCCCTGCCTGCATCTGGCTACTGACCAAGGACAAAACAGGCGGGTTATCGCCGAACGGGGTTAAAAAGCGCGCGCGTAAAGGCGAGGTGCTATTCATCGACGCCCGCCAGTTGGGTTACATGAAGGACCGCGTCATTCGCGATTTTACAGCCGATGATGTTGCCAAGGTCGCGGATACCTTCCACGCGTGGCAGCGTGACGAGGGCTACGAGGACATTGCCGGGTTCTGCAAATCCGCCACCCTCGCTGATATCCAAAAGCACGACTTTGTGCTGACACCGGGGCGCTACGTCGGTGCAGCGGAACTTGAAGACGATGGCGTGCCCTTCGCCGATAAAATGGCCCAGCTGACCGGGCAGTTACGCGAGCAGTTTGATGAAAGCGACCAGTTGGAAGCGGAGATCAAGCGCAACCTTGGGGGGCTGGGGTATGGAGTTTAATTGGCCGAAAGTCCGCTTGGGCGATCACGTTGACTCTTGCTTGGGGAAGATGCTGGACAAGCAGAAAAACAAAGGCGTTGAACAACCTTACCTCGGCAATAGCAATGTCCGCTGGGGAGAATTTGATTTATCTGATCTTGCTCAGATGAAATTTGAGGAGCATGAACATGAGCGCTACGGAATTAAACCCGGTGATCTAATAGTGTGTGAAGGAGGCGAACCGGGGCGCTGTGCAATATGGGAAGGTGAGCTTCCAGAAATGAAAATCCAGAAAGCACTGCATCGTGTCCGGGCTAAACCATCTTTTAATAACCGCTACTTGTATTACTGGTTTCTTTATGCTGGTCAACATGGCTTACTCGAACCTTACTTTACCGGAACAACGATTAAGCACTTGTCTGGAAGGGCCCTAAGCAACCTAGTGCTTCCGCAACCCCCAATAGGCCATCAGGAATTCATGGCCAGCATATTGGGTAGCATAGATAAAAAAATTCAGCTCAACCACCGCATCAACAACACGCTTCAGCAGATGGCCCAAGCCCTCTTCAAAAGCTGGTTCGTCGACTTCGATCCGGTCAAGGCCAAGGTCTCGGTGTTGGAAGCAGGTGGCAGCGACATGGACGCGTTACTAGCCGCCATGGAGGCGATATCAGGCAAAACTGCGGATCAGTTGGCCTTGCTACGCACCGAGCAGTCTGAACGCTTCGCTGAGCTGCGCGCCACCGCCGCGCTGTTCCCCTCTGCGATGCAGGAGAGCGAGCTAGGCGAGATACCTGAGGGATGGGAAGTAACTTCTATTGGGAAAATAGCGGAAGTCATCAAAGGAAAGTCGTACAAAAGCGCCGAGCTTTCATCATCAAATACTGCGCTTGTTACACTCAAGTCCTTCAATCGAGGCGGTGGGTATAGGCTTGATGGACTGAAAGAATACACAGGTAAGTACAAACCTAAGCAGGAGGTCTTTGCCGGGGACCTCATTATTGCCTACACCGACGTAACACAAGCCGCTGATGTTATTGGAAAGCCGGCACTGGTAGTCAGTGATAGTAGATACGAACACTTGGTTGTCTCACTGGACGTCGCTGTAATCCGTCCGTTTGAGGAGAAGTTAAAACCATATTTGTATGGCTTAGCTGGGACGGATGGTTTCCAGTCCCACACCAGAGCGTACACTACGGGAACAACCGTACTGCATCTGGATAAAAACGCTGTGCCAGACTACCAATTTTCTATGCCCTCGAAAGCACTGGCAGAAGCCTATGAAAGGCAAGTAAGCCCTTTGTTCTCTTTGATCGACCAGAAAATCCAAGAGGCTCGTTCGCTTGCATCGCTACGCGATACCCTGCTTCCCGAATTGCTCTCGGGGGAGCTAGAAGCCCCCTCCGCTGAGACTAAGATCGCGGAGGTAGCCAATGCTTGAGCTTGGTTCGCTAGAGGACATCGCGGCTCTACGCGAAAGCGAGGATATCGAGTGTAAACTCGCCCAAGGCCGCGATGGCAAAGGTGCGTTACCGAAAGACTTCTGGGAGACTTATAGCGCCTTCGCCAATACGCAGGGTGGCGACATTCTCCTCGGCATCCTTGAGAAATCGGGGAATCGCTTCGAGCTGGCCGGTGTTGCCGACCCACAAAAAGTGATTGATGAGTTGTGGACAGGGCTCAATAACCCTCAAAAGGCTAGCATTAATATTTTACATAACCAGTGCGTAAGAAAAGTCGAGATCGACGGTAAGACACTGGTGCAGGTCCATATACCGGCTGCGACACGCAAGCATAAACCCGTCTTCCTTAAGGGCAACCCACTGACCGGCACCTACCGGCGCCTTAACAGCACCGATCAGTTACAGAGCAGTGAGGTGGTACGCCGGATGTTGGCTGAACAAGCCGAGGACGAACGCGATGCACGCATCTTGCATGGTTTCGGCTGGGAGGATATCGAGCAGGATAGCTTTCGTGTCTATCGCCAGATGCTTAAGGATGCGAAGCCGGGCCACCCTTATCTTGAGCTTGATGACCGAGAATTCCTAAAAAAGCTACGCGGCTGGCGGCGTGACAGGTCGACAAACGAAGAAGGGCTGACATTAGCAGGCCTACTTATGTTTGGACGCTGGGAAGCTATCCAAGAGGCCGTACCCCATTATTTCGTGGATTATCAAGAACGGCCCGAAGCCAAAGCAGAACTTCGTTGGGTGGACCGGCTGGTACCGGATGGTAGTTGGTCCGGTAACTTATTTGACTTTTATCGGCGCGTCTATCGCAAGCTGACAGAAGATCTTAAGGTGCCATTTAAGCTTTCAGAAGGGCAGCGCAGGGAAGATACCCCTGTACACGAGGCGATTCGCGAAGCACTGGTCAATACGCTAGTGCATGCTGATTACATGGGAAGTGTACCGATATTGGTGGTCAAGCGCCCAGACATGTTCGGATTCCGTAATCCCGGCGACATGCGTATTCCACTGGAAGATGCTGTGCAAGGCGGCCTATCGGACTGCCGCAACAGGATAATGCACCAGATGTTCCTGCTGATAGGTCTCGGTGAGCGGGCAGGCTCAGGGCTGCCCAAGATCTACAGTGGTTGGGATTGGCGCCATTGGCGGCGCCCTGCGCTCTACCAGAAGCTAGAACCCCAGCAGACTCTTCTGGAGTTGAGGATGCTGGAATTATTCCCAGAAGGAATATTGAACCAGCTGACTGAGATGTTTGGCGAAGCATTTCTGCATCTTTCCAAGCTTGAAAGGCTGATTCTAGCTACGGCAGCCACCGAGCAAGTGATTACACATACAAGGATCTGCGAAATCACCACCCAGCATGCTCGTGATGTGACTGCAACGCTGCAGCAGCTGGCGAGACTGGACTTCCTGAGACCAAGCGGTCATGGCCGAGGCACCGTCTACCATTTACCGGGGGAGAGCCTACCGACACCTGAGCAGGTATTTGGCGGTACCGTAGAAGTCACGGTATCCGGTAGCAGCCTCGATGAAGGCGAAAGCGATATTTTCCTTATTAATCAACCAGATGTTGAGCTATTTGATAGCAGAGAGAGCTCCGTAGATAGCGAGCAGAGCTCCGTAGATAGCGAGCAGAGCTCCGTAGGTAACGAGGAGAGCTCCGTAGGTAACGAGGAGAGCTCCGTAGATAACGAGGAGAGCTCCGTAGGTAACGAGGAGAGCTCCGTAGATAACGAGGGGAGCTCCGTAGATAACGAGGGGAGCTCCGTAGATAACGAGGGGAGCTCCGTAGATAACGAGGGGAGCTCCGGAGATGGGCACTACGATGAGTATGGACGATTCGTCACCCCGATTCTTTCGGCGCCCATGATCCACGACCTAGAGCAGTTATCTCCAAGTTTTCGGGAAACACTGGAAGCCGTTGCCAACTTACCCCGCCGCAAGAAGCGTGTAGCACCTGAAGAGTTCGAGCAAATAATCCTAGAACTGTGTAACGGTCATTACATTACGCGCGTCTGCCTAGCCCAGCTGGTACAACGAGAACCAGACACCTTACGCAACCAGTATCTCAAGAAGATGTTGCAAAATTATCTGCTTGTTCAGGCTTTTCCCCAAGTCCCGACACATAAAATGCAGGCATACATGACACGGGCACCAAGTCGTGGCTCAAGGGAGTAACAGATGAACGAAGATATACTTGAGCAGTTCTGTCTTGAGTGGTTTGCCGAAGGAGGCTGGGAGATCGGCCACGGCCCAGACATTGCTCCCGACGGCTTAGCACCGGAGCGCAACGATTATCGGCAAGTACTGCTACTGGCAGATCTGGAAGCGGCTATCTTCCGCATAAATCCCCATCTATCTTCAGATGTAATTGATCAGGTAGTGGCGCAGGTACGTAAGCCAGAAAGCCTCGACCTCACCATTAGCAACCGCGCCTTCCACCAATTGCTGCTCGATGGCGTGCCGGTGAAGTACAAGAACGGCGACGACGAAGTTCGCGACCGGGCATTTTTAATCGACTTCACCCATATTGGTGAAAACCGCTTCCGCGCAGTCAATCAGTTCACCATTGAAGGCACCAAACAACTGCGACGCCCTGACGTAGTGTGCTTCATCAACGGCCTGCCTATCGCGGTGCTGGAGCTCAAGAGCCCCAACGCTGAGAACGTGGACATCTGGGATGCCTACAACCAAATTCAAACCTACAAAGACGAGGTCAGTGAGCTTTTCGTGTACAACGAAGCCATCGTGATCAGCGACGGCTTCAACGCACGTATGGGTTCGCTGACCGCCAGCCAAGAACGCTACATGCCGTGGCGCACCATCAAGCACGAAGACGATAAGCCGCTGCTGGAGTGGCAGCTAGAGACCATGGTGCGCGGTTTTTTCGATCGCACACTGCTGCTAGATTACATCCGCTACTTCGTGCTGTTTGAGACCGATGCTGATCGGCTGATCAAAAAGGTTGCCGGGTACCACCAGTTTCATGCCGTACGCGAAGCCGTGCGCGCCACGGTGATCGCGGCTCAGGCACCGGCAGTAAACACACAGGGCGAGAAGCGCGCGGCCTACGACGATGTACTGGTGGCAGGCAGTAAAAAAGCGGGCGTCGTCTGGCATACCCAAGGCTCCGGCAAGAGTATTTCCATGTGCTGCTACGCCGGAAAGCTGCTGCAGCAGCCGGAGATGCACAACCCGACGCTGATTATAGTCACCGACCGAAACGACCTTGACGGGCAGCTTTTTACCACCTTCAGCAACGCCAAAGAACTACTGAAGCAGACACCCGTGCAAGCTCACGACCGAGACGAGCTGCGCCAAATGCTCGCCGAGCGCGAGTCTGGCGGTATTATTTTCACTACGGTGCAAAAGTTTGCGCTGCTGGAGGGAGAGGTTGGGCATCCCATCCTCAATGACCGCCACAACATCGTGGTGATTTCCGACGAAGCCCACCGTAGCCAGTATGGTTTGAAGGCCACGCTCAAAAAGGACGGCAGCTACAAGTTCGGCTATGCCAAGCACATGCGCGACGCTGTGCCGAACGCATCGTTCATTGGCTTTACCGGCACGCCCATCGCCAGCGAAGACAAGAACACCCGTGCGGTGTTCGGCGACTACGTCTCGGTCTACGACATTCAGGATGCCGTCGATGACGGGGCGACGGTGCCGATTTACTACGAGTCACGCTTGGCTAAGCTCGATATCAACAGAGGCGAGATTGCCTCGCTGTCGGATCAGGTCGAAGAGGTCTTTGAGGACGAGGAAGACGTCGGCACGCGCGAGCGCGCTAAGGGTAAGTGGAGCCAACTGGAAAAGCTCGTCGGTGCCGGGCCGCGCTTGGGGGAAGTCGCTGCTGATCTGGTCAAGCACTTCGAGATGCGCAACGCGACCATCGAAGGCAAAGCCATGATCGTGGCCATGAGCCGCGATATTTGCGCCTACTTGTACAACGAAATTGTCACGCTCAGGCCCGGGTGGCACGACCCCGACCCAGAAAAGGGCGTGATCAAAATCGTGATGACCGGCTCAGCGTCGGACAAGCCGCTGCTGCAGCCGCATATCTATAACAAGCAAACCAAGAAGCGGCTGGAAAAACGCTTCAAGGATGCCAACGATCCGTTCAAGTTGGTGATCGTGCGGGATATGTGGCTGACCGGCTTCGACGCTCCTTGCTGTCACACCATGTACATCGACAAGCCCATGAAGGGCCACAACTTAATGCAAGCCATTGCCCGGGTGAACCGCGTGTTCAAGAACAAGCCCGGCGGCTTGGTGGTGGACTACATCGGCATCGCCAACGAGTTAAAGCAGGCGCTGAAAACTTACACCGACGCCAAAGGCAAAGGCGCTCCCACGCATAGCGCCGAAGAAGCTTACGCCGTGCTGTTGGAAAAGCTCGACGTCATCCACGGCATGTTTGCCAAAGGCCCCAACAGCGAAGGCTTCGATTACAGCGGCTTTGCAGACAATCCCAACAAGCTGCTGATACCGGCAGCCAACTACATCATGGGACTGGAAGACGGCAAAAGACGCTTCCTCGACACCGTGCTAGCCATGAACAAGGCCTACTCGCTGTGTGGCACCCTCGACGAAGCCCGTGACCTGCACAAGGAAATCGCCTTCCTATCAGCGGTTAAAACCGCGATTACCAAGGTCACTAGCGTCGACAGCAAGCTTACCGAGGACGAGAAGAACTCGGCGCTTAAGCAGATTCTAGACAATGCGTTGGTTTCCGAAGGCGTCTCCGATGTGTTCGCTCTGTGCGGTCTCGACAAGCCCAACATCGGCCTGCTCTCCGACGAGTTTCTCGAGGATGTCCGCCAGATGCCCTACAGGAATTTCGCGGTCGAATTACTGGAAAAACTGCTGAAAGACGATATCAAGGCCAAGACTCGCAGCAACGTTGTACAAGAGAAGAAATACGCGGACCGTCTGCAGGAGACGCTGCGTAAGTATAACAATCGAGGTATCGAGACCGCACAGGTGATCGAAGAATTGATCCAGATGGCCAAGCAGTTCCAAGCGGAGCTGGAACGCGACGCGGCACTGGGCCTTACCCCGGACGAGGTCGCCTTCTACGATGCGCTGGCCAACAACGAAAGCGCAGTGCGTGAGCTCGGCGACGAGACTCTAAAGAAGATCGCCGTCGAAATCACTGAGAAGCTGCGCAAGTCCACCACCGTCGACTGGCAGGTACGTGAAAGTGTGCGCGCGAAGCTGCGTATTCTGGTGCGGCGCACCCTACAACGCTACAAGTACCCACCCGACAAAGCGCCTGAAGCTGTCGAGATGGTACTCAAGCAAGCCGAGGCTCTGTCGAACGGCTGGAGTCAGTGAAAATCGTATGACGGCCTCATCACCACGCGGTATAATAACTGTCCGGGTTCTAGCTGGAATCCGGACAGTGATGCGCCTGAGAATGAGATGAGTCCATGAGCAATGCGGTTAAGGGAAACGTGGTTGTGCTACGTCCAGCCACTGAAAGCCGGACAGTTAACAGCCGACAGGCAAACGATGAAGCTCGGGGGCGCAAATACCTTATGCGCGACGAAGTCCATCGGCTCATAAGGGAAGCGAAGCACAACCGCCATGGGCACCGTGATTCCTTGATGATTCGTATGGCTTTCGAGCATGGGCTGCGCGTCTCCGAGCTAGTTAGCCTGACTTGGCAAGCTATTGACCTCGACAGTGGTCATCAGCTGAGCGTATCGCGAGCGAAAGGAAGTCTTGATGGTACGCATCCTGTCCAAGGCGAAACGATCCGGGCATTGAAGCGCTATCAGCGAGAGACCAAGCGCTCGCATGGCCTCGTGTTCGTGAACGAGCGGGGCACCCCAGTCAGCGCAGACGGCTTCCGTCGCATGTTCCACCGTCTTACGGAGCGCGTACTCGGGGTAAAGTGGCATCCCCATGCACTACGTCATGCCTGTGGCGTCCACTTGATCAACAGCGGTACGGACTTGCGCACCGTGCAGCAGTATATGGGCCATGCCAACATCCAGAACACGGTCGCGTACACGGCTCTTACGGGGCGCCCGTTCGAGAAGCTGCGCTTCTAGTCCCTCTTCAAGCGACTTCCAGCCTACAAGCCTGCCTATCTGGCTTGCACCCGACAGCTCAATTCGTTGTACAACCCAGCAAGGCAGCGCGCGCCTTATTCAAAGCCTCGTTGTACAACACCCGAAGCCATGCACTCCCACTAGAATGCCACCGGTGTGTCGGGACAGAGAGCTTAAAGGCTCTGAAATACTAACCTGCTGAAGCGACCGCTACCCTCTAAGTACCTACCTGAGCGCAGGTCAATCAGCCTGCGCCACACCAACTTGCGTTGACAAGGCGATTGGATTTTTGCCTACGCATCGTGCACAACTTGCCATTCCGCCTCAGTCTATAGTTGGCAACGACCGCTCTGCAGTGGCGCGAAAGGCACTGGTACGTACTGGAGTCCGATAGTTCGTTTTCGCACCCCCGGCCTTCGAGCTAGACCGTGATAGTTTTTCTGCCACAGCGAGTTACAAAGTACGAAATGAGGCCATTAACCCTTACTGGCAGGGGCACATCACGCAGGCCAGAAGGTCCTTTTAAGGGCCCTCTGGCCTGCGCGGCAACAGGTTTGGACACAAGCAGGGCCCATTCGACAGGAGGTAACACCAAGTACTGGGGTAGTACGTAGTTTGGGATAATAGGGGGTAGTCAAAGGGAGCCGTTGTGGAGGGCCCTGCCGCTGGTAAGCCGTTCTGCCCTATGTGCAGCTCTTTGAGGCCTCGTTCTTGAAACCCGTCCACGAGGTCGAGGGGCTGGGCTGGATGCGGCTGGTACTGTAGTCGTTGGCTGTGGCCTTTCGACCATATTTGCTGTGTTCTTTAGCCCCATAAGATAAGCGGTACAGGCATGCCAGATAGGCATCTTTGTCCTGCCGATCCAGCCGGCAGGCCCTCTCATAAAGCCAAGCGGTGGCCCCCAGCCGCTCGGCTGCAGGCTTTAGGACGCTATCGAATATACGTTGTGGAGCTCGTACCACGTTGCCGTCGAGCATGATCGCCATGTGGTAGTGCTGCTTCCTCGCGCGGTCCATTTCGCGGAACCAAGCGAATCCAACACGGCGAAACGCAGGTCTACATGAGGCGGCCCTGCTGCTCGGCTTGGTTGTAAGCATCTTCCGAACTGACCGCACATATTGGGACATGACCGCATTGTCCGGCGTGTACGTGCTCACGTGTACGCCGAGGTAGATGGTCAGCACCTTGTTATGGTGGGTCAGCATGGCGTCTACTTGGCGTTTAGCTGCACCCAGCATTTCCATACTGCATCCCGATCCCTTCAACGTGTTCAGGTATACAGTTAGACCGTCCATGGTCGCAGTGGTCTCTGTGGTATAGGTTTTCATCGCCTCTCGCAATTCTAGTTGTTTCCAGCATCGGCCCGGCTTCCTGTGGACACTATTAAAAACCTAGTGGACACGGCTTTTGCCTCATTACAACTCAGCTGTGCCGGAGTTAGTTTCAACGCCGTTCATACATCTTTTCAGGGTACAATTTCGGGAGACAGCCCATTTGCACTCCATGAAGACCTAGGCTGATTCCAGCCATTGCGAACAGGCGCCCTACAACTAAAGGCACCCTTGCTGTACGCTAGTCAGCTCTACTAAGTATCTTCCTGATATCATCCATCGTTCGGACACCCCGCCTCCCACAGGCACGCTCCAGCCTCTTAGGGCCATGGATATTGGCCAAACTGAGTAGCCGGCGACAGCTCTCATAAGCATGCTCAGGGTACTCAGCCTGATCCATCCTTGTCCGAACCCACTTGGTGGTGTTACGCCCGATTCTAATTGCCCAGCTCATGAAGCGATCTCGTGACCGCTCTCGGGCAACCTGAGCACCACGCGTCCTCATATGAGCAGGCTTCGTCTGGTAATATGTGCTTGCCTGTCTTGGATGGTCTGCAACCAGACGCTGTCCGTTATAGACCCGCACACGGTCTGCTGAGGCTTCAACCTCGACAGCTTGACCGACAAGTGCGTATGGCACCGAATAAAACACCATGCCGTACTTGACGTGACTGCTGAGCCCGACCTTTACTGACTTCCGATGCGTGAAGGCATCGGAAGTCTTGATAAGGGCGTTAAGCCTGCAGCGTTCGACTCTTTCCAATGCTCGCTGAATTGGTTCAGCCGGATAGTAGTCAAGCCCTGAGCTATTCCACTCTGCTGCTAGTACTTGAAGCTTCACTTTCATCAAAGCGAGCTGAGATTTTCGATACGCAGCAAGCTGACTAGCTACCCAGTTAAACGCACTCGAAGCAAGGTCACTACCCGGCCCGCTCCACTGTTTTCTAGGCACGCTCACGGTCACACTCGTGCCAAGAGTACGTTCCAGCAGCCGATAGTCCTCAATACCTTTAATCGGGGGTATTACCACCTGTTGCGGCACTCCACCGACATGTGCAAACAGGCGTGCCATGCAGTCGAACAATTCAAATGGACTGCCATTAGGCACATAGGCGTCGAGATATAAGTAGTTCGATGCTGGGAGCAGCCCCACAAACAAACTCATTCTTGGGGAGCGTCGATCTGCTACCGTACACTCGATGACCGACACAATGCAGGTATGGGCTGGCATGCAGTGGACCGATGACGAAGCAGGCTGTGCGGATAACCATTCGTTGTACAACTCGCAAAACCGCGAGTAGCCGAAAAAAGCCTTTTCCTCACTGCGCAATTGCTCGAAGCAGAACTTGCGGGTCATGCCGCTCTGGAGCTGATAGTGTACTCGGGCCCAGTCCGTATGCTTGGTATGGGAAGGGTTGGGATAAACCCACTGCAATAGCATGGCATCAGTCACTTCGCTGCCAGCCTGAATCGCTTCAAGGAAAGGTCCGTACGCAGATTTCAGTACCTTGTGCGCACTGGACGGACCTACCCCCACCTGCTGGGCTATTCGACGGCAGGAGAGGGAGCCGCCACTATGTCGCAGCTCGATCACGTTACGAATATCGGCAGAAGATAATCGCTGCTTGGGCATACGTATGATCCCTCACCTCGCCTTGGCGATGGGGCCACACATCAGCTCGCCCTCTGGCTCGCGCCTGTCGCAAAGGCCTCTGGGTCTTTGAGCCACTCCATTAGCTCGCTGAGGAGCCAGTAATGGCAGCGCAGACCGGTGCGCCGGCGGCGAGGGAAGCGTCCTTCTTGCTCAAGACGCCAACGGTACGAGCGAGAAATGCCTGTCAGCTCGTAACACTCGCGCTCACGAATGCCGCGATCCAATGGGATAGGCTGGCAGAATAGGGGGGTAGATGACGACACTACGATGTCTCCGGGATTCACAAGTCTCCCAGACATCATTTCGTGTCTTGACTATAAAGGGGTACAGATCGACGAAATGTAATACACGACGTCGTTAGGTATCACTTCTGCCGGGGTTTTCCAAATGAACGCGGCAAGATCCCTTCTGCCGCAAGTTCTTGTGTCGCCTCGGACATGTCTCGATTAGCGTTTATCGAGAACTCGACGCCAGCCATCTGACAGAAACGAACCAGCATAGACCTCGCCTCACGGGGCGATGCAGCTCTGATCGCAGGCTTTTCCGTCCAAAAGTGCATCACGGCCTGCTTGATCGCATCAATTCTTGCCTGCTTCTTATTCCTGCGAGCTTCGTTGGCCGGCTGGACTTGCTGCTGCCTGAACCGCTCAGCTTCTGTCTGATCGATCACATGAAATTTACCTTCCCAGCCTGAGCGACCTGCTGAGGTTCTCTCAAGATCATCACTGTTGAGATGCTGAAGCAGTTTCCCAATACGGGTGCTCGATTCCTCAGATGCGGTATCCCAGCCCTCTCGTTCGGCAGCCTGCCCTTCACGTTTGGCAGAGAGAGCCTCATAACGCTCAAGGATTCGGCCAGCACGAGACTTTTTCATGAGTAGAAGCCCTATCTGAATCGTAGTCCGAGGGAAGCTATAGCGTATATAGCTGCGCCGCAACAGGTCTCACCTGAAAGCATCCTCCGTGTGCGTTGTGCCGAGCCCTTTTATATCCTGCTTGCAGTTAGGTTAATACTGTATGCCAGCAATGTGGTGGGTAGCTTGGCGGGTTGAGGTTTACATCGGCGACCTAAACAGCTCCACCCCCTGTGCTGCAGGGATTTATCATTTTTATTGCTTATTCAGATCCAGAATATTGAGTGAATACTCTCCTTCGGGATGCCCGTCACGCACCCCGACCCTTTCCTCTCATGCGCTACGCTGAAAGCTGCCCCTTCACCAATGGCCTTTGATGTCAGCTTAGGGCTTGTCTAAGCATCGGCGAGCGAAGCCCAGACAAGGCAAAATCGGTGAAAGAACGGAATCTACATGGTGTAAATGCGCATCTTGAGCGGGTTGTTAACAATGTGATCAAGCGCAGACATTTTCAGACAGACCGTAGGAAGCGCTCATGGCCATCACCCTCTACGCCCATCGCCTCTCCCAGCCCTGCCGGGCAGTCGAAATAACACTGCGTGAGTTATCAATCGATTACGGCTTCCACGAAATCGACTTTGCCGGTGGAGAGACACGCATGTCCTGGTATGCGCAGATCAATGCATTCCAGACCGTGCCAGCGCTGGAGGTAACACAGGGGGACGATGGGAAAGGGCTCGTACTCGGCGAAAGCCAGGCCATCATGATGTATCTCTGCCGCACGGCCCCGGATCAAGAGGCCGCACAGCGGTGGTACCCAGGCGATCAGGACGCGGCGCGTGCGGCACAGATCGATCAGTGGCTGGCCTGGTATCAGGGCAACCTGCGCCGCTTCGACATGTTTCACCACATCATGAACCTGCACCTGACCCTGCCGATGCTCAAGCGTGAGATTCAGAGCACCTTGATTACGTCTTTACAGGCGGGGCTGAACCAGGGGCTTGCCACCCTTGAAGCGCATTTGGAGCGCCAGCAGCACGACGCGCACCCGCCGACAGCACTAGGCGACGAACACCCCACGCTGGCCGACCTCGCCATGAGCTGCGAGCTCCATCAGATCAAGGCAGCGGGTTACCGGTTTGGGCGCTATCCGCTAGTCAACCAGTGGCTGGAGAGCATGGCCGAGCGGGTCCATTTCCGGGACGTGTCAAAGGAGGTCGATACGTTGGGGCAGGAGATCCGAGAGCAGAGCGGGGCGTATCTGGCGCTGGATGAAGCGTTTGGGTGAGATCAAAGATCAATATCGCCAAGTGTGGCGCTAAGCGACTCTATACCGGCTAAGCTCTCGAAGCATCCAACTCACCGAGGCCCTTATGGCAGTTACGGAGTCGCCCCTCCCCACCACATCCAACCTGGCACGTTACAAGGTCATTCTTGCCGGGATCAGTGCACTTATCCTGACGGTCGGGCTGGCCCGTTTCGCCTACACTCCCATGCTGCCTATCATGCGCGACGGCGCCGGGCTGTCCGATGTTGCCGGGGGCTGGCTGGCGACAATCAATTACCTGGGCTACATGAGCGGCGCGCTGCTGGCGTCCTGCATTGGCCGGCTGTCGGTCAAGTTCACGCTCTATCGCATGTGTCTGGTGTTGGGAGTGGTTACCACACTGGGCATGGGGCTGACCGACAATGTGGTGCTCTGGGCCATCCTGCGTTTCGTGGCGGGGGTCTCCAGCATCGCCGGGTTGTTGCTGGCCTCGGGACTGGTGCTCAATTGGCTGACTCGCCACCATCACCGGCAAGAACTGGGCCTTCATTTCACCGGTCTGGGATTGGGCGTCGTGGTGTCCGGCCTGGCGTTGGCGAGCATGGTCGAGTGGACGAACTGGGCCGAGCAATGGATCGGGCTGGGCCTGCTGGGCCTCGTGTTCTTCGTGCCGGCGTGGCGCTGGCTCCCTGCGCCACCGCCCATCTCCGCCAAGAACACCGCCAAGGCGTCTCAAGGGCCATCAAGGCGCTGGCTGGCGTTGATGATTGCTGCCTATTTCTGCGGCGGGTTCGGCTATGTCGTCGGGGCCACCTTCATTGTCGCCATCCTCGAAAACCTGCCCTTACTGGCTGGCGAAGGCAGCTGGGTATGGGTGATCGTCGGGCTGGCTGCCGTACCATCCAGCTTCCTCTGGGACCGGGTAGCCAGAGCATTTGGCCCCATCATGGCGCTGCTGGTTGCCTATGGACTGCAGACGGTGTCGTTCGTGTTGCCGGTGGTAAGCAACGACACCCTGATCAACCTGCTTAGCGCCGTGCTCTTTGGCGGCACCTTCGTAGGTGTCGTCAGCCTGACGCTGACGTTGATCGGTAGCCGCTACCCTAACAACCCGGCCCGCGCCATGTCGCGCCTGACACTGAGCTACGGCGTTGCGCAAGTGGTGGCGCCGGCCATGACCGGCTATATCGTTGCCTTTACCGGTAGCTATCATGGGGCTCTGCTAATTACGACTGTGGTGATGGTCGTCGGGATGGGGCTACTGCTGGCCCTGAGACAGATAACGCCGCCTCCGCCTGGAGCGGCTTGAACGCTTGGCCCGATTACCCCGACGACGCCATTACCGTTATGCTGATTGGGGCATGCCACTGTCAGGGAGAGACACCATGACCATAGATTCAGCCACCACCGCCGAGCTCATCGACATCGTCCGCCGCGCCGCCAAGGCGGAGATCCTGCCGCGTTTTCGCAACCTGGACCCAGAGTCGATCCAGACCAAGACATCGCCAGAGGACTTGGTGACCATCGCCGACCAGCGCGCTGAAGCCTTCATCCAGCGTGAAGTCGCCGAGCGTTTTCCCGAGGCGACAATCGTCGGTGAAGAGGCGACCTCCGCCGACGCGGCAATACTCGAACATATCGCCGAAGCCGAGATGGCGGTAATCATCGATCCTATCGATGGAACGTGGAATTTTGCCAGGAACCTGACCCAGTTCGGCGTGATTCTGGCCGTGGCCAGCCGGGGCGAGACGGTATTCGGCCTACTCTACGATCCAGTGATGGATGACTGGATCATGGCCCACCGTGGCCAGGGCGCATTCTATATACGCCCGGACGGCACCGAGCGACGAGTGGCGGTTTCGGCCAAGGAAAGCCTGGAAGAAATGACCGGTTTCACGTCACTGCGCCTGTTCCCGAAGGATTTGCAGTACCGGCTGGCGGCGACGTTTCCCGATTTCAGTCGCATGATGAGCATCGGCTGCGCCTGTCACGAGTATCGTACCCTGGCCAGTGGCTTCGGGGACTTCAGCCTGATCGGCGCCCTGATGCCATGGGACCATGCCGCCGGCGTGCTCGTGCATCAGGAAGCCGGCGGCTATTCGGCGCTGCTCGATGGACGGCCATACAAACCGACGATTCATCAGGGTCGGTTACTGCTGGCCAATAGCCGTGAAACCTGGGAACAGTTGCGCGAGCGTTTCACGTTCATGGCAGAGTGACTTAGGCGCCTTCAGGCGACGCCACAGCCTTGGCCCGCTCGATACGCAGCCCTATCAGGAAGATCAGCAGGCCACCCACGGCGAGTACTGCCCCTACCAGGCCGGTGGTCGACCAAGCGAAACCGAGCTTGATCGTGACGCCGGCCAGCCAGGCGCCGAGCGCATTGGCGCAGTTGAACGCCGCATGGTTGAGCGACGCGGCCATGGTCTGGGCATCTTCCGCCACGTCCATCAGGCGCGTCTGCAGGGCCGGACCGAGGGCCATGCCAGTCCCCACCAACCCCACGAACAGTATACCCAGCCACACCGAGTTGGCAGCGAAATAGAACCCGCCCTGGACGATGACGCACCAGATGAGGATCACCGGAATCGCACGCAGCAGGTTTTTGTCGGCAGCCCGCGCCCCGACCAGGTTGCCGATGATAGTGCCGATACCGAAGACCGCCAGCACCAGCGGCCCCAGCGATTCCTGCATGCCGGCCTGCTCGGTGAGCGTGGGTACCACGTAACTAAACACGGCGAACATGCCACCGAAGCCAATGCAGGCCACCCCCAGGGTGAACAGCACGCGTTGCTTGATCATTGCGGTCAGCTCACGCTTGGGGCTGGCCTGGGCATCGCCAGGCTGCGAGGGCACCCATAGCAGAATCAGCAACGCCGTTACCAAGGCGATGATACCCACCCCGGCGAAGGCGATCTCCCAGCCGAGCAGGTTACCCGCCCAGGTGGCCAGGGGCGCACCGGCCAGAATCGCCACGGTAAGCCCCAGGATGACCCGGCTCACGGCCCGGGCGCGCTGCTCGATGGGTACCGCCGCCGCGGCAACCAGTGCCGCCACGCCCAGATAGGCGCCATGCGGTAGCCCGGCGATGAAGCGCAGCGCCACGAAGGACCAGAATCCCGGCGCGAAGGCACTGGCCAGGTTGCCAATAGCAAACATCAGCATCAGACCGATCAGCAGCGCCCGCTTAGGCACGCGCGCAGCCAATGCAGAAATGATCGGTGCCCCTACGACCACGCCCAGCGCATAGCTGCTGATCGCATAGCCGACGTCGGGCACCGCCACATGCAGGTCATTGGCGACACGGCTCATGAGTCCCATGATCACGAACTCGCCGGTTCCGATACCGAAGGCACCCAGGGCCAGGGCCAGCTCGGCCAGGCGGGGATGGGCAGCAGCAGCGTCACGCATCGCGCGAGTGACAGCGTTCATGAAATCGACCCTTACGTAGAATGCTCAGATGCGGTCGGCCGTTGGGCCGACGACGCGAAACGATGACCCGGCAGGCGTTCGTGCCCGAGTGGCAGCGTTGCATGCCGGAAAAAGCGAAGATACTCTCAGAATAAGACGAAAGTATAAAAGAACTTCTACCTATCGCGTGATTGAAAATCCTCATGCCCGAACTCATTCGCCGCCCCTTCGTCTTCCTGCGCCACGGCCAAAGTGTCTGGAATCGCGAAGGGCGTATCGCCGGCAGCCAGGATGTGCCGCTGACGCCTCAGGGCGAGGACGAGGCACGCCGGGCCTTTGCGCTGCTCGGCGAAATCGACTGGCCGCTAATCGTAAGCAGTCCGCTCGAACGCGCCCGACGTACCGCCGAACTGGCTACCGGACGCCATCCTCACCAGTTGATCGAGGGGTTGAAGGAGCGCCACTGGGGTCATTTCGAAGGCCAGCCCGCCCCTCGTCCAATGCCTTACCTGCTCGAACCCGAGGAGGGTGAATCCTGGGAGACATTTGCCGCGCGCATTGTCGTCACTCTCAATACGATTCTGGAGAGCGAAGCGACACCTCCGCTGGTGGTGGGGCATTCGGGGCTGATCCGGGTGATTCGATTCGTGGCCTGCGGCTCGCCGGAGGGGCCGCGCACGGCCAATGCACAACCGCTATGGGTCGCGCCCGAGACACGGGCACAGTGGGAAATGCGCCCGCTCTCGTTATCGGATATCGCGCACCTGCCGCGCCTTACGCGGTCTTGACCGACCAGGGCAGCGTTTCGCCGGCGCGGAACGGCACCAGACGATGTTCATCCCCAATGATCTCTGGCACCTGACGCGGCGAGCGAACCAGCTCGATGGTGTCCTCGTTGGGCGCCAGCCCGTAGAAGCGCGGGCCGTTGAGCGAACAGAACGCCTCGAAATGCTCGAGGGCATTCTCCTCCTCGAACACGCTGGCATACACTTCCAACGCTGACGGCGCGTTGAAGACACCGGCACAGCCACAACTCGTTTCCTTGGCTTCCACCACGTGCGGTGCCGAGTCGGTACCCAGAAAGATACGTGGGTTGCCGCTGGCTATGGCCTGGCGCAGCGCCTGCTGGTGGGTACCACGTTTGAGAATCGGCAGGCAGTACAGGTGCGGACGAATGCCGCCGACCAGCATGTCGTTGCGGTTGTGTGCCAGGTGCTGCGGGGTGATGGTCGCGGCGAGATAGTCGTTGCCCTCGCACACGTACTGGGCGGCCTCGGCGGTGGTAATGTGCTCGAAGACGATCTTGAGCTCGGGGAACTGACGACGAATCGGCTCCATGACTTCGTCGATGAATACTTTCTCGCGATCGAAGATGTCTACCTCGGCGTGGGTCACCTCGCCATGGATCAGTAGAGGCATGCCCAGGCGCTGCATGGTCTCGAACAGCGGATAGATCGCCTTGACGTCACGCACGCCATGCGCGGAGTTGGTTGTGGCATTCGCCGGGTAGAGCTTGGCAGCGGTAAACACGCCCTCAGTGTGACCCGTCTCGAGTTCCTGCGCGGTCACGCTCTCGTTGAGGTAGCAGGTCATCAGCGGCGTGAAGTCATGGCCAGCCGGCAACGCCGCCAGAATGCGTGCCCGGTAGTCGCGGGCCGCAGCGACCGTGGTCACTGGCGGTGCCAGGTTGGGCATGATGATGGCGCGGCCGTAGAGCCCGCTGGTGTAGGGCAGCACCGTCGCCATCAGGTCGCCGTCGCGCAGGTGCAGGTGCCAGTCATCGGGGCGGCGGATGCGTAGCGTGGTGGCGGGGGCTGTCATATCGGGCTCCGTAGGTAGTTAAGCGGATGGCGCCAGCGCCTGGCGTCTCACCAATAATACCAGCGCCACGGCCGAGAGTAGCCCCACCAGCACGGCAAATCCCATTCCGGTCGTCGCCAAACCGATGGCACGCGCTGTCAGGCCGATACCCACCACTGGAATCGAGATAGCCACATAGGCGACGAAGAAGAACGTCGAGGTCACCGTACCACGCTGATCCTTCGGGCTCGCCGCCGTAACCATACCCAGCCCGGCGCGAAAGCCGATGCCTTGGCCCAGCCCTACAATCACCGCCCCGCTCAGGAACACCGATAGCGAGGCCAGGCCGATACCGGCACCGACCAGACCGACACCGAGAATCACTACAGCGCAGCCGGTCGGCAGTCGCCACGCCTGGGGGAAACGGCGCTCCATCAGTTGGCCTACCGTCGAGGCGAAGAACACCACCCCAGCGACAACCCCTACCAGCGCCCGATTGTCGTGACCCAACACCTCGTTCATGAAGGCCGGCGCCGTGGCAGTGAAGAAGCCAAGCACCGCGAATCCGGCAAACCCGGCCATGGCCGCCGGCAGAAAGGCTCCACGCACCTCCTGGGGTATAAGTAGGCGCTGCAACTGGAGTCGTGGATGTGCGGGACGCTCGACCGTCTCGTGGGCCAGCCACACGGCAATCACGGCGATCACCAGCAGCCCGAGGTGCACGGCGAACGCCAGGTGCAGCGGCCACGGCGCATACTCGCCGAGAAAGCCGGCAACCACCGGACCCAGCCCCAACCCACCCATGTTGGCCGCGGTCGCCATGAAAGTGGCCATGTGTTTCCAGGCCCTGGGGGCAAGCTCGATGACCGCTACTGTAGCCGTACCGGTGAAGATGCCTGCAGACACGCCCGAGATCATGCGCCCGGCCAGCAGCATGACCAGACTATCACTGTTCAGGAAGATTACATCGCTGAGTGCCGAGGCGAGTAATCCCCCGAGCAGCAACGGCTTCCTCCCGACCTGGTCCGACCAGCGCCCGGTGGTAATCAGCGCGGCGATCACGCCGACAGCGTAGGCGGCGAAGATGATGGTGATCATCAGTTGGGAAAAGCCGAAGCGCTGCTGATAGACCGGATAAAGCGGTGTCGGCAACGTGGTGCCCAGCATGGTGAGCAGAAAAGCGAAGGCAACGCCCAAAAAGATCAGGCGTGACGAGGCTGCGTCGGCATGGGACGAGGACGGTGACATGGCGCATCCTTGTGCATGAGCTTATGCAAGAGACTGTCGCGACAGTGTAGGGCGAGCGGGACAATATGCGATAATGCGCGTTTTCCTTGTAGCGTCTCAATCGGACACCCGCTCATGTCCCACGGTACCCTCTACATCGTTTCCGCGCCGTCCGGCGCCGGCAAGACCAGCCTGGTTCGCGCCCTGCTCAACCGCGTCGAAGACATCCAGGTCTCGGTATCGCATACCACCCGCGCCATGCGCCCCGGCGAGGTCGACGGCGTCAACTACCACTTCGTCGACGAAGCCACCTTCAAGCGCATGATCGAGCGCGGCGATTTCTTCGAACACGCCCAGGTCTTCGACAACCACTACGGCACCTCGCGCCCGGCGGTTCAGGCCCTGCTTGCTGCGGGCACCGACGTGATTCTGGAGATTGATTGGCAGGGGGCTCGTCAGGTCCGCGAGCAGATGAATGGCGTGGTCTCGGTGTTCATCCTGCCGCCGTCGCGCGAAGCCCTGCGCGAGCGCCTGTCGGCCCGTGGCACCGACGATGCGTCGGTGATCGATCGACGCATGCGCGACGCCATCAGCGAGATGTCGCATTTCGACGAGTATGAACACATCATCGTCAACGACGACTTCGAAGATGCGCTCGCCCAACTGGCTGGCCTGGTGCTGTCAGAGCGTTCGCGGCTCGAACGTGTCCGCGAACGTCAGGGCCCACTCATCCAGGCGCTCTTGTCACGCATCGAAGGCGTCGAGTAGACTGCCATGTCCTACCCCGCGATCATGCGTATCTGTCCCCCTCGGACGGATGCCGATCACGTTGCCGTTTCACGTTTGCACAGCAAATCAGGATATTTCCCATGGCGCGAGTTACCGTTGAAGATTGCCTTGATCACGTCGAAAACCGCTTCAAGCTGGTGATGATTTCAACCCAGCGTGCACGCCAGCTGGCGCGCGGTTCCCGCGATGCGTTGCTACCGTGGGAAAATGACAAGCCCACGGTCATGGCACTGCGCGAGATCGCAGCCGGCAAGATCGACGAGAACGTTCTCGACGAGCCCATCGAAGCGCCGGTGCGTTCGCGCCCCGAACCGCCCCATATTTCGGACAACGAAGCGTAAGACGCGCGCGTGCGACTCCGACACGATAACGGTACCTGCCGTCCCCGGCCTGTTGCCGGGGTTGCGGCGCGGGCCGTACGGTTGCAGGATAACGTAATGATACGACCCGAGGTTTCTGGATAGGCGCGCTGAATGTTCACCATCGATGACCTTGCCGACCGCTTGGCCGGCTACCTTCCCCAAGACGAGATCCAGCAGGTCAAGCGCGCCTTCTATTACGCCGAGCAAGCCCACGACGGCCAGCGCCGTCGCTCCGGCGAACCCTACGTCACCCACCCGCTCGCCGTTTCCAATATTCTCGCCAACATGCACATGGACCATCAGAGCCTGATGGCCGCCATGCTGCACGACGTGATCGAGGACACCGGCGTGTCCAAGGTTGCCCTGGCCAGACAGTTTGGCGAACCGGTGGCGGAACTGGTCGACGGCGTCTCGAAGCTGACCCAGATCACCTTCGAGGACAAGGCGGTCGCCCAGGCCGAGAATTTCCAGAAGATGGTCATGGCGATGTCTCAGGACATTCGCGTGATCATCGTCAAGCTCGCCGACCGCCTGCACAACATGCGCACGCTGGGTGCCCTGCGCCCCGACAAGAAGCGTCGAATCGCCCGCGAGACGCTGGAAATCTATGCACGCATTGCCGGCCGCCTGGGCATCAATACCATTCGTGTCGAACTCGAGGATCTGTCGTTCCAGGCCATCCACCCGATGCGCGCCGAGCGTATCAAGCGTGCCGTATCCAAGGCCCGCGGCAATCGCCGCACGATGATCCGTCAGGTACAGACCAGCCTGCAGAACTGCCTCGACGACGACGGCCTGCCCGGCACGGTGGTCGGCCGCCAGAAGCACCTGTTGTCGATCTATCGCAAGATGAGCGACCAGCGCAAGCCGTTCGCCGAGATCATGGACGTGTTCGGGTTTCGCATCATCACCGACGACGTCGACACCTGCTATCGCATCCTCGGTGCGGTACACAACCTCTACAAGCCGGTCCCGGGGCGTTTCAAGGACTACATTGCCATCCCCAAGGCCAACGGCTACCAGAGCTTGCACACCACGCTGTTCGGCGCCAACGGCATGCCCATCGAGGTGCAGATCCGCACCCGTGAGATGGAGGCGATGGCCAATAACGGCATCGCCGCCCACTGGCTCTACAAGGCCGGTCAGACCGAGCGTCCCATCGCTGCCGGCAGCCATGCACGCGCCCGCGAATGGGTGCGGGGCCTGCTCGAGATGCAGCGCCATGCCGGCAACCCGCTGGAGTTCATCGAGCACGTCAAGAACGACCTTTTTCCCGACGACATCTACGTGTTCACGCCCAAGGGCGACATCATGGAGCTGCCGCAAGGGGCCACGGCGGTGGACTTCGCCTATACGGTGCATACCGACATTGGCAACAGTTGTATCGCTTGTCGCATCGACCGCCACCTGGCGCCGTTGTCGACCCGCCTGGAAAGCGGCCAGACCCTGGAAATCATTACTGCTCCCGGCGCCCGGCCCAACCTGGCCTGGCTGAATTTCGTGATCACTGCCAAGGCGCGCTCGGCGATTCGCCATGCACTCAAGCATCAGCAACGCACCGAGTCGATCCAGCTTGGTCGCCGCCTGCTCAACAAGGCCTTGGCGGACTACGAGACCAGTCTCGAGGAGTTGCCCAGCGAGCGCCTGCCTCGTGTGATCGAGGAGTTCGAACTCAAGCACGCCGACGATCTTCTGGAATCCATCGGCCTGGGAACGCGCATGGCCTATGCCGTGGCCCGGCGCCTGACCGAGAGTCAGGCCAGCGAACAGCTCCCCGGCGACATCAGCGGCCCGATAAAAGGCCCGGTGGTGATCAGCGGCACCGAAGGCATGGTGATCAGTTTCGCGCGCTGCTGCCACCCGCTTCCCGGCGACTCAGTGGTCGGCCACCTGTCGGTGGGCAAAGGCATTGTCGTGCATCGCCTCGATTGCCGTAACCTGGACGAGTTGAAGCGCGACGATCCCGACAAGCTGTTTACCCTGGAGTGGTCCGCGGATATCAGTGGTGATTTCCCGGTGGCGCTGCGCATCGAGATGGAAACACGCCGCGGCCTGGTTGCCGAACTGGCCAGCCTGGTCACCGACGCCGATGCCAATATCGAGCGCATCGGCATCGAGGAACGCGACGCTCGCCTGTCGATCGTCAACCTGATCCTAGCGGTACGCGATCGCGTACACTTGGCCCGCATCATCAAGCGGATTCGCAACCTGCCCCACGTCGGCAAGATCCACCGCGTCCGCAACTGAAACCCTGACTCGCCCTGCCGTGCCCCTCACGGCAGGGCGAGTGTTTTTCATCGATACCGGAACCCGGTCCCAACCGGAACAACGACAACGCAAGGAGCTACCCATGAGCAACAAGGCCGTCATTCACACCGAGAAGGCCCCTGCCGCCATCGGCCCCTATTCCCAGGCCATCAAGGCCGGCAACACCATTTACCTGTCGGGCCAGATTCCTCTCGACCCACAGACCATGGAACTCGTCGAGGGCGATATTGCCGTCCAGGCCCGCCAGGTCTTCACCAATCTGCGTGCCGTCTGCGAAGAGGCTGCCGGTTCTCTGCAGGATATCGTCAAGCTCAACCTCTACCTGACCGATCTCAACGACTTCGCCACCGTCAATCAGGTCATGGAAGAGTTCTTCCAGGCACCGTATCCGGCACGCGCCGCAGTTGGGGTCAAGGCGTTGCCCAAGGGCAGCCAGTTCGAGGCCGAGGCGGTAATGGTGCTGGGCGACTGATGCTTCACTGAAATTCATGCTTCAGCGACTGTTCTTCGCCCTGTGGCCCGATGACTCGGTGCGTACCCACCTCGCTGGGCTGGCCGAACAGGCCCGCCATCGCTGCGGAGGGCGGCGGACCGCAGACGACAAGCTGCACCTTACCCTGGCCTTTCTGGGTGACGTCTCGCCGCCCCAGGTAGACGAACTTATTGCATTGACGCAGCAGTTGACCGGTCCCGAGGGTACCTGGACCCTCGACCGGCTCGGCCATTTTCCTCGTGGCGGTATCGTATGGGCAGGCAGCGAGGCAGTGCCCGAGCAGCTGCTGGATTTCCAGGCGGAGCTCTGGGCATCCCTGGCTACGCTGGGTTTCATCCCACCCCAGCGGCCCTTTCGTCCCCACGTGACGTTGCTACGCCAGGCCCGGCAGCGTGCCTCACATGATATCGCCGCCGGGCATCTGCCACTCGCCTGGACGTATCACCGCGCCGCCCTGGTCCATTCGGCCGTCGACGGCCCAAGGCGTCGCTACGTCACCTTGGCGCAGACGCGGGGCCCCGACCAATGAGCGATTGCCGACGCGTTATGCGCCTGCCATCGTGGGGACAGCAGGAAGCCAGGAACTCAAAGAAGAAAGGAATGGAATCATGGTAAAATCCGTCAGCCCCCGGGCCCTGTGGGGAAGCCTACTACTAGGCGCCATGCTGGGCATGCCGACATTCGCCAATGCGGATCTCTATGTGGCGGTGGGCAAGAACAGCGAATCCGAATCCACCGTTAAACTCGAACTCGACCGTGAGTACAGTTTGGCTCATTGGCAGCCAGGACTGTCCCTGCGCCTGGCCGGTGGCGTCCTGCTGCTGCCCGGCAACGAGGGCGATGACAATGCCGCTCTGATCGTTACGCCGGCGTTTCGCTACACGTTCGCCGACACCGCAACGCAGCCCTTCGTCGAGGCAGGCATTGGTGGCGCCCTGTTTTTGAATACGCGCTATGAGGGACGCAACCTGTCCACCGCGTTCCAGTTCGAGGATCGTGTGGCAGCAGGCCTGCATGTAGGCCGGGGCGAAGTGGCACTGGCCTTCACGCACTACTCCAATGCCGACATCAAGAAACCCAACAACGGTCTGGATATGGTCACGCTGGGGTATCGCCACCCGCTATGACTCGGCATGGCAGGTGCGCAGCACCTGCCGTTCGCTTGCGGGTCAGCCTCTTCAGGCCTTTTCCGGCTCGGGTGTGGAACGCTCGCAGGAAAGCACGTGGGCGTAGCCCTCGCGATAGGTCGGGTAGCGAAAACGGTAGCCCGTCTTGCACAGCCGGGTGTTGTCGCAACGCTTGCTGGATCGACGACGCAACGGCGACTGGATGGTCTCGATGGACTCGACCTTGAGGCGCTTGGCCAGCCAGGCCATCACGTCATGCAAGGGCACCGGTTCGCAGTCGCTGGCCAGATAAATGTCATCCAGCGGCTTGCCGTTCAGCGCCATATTGATGAAGTGCGCCAGGATGCCCACGCAGTCGTCGCGATGGATGCGATTGGAATACATCGGCGGGTTGGACGCTGCCATGCGTCCCTCGCGGACCTGACAGATCAGTCGGTCGCGCCCCGGGCCGTAGATACCCGAAAATCGCACGGCTGTGCCCGGCAGTTTATGCTTGATGAGCGCCTGCTCTGCCTTGCGCATCAGTTGGCCCGAGAAGCCGCGTGACTTGGTTTCGGAGTTTTCATCGACGATTTCGCCGTCCTGCTGGGCATAAACGCTGGTCGACGACACGAAGAAGACCCGGGTAGGCTTGTGCTTGCGTCCGCCTAATTCATCGAGCACGGCCTTCAGGCCATCGACATAGGCTGCCTGATAGGACTGCTCGTCGAAGCGATCGGCACTGGCCACATAGACGACGATATCTGCATCAGGCAGCGTCGACAGCCCGGCAGGATCGGTAAAATCCAGCGCCAGTGGCTCGATGCCGGTGTTGGCGAGGGGTTTGGGATTGCGACGCACGCCGATCACGCGATGGCCGGCGTCGACGAGCTGCCGGCCGAGCGACGTTCCGATGTCGCCACAGCCGAGGATCAATGTTGTGTTCTTCACCTTTACCTGGCTCCTTGGTAAAACGAACATATCCATATTTGTGACAGGAAGCCCTTGCGGGCCCAACCATGACTCTAACAGAACTCAGGTACATCGTAACCTTGGCACAGGAACGTCATTTCGGGCGAGCCGCCGAGCGCTGCTTCGTTTCGCAGCCGACGCTGTCGGTAGCGGTCAAGAAGCTCGAGGAGGAGCTTGGTGTGGCCCTGTTCGAGCGTTCCAAGTCGACCGTTCAGGTGACCCCCTTGGGGGAAAAAGTCGTCGAGCAGGCCCAGCGTGTGCTCGAGCAGGCCAGCGTGATCCGCGAACTGGCCAATGAGGGCAAGGACCAACTATCCAGCCCGTTGCGTATCGGCGCTATCTATACCATCGGCCCCTACCTGTTCCCGCACCTGATTCCCGAGCTGGCCCAGTCGGCGCCGCGCATGCCGCTGTACATCGAAGAGAACTTCACCGCCGAGCTGCGCCGCAAGCTGCGTAGTGGCGAGCTCGATGCAATCATCGTGGCACTGCCCTTCACCGAGGCCGATGTGGTCACGCGCCAGCTCTACGAGGAACCCTTCGAGGTGCTGATGCCCAGCGATCATCCCTGGACGGCCAAGACCACCATCGACAAGGATGACCTGCTCGACGAGCGCCTGCTGCTGCTCGGCGAGGGCCACTGCTTCCGTGACCAGATCCTCGAGGCCTGCCCGGCCATCAACGCACATCTCAACAGCCCGACCAACACGCTGACCGCCGAGGGCGGATCGTTGGAGACCATCCGGCACATGGTCGCTTCCAAGCTGGGCATCACCGTGCTGCCGCATTCGGCGATCGGTACCGGTCATTACGAGTCCGGCATGCTCGAAAGCCGCCCATTCACACCCGAGGCGCCAAGCCGTGCCGTGGCAATCGCCTGGCGGGCCAGCTATCCACGGCCCAAGGCCATCGACGCCCTGATCAGTGCCATCGACCAATGCCGCCAGGAACGGTCAGTACCCGCCCCGGCATGACAGACACGCTGCTGTCACAGCCGGTCACCGGCCTGGCCGGCGTCGGTGAGGCACTGGCTGCCAAGCTGGCCCGAATGCGCATCGAACGGGTCGCCGACCTGCTGTTCCATCTGCCATTGCGTTACCAGGATCGCACACGCATTACACCGATCGCCACGCTGCGCGCCGGCCAGGAAGCCGTCATCGATGGCGAAGTCTCCGCTGCCGACATCGTCAAGGGGCGTCGCCGCAGCTTGCTGGTCCGCCTCAAGGACGGTTCGGGCATTCTCAGCCTGCGCTTCTTCCACTTCTCCCCGGCGCAGCACAAGCAGTTCACGCGTGGCGCCCATGTGCGCTGCTTCGGTGAAGCCCGCGCCGGGGCTACCGGGCTCGAAATCTACCATCCCGAGTACCGCCTGCTCGGTCAGGGCGATGTCCCGGTCGATGAACACCTGACGCCCATCTATCCGACCACTGAAGGTCTCGCCCAGCCGCGCCTGCGCGGGCTGATCCGTCAGGCATTGAAGGCGCTCGACGAGGCGCCCGAGACGCTGCCGGACGGCATTCCCGAGCCGCTGCGCGAACGCTTCCGCCTGCCCGGCCTGCATGAATGCCTGCGCTATCTGCACGAACCGCCGCCGGACGCCGATATCGAACGCATGGCGGCCGGCACGCATCCCACCCAGCGTCGCCTGGCCCTGGAGGAACTGCTGGCTCATCAGTTGAGCCTGCGCCAGGTGCGCCTACGCATTCAGACTGACGGCGCGCCTGCGCTGCCGTCGGGACGCGGCTTGCAGGCACGCTTTGTCACCCAGTTGCCGTTCTCGCTGACCGGTGCCCAGCGCCGTGTGCTCGACGAGATTGCCCGCGATCTGGAAACCTCGGTTCCCATGCTGCGCCTGGTCCAAGGTGATGTCGGCTCGGGCAAGACGGTGGTCGCGGCGATGGCCGCCCTGCAGGCCATCGCCGGCAATTACCAGGCGGCGGTGATGGCGCCCACCGAAATCCTCGCCGAGCAGCACTTCCGCAACTTCCGCGACTGGTTCACCCCGCTGGGCATCGACGTGGCCTGGCTAGCCGGCAAGCTCAAGGGCAAGGCACGCCTGGATACCAAGGCGGCCATCGCCGACGGACGCGCCCAGGTGGTGGTGGGCACCCATGCGCTGTTCCAGAGCGACGTACACTTCAAACGCCTGGGCCTGGCCATCGTCGACGAGCAGCATCGCTTTGGTGTGCATCAGCGCCTGGCTTTGCGCCAGAAAGGCGAGGCGGGTGGACTCACTCCGCATCAGTTGATCATGACTGCCACGCCCATCCCGCGCACCCTAGCGATGAGTGCCTATGCCGACCTAGACCTGTCGGTGATTGATGAGCTGCCACCGGGCCGCACCCCGGTACAGACCGTCGCGGTGCCCGACGAGCGCCGCCCCGAGGTGGTATCGCGCATTCGCAATGCCTGCGCCGAGGGGCGCCAGGCCTATTGGGTATGTACGCTGATCGAAGAATCCGAGGCCCTGCAATGCCAGGCCGCCGAAGCGACCCGTGACGCCCTGACCGAAGCCCTGCCGGAACTCGCCGTCGGCCTGGTGCACGGGCGCATGAAGGCTGCCGAGAAGGCCGAGGTCATGGATGCCTTCAAGAGCGGTGAACTCGATCTGCTGGTCGCCACTACGGTGATCGAGGTCGGAGTGGACGTACCCAACGCCAGCCTGATGATCATCGAGAACCCGGAACGGCTGGGCCTGTCACAGCTCCATCAGCTACGTGGCCGGGTCGGGCGCGGCGGTACCGAAAGCTTCTGTGTGTTGCTCTATCATCCACCCTTGTCGGCTCACTCCCGTGAACGCCTGGGCGTGATGCGCGAAACCACCGATGGCTTCCGCATCGCCGAGAAGGATCTCGAACTGCGCGGTCCCGGTGAAGTGCTGGGCACTCGCCAAACCGGCCTGGCCCAAATGAAGATTGCCGATCTGGAGCGTGATCGTGACCTGCTTGACCGTGTCAGTCCGCTGGCCCGTGCGCTATTGGAAGAGGCACCGGACGCCAGCAAGGGGCTGATTCAACGCTGGCTGGGTGAGGAGGCGGGGCGCTACGGCCAAGTATAAGGCTGAACATGGCTAGCTTTGTGCTTGCGGTAACAAAGCCGCCGGGCTGATGTTGGCTTCTTGTGCTGCCAGTCTGGCGGCGGTATCGCGTAGCGGCAGCAGCTGACGGCTGATCAGGGCCAGTTGTGTCTGTACCAAGCGGCGTTCATCGCTGGGCTCTTCAGCCGCCATGGCCTCCAGCGCCATCGCACGCGCCTCAGCCGATTCGAGGGCCGGCATAACGGTGCGCTTTCTCAGCCGGTCGGCGATCGCCTCGATATCGTCGACGATGGCTTCAGCCAGGGCCCGCAGCTCGGTATCGTCAGCCAGTGCCCGGGTCTCGCCGCGGTGGGCGCCGAGCGCCGACAGGTAGCTGAGCAGCGTATGGGAATTGCCTAAAAACCGGAAGCCGACCTCGGCGTCCTTGCGAAAGTGGCCCGGTTCGAGACGCACGTTGGCCAGCAGGGTCGACAGCGCGGCGTCGGCATTGTGCGCGTTGCGACGCGCCAGGCGATAATCGAGATCGTCCTGCTTGCCATCGACGTACTGGCTGAGGATCTCGCGCAGGTAGCGGCTGCTGGCCTCGAGAGCCGATGCCCCCTGGCGATGCAGACGCCGTCCCTGCCAGTCAGGCAGGACCAGCATGACCGTCAGACCGGCAATCAAGCCGCCCACCAAAGTGTCGAACAGCCTCGGCCAGATCAGCCCGAAGCCATTGCCCACTTGATTGAAACAGCACAGCACCAGCAGCGTGATGGCCGCAGTGGCAATCACGTAATGTCGGGCCCGGTTGGCAAAGAACACCACCCCCGCCGCGACGGCGATCAACAATTGCACCCACTGGCTCGGGAACAGCGTAATCAGCGCCCAACCGGCGACCAGACCAATCACCGTGCCCAGCACACGTTGCCACAAAAAGCGCCGCGTGGCGCCAAAGTTGGGCCGGCACACAAACAGACTGGTCAGCAGGATCCAGTAGCCCTGCTTGGGGTGCACGAGCAGCAGCACGCCATAGCCGACCACCAGCGTTACCGCCAAGCGCACGGCGTGGCGAAAGATCGGCGACGAGGGCGTCAGGTGCGACTGCAGGCGATCCCGGATGTCGCGCAGCCCCTGCGGTGACCGATCATACAGGCTGTTGTCCTCCTGCTCGGAACGCACGTCAGGGGTTTGGGCCCGGGAAAGCTGCTGTTCCAGGGTTGCCAAGTTGTCGGCCAACGCCTCCAGCGAACGTAGCAGGCCGCGCCATTCGGGACGCTGCTGGGCTCGCAGGTAACCTAGCGAGGCGTGCAGGTCATTGAGTGCCTGTTCGCTCTGGCCATGTTCGAATGCCTGTCGCATTAACAGCGCCCGCGCCAGGGATCGGCAGGCATGGCCCTGCTGCTCGAGCAGGCGCTGGCAGCGGAACAGCACGTCGTGGTGAAAGAACGTCTCCGCCAGCTTGCCGTAGGGGTAATGGGAGGAACTGGCCCGTTCGTGGATGTCCTGGGCGATGAAGTACAGCCGTAAGTAACGATTGAGCTTGTGTGCGCTGCGCTGCCCCTCCAGGCGACGAAAGATCATCTCCTTGGCCTGGTTGAGCGCATTGACCACCTTGCCGTTCTGCTCGGCCAGCGCCAGGCGCCGGGCCTCGATATCGACGCCGCGTACCGGTTCGAATAGCATTGCCTTGAGCTGCAGATATTTGCCCAATTCACGAAACAGCAATGCCATGCTCAGCTTGAGCGGCTGTCGCGAGAACAATGCACTCCAGACGACCGAGATTATCCCGTACCAGGCCGCGCCGGTGACCAACAACAATGGCTCGCGCCAGAGCTCGTCGAAGGCCACCCCTTCATGGCGCTCGATGGCAATCATTGTATAGATCGCCAGGATCAACGTGGCGTAGGCAATCGTGCCGTAGCGCTGCCCCACCGCGCCGAGCATGGTCATGCCGAACGCAGACACCGCCAATCCGAGTGCGAACGCCCAGGGATGACCGAACAGCAGTTCCACGGACAGCGAGGCGATGATGAAGCAGGCCAGGGTCACGCCCAACGCCTTCAGGCGCCCCTGCCAGTTGTCGTCGGTCTCGGCCAGGGCACAGGCAATGATCCCCAGAATCAGCGGGATCAGCAGGGAAACGTCGCCCAAATGCCAATTGACCAGCATGGCGCCCGACAGGGCGATGAATACTCGCAAGCTATAGGCGAAAGTATCCAGGGTCCAGAGACGTCTCAGCGGCTGATCGATCAGGCGAGGCAACATGCGTGGTGGTCAGGGCCTTGTAACTGGCGATGGGATCCCTTCCGGGATGTTACGACTTTAGTATAACTACAGCAATCGCAGAACGAGAACGGTTACTTCTACGCTCCGTCTCAACGCATGACCGCCAGCAGGCGCTGCAGACGCGTCAGGTCACGGGAATCTCCCACCAGGCGAACACGGCCGTCCATAAGGCCGTCGAGAAAGGCACGCTGGGTCGGGCGACGCAGGATTGCCAGTGCTGCCTCGCTGTCACGAAAACGCAGCTCCAGGTCGAGGTCTACTGGCAAGCCGGGCGCACTGCTGATGGCCGATGGTGACATGCGGTAGTGGCGGGCAATACTCAGGTCCTCGGTAGCAATCCCCCAGTCCAGCCGCTGCAGATCACTGAGCGTTTCACGAAAGCGGCGATTTCCACGACGAGCACGCTTCAGCATCAAACCGAGCAGCCATAGCATCAAACGAAGTTTCATGCGGCCTCCGAGCATGGCGGAATCGCCCCGTAGCCTACACGAACACCACGTGAGCCGATTCGTGATAAATGAAATGGATGGCAAGGGAAGGAAATGCCGGTGATAAGCCACCGGCATGCGCCGAGAGTCAGAACCATCCTTCTACCGACTCCCGGCGCCATCAAGCGACCTTACTTGGACACGGCATCCTTGAGCGCCTTGCCGGCCTTGAAGGCCACGGTCTTGCTGGCCGGAATGGTCAGCGACTCGCCAGTCTGGGGGTTCTTGCCGGTACGTGCTGCGCGCTCACGCACAGTGAACGAACCGAAACCGATCAGCGACACATCCTGGCCCTTGGCCACGGACCCGGTAATCTCATCGAGAATGACATTGAGGACCTGGCTGGCCTTGTCCTTGGAAAGATCGGCACGCTCGGCAATTGCCGCGGCGAGTTCTGGCTTACGCATAAGAAGGAGCCTCCTGATTTGGCTGTAGCAACGGCGGAAACAGTCCGCCAATTCTTGTTCTTCGGCAAAAAGGATAAAGCTAAGCCTTCGCAGCATGAGGACGCTCACGAAGGTTAAGACGACACTAGACTAGCAATGCCGGCGCGGCTCGCGCCAGCTCGACTTTCCTCCGCACGCAATCGCCTGTCAACGCAAAACCAATCAAACGTCCGTCCTTGTCCTCGGCGAGGGCACTCATGGCATGCCCCTCGCCCTCGATTCGCCAACGCTCCGGAGTCGTCTTGGGCGGCAGGGCCACCACTGGACAGGCCGGCGTCTTTACCAGGATCGGCCACGCGCCGTAGCTGACCGGGGTCGGCTTGCCGCTCAGGGTCGCCGCCAATGCCCGGGCGCTGGCCTGCAACGGCTGGACATACATGGCGTTGACGCCATCGACACAAGCTGCGTCACCCAACGCGTAGATTGCCGAGGCGGAGGTCCGCAGGTAACGATCGGTGTGAATACCCGAGGCGCTGGTCTCGAGCCCCGCTGTGAGCGCGAGTTCGCTGCGCGGCGCCAGGCCGGTGGCAACCAGTACCAGATCGGCCTCCACCCCGTGGCCGTCGTCGAGCGCCAGCAGAACATCGCCGCCTTCCTCTGCCAGGGCCTGAAGGTTACGCCCCAAGTGCCATGCTATGCCGATATCGGCCAGGCACTCGCCCAAGACCCGGCCCAAAGGCTCAGGTAGCAGGCGCGCCAGAGGCGTGGCTTCGGGCGCAATCACCGCCACCGCATGCCCACCGGCACGCAGATCGTTGGCAAATTCGCAGCCCACCAGACCGGCGCCGACGATGGCGACCCGCGCTGGACGTCCCAACGTCGCGAGCGCAGCGTGAAAACGGCGATAGTCGTCAAGGTCGTTAATGGTGAACACTCGTGACACGAGCGCATCGGGAATGGCGAATGGTGCCCGAGGCATCGCGCCGGTGGCCAGTACCAGCTCACCATAGGCGAGACGTTCGGCGCCGATTACGAGTTCGCCGGCCTGCGTGTCGATCGACTCTACCCAGGTATGCGTGCGTACCACGGCATTGAGCTGCTCGGCGATTTCCAGGGCCGAGCGGACCGCCAGGCGCTCGGGCGGCATGCGCTTGCCGAAACCGGTGGACAGCAACGGCTTGGAATAGTCATCGCCGCTGTCGGCGGTGATCAGGGTGATCGGACGCTCGAGATCGCGGCTGCGCAATTGACGGGCCAGGCCCAGGCCGGCCATACCGGTGCCGAGGATGGTCAATGGTGCGCTCATGACGCTCCTGGAGGTGGCTAATGGGTGCAAAACCCGCATGTTACACTACCGCCCGTTGTTTGGCCCGGGAGCCCACGGTGCATCACCACGCGTTCACCTCCTCATCCATGTTCGTCTGGCGTCCTGCCGCTGCCTGGCGGCCGGCCATGAGTCCCGCGTGGTGGCGCTGGGTGGCTTCGACCGACTCACTGACGGCACGCTTGGTCGACGCGGCGGGTGAATTGCAGGTACGCCTGATTTCACAGCGCCTCACCCGGCCTCACCGCGATGAGGCACTGGCGCTGAATATTTCCCCGGCGCGCTACGCCTGGTGTCGCGAGGTAGCCCTGTGCGCCGGTGGGCACCCCTGGGTCATGGCCCGCTCCGTCGCTCCCCTGGATGCGCTACATGGTCAGCGCATGAGGCAGCTCGGCGAACGTTCGCTAGGTTCCTGGCTGTTCCGCCAGCCAGACTTGCAGCGCGGTCCGATCAGCGTGACCTCGACCAGCGCCTGCGCGCTCCCCAGCCTGTGGGGGCGACGCTCGGAGTTTCGTCATGGATGCTTCCGGGTGCTGGTACAGGAGTTTTTCCTGGCGCGCATGGCGGATGAATTGGGTCTGCCTTCACGCTAGACTGGCCGCGACCGTTTCCGGAGGCCTTCATGACCCAAGCCCAAGCCACGCATCCCCGCGGACTCGCGCGCCTGCCCGACTTCCTGCACCTGACCCGCCTCGACCGGCCGATCGGAACGTGGCTGCTGATGTGGCCGACGCTATGGGCTCTGTGGATTGCCTCCGAGGGCCTGCCGGAAAGGAGCACGCTGCTGATCTTCGTCGCCGGCGTTTACCTGATGCGCGCCGCCGGCTGTGTGATCAACGATTACGCCGATCGCCACTTCGACGGCCACGTCAAGCGCACCAAGTCGCGCCCGCTGGCCACCGGGCGTATCAGTGAGCGCGAGGCCAAGGGGCTATTCATTGCGCTGGTCGCCGCTGCCTTCGTGCTGGTCTGCTTTACCAACCTTTTCACCGTAATGCTCTCCTTCGGCGGCGTGGTACTGGCTTTCACTTATCCGTTCATGAAGCGCTATACCCACCTGCCCCAAGTCTTCCTGGGCGCGGCGTTCTCCTGGGCGATTCCCATGGCCTTCGGCGCGGTGACGGAGTCGGTGCCCATGGAGGCCTGGCTGCTGTTCTTCGCCAACGTGGCCTGGACGGTGGCCTACGATACCGAATACGCCATGGTCGACCGCGACGACGATTTGAAGATCGGTATCAAGTCCACCGCCGTACTGTTCGGACGTTTGGATTGGCTGATGATCGCCTTGCTTCAGGGCATAACGGTGCTGCTATTGACCATCGTCGGTGGTGAGCTGCGCCTGGGAGGCTTCTATTGGGCGGGGCTGGCCGGCATGACGGCAATCTTCGTCTACCAGCACTGGCTGATTCGCGACCGTTCGCGGGAGCGCTGTTTCCAAGCCTTTCTCAACAATCACTGGGCGGGGCTGACATTGTGCGCTGGGCTAGTGCTGGATCTATGGCCGGCACTGTAGACATGTCATATTGTTGTCATATTGTCGCGGTGTAATCGTCACTGTCCTGTCATTACGGATACGCAAGGAAACGCATCCGTCTACTGCTCGAGGCCAGGTGAATGACTTCGAAGACCGTTCTTATCGTCGATGACGAAGCCTCCATTCGTGAAATGATCGCTGTGGCCCTGGAAATGGCCGACTATCGCGTGCTCGAGGCGGACAATGCGCAGGCTGCGCATGCCATGGTGGTCGACGAGAAGCCCGATCTACTACTGCTGGACTGGATGATGCCCGGCACCAGCGGCATTGAACTCGCCCGCCGTCTCAAACGCGAGGAAACCACTGCCGAGCTTCCGATCATCATGCTCACCGCCAAGGGCGAGGAAGACAACAAGATCCAGGGCCTCGAGGCCGGCGCCGACGACTACATCACCAAGCCATTCTCGCCCCGCGAACTGGTGGCCCGCCTCAAGGCGGTATTGCGTCGGACCACGCCACGCGGCATCGAAGAAGCCGTGGAGGTCGATGGCCTGTTGCTCGATCCCGCCAGTCACCGTGTCTCCTCTCACGGTCAGGCACTGGAGATCGGGCCCACCGAGTATCGTCTGCTACAGTTCTTCATGACGCATCAGGAACGTGCCTATACGCGTGGGCAATTACTCGATCAGGTATGGGGCGGTAACGTCTACGTCGAAGAGCGTACCGTCGATGTACATATTCGCCGCCTGCGCAAGGCGCTGGGCGATCCTCACCAACAGTTGATCCAGACCGTGCGCGGCACCGGCTACCGCTTCTCGGCCAGGGTCTGATCGGAGCGCCATGTACTACTGGACCAACGAACTCTGGCGACTGGCCTATCTGGTTGGTGGCCTGGGACTGTTGGGCTGGGTGCTGGGCGAACCGGGCTGGGGGCTGGCAGCCGGCCTGGGGCTGTTCGTATTCATCCACTTGCGCCATCTGCGCCAGCTCTACGTGTGGCTGGCGCTGCATCCCGGCCAGGAGCCACCGGCAGGCACCGGCGTGTGGGGCGACCTGTTCGACCGCCTGTACCGTTACCAGAAGGGCCAGCGCCAGACACAGGAGCGTCTGCGCGACATCATCCGCCGCGTGCAGGACTCCTCGGAAGCCATGCGCGACAGCGTGGTCATGCTCGATAGCCGTGGCGATCTGGAATGGTGGAATTCCGCCGCCGAACGCATGCTCGGCCTACAGACCCGTCACGACCGCGGTCAACACATCACCAACCTGCTACGTGACCCGCGTTTCATCGAGTACTTCAATGCGCGTGACTATCGTGAGCCTCTCACGCTGCCCTCGCCGATCCGCGAAGACCTGTTCCTGCAATTCCAGATCACTCTTTATGGCGACAATGAACGCCTGGTGATGGCTCGTGACATTACCCGTCTGCATCGCCTGGAGCAGATGCGTCGTGATTTCGTCGCTAACGTGTCCCACGAGCTCCGTACCCCTCTGACCGTGCTCGCCGGCTATCTGGAGACATACGGCGAGTACGCTGATCAGTTACCGCCACGCTGGCAGCGCGGTATCAGCCAGATGCAGCAGCAGACTTCACGTATGCAGAACCTGGTTACCGACCTGCTGCTGCTGTCGCGCCTGGAAACCGACCATCAAGTCGAACAGGCCGAACCCATCGATATCGCCGGGCTGCTCGACAGCGTGCGCCAGGATGCAGAGTCCCTGTCGGGAGGAAGGCACACCCTGCGCGTCGACGTCACGGAAACCGCCCGCCTGTCAGGTGTCGAGCAGGAGATCCGCAGTGCCATTTCCAACCTGGCCTTCAATGCGGTGCGTTACACGCCGGAGGACAGTACGATCACGCTGCGCTGGAGAGCGTATCGCAATGGCGCCGCGCTAGAAGTCGAGGACGACGGTGAGGGCATCGACCCGGTACATATCCCGCGCCTCACCGAGCGCTTCTACCGTGTCGACAAGGGGCGAAGCGCAGAAACCGGCGGTACTGGCCTGGGTCTGGCCATTGTCAAACACGTACTGCTGCGTCACGACGCCCAACTGGAAATCGATTCCCGTCCCGGAGAAGGCGCACTGTTCCGTTGCGCTTTTCCAGACGAACGATTGGTGAAGGATACTGGCGAGTCGGCTCAGACCGCCTCTCGGCGCATGGCACAAGCCGCCGGCAGCGGGCAGTTGCCGCAGTAATCGAGGCCTGGGAGCTTGTAACGCACGCAGCAGACCCGACGCAGTGATTCGATATCACCTTCTCTACTCTCGATGTAACGCACCGGTTGATAGAGAGGATTTCGCTCGCCGTCGGCGAAGCACGGCAAGGTCATCAGGCGAGCCCCATCATCGACTGCGGGCGGCGGGGTGGGTTGCCCCTGAAGCTGGCCGATCAGATAGGCGTAGTAATGGCCGACGTTGCTCCATAGCGCCTTGCCGCCGATGCCGGTATGCGCCGCCATGCTCGCAATGGCCGGGCTCAGCAGATTGCGCATCAGCGGGCGCAGTCGCGCTTCCACATCGCCCTGTGCCACCTCGATGTCGGCTCCCTCATGGGGGATTACCAGTCGCTCCACCAGCCCCAGCTCATCGAGCTGTACACCCAGCGTGTCGAGCGCCACCGGCAAACGTCGGTCGAGCAGTAGGTTGGCGCCTACCGGCACATAGACCGCCTGGGCCAGGAAATACTTCGACCATTGCGACATCAATGCACGGCGATCGGGGCGTCGATAGACCGGCGTCTTGAATTCGTCGGCATAGCGATCCAGCACACCATCGAGGCCCTGCGGGGTGAACAGGCGCCGAACGGGCACTACCTCGCCACTGGCCTGTGACGATAACAGGACCCGGTCGTGAAAAGCGGCAAGTGGCCCCTGAAACAGGGCCGCGAGTGTGGGCAGCATGGGCGCAGTCTGATCGGCAAATGCCATTGCATGCTAGATGAAAAGCATTCTCAACACAAACGCTCGCCAGATTAACGTATCACCGGTAACTGCCGATAATGTTGCTGCCACATCAGCACCGAGCCGGCTACCGCCCCGGGCAGGAGGATGAGGTTGGCCAGCGGTATCCAGGTTGCCGCCAGGACCCAGCCGCCAAAGGTCAGCGTCGGCCACCAGCGGGCACGTAGGCGGCGCCGCATATCCTTGAAGCTGACCCGATTGTTGTCCATCGGGTAGTCAAGATAGGTGACCGCCATCATCCAGGCCGAGAACGCCGCCCATAGAAACGGCATGATCAGGTTGAAACCAGGCACGAAGCCAAGCACGAACAACAGCGCCATACGCGGCAGGATGTACCCCAGCTTGACCAGTTCACGCCCCAGTGCATCGATGGCCGAGCGCGTGAAGCTGCGGTCGTCGCTAGGCGGCTGCCCGGTGACGCGCAACTCGACTTTCTCGGCGAGAAAGCCGTAGAACGGTGCAGCGATCAGGTTGGAGACCAGCGTGAAGGTAAAGAACACCACCACGATCAGGCTCAGCACCAGCATCGGCCAGATCAGCCACTCGAGCCAGTCCAGCCAAGCCGGTACCTTGAGCATCCAATAGTCGATCCAGCCACCAAAATTGTTGAGCAGGTAGACGACCGTGCCCGCATAGAGAACGAGGTTAACGAGAATCGGCAGGAAAACGTAGCGGCGCAGGCCCTTCGACAATACCAGTCGGGTTCCCTGCGCCATGGCGCCAAACGCATTGAGCATATGAGCCTTTCCGTTGCAAAAAGGCCTAACTCTTATGCTTGCTGACCTGATCGTCAAGCTTATCGCTCGCCGTATGGCGCACATCGAGCCCCTTGACCAGGTAAATGACGTACTCGGCCAGGTTGTCGGCATGATCGCCGATCCGCTCCAGCGCTCGCAAAATCCACATCACGCTGAGAATTGAGCTGATCGAACGAGGATCCTCCATCATGAAGGTCATCAGCGAACGCATGGCGGTGGTGTACTCGCTGTCGACGGCGTCGTCCTCATGAACCACCTTGACGGCCAGTTCAGTATCGAAACGCGCAAAAGCGGTCAGCGCGTCGCGCACCATGCGACGAACATGCTCACTGATGTGGCGTACCTCGATGAAGCCGTGCGCGTTGCGTCCGGACTCCACTAGGGCCAGGGCATTGCGGGCGATCTTGTTGGCTTCGTCACCGATGCGCTCGAGGTCCGAGGTGGCGCGAATCACCGCCAGCACCAAGCGCAGGTCGGACGCTGCCGGCTGGCGGCGGGCCAACACGCGGGTCGCTTCCTCGTCGATCTTGATCTGCATGTCGTTGACGGCCTTGTCATTGTCACGCACACGCTCGGCCAGGCGACTGTCGCCTTCGAGAAGTGCTTCGATGGCATCCTGTACCTGCTTCTCGACCAGGCCGCCCATGGCCATCAGATGGGTCTTGAGTTCCTCGAGTTCATGGTTGAACTGCTTGGAAATATGCTGGCTGTGAATATCGTTGGTGATGTCCATGACTGCCTCCTCGGCCGCAATATCAGCTCATGCGGCCCGTAATGTAATTTTCGGTACGACGTAGCCGGGGGTTGGTGAACAGGTTGTCGGTGGCGGCATACTCAATGAGCTCGCCATCCTGCAGAAACGCCGTGTAGTCCGAGACCCGCGCGGCCTGCTGCATATTGTGGGTCACCAGGACCAGGGTCAGCCGTGACTTGAGCGAACGGATCAGCTCCTCGATCTTGAGTGTCGAGATAGGATCGAGCGCCGATGCCGGCTCATCAAGCAGTAGAACCTCGGGCTGCACTGCCAGGGTCCGGGCGATCACCAGACGCTGCTGCTGGCCACCGGACAAGGTCCAGGCCGAACTGTGCAGACGGTCCTTGACCTCGTCCCACAAGGCTGCTGACTCGAGCGACCACTCGACGATCTCATCAAGAACGCGCTTGCGCTTGATGCCTTGCAAGCGGACGCCGAAAGCCACGTTGTCGTAGATCGACATCGGGAAAGGGTTGGGGGTCTGGAAGACCATTCCCACCCGACGCCGCAACTCCGCCACGTCGACGTCCGGCGCATGGATGTCCTGCCCCGCCAGAACGACCCGCCCCTGGCGGCTGACATCCTCGTTAAGATCGTGCAGGCGATTCAGTACCCGCAGTAGGGTCGACTTGCCACAGCCTGATGGCCCGATGAACGCAGTCACCCGCTGTCGCGGGATGCGTAGTGTCAGGTCGCGTAGTGCCGGCTTGCCGTCATACGCCAGGGAAAGCCCCTCGACCTCGAAGCAACTGGCCTCACTGGTAAAGTCGGTCATTGCCGATGTCGGTGGCACTCGGGAGGACAAGGTGGCTGACAACGTCAAATGGCCTCTTAACGATCCAAGGCACGGTGCCGTGCCCGCAGATGATGACGCAAGGATATTGCAGTTAGGTTAAGCACTACGATAACCACGACCAACAACAACGCAGTGGCATAGACCAACGGCAGGGCCCGCTCGACGTCGCCCCCTTGAAAGCCGATGTTGTAGACATGGTAGCCCAAGTGCATGAACTTGTTATCAAGATGCAGGAAGGGAAACTCGCCGTCCAGGGGTAGCTGTGGCGCCAGACGCGCCACCCCCACCAGCATTAGCGGTGCCACCTCGCCGGCGGCCCGTGCCACGGCCAGGATTACCCCGGTAAGCATGGCCGGAACGGCCATGGGCAGAACGACTCGGCGAAGCATCTCGTAGCGGGTGGCGCCCAGTGCCAGAGCGCCTTCCCGCTGCTGGACGGGAATCCGTGCCAAGCCTTCCTCGGTGGCGACGATAACCACCGGCAAGGTTAGCAGGGCCAGGGTCAGTGATGCCCATAGCAGGCCTCCGGTGCCGAAGGTCGGCGACGGCAGACTATCACTGAAGAACCAGCTATCGAGCTGACCACCGATACCGTAGACGAATACTCCGAGGCCGAACACGCCATAGACGATAGAGGGCACTCCGGCCAGGTTACGCACGGCAATGCGCACCAGGCGAATCAGTGGTCCCTGATGGGCGACCTCATTGAGATAAATGGCGGCCAGGACACCGAAAGGCGTGACGATCAGGGACATCAGCAGCACCATCATCACAGTGCCGAAGATCGCCGGCCATACTCCACCTTCTAGATTGCCGGCCCGTGGCCCCTCACTGAGAAAGGCTCCCACACCACGCGCCCAATGAAACAGTTTATCCATCCATGTCATGGCATTGGGTTGCCAGGCGGCCAGCACGCCGGCCAAGGGCTGTTCTAGCCGCCGCCCCTCTACGCTCTCCAGGATCAACGTATCTCGCGACAGGGCGGCGTCGAGTTCGGCCAACCGCTGATGGGCCGTCTCCCATCGTTCTATCAACGCGGCCTGTTGTGCCGGGTCCGCTTTCCCCGCGCTGCGCAATGCCACCAGCCGTCTCGCCACGGGCTCGATGACCTCGTCGCTCAGTTGCCGATGTTGATCGCGTAGCGCTTCCACGCGCTCTAGCCTAGCACTCAGGACCTGCCATGCCTCATCGCCCGACAAGGGCAGCGGCGTTGCAGCATCCGACTGGCGAATCGCCACCAGGCGCCCCAGGAATTCCCCCCAATGCTCGCGTTCCAATACCAGCATATTGTCGGGACGCTGGCGTGTATCGATCACATCAGCATCGACCCAACGCCAATAATTGCCATCAAGGTCACGATTGCCGGTTCGGTAGAGCACGTCAGTCTGGGGATCGCCGGCAACACGCTCCTGACGCATCCGCTGCCCGGCAAAGCGCTCCCCTGAATCCAGCGTGACGACCTCGACCGGCGCTGGCCAGAAATGCACCAGCCCGCGGCTACCGAGAAGAACCAGCAACGCCAGGAGAGCCAGCAGGGACAGCGCTACGCTGCCCGCCGCCAGCCATGGCCAGCCACCTTCACTCCCCCGACTCCATAGCCTCATTTGCCGGCCCCCAGGTGACGATAACGGCGCTTGAGACGCATGCGCACCACTTCAGCGAAGGTATTGACGCAGAAAGTGAATACGAACAGCAGCAGGGCACTCAGGAACAGCAGCCGGTAGTGGGTACTGCCCACGGCCGCCTCGGGTAGTTCGATAGCCAGGTTGGCTGCCGCCGAGCGCAACCCCTCGAAGGGACTCCACGACATCAAGGCAGTATTGCCTGTCGCCATCAATACGATCATGGTCTCGCCGACGGCGCGGCCGGCGCCGATCATGACCGCCGAGAATATGCCCGGGCTCGCTGCCGGTAGCAGCACTCGCCACAGCGCCTGCCAGCGGGTCGCACCCAGTGCCTGGGCCCCTTCGCTCAAGCTGCGCGGAACCCCGGACAAGGCATCTTCGGCCAAGGCGTAGATGGTGGGAATCACCGCGAAGCCCATCGCCAGCCCCACGATCATGGCGTTGCGACTGGCGTAATCGAGACCCAGCCGAGTTTCCAGCCAGGTTCGCAGGTCACCGCCAAATAGCAGTGTTTCCAGTCCTGGTGCGCTCTGCATGGCTAACCAGATCAACAGTGCCAGCCAGGGTATCAGCCAGATACCGGCCCAACTCAGTGGCAATCGTGCGCGCAGGCCATGGGGCAGGCGTGCCCAGAGAGCGCCGCCCAGTAGCATGCCTAGCGGCAGGATGACGACCAAGGCCAACGACCCGGCCAAGTGCCTTTCGACGTAGGGTGCCAGCACCAGCCCGGCAATAAAGCCAATGACAACACCAGGCAATGCTTCCATCAGTTCGAGTGCCGGCTTGATACGCGTGCGCAGACGCACCGACATGTAGACGGCGCTGTGCGCGGCGGCGCCCAGCGCCAGAGGGATCGCAAACACTAATGCCCAGACCGCTGCCTTGAGCGTGCCCCAAGCCAGCGGTGCCAGCCCGAAACGAGGCTCGCTCTCGACACCACTGGCAGCGACCTGCCAGCGATGCAGCGCTTCGTCGTGCCCTTCGTAGTGCACCGGCGTCCATAAGCTCTTCCAACTCACTTCAGCATGTTCGTCACCGATAATGAATCGGGTCAGGTTCGTGTCGCCCAACCACCAGATAACACGGCCATCAGCGCTGAAGTCCACGGCTTGAGACGGCCCATCCGGGACCTGGCCATGCCAGCGCCGTCCCGCCACGGCCTGGTAGAGACCCAGTCGCCCCTCGGTATCCATGGCCAGCGCCAGGCGTCGCTCAGGGAATGCCAGCAGAGAGACTATTGGCGCATCGCCCATGCCTCGATAAGGCTCGGTGGCGAGTAGTGGCATCGTCTCGCCACGCGCATTCAGCCAACGCCGTATGCCACCGCCGCTGTCACCAACCAGCAGGGTCTCGCCGCCAACCAGATAGGTCAGGGCAGTGATCCGGCGACCCTCTGAAACGCCACGTACCTGGCCCAATATCTCCGGCACGGACGGCGCCAGCGACCAGACCGAAAGCTGTGCGCCTTCGGCGAGCACCAGCCGCCCCTCGCCGCCCAACGCCAAATGGGAAGCGTCTTGTGGAAGTTCGTGGCGCCGCGTCCTTGCATCATCCCGGGTTCCGATGAGCGCGGCCACGTTACCCGCTTCGCTGCGTCCGGCCAGCCGCCAGTGACCATTGTCATCCCCTTGCAGGGCCAGTTCGGCAACTGGCTGGCCGGAAAACAGGGTATGACGATTCGCCTGGGACCACACCGGACGGGCCTCGTCGTCGCGTGGCACCAGAATGACATCTCCCTGATCCAGACCTAGCGCCAAGCGGCTCGCCGTCTGGGCTGTGCTTGTGATGGTCTGCCCTTGAAATAGTGCATCCGCTAGCGATGCATCTGCTATGAACGCTTGCCCAGACGTGCCTCGCCATACCACGCCACGTTCATCCAGCAACGTGGCCTGCCCAGGGCTGCCGATATGCATCCAAGCCACCCGATCAGCCTGCTTCTTGCCCGGGGGGAGCGGTGAAGTTTCGGAATCGACTCGGGCCGGAGAGAACAATGGTGCGGCTTCCAGTGCCAAGAACACCCCGATCGCCAAGACCGCCGCAATCACGCCGATTCCGCCGGCGCTGATCAACAGCGTCGCCAGACGGTCGCGCGAGTGCCGCAAGCGGCGTCGCAGACGCAAGGTAGGCGTGGAAAAATCGATCATGACTCAGGAGTCCGGCGCACAAGCATGGATCAGCAATTTACGACAGTTTCATGTCAGTCGGATGACATGCGCTACATTGGTGTTTCCAAGCCCAGCGTACGCCGGGCGTTAGCCAATGTCGCCTCGGGCAATGGCACGAAGCCCGACTCGCGTACCAGAGCTTGCCCGTTGGGGGATAGCACCAGGTCGAAGAAGGCGCGTTCCAGAGACGGCAGTTGCGTTCCGGGCGGCAGGTTGACATAGAGATAGAGTGGCCGTGCCAGCGGGTAGCGATCACTGATAGCGGCTGCCGTATCAGGCTCGATACGCTCCCCTTCGGCGTTGATCAGTGCCAGTGGCTTCACGGCCCGAGTTAGATAGCCCATGCCCGCATAGCCGATGCCGGCCGGGCTTTCCCCCACGGCCGCCACGACCGCCGATGAGCCGGTGTACTTGTTGACTCGCGGCCGAAAGTCGCCATGGCACAGCACGTCGCGCTTGAAGATCGCATAGGTACCAGACGCCGAAGTTCTGCCATGCAGCTCGATAGGAAGATCCTTCCAGCGTCCCGACAGTCCCAGCCCGCCCCAGTGCGCAAGATTCGGGTACCCGCCGCAGCGGTGAGTATCCGAAAACAAGGCATCCAGCTGGGCCAGGCTGATAGCCTGTAACGGATTCGTGCGATGGACGAAAACGGCTAGAGCATCGATGGCGACAGGCACCGCCAGGGGAGCGTAACCGTAGCGTTCGATGAAGGCCTTACGCTCGGAGGCGGTCATTGGACGCGACATCGCACCGATCCGGCTGGTGCCCTGCACCAAGGCCGGAGGTGCCGTTGCCGACCCGGTGGCCTGCAATTGCACACGTACGCCGGGGTTGCGCTGCTCGAAGCGTTCCCCCCAAGACATCATCAACTCGGCCAGGGTGTCCGAGCCGGTAATGTCCAGGTTACCGGCAATGATATCGGAGCGTCCTGCCTGCCCCAGGGCAGGCAGCGACACTGCCAGCCAGATCAGCAGCAACCACAGACTAGGGGCTCGGCGCCGTTCGGCCATGAATGCCTCCATGGATATGGTTCGCCATGTCGGCCTATGGCCGAGGACCATGACGAGAGTTAAGATGGCCGCACTTCAGGGTGACAATAACAACCGTTTGAAAGCGAGCCGACCATGACCGACCTCGACGACGTACCTGCCCCTCAGGGCGACCTGACCCTCAAGCTGCTTGCAACCGGCCAGGACACCAATATCTATGGCGATATCGCCGGGGGATGGCTGGTCAACCAGATGGACCAGGCAGCCGAACTTTGCGCGGGACGCCTGGCACATGGGCGCACCGCCACGGTGGCCATCGAAGCCATGGATTTTCTGTGCCCGGTGCGCGTGGGATCCGTGGTCAACGTCTTCACGGCCGTTCGCGACGTCGGTCGCAGCTCGATCAAGATCGATGTCGAGGTATGGATCCGCCCGCCTCACGAACGCAGCCCCGATGAACTTTACAAGGTCACCGAGGCGCGTTTCGTGATGGTGGCACTGGACGACAACGGACGCATCCGCGCCGTCCCGAACCGGTAAACGCCTTCGCTTTCCGCGACGTGTACCGGTTGTTTTACCTCACCATTTCACGATTCTTGAGGTACGCGAACTCGCCCACGTCAGTGTAGGGTTTGACGAACTGCTGGAACTGGCGATACGAATCGTAGATCTTCTTCGAAGCGGGATCGTTGCTGGCCTGTTCGTCGAGTACCGCCTGCGAGGCCTCTGCCAGCGCCTTGACGACGTCATCCGGCAGTTGCTTGAGCTGAACACCATGTTCGTCGACCAACGCCTTGAGAGCTTCGGCATTGCGGTAGGTGAATTCGTCGATCATTGCCAGATTCGCCGAACGGGCCGCTTCGGCCACTACCGCCTTGAGGTCGTCGGGCAGCGAGTTCCAGGCATCCAGATTGACGGTCCCTTCTAGAATCGCGCTGGGCTCGTTCCATGCCGTGGTGTAGTAGTAATCGGCGACTTGGTGCAGGCCGAAAGCCAGATCGTTGTAAGGCCCAACCCAGTCGGCAGCATCGAGTACCCCGGTCTGCATCGAGGTGAAGATCTCCGAGCCCGGCATGTTGACCGCCGTGGCGCCGATACGGTTCATGACCTCACCCGCCAGGCCGGGCAGACGGATCTTGAGCCCCTGCATATCTTCCAAGGAGCTGATTTCCTTCTTGAACCAGCCCGCCATCTGGGTGCCGGTATTACCGACGGCGAACGGCTTGAGGTTGTGCTGGGCATAAAGCTCGTCCCACAGCGCCATGCCTTCGCCCTGGTAGAGCCAGGAATTGGTCTCGGTGGTGTTCATGCCGAATGGCACCGCGGTGAAAAACTGGGCCGCCGGAACCTTGCCACGCCAGTAGTAGGAGGCGGAGTGCCCCATCTGCGCGGTGCCACTGGAGACGGCATCGAAAACCTCGAGCGCCGGGACCAGTTCACCGGCCCCGTACACATCGACCTGCATGCGGCCACCGGACAACTCGCCGATGCGCTTGGCGAAGTCGTTGGCGCCGGTGCCCAGAGCGGGGAAATTCTTTGGCCAAGAGGTGACCATTTTCCAGCGAATGGTGTCCTGGGCACGGGCCGTGGAAACGAAGGGCGCGGCGACAGCACCGGCCGCACCGGCACCGAGAACGGAAAGGAACTTGCGGCGTTGCATGCGAACGTGACTCCTGACAAGCGTTATTGTGTTCCGAAACGGAAAGCATGTGTCCAACAAAACACCTGGCAACGGCCGGGTAACGGCATCGCCGGGCTTACAATCAAGCCGGACAGTATGCTCGAAGGCTGAATTGGCCGACAAGGCGCGTCTTATGGCTCAAGACTATTTTTTGTCGCTGTCCTGCCGACGATTGCCATGGCGTACCAGCCAATAGCAGACCCCCAGGCCAAGCACGCCTGCAGCCAGGGCAAATATCTTCACCGGCTCGATGGCATCGAGATCCATGACCATGAACTTGCGCACCACGGCCATGATCGCGATCAACACCACAATCTCGACATGGATGAAGCCGCCGCGCTCGCTCATGGTACGCACGATGGAATTGTTGAACTCCATGGCAATCAGCACGGTAAGGATCATGTCGAAAACCGCCTGGAAGACCCGGTAGTTGAAGGGGTCACGGGTCTGCACGAACAGCAGATCGAAAACATGGAGGACCAGATAATAGATCGCCACCATCACCACACCGCTGATGGCAACGGTCAGCACCAGCGACACCAGGCGCTCGAAGCGCTGATAGCCGGAGAGCTGTGACCAGTTCTCGAGTAATTCGGGGAACCATTTCTTCATACCGGGCACCTCATAGCGGGGTCAGTTTGGCGAAACCCAGCACCAGCCACTTGTCACCCTCGCCTTCGAAACTGACCTGGACCCGGGCCCGCTCCCCTTCGCCTTCCGCGTTGAGGATAATGCCCTCACCGAACAGCGGATGACTGACCCGCTGTCCCAGCGATAACGACGGCAGGTCACCGCCCGGCGAAACTGAAGTCTGCTGCGAAAGCCCTCGCCCGGGGCGTGTTGCCGTGACCGGCCGTGACACCTGCCCTCGCAGGCGCACCTCTTCCAGCAGCTCTTCGGGGAGTTCGCGCAGGAAGCGCGACGGTCGCTGGAAAGTTTCCTTGCCGTGCAGGCGGCGCAGCTCTGCATAGGTCAGGTATAGCTTACGCATAGCGCGGGTAACGCCGACATAGCACAGCCGGCGTTCCTCCTCGAGTCGACCGGGTTCCTCCATCGACATCTTATGCGGGAACAGACCTTCCTCGACCCCAGCGATGAATACGACGGGGAATTCCAGACCCTTGGCAGAGTGCAGCGTCATCAGTTGTACGCCATCCTCGAATTCGTCGGCCTCGTGATCGCCGGCGTTAAGCGCTGCCTCGGCCAGGAACGCCTCCAGGGCCGCCATGCCCTCGCCGGCTTCTGGCAGATCGAACACGTTGCCTTGAGTGAAGGCACGCGCAGCAGTGACCAGCTCTTCCAAGTTCTCGACCCGCGCCTGACCCTTCTCGCCTTTTTCGCTGCGGTGATGCTCGACCAGCCCGGACATCTCATTGGCATGATCAATGATCTCGTGCAGGGCCATGCCAGCAGTATCGTTATCGAGCCGCTCGATAAGGTTGGCGAAGGCGGTCAGGGCATTGCCCGCACGCCCCTTGCAGGTGCCGTCGCTGACGCTGTCATGCAGCGCCTGCCACAATGAGATGCCTTGGTCGCGTGCGCGTTCGCGCAGGATCTCCACGGTCCGCGTTCCGATACCGCGAGCCGGGACGTTAATCACTCGCTCCAGCGAGGCGTCGTCCTCACGATTGAGTAGCAGACGCAGGTAGGCCAGCGCATTCTTGATCTCCAGACGCTCGTAGAAACGCTGGCCACCGTAGATGCGGTACGGCATGCCCTGGCGGATCAGGGTTTCCTCGATGACCCTCGACTGAGCGTTGGAGCGATAGAGAATGGCGATTTCGCGGCAATTGAAGCCCTCGTCGACCTTCTCCTTGATGGTATCCACGATGAAGCGAGATTCATCCAGATCATTGAAGCCTGCATAGACGGAAATCGGCTCACCCTTGGCCCCGGCCGTCCACAGCTCCTTGCCCATGCGCCCCGCATTATGGCTGATCAAGGCGTTGGCAGCGTCGAGGATGGCGCTGGTCGAGCGATAATTCTGCTCCAGGCGCACCGTGCGCGTCTCGGGGAACTCCTGCTCGAAGCGGCGGATATTCTCGACCCGGGCCCCTCGCCAGCCGTAGATCGACTGGTCGTCGTCGCCGACCACGGTCAGCCCGGCACTGTCACCGGCGAGCAGCTTGAGCCAGGCGTACTGCAGCGTATTGGTATCCTGAAATTCGTCGACCAGCAGGTGGGCAAAGCGTTCACGGTAGTGAGCCAGCAGTCGCGGATTGTCGCGCAGCAGCTCGAGGCTACGCAGCAGCAACTCACCGAAGTCGACCAGCCCGCCGCGCTCGCAGGTCAGCTGATAACGCTCGTAGAGCTCGACCATCTGGCCCATATAGGCGTCGCCATGGGTTTGCACCTGATGCGGGCGCAACCCTTCTTCCTTGCAGCTGGAAATGAAATACATCACCTGACGCGGCGGAAAACGCTCGTCGTCGATGTTGTAATCCTTGATCAGGCGCTTGATCAGGCGCAACTGGTCATCGCTGTCGATGATCTGGAAGTGCTGGGGCAGTCGGGCGTCCTGCCAGTGCGTGCGCAGCAGCCGGTGAGCGATGGAATGGAAGGTGCCAACCCAAATGTTGCGCAGCGACAGACCAAGCAATGCCTCGAGGCGCGTACGCATCTCGCGAGCCGCCTTGTTGGTGAAGGTTACCGCGAGAATGGCATAGGGTGAGAGCCGCTCGACCTGCATCAGCCAGGCGATGCGATGCACCAGCACACGGGTCTTGCCCGAGCCGGCGCCGGCCAGTACCAGCATGTTGCCCAGCGGCGCACTAACGGCCTCGCGCTGGGCGGGATTGAGATCGTCGAGAAGCGACGAAACGTCGCCCGGAGAAACATCGTCCATGGAACGGCAGTCGGCGTGTCGAAGTGGACACTCAGCTTACCATATCCACCACTGGCGACGCTGGAGCCGATTATTCACTCATTAGACTGAGCGAGCGCAGCCAGTCTACTCCGACTCGGGAAAGCGCAGCGGATTAAGACTCCGTTTCACCGCCTTCAACTGCTCTGCCAACTTGGGCCCTCGTGTCTTGGCCACGCCTACTGCCAGTACGTCGATCAGCACCAGATGGGCAACGCGCGAACTCATCGGTGTGTAGATCTCGGTATCTTCATGCACGTCGATATACAGCGGCAGTGTCACCTCGGCAGCCAGCGGTGAACCGCTCGGGCACAGGCCGATTACGGTCGCTTCGGCATCGCGTGCCATGCGCACGCTATCCACCAGCGCCCGAGTACGTCCGGTCTGCGAAATCGCGACCACCACATCGCCTTCCTTCAGCGTCGCCGCGGACATGTTCTGCATGTGCGGATCGGCATAGGCCGACGTCGATATCTGCAGGCGAAAGAACTTGTGCTGGGCATCGAAGGCAACGGCACCGGACGCGCCGAAGCCGTAGAATTCGACGCGGTTGGCCATGGCCAGGGCATTGATCGCTTTGCTCAGCGACTCGATATCCATCCGATCTCGCACTGATAGCAACGTGCCCACGGTGGAATCGAAAATGCTGTGGGAGAACTCGGCCACACTGTCGCTGTCGTTCATCGAGAACTGGGCGAACTGACTACCGCTGGCCAGCATCTGGGCGAGGCGGAGCTTGAAGTCCTGAAAACCACCGCAGCCCAGCGCGCGACAGAAACGCACTACCGTGGGTTCGCTGACCTTGGCCTCGGTGGCCAGGTCGACGATCCGCATGTGGATAACTTCTTCGGGGTTTCGCAGTACGAAGCGCGCCACTTTCTGCTCGGAGCGACGAAAGTGCTCCATGCGGCGTCTCATTTCATCGAACAAGGCACGGCTCACAATTCGCTCCCGAGGCTTTGGAATGGCATGGCGCAACTGCAGTATGCCTAAAATGGGCAAATAGAGGGAAATTTTGCGCGGCTTGGCGTCAACGTAATGCTTTTGTCAACTGAGTTATAGTAAGTAATGACGTGTCGTCAACGACACCTCTTCGTAGAACAGGAGAGTTGATCATGCGTAACGCCGAACCGCTGGCCTCCGTGAAACACGAACTCCTCGACATCTTCATGTCCATGCAAGTCGCTGAACACGAAGCGCGTAAAAAGCATGCTGCCGTGCGTCACTTGAGAGCCCGTCGTGGCATAGAACTGCACAATGAATTCAAGCGCCTGGAACAGGACATCGCCGACCTGAACGACGATGCCCCGGGATAACAACGCCCTGGTGTTTCCCAGGGCGTTATAGCATCGGTCAAAGGCTGCCGACGAACACCACGATTACGCCGATCGGGGCGATGAACCGGGCGGTGATGGACCACAGCGTGGCTCCGGTACCCGAGAGTCCCAACTCGCGGTGCACGCTGTCACGATCCAGACACCAGGCGGTGAAGACAATCGCCCCGAGGCCGGTCAGTGGCAGCATGAACTTGCTAGTCACCGTATCGAGCAGGTCGAATGTGTTGAGGCCGAAGACCAGCGGGTCGCTCCAGACGTTGAATGAAAGCAGCGCGGCGATACCCAGCGCCCAGGCAGCCACACCCGCTACCAACGCAGATCCGACACGGCCCAGCGGTGACCGCTCCTCGACGAACTCGACCACCGGTTCCAGCAGCGAAATGGCCGAGGTCAGTGCAGCGAAGGTCAGCAACAGGAAGAACATCAGCCCCAGAATCGTGCCGCCGGCCATGTTGCCGAACGCCAGCGGCAGCGTCACGAAGATCAGACCCGGGCCGGACGCCAGATCGAGACCATTGGCGAACACGATGGGAAAGATTGCCAACCCGGCGCCCAGTGCGATGACGGTATCCATGATCACTACGGTACGCGCAGTCTTGAGCAGGCTGACGTCCTCGCCGAGGTAGGAACCGTAGGCCATCATGATGCCCATCCCCAGCGACAGGGTGAAGAAGGCGTGGCCCAGCGCGGCCAGCACGGTACCGCCAGTCAGCTTGCTCCAGTCCGGATTGAACAGATAGGCCAACGCCTCGCCGAAGTGCCCTGTGGTCATGCCATATCCGACCAGGATCAGCAACAACACCGCCAGTGCCGGCATCATGGTGCGCACCGCACCTTCCAGACCTTTGGTGACACCGCGGGCGACAATACCGATGACCAGCAGCATGAATGCCGAATGCCAGGCCAGCATTATGCCCGGATTGCCCAGCATGCCTTCGAACAGCGCGCCGATGCCATCGGCATTCTGGCCGCTGAAGTTACCGGTGACCGAGCCAAGCGTGTAGGACAGCGACCAGCCACCGATCACGCTATAGAACGACAGGATCAGGAAGGCCCCCAGCACCCCGCTGATACCGACCACGGTCCAAAGACCACTGCGACCGTTGAGTCGTGCCTGCTCGGCCATGGCGTTGATCGGGTTCTTCTGGCCTCGACGGCCGATCAACCACTCGGCAACCAGGATCGGCAAGCCGATGAAGGCGATACAAATCAGATAGATGAGTACGAAGGCGGCGCCGCCACTCTCCCCCACCATGTACGGAAATTTCCAGATATTGCCCAGACCGACCGCAGACCCTGTTACTGCAAGAATGAAGGCCAGTCGAGAGGACCAGTGCGCGTGGAGCTGTTTAGACATAGTTCACCCTGAGAGTACGTGACGTCATCGATCGATCGGATGCAATGACGGCTTGTCTTTGTTGGGTCACGTCTTCTGTTTCACGGATCGCGCGAGACAGACAAGGCATGACAGGATCCTGCAGCCCGAGGTCATCGGTAAATCATGGGCGAAAGGCAAAATTGAGCGGCGCTCCTTGCATGGAGTCGACCCGTTTGCCCCGACTTGCCCGTCGGACTGCCTGCCGCAGGCAGGATCACCGCCGCGTCGCACCGCTTCATGCGGGTCCGGGTATGGACACGGCCTGACACGGTGCATCGCGTCTACCGGCTACCGAAAAAGGAGGAAGTACACCACCATCCCAGCAAGAATCGCCAAGTAAACGCAAGAGGCCGACAAAACTATCGGAATGTTGCGTTAATGACCAGCCTCGATGTCGTTAGCATCGATAGGCTAGAAGAGGGTGTTCTGGCGTGCGCCGGGAAATTCGTTCAGGTCGGGTAGGCCAGTAGCCGCTATCAGACGCAAGTAGAGATGGCGGGCCAATTGCGGGGCCTGCCGGTTGTCCGGAGTATGCACAAAAAGAAAAGGGGTTTTCCCCTGTTTTATCCACAGGATGAGACGGTCAATCCACGGTTCGAAATACTGCTCGTTGATCGGCCAATCGAAGTGGCCAATGAAGCGAACGATCGGGTTCGATGCCGTGGAAAGTACGTGTAATGGACGTCTTGGCTTTTCCTGCTGGGCACGGTAGAGGCGTGGATCGTTTTCCGCTGACGTTGAAAACAACGGCCTGACATCCAGCATGACACGGTCCACATTATGACTTATCAACAGGCGGTTGAGTTGCTGTTCGGCCGTCCCCTTGTGGAAAAATTCACTGGCACGGACCTCGACGGCACAAGGAATGGATTGTGGCCAACGCGCCAATAGATTTTCCAATTGCGGCAACTCATCAGGGCCGAAATCCCGAGGTAACTGGATCATCATCGGGCCAAGTCGGTCATGTAATGGGGACAGGCGATCCATGAACGCCTCGAGATCGTTTTCGATACCGACCAGGCGATGCTCATGAGTCAGACTGGCCGGCAGCTTGAAACAGAAGCGAAAGTCGACGGGTGCCTGACGTGCCCAGGCCTCGACCGTCTCCGGGCGCGGGGCACCACTGTAGAACGTAGTATTGCCTTCGACGCTGGAGAAGACTTGAGCATAGTCCTCGAGAAACGCCTCCGCCGGGGCGTGGCGGGCGTATAACCCGCCACGCCATTCGGCATTGGCCCACATCGGCAATCCAAGAAAGAGTTTGGCCATGCTCTGCTCCCGCACCCCGGTATTGATCCAGACGTGTTTATATAACCTGTCCGTCCCTGACAAGTGCGGATTGGGCTAGACAGACTTCACAGTAGCGTCAGCATCGACACCTCTACCTTATCGCTCGACAACGCAAGGCAACCCATGGCAACCGACTATCAAAGCGCCATTTCTTCCACGCTCCAGCGCATATTCGGCTACGACCGGCTGCGCCCCGGCCAGGAAGCGGTCATTTCGGCAGTAGTCGCGGGCCGTTCGGCAGCGGCGATCTTCCCCACCGGGTCGGGCAAGTCACTATGTTATCAGTTACCGGCGCTGTTGCTGCCCCACCTCACGCTGGTTGTCTCGCCGCTGCTGGCGCTGATGCAGGATCAGCTGTCTTTCCTCAACAGCCGTGGCGTGGCCGCCGCCAGTATCGACTCGGCACAGAGTCGCGAGGAAGCCAGCGCGGTGATGGCAGGCGTGAGGCGCGGTGAGATCAAGGTACTAATGATCTCGGTCGAGCGGCTCAAGAACGAGCGCTTTCGCGAGTTCATCGCCCAGGTGCCGATCTCGCTGATGGTGATCGACGAGGCGCACTGCATCTCGGAGTGGGGCCACAATTTCCGCCCCGACTACCTCAAGTTGCCGGATTATCAACGGCAGTTCGCAATACCTCAGGCACTGCTGCTGACTGCCACCGCCACGCCGCAGGTCATCGCCGACATGCAGACCCGCTTCGCCATCGCTGCCGACGACGTAATCATGACCGGCTTCTATCGCGCCAACCTCAATCTGCTGATCGAACCGGTGGCGAGCGACGACAAGCAACATCGCCTGGTAGAGTGGCTCAGTCCGCGTCTGCAGGAAGGACAGGAACAGCCAAGCATCGTCTACGTCACCCAGCAGCAGAGCGCCGAGCAGCTCGCTACCATGCTCACCCACCATGGCCTTAACGCTTGTGCCTATCACGCCGGCTTGCCCGCGGAGACGCGCGATACGATCCAGCACCAATTCATGGCCGGCGAGGTGGCCTGCATCGTTGCTACCATCGCTTTCGGTATGGGCATCGACAAGGCCGACATTCGCAACGTGGTGCATTTCGATCTGCCCAAGTCGGTCGAGAACTACAGCCAGGAGATTGGCCGCGCCGGGCGTGACGGTCGGCCCTCCGACTGCTTGGTGCTGGCCAATCGCGATGCGCTCAATGTGCTGGAGAATTTCGTCTACGGCGACACCCCGGAGCGCGACGGTATTCGTCGCGTACTTGAGGAAATCGCCGCGGTGCAGGACGGCTCAGGCGAGTGTCGCTGGGAACTGATGCTCACCGCGCTGTCCCAGCACAGCAACATTCGTCCGCTGCCACTCAAGACGCTGCTGGTTCAGCTCGAACTGCGCGGCGTGATTGCCCCGCGCTTCAGCTACTTCGCCGAGTACCGCTTCAAGTACCTGCGCGACCCAGAGGCTTTGATAGCAATGTTCGAGGGCGAGCGACAACGCTTCGTCCAACTGATCGTCGAGACTTCGAACCGTGCCAGGACCTGGTGCAGTCTTGATTTTGACGCTCTCTATCGACGTGGCCTCGAGTCTGGCGTCAACGCCGAGCGCAGCCGCGTAGTCAGCGCATTGGAATACTTCAACGATAAGGGCTGGGTCGTGCTCGAAAGCAAGCGAATGACCGAGGTCTACGCGGTCACGCCGACGCCGCTTGATATCGATGCACTGAGCGATGATCTTCATGGCTACTTCAAATCGAAGGAAGAGAGCGAGATCGCCCGACTCAATGCCATGCTGGCGCTGTTCGAAAGTGATACCTGCCTGAGTCATCGCCTGGCGCGCTATTTCGGCGATATGCAGGCTCCCGAGCGCTGCGGCCATTGCTCGGTGTGCCACGGTCATGTCGCCCGGTTACCATCGCCCGCACCGCTGCCGCCTCTCGAGTCACAGTCGTTTGTCGAGCTATGTGATCAAATCATCGAACGCTATCAGGCGGCGTTCGAGGGCCAGGTACCCGGCGTCGATCTGTTGACGCGTTATCTCTGCGGAATCACCGCCCCGCTATTCACGCGCTTGAAGGCGCGCCAGAGCAAAGGTTTCTCCCGGCTGGAAGCCTACCCCTACGCCGAGGTACGCCAGTGGGTCTCGGTTCATCTCACAGGCGATCAGTAAAAGAAGGCATGGTGAGCGATAGTCGAATTACGCACCTAGGCGAGCCCCTTTCAGCGCTTGGCTTAGGATGACCTCCCGTCGTTCAACCTCGGCTGATGATGTAACAACCACCACAGCCGAGGTTGAACGAGCATGGCGTTACGCCACTTATTCGACGGTGACCGATTTGGCCAGGTTGCGGGGCTGGTCGACGTCGGTGCCCTTGAGCACGGCGACGTGATAGGACAGCAGCTGCAGGGGCAAGGTGTAGAGAATCGGGGCCAGCGCCTCGTCGACATGCGGCAGGCGCAGCACGCGGATGCCCTCGGCCTGGGCCAGCGTCACGTGCTCGTCAGCGAACACGAACAGCTCGCCCCCGCGGGCACGCACTTCCTGCAGGTTGGACTTGAGCTTTTCGAGCAACTCGTCGTTGGGCGCCACCGAAATCACCGGCATCTCGCTGTCGACCAGCGCCAGCGGCCCGTGCTTGAGCTCCCCGGCAGGGTAGGCCTCGGCATGGATGTAGG